>CBDUHF010000052.1:0-17808 GCA_965367085.1 uncultured Polaribacter sp.
TAAGTGAAAATTAGAAACATTATCATGAATATCTAGCCAAATAAAGGCTGTTTCTAAGTAAGTAAATAAAGAACTATTTTCTTCTTCTTCTTGAATAGAATAGGATAAAATTTCTGACAAAAACATTACAACAGATTGTTTTACAATGTCATTATAAATGGTTTTAAAAGGATAAGAAACTTGTACTTCTTTAATCGAATTTAGGTTATTTTTTGTGTTGTGGTTTGCAACAATTTTCAGCTGAGTTAAAGGTTGAAAATACGCTACTTTTACGCCACCTTTTTTTGCCTTAAGAACACCTCTAATTAAGTAAGATTTTAATCCTTCATCTTGGGTGTAACATTTTACAATTAAACTAGTATCGCCAAATTTAAGCGAACTCAATACTATTGCTTTGGTAGTTACAATTGCCATTAATTAACAATTGCTATTTTAGTAACTGCAGTTTCTGAGGCATCATCATTAGATAATAAAACAATATATACTCCAGAAGCAACTTTATTACCAGCAAGGTTTTTTTTATTCCAAACTACTTTACCTCCTTGTAATTCTTGTCCTTCAACTACATTTGTTTCATAGACTAAATTACCTGCGACGTCTAAAATCTTAACATTTGTTCCTTTTGGTAAATGTGTTCCATTTCTACCATCAATAGTTATAGTTTCATGAACTTTTAAAGCTGGATTTGGGTATGCATATACTGCTCCTAACTCTTCTCCAAAAGGAGCAACTTTACTATTATAAGCAACAATTCCTTTATCTGTAGCAAAATAAACTTTACCAGTAGAATCGTCTACTTTAATTTTTAAAATTCTGTTTGACGGCAAAGGAGAGTTTTGTTTACTAAAATTAGCTAATGTTTTTTGGCCACTAGGATTTGTATATAAAACACCTCCACTATCTGTACCAAACCATTTATTATCTGCTCCATCTATTGAAATGGAATTGATAGTTTGATCTCCTAAAAGTCTATCTCCAAAACCATTTTCATCACCATTAATTACTATAGGTTGTGCATTTGGGGTTGAATCTTCAAAAACACCTGAAGCATTATTATAAACAACCAATCCAGATTTTGTACCCAACCAAACTCTATTACTTGCATCTACAGCAACAGTTCTAACATTTGGGTCTGGTAAATTTCCTAAATTAGGTGAAGCAATTAGTGCTTTTTTTCTATTTCCGTTTTCATTATAAATATAAACTCCATTTCTTCTTGTACCAATCCAAACATTATCATTTCTGTCAGTAATAATTTCATTTAAACCTGGGGCTCTATTGTCTTGCACACTTCTTAAATCTATTGAGCTCCATTGACCACTAGCTGATAACTTTTTTAATTCTTTTTCTATTTCATAATTTGTAGCCCAAAGGTTACCTTTACTATCAAAAGCAGAACCGCTTACTCTAATATTTATATTAGGTAAAGAAACTGTTATAGGCTCGAAAGAACTATTTAAATTATTATATATTTCTGTAATAATATCATTTTCTACTACAAGTAAACCTCCTGTTGGTTTTGTATTTATATCTGCTGAAACTCCTAAAGCACTTATATAAACTTTATTCTCATTATTTGGGTCTATTGTAACATCCGCTAAATCATTAGGTATACTTGGATTAAATTTGGTATTAATCCAATTATCACCATTAAAATGACTAAAGCCTTGTTGCCTATTTACAGGAGTATAAGTAACATTATACCCTCCGTAAACAACCCAAAGATTTTTGTTTTTTACACTAATTGAAAAAACATCATTAGAAAGAGGTCCTTCAGGATGAATTTCTATATAATCAGTAGATTGATTCAAGTTTGATTTTAAAATTCCGAATTCTTTTGTAGCTAAAAAAGCTATGTTATTTTCAAAAAAAGCATTATTAATAGAAAAATCTATATCTGTATTAGATAAAAATTGAATCACTTCATTTAAAGTTAAATCTAAAATAATTGAAGATTTACTTAAAGAAATTGATAGATGAGAATTAGATGCTTTTATTGCTGTAATATTTTCAGAAAAAGTTCTTTCTTCAAATAAATTCATATCATTTAATAGGTATAATTTTGATCCTTCAACACTATAAACTTCATTATTAAATAAAGTAATTTGTGTAAAGTTTCTACCAGAAAAATTATGCTTCCAATTATTAAAATCTATTAATGTAGAACTTGTTACATCAGCTATAAAAATACCATCTTCGGTAGCTGCATAAATTTCACCTTCAAATACTACAATTTCATTTATTTTTATTGAACTTGAGCCATTTCCTATAAAATAAGTGTCGCCAAACTCTAGTTTTTCAATGTCATAAACTACAATAGCAAATGGTGTAGACAAATAGAGTTTATTATCAAACTCTGTAATATGGTTAATACTTTTTTCTCCTGACTCATTAAAACTTACAATATCTGAAGAAATAGTAATTGAATTATCTTCATCTACTACTTCAATTAATCCATTTTCATAGCCAATAACCAATCTATTAAATGCTGTGTTATAATGAATTGAAGTAGTGGTTTCACCCGATAAACCTTGAACAGAAGACAACTTATTAATCTCCTGATTATTTGTATTATAAATAAAAACAGCATTATCTGCCAATGCATATATTGTAGCATCAACTTTTACAAAATCTTTTACATTGTTGTAAGAATAAAAATCTTCCCAAGAGTCACTGTAGTCTGTTTGTGAAAAAATAACAAGCGAAAACAAGAAAAAATAAATCGAAAAGAGTTTTTTCATCATGATAATTTATACATCAAAGATATTTATTTATTGTTACAATAACGATAAAACACCTTACATTAGTACAAATTTCAAAATGATTTTATGAGTGTAGAAATCGAAAGAAAGTTTTTAGTTAAAAATGATAGTTTTAAGCAAGAAAGTTTTCAAGAAAAAACCATAAAACAAGGTTTTTTAAATTCTGATAAAAATAGAGTTGTTAGAATTCGTGTTTCTGACGACAAAGCTTTTATTACTGTAAAAGGAAAATCTAATATAGAAGGAACTACTAGATTTGAATGGGAAAAAGAAATTTTAAAAGATGAAGCAGAAAAATTACTGCTACTTTGTGAACCCAGTCTGATTGAAAAAACTCGTTATCTTGTTAAAAAAGGAAAACATATTTTTGAAATTGATGAATTTTATGGTGATAATAATGGCCTTATTGTAGCAGAAATAGAGCTAAGCTCAGAAAACGAAAAATTTGATAAACCAAGTTGGTTAGGAAAAGAGGTAACTGGTGTTTTAAAGTACTACAACTCTATCCTTAGTAAGGATCCTTTTAAAAATTGGGCATAAAAAAACCTCGAACAAAAGTTCGAGGAAATTTAATAAACCTACCCCCTAAATAAGATTTATAATACTTAAATCATTAACATATGTTAATATCATTAAGCATAACAAAAGTATAATATAAATAATTAACTATCAAATAATTTGCTATTAAATTATTAATACCATTATTATTATTTTCTATTTAACTTTAATTATTCACATCAATAAACATTTGTTTTCGAGTATATTATAAAGAAAACACGATTATAAAGAATAAATAGCAAAGAAATGACTTACACTTCCTAGTAAGACAAACACATGAAAAATTGCATGATTGTAAGGCATCTTTTTAATAGAATATAAAATTGCACCTATTGTATAAAAAACACCCCCAGCAATTAATAAATTTAAACTATATGATGTTAA
The DNA here is from genome assembly GCA_965367085.1 of uncultured Polaribacter sp. Taxonomy (GTDB): domain Bacteria; phylum Bacteroidota; class Bacteroidia; order Flavobacteriales; family Flavobacteriaceae; genus Polaribacter. The sequence goes on from CBDUHF010000052.1 coordinate 3,705, forward strand.
ACTTTCTGCCAGTGGTTTTGCAAAAAACATAACTTGCCATCCCATTAATAAATACATGGCAGTAGAAATCTTATCAAATCTTCCTGTAAAAAATAATTTTAAAACTATACCTATTAAAGCAAACGTCCAAACAAAAATAAACATATACCAACCTAAATCAGAAGATAACCCAACCAAACAAAATGGTGTATAACTACCAGCAATTAGAACGTAAATTGCTGCGTGGTCAAAAATATTTAATCTTCTTCTATTTTTAGGTTTTTTTGCAGCGTGATAAAAAGTAGATGCAGCATATAAAATTATTAAACTTAATCCGAAAATAACAAAACTAGCAGAATTCCAGAATCCTGAAATCGTAAATGATTTCATTACTAAAAAGGGAAAAGCAATAATACTTGCTAATAATCCTAAGCCATGTGAAAGAACATTTAAATTTTCTTCTTTTTTACTATAACGGTGATTTAAACTCTCTTTCATTATTAGGTTTATTTGTGTCTTCCATGTATTTTTTATCACTCATCAAATCAGTGTACATCAAATTAAAAGTTTGATCTAACAAATTATCTATATTACTATTGTCTAGCCCTTTTGTATTTATAAATTTATGTTGTCTCACCCTAAAAACACCTGGACCACCTTTTAAAAAATCCCAAGAAAAAAAACGTTTACAATCGTAATAAACTTGAGGAACTATTGGCATTTCAAATTCTATGGCTAAACTAAACGCTCCTTTTTTAAAAGGAGCTAACACTATATTCTCTGTGGGCACTAATCCTTCAGGAAAAATTGCCATACTTACTCCATTTTGTAGCCTTTTCTTAGCCATTTCAAAAACTCTTTTTCTACTTTCCGGATTGCTTCTATCTACCATAATCACAACTTTTTTATAGAAAAATCCAAAGACTGGAATTTTAACCAACTCTTTTTTTCCAACAAAAACAATAGGATTTTTACTTAAAACAATCAGAACAAAAGGATCCATTAAAGAAGCATGATTTGGGCAAAACATATAACTCTTATCTGCTTCAATTTCTTCATCTAATTGTATATCTAATCTAAAACCCATACCATAAATAAGAACTTTAGACCAAATTCTAACCATCTTCCACATTAAGTGATAATATTCTTCTTTTGCGGTAAGAACTAATAAAAAAGGAGACATTATTATGACGGTTGTAAACATTAAAATGTAAAACCACAATCGCCAAACTAAAAGAAAAGGAATTTTTAAAAATTTCATAAAGACCCAAATGTAGTAATATTCTTTTGTTTGATTGATTTTCTTACTTAAAACCTTACTTTTGTCTTCTTAAAAACGTTTTTTATTCAAGTTTATTTTTCAAACATGTCAAGAATTTTAACAGGAGTACAAAGTACTGGAACACCACATTTAGGGAATTTATTAGGAGCAATTATGCCAGCTATTGAAATGGCAAATAACCCAAATAATGAAGCTTTTCTATTTATTGCAGATATGCATTCTTTAACTCAAATTAAAGATGGAACTATTTTAAGAGAAAACACATATAGCACAGCAGCAACTTGGCTTGCTTGTGGTTTAAATATAAATAATACTGTTTTTTACAGACAAAGTGATGTACCAGAAACTACAGAATTAACATGGTATTTAAACTGTTTCTTTCCGTATCAAAGGCTAACTTTAGCACATGGATTCAAAGACAAATCAGATAGATTAGGAGATGTAAATACTGGTTTATTTACGTATCCAATGTTAATGGCTGCAGATATTTTATTATATGATGCAGAAATAGTGCCGGTAGGAAAAGATCAATTACAGCATTTAGAAATGACACGTGATGTTGCTAGTAGATTTAACAATATTGTAGGAGAAACTTTAGTAATTCCAGAAGCAAAAATACAAAAACACACAAAATTAGTTCCTGGAACTGATGGTGAAAAAATGAGTAAATCTAGAGACAACATTATTAACATATTTCTTCCTGATAAAAAATTAAGGAAGCAGATTATGAAAATAAAAACAGATAGTTTGGCTTTAGAAGACCCTAAAAATCCTGATACAGATAATGTTTTTGCTTTATATAAATTATTGGCTACAGAAGAACAAGTAGCAGAAATGAGAGCAAATTACGAAGGTGGAAATTATGGTTATGGACATGCAAAACAAGCTTTGTACGAATTAATTATTGATAAGTTTGCCACTGTTAGAGAAAGATATAATCATTTTATGGATAACAAAAATGAAATTGATGATGCATTAGCAATTGGTAAAGAGAAAGCTAAAAATGTTGCACAAGAAGTTTTACAAAGAGTAAGGGTAAAAATAGGTTACTAATAAATCTATAGAAATAAAAAAAAGCCACTTTAGAGTGGCTTTTTTTTATTTTATAAGGTTTTAAATTACATTCCGTATTGGCAAACTAAACCTCCCATAATTGCTAAACAAACTACCCAATACCCAACATTAATAGCAACGTATTTTACACTTTTCTTTTCAAACATTGCAATTATAGATAATACCGGTAATACAAAGAAAATTCCATTTAAAATTCCATGAAAAGCTCCATGCTTAAATGTTCTAAAACGATCTCCATAATTAGCTATAAAATCTTGAAAATAAGTAAATGCTTCTCCTGAACTTTCTGCAAAACCAGGTTCACCGGCTAAAGAAGAATACACTCCCATTTGATGTATCGTTGCTGGTAATAAAAACATTGCTACAAATAAACTAAATACATAACATAATATAAAAGTTAATGTCATGTTTTTACCTTCTAGAGATTCTTTGGTAAAACCCATTTCTTTCATCCAAGCATTTCCAAATAAAGGACCATACCAGACAAAACCTATTACTAAAGGTATTAATGCTATTAAAAATAAAGCTAAAAAATTCATTTCCATGATATAAAATTGTTTTTGGTTGAATTCCAAATATAGGAAATAAGAAATTGATGCTAATTAAAGCAAATTAAAAAACCCAAAAACATGCTGTTTTTGGGTTTAAGCTTTAATAAAAAATAAATGCTTTATTTAATTTTCATAGATTTTGCAATAGCTTCTAATTCAAAAAGAAAAGCTCTTTTATTTACAGAAGGAGCATAGGTAAATCCTTCAAAAACAATAAGCCTGTTATTCTTTTTATCAACTACAGTATAGTTTACAAATGGACCTGCCATAAAATCGTTTTTTACTTCCCATTTTCCACGAGTTTCGTATGCCTTTTTTCCATCAATAATTGCATCAAAAGTAAAAGGTGTATATGCTTCTTCTGTGATCATATACATTTTTTCTGGATCTGAACCTGGAATGTATTTTTTACCAATTGCATTTCTAACAGCAACAATATTCTCTGCAACCTTACTTTCATCTTCTAAAGGAACTGAATACAACAAAATATTATTACTCCCAGTTTTAGCAATTCCGCTTGTTAAATGCTGACGCAACCAAAGAAATTCTCCTGTATCTTCAACCGTTTTTAATTTATCGTGAAGCGTTAGTGAAATACCTAAATTTTGAATTGTTTTGAATTTAGTTTCATCTAATCTCATTTTAGAAAACACGCCTTGAGTCATTTTAATATCAGACTCTGTAAATGTGTCTTTAATGTCTTTTTTATGTTTTTGCAACATTGCAACCATGCCTGCATCATCTTTTGCAAAGACATATATTATAGTTTGTGGTTGTGCATAAACATTATGCTTTACATAATAATTTTCTTTATCAGATTCACCAACAATTAAAACGTTTCTACTTGCTTTCATCAAACTACCAAAACCATTTGGCGCAATTTGAGAGACTGTAAAAATTGGTTCTGGTTGTGGTAAACCTACCATTATTTCTCCAAAAGAATTTCGAATTTCTTTACCCACATCTCCAATCCAATCACTAGATTTAGTAACAACCATTACTTTGTTTACTTTACCAAGAGATTGTTGCATCACAAACTTATCATTACCAACACATGAAGTTAGTAAAAGTGTTACTACAAATAATGCTATTATATTTTTCATGAATTTAGCTTTTAAAAATTTTAAGTTTAGTACCAGGTTTTAAACTTTTAACACTCCAAATATTGTTCCACTTTTTAATTTTATCTACAGAAACATTTTTAAATTTTCTAGAAATGGTCCAAAGCGAATCTCCTTTTTTAACAGTATACATTTCAAAGTTCCCTTTTATTGTCTGTTTTGAGGTTTTTGTATCAACCTTTACAACGTTAGTTGTAGCCTTTGCAACTGCCATTCTCTTAGGATAAATACTTAACCTTTGTCCAATTTTAAGGCGACTCGTTTTTAATCTATTCCAACGTTTTAAATCGCTAACTCTTACTCCAAATTTATTTGCAATTCTTCCTAAAAAATCTCCACTTCTAACTTTATAACGGATGCGTTTATCCATTTCAAAATACTTTGGTAAAGGTTTTTCTCTTTTTGATGCATCTTCTTTTGCTAAAGCATAAATTTCTTGTTCTTTATCTAAAAAACTAAACGTATTCTTTCTAGGTAAAGTAATTGCGTAATTTTTTCCTTCAATAAAAGGGATAATATCTAATTTATAAGACGGATTTAATAATTGTAATAGTTCAGCATTAATTCCTGTAGTTTCAGAAATTTGATCAAAACTTACAGATTCTTTAACATGAATTGTATCTGTTTCAAAATGACGAATCTGAGGAGCATCTGCAATTAATTGATGTTCTTTTTGATATTCAAATAAATACATTGTTGCATAAAATGCAGGTACATAACTTGCCGTTTCTCTTGGCAAAAAAGGGCGAATATTCCAATAATTTCTATAACCTCCAGAACGTTTTATTGCTTTTGCAACATTTCCTGGTCCAGAATTATAGGCTGCTAAAGCCAAATCCCAATCCCCAAAAATTTTATATAAATCTGATAGATATTGACAAGCTGCAATTGTAGCTTTTAAAGGATCTTGACGTTCATCTACATAAGAACTTACTTTTAATTTATATTGAATTCCTGTTGTGTACATAAACTGCCACAAACCTGTTGCACCAACTCTAGATTTTGCTGTAGGGTCTAAGGCAGATTCAACAATAGCCAAATATTTCATTTCTAACGGAACATCATACTGATCTAAATGTTTTTCAAACATTGGAAAGTAATAAGCAGCTTTTGCCATTAAAGCAGGATAATATCTTTTTCGATACTTTAAATAAGATTTTATGACCTTTTCTAAAGCAGGATTATATGCAATATGAAAAGGAGTTCTTGCATCAATATTTTGCAGTCTTTCTTTTAAGGTTTCGGTAGATAAATCTACATCTGAAACATTTTTTTTATCTATATCTTTAATAAGATATTCTGATGTATCATATAATGGAGACTTATATTTTGAATCCATTAAAAGACTATCTATTAAAACAATATCATAATCAGAAAATAAATCTGCTCTTGTTATTTTTTTAGGAATAGAATCGATAGCCGTTTGTGCAAAAACGCTGGTAGTAATAAATAATAGTAATAATAATTTTCTCATGTATGCTTTTATAAATCTAACTCAACAACAATAGGACAATGATCTGAATGTTTTGCTTCTGGCAAAATATAAGCTCTAGAAATCTTGTCTTTTAATGGTTCTGAAACCATGGCATAATCTAAACGCCAACCTTTATTATTTGCTCTAGAATTTGCTCTGTAACTCCACCAAGAATATTCTTGTCTTTCTGGATTTAAAAAACGGAAACTATCAATAAATCCATTTTCTATAAACTCACCAATCCAAGTTCTTTCTTCAGGTAAAAACCCAGAAACACCTTTCATTTTTGGATTGTGAATATCTATTGCTTCATGACAAATATTATAATCTCCACAAATTACTAAATTCGGAATTTCTTGTTTTAAATTATTGATGTATTCCTGAAATTCGTCCATATAATTGAATTTAAAACTCAATCTTTCTGAATTTGTTCCAGAAGGTAAATACAAACTCATTACAGAAACTTCTTCAAAATCTACACGAAGATTTCTTCCTTCAAAATCCATGGTTTCAATTCCAGTTCCAAACTCTATATGTTTTGGTTTTTCTTTACAAAAAACAGCTACTGAAGAATATCCTTTTTTCTGAGCAGAAAACCAGTAATGATAAGGATAACCTGCGTTTTCAAATTCAGATACATCTAATTGTTCTTTATGAGATTTTGTTTCTTGTATGCAGATTACATCTGGATTTGCAGCTTCTAACCACTCTATAAATCCTTTTTTTAATGCGGCTCTAATTCCGTTTACGTTGTATGATATAATTTTCATTTAATCTAAAGTGATTGGTTTTTTAAGAAATATCCAAGTTATCTGCTTTATTTTCTTTGTTTCTGTAAGAACTATCTTTTTTCTAGGTGATAAAATGAAAGCTATAACTGCACAAATACCTGCTTTTATAGGCAGGCTATCCATTTGATATAGTTGATCAAAAATCAACATAAAGACTACAATTAGAATTGGATAAATTAACCAATATGTTTTTTTAAATAATTTCATTTTAAATATTCATTTCAGGAATTTCTCCCTTAATTATTAAAGTTCCTTCTGTTGCTTTTTGTATTTCTTCAACAGAAACACCTGGCGCTCTCTCTAAAAGGTAAAATGCATTATCTTTTACTTCTAAAACAGCCAAATTAGTAACCACTTTTGTTACACAACCAACGCCTGTTAAAGGCAAAGAACAACGTTTTAAAATCTTAGATTCACCACGTTTATTAGAATGCATCATTGCAACAATAATATTATCTGCAGACGCTACCAAATCCATTGCTCCTCCCATTCCTTTTACCATTTTCCCTGGAATTTTCCAGTTGGCGATATCTCCATTTTCAGAAACCTCCATTGCGCCCAAAATAGTTAAATGAACATGTTTACCACGAATCATTGCAAAACTAGTTGCAGAATCAAAAAAACTTGCTCCTGGCATTGTTGTAATAGTCTGTTTCCCTGCATTAATAATATCTGCATCTTCTTCTCCATCAAAAGGAAAAGGTCCCATTCCTAAAACTCCGTTTTCACTCTGAAATTCAACTTCAATATCATCTCTAACAAAATTAGCAACCAAAGTTGGAATCCCAATTCCTAAGTTTACATAATATCCATTTTGAACTTCCTGCGCAATTCTCTTTGCAATTCCGTTTTTATCTAACATAATTAACTTCTTTGTCTTACAGTTCGTTGCTCAATTCTTTTTTCGTAATCTTTTCCTTGAAAGATTCTCTGTACAAAAATACCTGGAACGTGTACATTATTTGGATCTAACTCTCCAACAGGAACCAATTCTTCTACTTCTGCAACCGTAATTGTTGCTGCTCCACACATATTTGGATTAAAATTTCTAGAAGTTCCTTTAAAAATTAAATTACCTGCAGCATCTCCTTTCCAAGCTTTTACAAATGCAAAATCTGCTTCAAAAGCAGGCTCTAAGATGTACATTTTACCGTTAAATTCTCTACTTTCTTTTCCTTCAGCAACTTCAGTTCCATAACCTGCAGGTGTGTAAAATGCAGGAAAACCAGCTTGTGCAGCTCTACATTTTTCTGCCAAAGTTCCTTGTGGCGTTAATTCTACTTCTAATTCTCCAGACAACATCTGACGTTCAAACTCGTCATTTTCTCCTACATAAGAAGAAATCATTTTCTTTATTTGTTTGTTTTGTAACAAAAAACCCAATCCAAAATCATCTACTCCTGCATTGTTAGAAATACAAGTAACATCTCTAACATTTAATTTAACTAATTCTGAAATTGCATTTTCTGGAATTCCACATAAACCAAAACCTCCAAGCATTAAAGTCATTCCACTTTTAACACCTTTTAAAGCCTCTTCTGCGTTATTTACTTTTTTGTTTATCATATTAGTTAATTTTATAGATAATAAATTATGAAATAATAAGATAAATTTAGATCAAATAGTAAATTAAAAAATTACTAAAAGTCTGTATCTTCTTCTATAATTATGTTCTTTTCATCTCCTTCTTCAGGTTTTTCATCACAATTAATTTTAATGGATAAATTATCAGGTTTTTCAAAATCTTCTAAACTGATATTTAAACTTTTATCTCCATAACATTTCTGCATATATAAAGCCCAAGAAGGCAAAGACATTGTAGCACCTTGTCCTTTTGCAATTCCTGCAAAATGTGTTGCTCTATCTTCTCCACCAGTCCAAACTCCAGTTGCTAAATTTGGCACTATTCCCATAAACCAACCATCAGATTGATTTTGAGTTGTACCTGTTTTTCCTGCAATTGGATTTGTAAATTTATATGGATGTCCTGTAACATAACCTGGTTTTTTCCAAGGCAAACGTAAACGTACACCTGAACCAGATTGTGTAACTCCTTTTAATAAATCTAAAATTACATACGAAGATTCTTCGCTTAAAACCTCTTTGGTTTCTGGTGTAAATTGTTGTAAAACAGTTCCGTTTTTATCTTCAATTCTAGTTAAAATCATTGGACTAACTCGTAATCCTTTGTTGGCAAATGTAGAATAAGCACTTACCATTTCTAATAACGATAAATCTACTGCTCCTAAAGCTATTGAAGGATTTGCCTGAATTTCACTTTCTATACCTGCAGATCTTGCCAAACGAGCTACATTTTCTGGCGTAACTTTATCTATTAATCGAGCAGACATTGTATTTACAGAACCTGCTAAACCATCTTTTAAGGTTAGCATTCCTCCGTATTCTAAGTTTGCGTTTTCTGGTGTCCATTCTTCTGGAATTCCATATTTTCCTTTCGGAATTGTATATAAAGTATTTGGAAATTCATCACAAGGAGACATTCTTAATTGATTAATTGCAGTTGCATACACAAATGGTTTAAAAGTAGAACCTACTTGTCTTTTTTGTTGCGCCACAGCATCAAACTTAAAATGTTTATTATTAATTCCACCAACCCAAGCTTTTATATGCCCAGTTTGTGGTTCTATAGAAACTAAACCAGAACGTAAAAAGTATTTATAGTATCTTATAGAATCGTTTGGCGACATGATTGTGTCTATATCTCCTTTCCAAGAAAACACTTTCATTTTTGTTTTCTTGTTAAAAATTTTATCAATATCTTTTGATGATTTTCCGTACTTTTTTAAACGCTTATATCTTTCAGAGTTCTTTTTTCCTCTTTCAAGAATTCCTTTTATTTGATCTTTCTCTAAGTCATAAAAAGGAGCTGTTTTATTTCGTTTTTGCTCACTAAAAAAATATGATTGTAAATTAGACATATGTTCTTCTATAGCTTCTTCTGCATATTTTTGCATTCTAGAATCTATAGTTACATAAATTTTTAAACCATCTCTAAAAATATCATATTCTTCGCCATTTGGTTTTGGATTATTTTGCACCCATTTACGCATAACTTTCTGTAAATGACTTCTAAAATAGGTTGCAGAACCATCACTATGTCCTTCTTTATGAACATCTAAACCTAAATCTAATTTCTGAAGAGAATCTTTAACTTGTTCAGTAATAAACTCACTTCTATTCATTTGTTTTAAAACCACATTTCTACGATTTTTAACCAATTCTGCTCTTCTTAAAGGATTAAAATATGATGAGTTTTTTAACATTCCAACAAGCATAGCAGATTCCTCGACATCTAATTCCTTTGGTTCTTTTCCAAAATAAATTCTTGCAGCAGAACGTATTCCTACAGCTTGATTTAAGAAATCATACTTGTTTAAATACATTGCAATTATTTCTTGCTTTGTATATTGTCTTTCTAACTTGGTAGCAACCACCCATTCTTTCACTTTTTGAAAGACTCTTTTAAAGCTATTTCTAGATTTTTGACCAGTAAATAGCATTCTTGCAAGTTGCTGTGTTATTGTACTTGCTCCACCACTTCCTGGTTTTAATATTGCTCTTGCGGTACCTCTAAAATCGATTCCAGAATGCTCATAAAATCGTTCATCTTCTGTAGCAACTAAAGCTTTTACAAGATTTTGTGGTAATTCTTGATATTTAATTGGAGTTCTATTTTCTGTTGCATATTTACCCAATGTTTTTCCATCTATAGAAATAACCTCTGTTGCCAAATTAGATTCTGGATTTTCTAATTCTTCAAACGTAGGTAAGGCTCCTAACCATCCCCAAGATGCAAATAAAAATATTAAAATTAGGGATAAAAATCCTCCAAGAACTAGTACCCAAAACCATTTAATATATTTTTTAAAATCTGCTACTTTCTTTTTTGTCATAATAAAAATTGCTTCTCAAATTTGTTGAGATTACATTAATTTGTTTTTCCCGTGAAAACGGAAACTTAATCTATTTTTTCTATACTAAAACCAACATCTGTAATTCCTTCTAAAAACGGAATTGGGTTAATTTCACCATTTTTTCTCATTGCTTGACGAATACTTAATGTATATTTTCCAGAAACTGGAAACGTCTTTTTTTCTTTATAAAATAGTTTATTTTCCTTCAACTCAGTAAAACCTTCACCTAAAAATCGTCCAGAATCATTAGCCATTTCATACTGTAAAGTGTCTACAATTATTGTTCCGTTTGGAAAATTAAGTTCTGTAATTAAATATAAATTACTGAACTCATAATCATTATTATTTCTAATATTAATAAACAAATTTCTAGTTGAAATAGTGTCTTTAACATCATACTCAAACAATACCTTTTTATTTGCTTCCCAAGAAGCGTTTTCTATTGATTTGTATTGATTAAAAACTGATTTCCCATCACATGATAGAAGAAGAACCAGCATCAACAAAAAAATTGAGAAACTCTTATTTTTCAGAATCGCTTCCATTCTTTGGCTTACTATTATTACGATTTCTATTGTTATTATTTCTTCTTGGTTTATTTGTCTTTTTCACTTCAGCTTTTGGCTGATTCCCATTAGGATTTGTATTTTCTTTTGGCTTAGCCTGTTGTTTTGGCCTAGGTTTAGGTTGTTGTTTAGATTGCTGCTTTGGTCTAGGCTGTTGCTTTGGGTTTGGCTTATTTGGTTGTTGTTTCTGTAGATTTTTAGCTTGTGGTTTACCTTTTTGCCCCCCTTTTACTGGCTGATTATTAGCAGCACCAACAGGTTTTTTCTTATTCCTGTTTTTATTATTTCTTCTACGTTTACTAGTTTTAGGAGTATCAAAACGCGTTAAACTATCTTGCCCAACAGCATCTTCGAAACTTACCTTTTCTGGTATTACAATTTCAGATTCGTATTCTTCTAACGAAATAGATTTCTCATTATTTTTATTTAAATCAATTATTTCTAACACTTGATCTAAAGTTAAACGAAACCACTTAAAACGTTCTTCTTTATACGTATACCAAAGATGTTTTTTAAAAATATCCATCTTTACAAAAACAGCTTCTCCTTTTTCTGTTTTTAAGACCACATCTTGTTTTGGAAACGTTTTTAAAGTATCTAAATACGTATCTAATTCAAAATTTAAACAACATTTTAATTTACCACATTGACCTGCTAATTTTAACGGATTCAATGATAATTGTTGATAACGAGCTGCTGATGTTGTTACTTTTCTAAAATCTGTTAACCAAGTAGAACAACATAATTCTCTACCACAAGAACCAATACCTCCTAAACGTGCAGCTTCTTGCCTTGCGCCTACTTGCTTCATTTCTACTCTTATAGAGAATGCACTTGCCAAATCTCTAATTAATTGTCTAAAATCTACACGAGAATCTGCTGTATAATAAAATGTAGCTTTATTTCCATCTCCTTGATACTCTACATCAGAAAGTTTCATTTGTAAACCTAAACGACCTAAAATTTCTCTTCCTCTACGTTGAGTTTCTTCTTCTTTTCCTCTTGCTGTTTGCCAAATATCTATATCTCTTTGACTTGCTTTTCTGTATATTTTCTTTACATCTTCATGATCTTCAGTAATCTTGCGCTTTTTCATTTGCACTTTTACCAATTCTCCTGCCAAAGAAACAGTTCCAATATCGTGACCTGGAGATCCTTCAACAGCTACAATATCTCCCATAGTAATGGGTAAATTCTCTGGATTTTTATAAAAATGTTTTCTTCCGTTTTTAAAACGAACTTCAAAAATATTAAAACGTTCTTCGCCACTTGGCAAAGTCATATTAGAAAGCCAGTCAAAAACTGCTAATTTACTTCCACTACCACAACTTCCTCCTGTGCCACAATTACCATTACTTTTACAACCTTTAGGTACTCCATTTTCTGTTGTACCACAACTTCCACATGCCATTTAAGTATATATTATATATAGTTTTTAATTACTAGTAGCTCGTTTTTAGCCAATTCGCTTCAAAAACAACTTCTAAAAATTTAAAAACGTATGATTCATAATTTGATTATCAGACAGATATAAAAACCCAATCTAATTTTCACTAATCTGTAAATATACGCATTCTCAAAGAATGAAAAAATAGGTTAAAGAAAGTTCTTACAACCACTTTTTTATTTGATTATTTACCAAATATAGTTTGATTGTTTATTTGATTTTTGCTCCATTTAGAATTCGTATTGATTGAATTAGAATTCGTTTCAATTTATACTTAAAAACAAAAAAAGACCTCAAAATTGAGGTCTTTTTTTAAACTTATTTCTAAAAAACTACACCTGTTTTACCTCAATAATATTAACAGGACAAGCTTTTTTGGCTTCATTAGAACAATCAAAAATAGACTCATCAAAAGATTTTATGGTAAAAAAACCTTTCTTTTCTGTAGAATGTAACAAAACCGTTTTTCCGTCTTTTTTAGACATCTGAAATTGTGCTGGAGCTAACTCTACACAGTAATTACAGCCAATACATTTTTTCCTTTGAAGTGTAATTACAACCATTAGTTTTCTGCAAATTCAGTTTTTACAATTTTATACAACTTGTCTGATCTTCTTACTTTAAAGTCTAATTTCATAGTAACCTCATCTCCTTTTGTAGCTTTTTCTGCTGGCGCATCATTTACAAACATCTGTTTTAATTCCATTTCTTGCGCTCCAGTTGTTGGCCCAGTAACTAAAATAGTATCTCCAATAGCAACATCATAAGCATCAATTTTAAACTGAGCAATTTTTGCTTTGTCAAAATAATGTTCTCCTCTACCTAAATAAACTTTCTTTTGAGTTGCATGAGAACCAGATTCTTTACTCCATTCCCCTAATTTTTGACCTAAATAATATCCATTCCAAAAACCACGATTGTACACTTTTTCTAACTCTAACATCCAAGAAATTACTTTCTCTTTATCATAAGTTCCGTTTGCTAAACTATCAATGGCATCTCTGTAACATTTAATAACTTTCGCAACATATTCTGGTGCTCTACCTCTACCTTCAATCTTTAAAACTTTAATTCCTGCATCCGCAACTTGATCTAAAAAATCGATGGTACACAAATCTTTTGGAGACATAATATACTCATTATCTAGCTCCATTTCGAAACCAGTTTCTTGATCTATAACTGTATACTTTTTTCTGCAATTTTGCTTGCAAGCACCTCTATTTGCTGATGAATTATGAGAATGTAAACTCATATAACATTTACCAGAAACTGCCATACACAAAGCTCCATGACCAAATATTTCAATCTCAACCAATCTTCCTGAAGGTCCTTTTATTTGATCTTTTTCTATTTGTTCTGTAATCTTTTTTACTTGACGCAAACTCAATTCTCTACTCAACACAATTGTATCTGCAAATAGGCTGTAAAACTTCACTGTTTCAATATTTGTAATATTGATTTGTGTAGAAATATGAACCTCCATTTGCTGTTCTCTAGCCATAGAAATTACAGCTTGATCCATTGCAATTACAGCAGTAATATTTGCATCTTTTGCTCTTTTTATCAATGTTTTTACAATTGATAAATCATGATCATACACAATTGTATTTAATGTAAGATACGTTCTCACATTTTTTTCTGAACATCGTTTTTCTATCTCTTCTAAATCATCCAACGTAAAATTGATGGATGCTCTTGCTCGCATATTTAGTTGTTCTACTCCAAAATAAATAGAATCACAACCATTATCTAGGGCAGCTTGTAAACTTTCAAAGTTTCCTGCTGGCGCCATTAATTCGATTTTTTGCATGATATTATTTTTTGAATTTTAGAACTTTTGAACGTCCTTTTTTGAATATCTTATTGCTATTTCCTTTTCCTTTT
>CBDUHF010000053.1:0-17138 GCA_965367085.1 uncultured Polaribacter sp.
CTTTTTCTATTAAAGATTTATTTTTTATAACTTCATTAAGAGAATCATATTTTTCTAAATAGAATAAAGATTTTTTAAAATTTTTAAGCGTTTTATTATTTACTGATAAATACTTATACAATTCTAATTCTAGCTCTGGAAATTTGTCAAGTTTTATGTTTTTTAATGAAGTTTCTAATTCTTTATTTTCTTTGATAAAATTTCCTTTTCTTTTTTCTATTATTGATAAATCTTTATGAATAAAAGCTAAAGTTCTTTTACTTGTATATTTATTTATTGCTTTTTTATTATAGTAATTAGCAGAATCTATATTGTTGTAATGATTTAAATAGATTGAACCAATATTTTGATAAATTGAATTAACCCCACTTTTAGATTCCATATATTCTAATGCTTCTTTAAAGTTTTTTAGTGCTTTTAAAGGCTCATTATTGTTATCATAAAACACAGCTAGACTATTTAAACTATAAGCAACTCTACTTTTTGATTTGGTTTTTTTGGATTCTTTTACATAGAGTTTTAAATAGATTAGTTCTTTTTCTTTATTACCAATTTGTCTATAAAGTGAGTATAAACCAGAATAAATAACCGTTTTTTGATCAAAATACTTAACAGAATCATTTTCATAAAAATTTAATGCTTTTGTATAGTATATAGCACTTGAATCTAATTCATTCTGCATTTTTTTTAAAAATGCAATATTGGTATAATGTTTTGCTTTCGTCTTTTCTGAAAGTTCACTTTTATATTTATTAATTAATGAAATTTGATGTTGGCAACTGTCAAATTCTTGTTTTATAAAAAAATAAAAGAAAATATTTTTATTCAATAAAAATCTATCCTCAAAAGACGATACATCTTTTGAAGATAGAATAGATATTAATTCTTTCGCTTTTTTTGAGTTTCTATTTCTAATTTGAAGTTCTATAGAATCATTTAATTGTTCAATAGACACTTTATTAGTTTGACAAAAAAAAGTAATTGGAACTAAAAAAACGATTAATTTTATTAGGAATAATTTCAAATTTAAGATTTTAAGTTTGTTAAATCTTATTTTGGAGGAAAAGTAGGTATTGGATCTGTGGGTAAACCTCCAAATCTTATATGGCTAGCCATTTTATTTAAGTTTCTTATACCAATGAAAATATTGTTTTTATTGATAATTTGAGATGTAATTTCTTTATAATTTTTACATTCTAAAATAACTTGAACAATAATATCGGCTCCTTTATTATTTTCTGGCTCTGTTGTATGAATTACAATGCTTAAATTTCCTGTATATTTTTCAAAAGTTATTTTTTCTTCTATTTGGGTGTTTTCATGAGATAAAAAAGATACAATTATTAATTTATTTCTATTATCATCAATTATAATTCTACTTTGAGGTGAGTATTTAGAATTTAATAAATCACTAAACTCACCTTTATCATCTCCAATTTTAGAAATTGATTCTATTTTACTTTTCTTAATAATCATTTTTCTTAGTTTTTTAATTAGTTAGTAATACTTCAAATATCTAAAATTTGGTAGGTAGATATATACCTACATGTAGGTATTTTAAAGTACTTAAATATAAGGAAAAATTACAAAGTAAAAATAGTAAGTAACACACCTAGAAGGATTGCTGTAAATTTCTGAAAGTTAAATTTATGATTTTCAGAGCTTTCAAAAAGTATAATTGTAGAAATATGTAAAAATACTCCAATAATTAATGCTGTAATTTCAGATTGATATTCAGTGAAAAATGGAATTTTATTTGACAACAAAACTCCTAAAGGACTCATCAATGCAAAGAAAGTTAGAAAAGTAAAAACTGTTTTATTTGAATATTTTGCGTGAAGTAAAAATGTAGTTAACACAATAGCAATCGGAATTTTATGAACTACAATAGCCCAAATTAAATTTTCATTTCCATTGTGTATTGGCAAACCTTCAGAAAAAGCATGAATACATAAACTCACAAATAGTAAAGTCGGAAATTTATTTCCTTCGGTATGAATATGAATATGACCATGTTCTGCACCTTTAGAAAACGATTCTAAAACCGATTGTAAAATGATTCCCACTAGAATAAAAATTCCTATTTTTTTATAATCATTTCCAGCTGTATATACTTCTGGCAATAAGTGTAATATGGTTACAGATAATAAGTATGCACCACTAAATGCTAGTAGTAAACGTACAATCTTATTACTTGGTTTTAAAAAGAAAACCAATGATGATCCAATAAGAACAGATAAAATTAGTAATATGTAATTCACTTTGCAACAAGAATTAATCGGTTAGATTTTTTTGAATCATATTCATTTAAATTATAATCTCCAAAAACATTAGTAACAGTAAAACCAACACTTTTAAAATATTCTTTAATTTTAGTAGCGTCTAAATACTTTACACGTTCAGAATAGGAGTGAAGCTCATTATCTGCTTCAAAAGAAATATTTTTAATAATAAATCCATCAGTAATTTCTCTTGTAATGTGAAAAGAAATACCATCTACAATTTTTGTTTCTTCTTTAACTAAATTTAGTTTTACATTTTCGGCATTTAAAAAATCAAAAACAAAAGAACCGTTTTTTTGTAATCCATTTTTTATGTTTTGTAAAATTAAAAGATCTTCAGAATCTTCTTCAAAATAACCAAAACTTGTAAACAAATTAAAAATTGCATCATATTTTTGAACCAAAGGTTTTCTCATATCTGCAACTTCAAAATGTAACGATTCGTTTTCGTACATTTTTGCATACAAAATACTGTTTTCAGACAAATCTGTGCCAGTAACAGTATATCCTAAAGAATTTAAATATACTGCATGGCGTCCTTTTCCACAAGGTAAATCTAATATATGTGCTGTTTTTGGTAAGTTTAAAAATGCAGTGATATTCTTCATAAATAACTGTGCATCAGCATCATTTCTATCTTTATATAAAATATGATAATACGATGTATTAAACCAATCTGTAAACCAATCTTTTGTCTTCATAATTTCTTTGAGTCTGTAAAAGTAACCAAATCTTACGTTTCTTAAAATGAATTTTTTAAATACTAATTTTTCCTATTTATAAAATGTATTTTTGCAGTCAATTTTACAAGTATGGATAAAGATTTTAAAATGACGGCAACAACACTTTTTGGTTTAGAAGGTGTATTAGCAGAAGAGCTTAAAAATTTAGGAGCTCAAGATGTAAAGGAAGGCATAAGAAGCGTTTCTTTTAGAGGAGATAAAGGTTTTATGTACAAGGCAAATATTGCTTTAAGAACTGCTGTTCGTATTTTAAAACCCATAAAAGTTTGTAAAATTTACGATGAAGAAGATTTATATGAAGCAATTCAGAAAATTAAGTGGGAAAATTATTTAGAAACAGAAGGAACTTTTGCTATAGGAGCAGTTGTAAATTCTAAGAATTTCACATCTAATTCACACTATATTTCATTAAAATCTAAAGATGCAATTGCAGATTATTTTCGTCATAAATATAGCAAAAGACCAAATGTAGATTTAGATTTTCCAGATTTAAAAATTCATATACATATTCACAAAGAATGGTTAACCGTTTCTTTAGATTCTTCTGGAGATTCATTGCATAAAAGAGGGTATAGAACAGCCACTAATATTGCACCAATAAACGAAGTTTTAGCAGCAGGAATGGTTTTGTTGTCTGGGTATACAGGAGATGAAAACTTCATAGATCCAATGTGTGGTTCTGGTACAATTTTAATTGAAGCAGCAATGATTGCTAATAATATTCCAGCAAATATCAATAGAAAACTCTTTGCATTTGAGAACTGGAAAGATTACGATGAAGATTTGTATTTTACCATTCAAGAGGCATTATTAAAGAAAATTCGTTCATCTCATTTTAAAATTATGGGATTTGACAAAGCGCCTTCTGCAGTTCAAAAAGCACAAGCAAATATAGAAAATGCCAATTTAGATGAATTTATTGGCGTGCATCACGTTAATTTTTTCAACTCTAAAAAAGAAGTTTTTGGTAACACAACTATTTTATTCAATCCACCTTATGGCGAGCGTTTAAATATAGATACAGAAGAGTTTTACAAGAAAATAGGAGATACACTTAAACACAATTACCCAGGTTCTACAGCTTGGTTAATTACCTCAGATACAGATGCTTTAAAGTGTGTAGGTTTACGTACTTCTAAAAGAATTGCCTTAAGAAATGGAGATTTAAACTGTAAGTTTGTAAAGTACGAATTGTACGAAGGAACACGTAAATTTAAAGAGCGTAAAGAAGATACTTCAGATACTGATTCAGAAACTATTTCTGAAGATTAGATTTTTTAGAAGCTATTTCCTGCTTTCACTACTCGCTTTTTTCGTTCCTCAAAAGAGCTCAAACATGTCGTTCAATCAGGGCTAAAATGTTAACTAGCAATTTGTTGTTTATAATAAGGCAATAGAAAGTTTAATGGTGCTTTTTAGTTTTCTCTTTTTTGCTAATTAAATAGTAAAAATCAATCAAGAAATTAATGTTTAAGCTATTTAAATTCTCGTAAATTCGCTAGCTATATATAAGTTTTGAAAAAAGCGAAACATCCCTTATGATTTATAAACACTTATTAGAAGTAATCAAAGAAAACACAAAGCGGTTTACAACAAAAGAAGCTATTTTTTATAAAGAAGAAGCCTCAAAAAGTTGGAAAGGAATTTCTTGGAATTCTTTTTATCATCAAATTCAACAAGTTTCTAAAGCCTTAATAAATTTCGGAATAAAAGAACAAGATAATGTTGGTGTTTTTGCTCAAAATATGACTGAGTGGATTATTGCTGATCTTGGTATTATGGGGGTAAGAGCTGTAACTATTCCAATTTATGCAACCAACTCTAAAAAAGAAGCAGAATACATTATAAACGATGCAGAAATTAGTGTTTTGTTTGTTGGTGATCAAGAAGAATTTGATAAAGTAGAAGAGATATCTGAGAATAATAAACACTTAAAATTAATAGTTTCTCTAACAAAAACTGTTCATTTAAGAAATCATAAAAATGCAGTTTATTTTACAGATTTTATAAATGCTGAATTTCCAAAAAGCATAGAAACCGAATTAGAAAAGCGTTCTTTTGAAACAGAATTAGATGATTTAGCAAGTATAATTTACACTTCAGGTACAACAGGAGAACCAAAAGGTGTAATGTTAGATCATCATAACTTTGGTTCCTCATTAAAAGTACACGAAGCTGAGTTAGATGTAAATGAAAACGATGTTTCTTTAAGCTTTTTACCATTAAGTCATATTTACGAACGCAGTTGGGTGTTTTTCTGTTTGCAACAAGGAATTCAGGTTTATTTTAACCAAGATCCTAAAAAAATAGCTGACGTTTTAAAAGAAGTAAAACCGACTTTAATGTGCACTGTACCAAGAATTTTTGAGAAAATTTTTGCTGCAATTCAAGATAAAAGAAAAGAAGCTTCACCAACTAAAATGAAGTTAGCAAGTTGGGCTTTAGGAATCGGAAATAATTACCATAACAAACACAATCGTCTTAATAAAAAAGTACCATTAAATTTAGAGCTAAAATTTAAAATGGCAGATAAATTGGTGCTAAGTAAATTACGAGAAGTGTTTGGTGGAAATATAAAATTTATGCCTAGTGGTGGTGCACCTTTAGCTGCAGACATGGTTTCCTTTTTTCATTCTTTTGGGTTAAATATTAAATGTGGTTATGGATTAACAGAAACCACAGCTACTGTTTCTTTGTTTGGTAATCAATTTTTTGAATTTAATTCTGCAGGAAAAACAATTACTGGATCTGAAATTAAAATTGGAGCGAATGATGAGATTTTAGTAAAAGGACCAGGAGTTATGAAAGGGTATTACAAAAAACCTGAAGCAACTGCTGAAGTTTTTGAAAATGGTTGGTTTAAAACTGGTGATGCTGGTAAAATAGACGATTCTGGTAACTTAGTAATTACAGATAGGATTAAAGATTTAATGAAAACTTCTGGAGGAAAATATATTGCTCCTCAGAAATTGGAAACAGCATTAATTGGCGACTCGTTTATTGAACAAATTGCAGTAATAGGTGATCAGCAAAAATATGTTACAGCATTAGCAGTGCCTAGTTTCGATAATATTAAAAAATATGCTGAAGAGCATAAAATCAGTTTTAAAGATATTGAAGATTTGATTACTCATAATCAAATTAAAGATCTGTTTGAAAAACGTTTTGAAGAATTACAAAAAGAGTTTTCTAAGTTTGAGAAAATTAAGAAATTTACTTTATTACCAAAAGAGTTTAGTATTGAAGCCGGAGAAATTACGGCTACTTTAAAACTAAAACGAAAAGTAATTCTAAATAAATACAAAGAGCTTATCGATAAAATGTATGCAGAATAACATGTACTATTTTTTTTAAAATAGTTAAAAAGGTAAATTATTAGCTAATAATCTTTAATACCAATTCTTTAGTCAATGGTTTTCCATTGGCTATTTTTTTGATATTATCAAACGTAAAAACAAAATTGCAACCCGTTTTATAATCAGAGCAACCATAAGCAGTTTTTCCTTTTAAAATAGTTCCTTTTTTACATTTCGGACACGTAATTTTATCTGATTGCTTTTCGATTACTTTTTTAGGCTCAAGTTTTAAGCTAAAGTTTTCATCAAAACGTATCAAACCTTCAACTTTTCCTGAATCTGTTGTAAACCCCTTTAAATTGGTGGTACAACCTTTGTCTACCAATCTTATAATTTGATTTTCAGAAACTTTCTTTCCGTAAATTTCAAACGGAATTTTTAAATCGCAATTGTTTTTATATTCAGAACAACCAAAAGCAGTAGAACCTTTTATCAAACTTCCTTTTTTACATTTCGGACAGGTTTTTCCAACAACTTCTTTCTTAGATTTGGTTTTAGTCTTTGTTTGAACAGATTGTTTTGTTTCAATAGAACTAACAGCAGAAATACGTTTTGAAGTTTTGTTTGCACGAACTTCATACACCAATTCATCAACCATTTTTTTCATATTGTTGATGAAAGTTCCAGCGTTGAATTCTCCACGTTCAATTTCTTTTAAACGTTTTTCCCAACGTCCAGTTAATTCTGCCGATTTTAATAATTCATTATCAATTAAATTAATTAATGCGATTCCTGTTTCTGTTGGTAAAACCAGTTTTTTCTTACGTTCTATATATTTTCTTCTAAATAAAGTCTCTATAATACTTGCTCTAGTAGAAGGTCTTCCAATTCCGTTTTCTTTCATCAACTCACGCATTTCGCCATCATCTACTTGCTTTCCAGCAGTTTCCATTGCGCGTAATAAACTAGCTTCTGTAAAATTTCTTGGTGGTTTTGTTTCTTTTTCTAAAAACGAAGGTTCATGAGTTCCTTTTTCTCCTTTTACAAATGCAGGAAGTGTCATTTGTTCGTTTAATTCTTTTTTAATCTTACTTTCTTCAGTTTCAAAAGCAACGCGCCAACCTTTTGTCAGAATTTCTTTTCCTGTTGTTTTAAAAGGAACATCAGCAGCTTTACCAATTACAGAAGTATTAGAAACATCAGAATCTGGATAAAAAACACCAATAAATCTTCGAGTTATAATATCATAAACTTGTTGCTGATTGTATTGTAAATTTCCTTGAATTCCTGTAGGGATAATCGCGTGGTGATCTGTTACTTTTTTATCATCAAAAACACGTTTCGATTTCTTTATTTTATCTCCTAAAAGTGGTTGTGTTAATGCACTGTAATTTGTCAATTTTGATAAAATCCCTGCAATTTTAGGATATACATCATTTGGTAAAAAAGTAGTATCAACTCTTGGATACGTAACTACTTTCATTTCGTATAACTTCTGAACTATTTTTAAGGTTTCATCTGCAGAAAACCCAAATTTATTATTACAATACACCTGTAAACCTGTTAAATCAAACAGTTTTGGTGCGTATTCTTTTCCTTTCTTTTTGGTAACAGAAACAATTTCAAAATCAGATTCTTTAACTTTATTGGCTAAAACTTGTCCATCTTCTTGTTTAAGAAAACGTCCATCTTCATAATTAAAAAGTGTATTTCTATAGGTAGTTTGTAATTCCCAATAAGGTTGAGGTTTAAAATTCTGAATTTCAACAAAACGATTTACCAACATTGCTAGAGTAGGAGTTTGCACTCTTCCAACTGACAAAACTTGTTTGTAACCACCATATTTTACGGTGTATAAACGTGTTGCATTTAAACCTAAAAGCCAATCTCCAATAGCTCTAGAAAACCCTGCATAATAGAGATTGTCATATTGTTCTGCAGGTTTTAAATTCTTAAAACCTTCTTTTATAGCTTCTTCGGTTAAAGAAGAAATCCATAAACGTTGCACTTCACCTTTATAACCACATTGGTTAATTACCCAACGTTGAATGAGTTCTCCTTCTGTTCCTGCATCCCCACAATTGATAACAACAGCAGCTTTATCAAAAAGACTTTTAACAATATTGAATTGTTTTTTAATTCCTTCATTACTTGTTACTTTCGTATCAAAACGTTCTGGTAACATTGGTAAGTTGTTCAAATCCCAACTTTTCCAATGAGGTTTGTAATCTTTAGGTTCTAAAAGTGTACACAAATGTCCAAAAGTGTAGGTTACTGCATAGCCATTTCCTTCATAGTAACCATCACGTTTTGTGTTGGCTCCTAGAATATTAGCAATTTCTCTTGCTACACTTGGTTTCTCGGCAATACAGACTTTCATTTATACTTTTTGTGAATTCGAAAATAGTGAAATAAATATAAAAGTAGATACTTTACATTACTTGATTAAAATCAATTTATTAGAGGCAATTGGTTTGTTGTTTGAAATCAATTTTGCAAAATAGATTCCGTTTGAAAGCTTACTAGCATTCCATTTTATTTTCTCTTTAATTGATGATACTTTTATTGAAGCCACTTTTTGTCCAGTAATAGAAAATACTTGAATTTCATCAATAGTATTTGTACTATTAATTGTAAAAGTTATTTCACTATCAAAAGGATTTGGATAACTTTTAAAAGATGAATTATTTAAATCAAACTTGTTAACATCTAATGCGTTTTCTATAAATAATTTTAGCCCAACTGGTCTATGATCTGTTATGTTAGTATCATATTCTGACCAACCATTTGTTAAGTGATCTTCTATTTTAATAACTTCTATACTTGAGTTTTGATTTTGAAAATCATCAAATAATTCATTTGAAATTAATATATGATCTAAATGAGAAGGCCAAGTTGGATATGACCAATCTGAACTAGAACCAGTAGCTATCTCCATATCAGCAAATAAAAAATTATTAGAATCGTCTATAAAATTTTGAAAAGTATTTTGATCTACATTGTCTGTTAAACTATCATTAAGGTCTCCAACAAGAAATACGTTAACATCTGAAAAATTGGAATCGATATATTCTTTTAAAAGCCTACTTGCATGATATCTTCTGGTTTCTTCATCACTTTGATTGTCTAAATCTAAGCTTCCATCTCCACAACATTTAAAATGGTTGTTAATGATGATAAATCGTTGTTCTTTGTAATTAAAATCCATTACCATTGGATTTCTTGGAAAATAATTCCAATATTCTGAGGTTGTATATATTTCATAAATGTCATTAATCTGTATAACATTTGTATTATAAATGTAAGCCAAACCTCTAAAATAAGTAGATTCTAAATAGCCATTATAGCCATCTAAATCTTGTACCATTTGATTAAAAGAACTAATATCACTTACTTCTTGAATTGCTATAATATCTGCATTTAAGTTTTCTATAATTTCTTTTACGTTGTAAATTGTAGTTTGACCATTCTTAGGAAAACGTTCAATATTCCATGTAAGAATGTCTAAAGTAGTATCAGTTCCAAAAGTTAAGTCTGTAAGATCTTGCGCATTAATTGATAAAAGGTTTAGAAAAAGCAAAAGAATAAAAGAGGAAGTAACCACAAAATTATTAGGTTTTGCGTTAACTCTTAGTTTATTAGCAATTTTTACTTCTAAACTTGGTTTCTTGGAAATGCAAACTTTCAAAATTAATTTGTTTTAGATAGTCGAAAGTAAGAAAATTATAAATAAAAAGATATAAAAAGCAAAACCATAATATTTAAATTTTCTAGCTTCGATTAATTTTTTTTCAAATCCAAATTTTTCAAAACGTTCAATTTCTGTTTCATTAAATTCTTTTGATAGAGCTATTCTAGAACCGAAATTAAATGGCATAAAAAAGAAACTACATTTTTCTGATTTTGTTAATGATTTTAATTTCCTTGATTCTATGTTTTTTTCTTCCTGATTCATAACTATTTCACCAAAGCCAATTGAGATTTATTTATAAGAAAATCAACCACTTACACTTTTAAAACAATTGTATTTAAATTAAAAAAAAGAAATTAAAAATAACTTTTTGTTTTCAAAAGTTTGAATACATGTGTTTTATTTCAATTTTGAAAGTTCTTTTTTAGCATCTTCCCAAGAGGCTTTTTTCTTTTTGTTTAATTCATTAAGCCTTTGTTGTAATTCATTTTTTTGAAAATCACTTAAGTCATCCCAAGAATCTGTTTTTTCATTTTTAATCATATATAAAGGTACTGAAAATTTTACTTCACCAAAGCCAATTGAATTCGTTTTCTAACAACATCAACTTCTAGTACTTTTACAAGAATTTGCTGATTTAAAGAAACAATTGCATTTACATCTTTTACAAAAGTATCTGATAAATTAGAAACATGAATTAAGCCACTTTCTTTAATTCCTACATCAACAAAACAACCAAAATTAGTAATGTTATTTACAATTCCTGGTAAGATTTGTCCGCTTATTAAATCTGTAATTGTTTTAATATTCTGATCAAAAGAAAACATTTTGGCTTTTGCTCTTGGGTCAACTCCTGGTTTTTCTAATTCTTTAATTATATCTTCTAACGTAGGTAAACCAATGGTTTCAGTAATATAATTTTTTAAATTAATCTGTTGAAGAACTTCTTTATTTCCAATAAAATCGGCAACTTTCTTTTTGTTGTCTTTTGCCATTTTATCAACCAAACCATAACTTTCTGGATGCACGCCAGAATCATCTAACGGATTCTTTGCATTTTTAATTCGTAAAAAACCTGCAGCTTGTTCAAACGCTTTTCCACCTAAACGAGGTACTTTTTTAATGTCATTTCTAGAAGAAAAAGAACCATTTTCGTTTCTATAATTCACAATATTTTCTGCTAATTTTGGCCCAATTCCAGATACATAACTCAACAAAGATTCGCTTGCTGTATTTATGTTTACACCAACCGTATTTACACAACTTTCTACTACAGTATCTAAAGATTTTTTCAGTTTTATTTGATCTACATCATGCTGATATTGGCCAACTCCAATCGATTTTGCATCAATCTTTACCAATTCTGCCAAAGGATCTTGTAAACGTCTTCCAATAGAAACAGCACCACGAACAGTAACATCGTAATTTGGGAATTCGTCTCTTGCAATTTTTGAAGCCGAATAAATGGATGCGCCAGCTTCACTCACAACAAAAATTTCAATGTCGTTTTTAAACTGAATTTTCTTTACTAATTGTTCCGTTTCTCTTGATGCTGTTCCGTTTCCAATAGCAATAGCTTCAATTTTATAAGCATCAGCTAAAGAACTGATTTTTTGAATTGCTTCTAAAGAATTATTTTGTGGAGCGTGCGGATAAATATTCTCATTATGAACTAAATCTCCTTGCTCGTTTAAACAAACCACTTTACAACCAGATCTAAAACCAGGATCGATTGCTAAAATTCTTTTCTCGCCCAAAGGAGCGCCTAATAATAATTGTTTTAAGTTTTTTGCAAAAACGGTAATGGCAGCTTCATCTGCTTTTTCTTTTGCAATTGACAATGCTTCGTTAGATAGAGAAGGAAACAACAAACGTTTATAAGCATCTTCAATTGTCAATATAATTTGTTCTGAACATTCGTTTTGAGAACGAATAATTCTGTCTTCCATTTTTTTAAGAACTCTTTCTTTGTCAATTTCTATTTTAACACGAATAAAACCTTCGTTTTCTGCTCTTAAAATTGCTAATAATCTGTGCGATGGAATTCTACTTAAAGATTCGCTCCAATCAAAATAATCTTTAAATTTCTGCGCTTTTTCATCTTCAATTTTTGCTTTAATTACTTTGGATGAAATCGTAGAATAACGTTCTAATTCTCGTCGAATATTATTCCGAATATCTGTACGTTCATTTATCCATTCAGCAATAATAAAACGAGCGCCTTCTAAAGCATTTTCAATAGTTTCAACCTCGTTGGATGTATATTTTGAAGCAGTAGATTCTAGATTGTTTACACGCTGACTCATAATCATTTTTGCCAACGGTTCTAAGCCTTGTAAACGAGCAGTTTCTGCTTTGGTTTTACGCTTCTTTTTAAAAGGTAAATACAAATCTTCTAAAGAAGTTAAATCTCTAGAACTGTTTACTTTTTGAGTTAACTCACCAGTTAAAACATTTTGTTCTTCTAAAGCTTTTAAAATGGCATTTTTACGCTTTTCTAAAGCTTCAAAAGCTTCTTTAAATTTTACAATTTCACCAATTTTAACTTCATCTAAATTACCAGTCATTTCCTTTCTGTATCTAGATATAAAAGGAATTGTAGCATCTTCTTTTAATAACGAAATAGTATTTGCTACAGATTTTTCTGTTAATTGTGTTTGTTGAATTATATATTTAAGGATTTGCATTTTTTATTTGAATTTTATCAGAAAAAAGAAACCTCATAAAAATGAATTTATGAGGTTGTAAATATAGTTTTTATATTGATTTATTATGAAATTACTTTCTCAAAAGCCAATCTTTTTGCGTTGTAATTGGTGTAAATTACGCCACAATATTGATACCCAAGTTTTTTAATTAAAGACTGCATTCCAAGATTATCTTCATGTGTATCAATTTTTAAACTTTTTATGTTTTTTTCTAATAATTGTAAATGAAATTCATGAAACATAAAAGTAGCCAAACCAAATTTTCTAAATTCTTTTTTGATGGCCATTCTATGAATTACTCCATAAATTTTAGATTCATCTATTATCCAATTTCCATCAATAACTTTATAAGTTGGTTCAGGATTTGTAGTAAACATGGACGTTGCTATTACTTGATTTTCATCATTTGTAACAACATAACTTTCGCCTTTTAAAATATCTTGTTCAACTTGTGCTGCATTTGGATATCCATTTTGCCATTGATCAATATTTTGGGAAGCTAAATACGTTTTAGCATCATCAATAATGATCATAATTTCAGGAATATCTTCAATTTTAGAAAGGCGGATTTTCATCAAAAAAATTATATCATTTTAAAATCTAATAATAATTCACCATTAACAGAGCATTGTAAATGATCTCCTTTAAAGATTTTTCCTTTACCAAGAGCAGGTGTTCCTGTAAAAATTAAATCACCAGGTTGTAATGTCATATATTCAGAAATAAACACAATAATATCAGCAAAATCGTTAATCATATATGCTGTATTACTTTTTTGTTTTTCTTCTCCGTTAATTTTTAAATCAAAATCAATATCTGCTAAATTATAATCAGAAACTGGTTTAAAACTAGAAATAGGAGCAGCACCATCAAACCCTTTTGCAAATTCCCAAGGGGGTTTTGTTTCTCTTGCATTTTTAAGGATATCTGTAGCTGTATAATCGATTCCAACTGCAATTTCAGAAATGTAAGAGTTTGCTTCATCTTTAGAAATGTTTTTTCCTTCTTTTCCTATTTTAACAACTAATTCTACTTCGTAAACTAATTCGTTTGTAATGTTGCTAGGATATTCAACATCACAATTAACTGCTAAACTAGATTCTGGTTTAGAAAAAATAAATTTTTTACCTTTCTTTTTTTCTTCAATATCTTTTAAATCAGTAACATAGTTACTTCCTATACCTAAAATTTTCATTTTATAATTTTGTTTTTATTTGACGTATAAATGTATAAAAAATCCACTAGAAAAAAGAATAGTTAATTCAATTTAATAGTGGAAAAGTTAGCTGTGTTGCTTCTTTTTTATGACAATTCTATAATTTCTTGGTTGTTTAAAATGTCTTTTAATGTTTGTCTTTTTCTAATTAAATAATCTTCACCTTTATACACCATAACTTCTGCAGGTAAATAACGTGAGTTATAGTTAGAAGCCATAGAAAAACAATAAGCGCCAGCATTATGGAAACATAATACATCTTCTTCAGAAATTTCTGCAATTCTTCTATTAGAACCAAAAGTATCTGTCTCGCAAATATAGCCTACAACAGAGTAATATCTGTCTCTTCCATCAGGATTAGAAACATTTGTGATGTGATGATACGAATCATACATCATTGGTCTTACTAAATGATTAAAACCAGAATCTACGTGTGCAAAAACAGTAGAAGTTGTTTGTTTTACAACATTTACTTTGGCTAAGAAAACACCAGCTTCAGAAACTAAAAATTTTCCAGGTTCAAACATCAAAGTAATGTCTTTTCCATATTCTATACAAAACTCATTAAAACGTTCAGATAATTGTAACCCTAATTGCTCAATATCTGTAGAAATATCTCCTTCTTTATAAGGAACTTTAAATCCGCTTCCAAAGTCTATAAAATCAATGTTTTCAAATTGTTTAGCAACATCAAATAAAATTTCTGTAGCACGTAAAAAAGTATCGATATCTAAAATATCTGAACCTGTGTGCATGTGAATTCCGTTAATATTCATTCCAGTATTTTCTACAACACGTTTAATGTGAGGTACTTGGTGAATTGAGATTCCGAATTTAGAATCTATATGACCCACAGAAATTTTAGAATTTCCACCAGCCATAATATGTGGATTTATACGAACACAAACAGGAATTTCTGGATGTTTTTGCCCAAACAATTCTAAGATAGAAAGATTATCAATATTAATCTGAACACCTAATTTTGCTACTTCTTCAATTTCTTTTAAAGAAACACCATTTGGTGTAAAAATAATTTTCTTAGGATCTATTCCTGTAGTTAAACTTAATTGTACTTCTTGAATAGAAACAGTATCTAAACCAGCACCAATATTTTTAAAAAACTTTAAAATGTTAATATTTGAAAGTGCTTTTACAGCATAATTCAGTTTTAAGTTTTTTACAGAGCTAAAAGCATCTGTTAATCTATTATATTGAGATTCTATTTTATCTGTATCATAAACATATAAGGGACTTCCGTACTTATTTGCTAATTCTAAAAGTTGAGTTCTTTCCAATTTGAAATATTTATTTGAGATGCCAAAAGTAATTAAATTGTTTAATAAATTATGATTTGTTTAAAAATATAACAAATTGTTTTTTATTGTGATTTTTACATTGAAAATCAGTTAAAAAATTTGGGTTATTTTTCGTTGAAATCATGTTAATAACTAATTAGCAAACCCGTTTCTTTTTAAAGTGTTAAATGTTATTTTAGCAGGTACTTCAGAGGTAATTAGAGAAAGGATTTTATGAGTAAAGAAACAAAATATACAGAAGATAATATTCGTTCATTAGATTGGAAAGAGCATATTAGAATGCGTCCAGGAATGTACATTGGTAAACTAGGTGATGGTTCTTCTGCTGATGATGGAATTTATATTCTTGTGAAAGAGGTTTTAGACAATTCTATTGATGAATATGTAATGGGAGCTGGAAAAACCATTGAAATTTCTATTCAAGGAAGTAAGGTTACTGTACGTGATTATGGACGTGGAATTCCTTTAGGGAAAGTGGTTGATGTAGTTTCTAAAATGAATACAGGAGGTAAATATGATTCTAAAGCCTTTAAAAAATCTGTAGGATTAAATGGAGTTGGTACAAAAGCTGTAAATGCACTTTCATCTTTTTTTAGAGTAGAATCTTCTAGAGAAGGAAAATCTGCATCAGCAGAATTTAGTCAAGGTAATTTAACAGACCAAGAATTTTTAGAAGAAACATCTCGCAGAAAAGGAACAAAGGTATCTTTTGTTCCTGATGAAGAAATCTTTAAGAAATACAAATTCAGAAATGAATATGTATCAAAAATGTTGAAGAATTATGTGTATTTAAATCCAGGTTTAACCATAATTTTTAATGGAGAAAAGTACTTTTCAGAAAACGGATTAAAAGATTTATTGGAAGATAATAACAATTTAGAAGATATGTTATATCCAATAATTCATTTAAAAGGAGATGATATTGAAGTTGCTATTACACACAGTAAAACACAATATTCAGAAGAATATCATTCTTTTGTTAACGGACAGCACACAACACAAGGAGGAACACATCAAGCAGCATTTAGAGAATCTATTGTAAAAACTATTAGAGAGTTTTACGGTAAAAATTTTGAAGCTTCAGATGTTCGTAAATCTATTATTTCTGCCATTGCAATTAAAGTAATGGAACCAATTTTTGAAAGTCAGACTAAAACAAAATTAGGTTCTACAGAAATGGGAGGTGATTTACCAACTGTAAGAACCTATATCAACGATTTTGTTAAAACTCAACTAGATAATTATCTTCATAAAAATACAGAAGTTGCAGACAAACTTCATAAAAAAATTGTTCAAGCAGAGAAAGAACGAAAAGAACTTTCTGGAATTAGAAAGTTAGCAAAAGACAGAGCAAAAAAAGCAAGTTTACATAATAAGAAATTACGCGATTGTAGAATCCATTTAGGAGACATTAAAAAAGATAATTATTTAGAGTCTACGTTGTTTATTACAGAGGGAGATTCTGCATCTGGTTCTATTACCAAATCTAGAAACGTAAATACACAAGCCGTTTTTAGTTTAAAAGGAAAGCCTTTAAATTCTTACGGATTAAGCAAAAAGATTGTTTATGAAAATGAAGAATTTAATCTATTGCAAGCAGCTTTAAATATTGAAGACGGATTAGAGGATTTGCGTTATAATAATATTGTAATTGCAACGGATGCAGATGTAGATGGAATGCATATCCGTTTATTATTAATTACATTTTTCTTACAGTTTTTCCCTGAGTTGATAAAAGAAGGACACTTGTTTATATTAGAAACTCCATTATTTAGAGTTCGAAATAAAAAACAAACTTTTTATTGTTATTCAGATGATGAAAAACGTGAAGCAATAGAAAAATTAAGAGGAAAACCAGAAATAACTCGATTTAAAGGTTTGGGTGA
>CBDUHF010000054.1:0-16893 GCA_965367085.1 uncultured Polaribacter sp.
GAAAAAATAAACAAACCATTATGTTAGGTTTTTCTGACGGAACAAAAGATGGTGGATATTTAATGGCAAACTGGGGTATTTTTAAAGCTAAAGAAGCATTAACAAGAATTTCTAGAGAGTTTGATATTGAAGTTATATTCTTTGACGGACGTGGAGGACCACCTGCTCGTGGAGGAGGAAAAACGCATCAATTTTACGCTTCTTTAGGACCAACAATAGAAGACAAAGAAATTCAGTTAACAATTCAAGGACAAACAATTAGTTCTAACTTTGGTACAGAAAATTCTTCTCAATATAACTTAGAACAATTAATTAGTTCTGGTATTAAAAATGAAGTTTTTACTAAAGATCAATTAAATGATCAACATAGAGAATTGATTGAAGATATGGCTAATACAAGTTATCAGACTTATGTAGATTTCAAAAATCATCCTAAATTTTTACCGTATTTAGAAAAAATGAGTACGTTAAAATATTATGCCAAAACTAATATTGGTAGTAGGCCTAGTAAACGTTCTAACTCAGATACTTTAGATTTTTCTGCGCTTAGAGCAATTCCTTTTGTTGGAAGCTGGAGTCAGTTAAAACAAAATGTACCAGGTTTCTTTGGTGTTGGAACAGCATTAAAAAAATATGAAGATGAAGGTAGGTTTGATGAAGTAGTAGATTTTTATAATTCTTCTGATTTCTTTAGAACATTACTAGAAAATAGTATGATGAGTTTAACTAAATCATTCTTTGGTTTAACTGCTTACATGGCAGATGATGAAGAATTTGGTGAATTCTGGAAATTAATCTTTACAGAGTATGAAACTACTAAAAGATTACTTTTAAAATTAACAGGTCATAAAGAATTAATGGAAAACTTCCCTGTTGGAAAAGCTTCTATTGAGGTAAGAGAAAAAATTGTATTGCCTTTATTAACAATTCAACAATATGCTCTTAAGAAAATTCAAGAACTTCAAAAATCTGGAGGATCTGTTAAAGAAATAGAGGTGTATGAAAAAATAGTAATGCGCTCTTTATTTGGTAATATTAATGCAAGTAGAAATTCTGCTTAATATTTTATTTTTCAATTAATTAAACTATCTTTATAAAGGTAATTTAATGAAGCCGTGAAAAAATATTATTTATTATATATAACTTTATTTATTGGTAGTTTTTGCTTTTCTCAAGAGCAAAATACTACCAATAATAGTTATGTACCAGTTAGTATTTATACTGCTACTTATAAATATATAAATAATAATTCTCCTTCTTACGCCTCTATTAAGAAAAACTTAAATCTTAGTAATTCTTATAAATTTGACACTGTTTCTTTTGAAGATATTAATAGTGGTAGAATTTTAATTTCAAGTAAAAACTTTGGAGCAAAGTCATCTAAGTTTATTTATGACGATTATAAAAGTTATAGAGATGAAAACCTTTTGAAAGGTTTTTTACAAAAACACGATTTAACAAGATGGAATCCTTGTAACTTTAGACAACCAAATGTTAACTAATTTTTTATCTCACTAATAATTCTTCTAATTCTTCCAGTGATTTTCCTTTTGTTTCTGGTAATATTTTAATCAAGATAAAGAAGCCAATTAACGCAATTATTCCGAAAATAAAAAACGTAAGTGAATTCCCTAAATTTGATAACTCCCAAGGAAAAACTAGTTGCACTACAGAACTAATAAAAGAATTTACAAAAGCAATAACACCAATTGCTAAACCTCTGTATTTTAATGGATAAAGTTCTGATAATAATACCCACATAACTGGACCTAAAGAGAATGCAAAACAAGCTATAAAGCCTAAAATTCCTATTAAAATTAAAGTGGCATTTATATTAGTAGCTGCTTCTAAAATAACACCATCATTTTTACTATATATTTTGTTTCCTAAAGCCGTTTTTATATCATTTTTAAAATCGACATCATTTTCGTAAACCTTATCTGCATAGGGTAATAATTTTTGAGATTCAGAGAATTCTAATTGATTAATTTTCTTTTCTGTTAATTGATATGTTGCTTGGTTAAAACCATAAGCACACAATAATAAACTAACAGCAATACCAGCTGTACCAATTAACAACAAAGGTCTTCTACCCATTCTATCAATTAAATAGATAGCAACAAAAGTAAAAATTACTGATATTGTACTTAATAAAACTCCTGATGAAAAAGCAGCATCTGTTCCAATACCTGTTTGCTTAAAAATAGATGTTGCATAAAAATATACTGCATTAATTCCTGTAATTTGTTGTAAAATCCCTACAACAAAACCAATGACTAAAATAAAACGCAAGGATTTTTTTAATAAATCTTTAATTTTTAATTTCGACTTGTTTTTATCAGCATTACTATTTTCTTCAATCGATTTAATTTCTAATGCTCCTCTTTCTTTTCCATGAATTTGTACTAAAACTTTTTTTGCCTCTTCAAATTTTCCTTTTAAAAAGAGCCAACGTGGACTTTTTGGAACAAAAAACAATAATATAAAATATAATAAGGCAGGAATTAACTCTACACCCAACATCCATCTCCAAACACTTTCATCAGTTAAAAAGGTACTATCTGACGTATTATACTTATTGAAAAGATAATTACTTAAAAATGCAGCAAAAAAACCAAAAACAATATTAAGTTGTTGTAAAGAAACTAGTTTTCCTCTATTTTCTGCTGTTGATATTTCTGCAATATACATAGGCGCTAAAACTAAGGCTGCCCCAAATGCTAAGCCACCGATGATTCTTGCTATATACAGCATTTCATAAGATACTGACAAAGCTGAAAATACCGCTGAAATGGCATATAAAAAGGCTACAAAAATGAGCAACTTTTTTCTTCCTATTTTATCACTTAATCTCCCTGAAAATAGCATAGCAATCATAGCTGCAAATGAAGGAGAGCTTACTACCCAACCAGATTGAATTTCTGTTAAATCAAATTCGGGTCCAGCAAAAGACATAACTCCAGAAATAATTCCTGCATCAAAACCAAAAAGAAAACCTCCTATGGCTACTATAAAACTGATAAAAATGGTGTAAGCCTTATTATTCATAATCTCATCTGATTTTAAAAAAGTAAATTTAGTAAAATATTGATTGTATTGCACTTGATTCAATTTTTATAAGCCTTTTACAATTAACAACTATTAATTTAGAAAAATGACCAATATAATATTACGTTAGTTCAACTGTTTTTGATTGAAAATTGATCATGCAACAAATCACTAACAATTATATTTGTTAGTAAAACTAAACGTTTATTTATGTTAAATAGTTGAAATATCTTTTCAGGCTAAACTTAAACAAATTAGATTTTATTTTTTTCTTATCTTTAAAGAAAAAAAATGCTAGTTAAAGTCTATGGTTCTGCCGTTTTTGGTATAGAAGCCACAACAATTGTTGTTGAAGTAAATATTGACAAAGGAATTGGTTATCATTTGGTAGGGTTACCAGATAACGCCGTTCGAGAAAGCTCTTACCGAATTTCTGCCGCACTAAATAATAACTCATTCAAACTTCCTGGGAAAAAAATTATCATTAATATGGCGCCTGCTGATATTAGAAAAGAAGGCGCTTCTTATGATTTAACACTTGCTATAGGAATTCTTGCTGCTTCAAATCAAATAAAATCTGATCAAATAGAAGATTATATTATAATGGGTGAACTTTCTTTAGATGGAAGTTTACAACCTATTAGAGGAGCATTACCAATTGCTATAAAAGCGAGAGAAGAAGGATTTAAATATTTAATTCTTCCGAAAGAAAATGCCAAAGAAGCAGCAATTGTAGATAATTTGGAAGTTCTTGGAGTTGAAAATATTTTAGAAGTTATCAATCATTTTAATGGTGATAAAAAAATTGAACCAACAATTGTTGATACAAGAGCAGAATTTTATAAAAACATCGATTTCCCAGAGTTTGATTTTTCTGATGTAAAAGGACAAGAATCTATAAAACGTTGTATGGAAATTGCTGCTGCAGGAGGTCATAATATTATACTCATTGGTCCTCCAGGTTCTGGAAAAACAATGTTAGCTAAAAGATTGCCTTCTATTTTACCCCCAATGACATTGCACGAAGCCTTAGAAACTACAAAAATTCATTCTGTGGTTGGTAAAACCAAAAACGAAGGATTGTTATATCAACGTCCATTTAGAAGTCCTCACCACACAATATCAAATGTAGCTTTGGTTGGTGGAGGACAATACCCAAAACCTGGTGAAATTTCTTTATCTCATAATGGTGTTTTATTTTTAGATGAATTACCCGAATTTAAAAGAGAAGTTTTAGAAGTTATGCGTCAACCTCTAGAAGATAGAGATGTTACAATTTCTAGAGCAAAATTCACGGTAACATATCCGTGTAGTTTTATGTTAGTGGCAAGTATGAACCCAAGTCCAAGTGGATTTTTTAACGACCCAAATTCGCCAATGACATCATCTCCACAAGAGATGCAACGCTATTTAAGTAAAATTTCTGGACCTTTATTAGATAGAATAGATATTCATATTGAAGTAACTCCAGTTCCGTTTGAAAAATTATCTGAAGAAAGAAAAGGAGAATCATCAGTAGAAATTAGAAAACGTGTTACAGCCTCTAGAGAAATTCAATCTGAGCGTTTTAAAAATTTTGAAAACATACATTACAATGCACAAATGAATGTAAAACAAATTCGTGATTTCTGTAAATTATCATCAGAAAGTTTGACTCTTTTGAAAACCGCTATGGAAAAACTGAATCTTTCTGCAAGAGCTTATGACAGGATTTTAAAAGTTTCTAGAACCATTGCAGATTTAGCAAATGAAAAAGACATTTCTCCAAATCACATAGCAGAGGCAATTCAATATAGAAGTTTAGATAGAGATGGTTGGTTGGGTTAAAAATTTATACGAAAAACAAAAAACCAGAGAAGTAAACTTCTCTGGTTTTTTGTATTAAAATCTTTTAAGGTGCATTAAAACAACTTATTCCATTCTACCAACTGCACAACTAACAAAAGATTTTGCTTTGTGTAAAACAGTGTTTTTATCTCCAACTTCTGGATAACCAAGTTTCGATAATTTTTCTCTTACTACTTCTATAACCTCTCCTTCTGAAGTAATAGAAACTATTGAATTTTCTACATCAACTTCAACTTCATTGATGTTCTCTAATGATAATAATCCTTTCTTAATAGTTGCTGCACAACCACCACATTTTAAATTTTCTATTTGAATATCTGTTTTCATCTTTTTATTTTTAGTTTTCTTTATTCCATTTTGAATATCCGCCTAAAACATTATAGGCTTCAAATCCTTTATCTTTTAATATTTTAGTGGCTTTTCCACTTCTATTTCCAGATCTACAATAAAAATAGACTGGTTTATTTTTATCTAAAACACTAATTGTTTTTTGGGTAAAATCGGCATCAAAAAAATTTACAAAAAGTGCGCCCTTAATACTTCCTTGATTTACCTCACTTGGAGTTCTTACATCTATTAATTGTATCTTTTCTTTAGATAACAACTCTTTTAATTCTTTTGTTGTTATTGCATCTATTTCTTGTGTCTGACCACAATTCATAAAAAGAAAACTTAGAAGAAATAAACTAATTAATGGTTTCATAGTTTTATTTTAAAGTTGAAGGACAAACTGCTGCAGTTTTTTCTATTCCTGTATTTCTAATGGCTGCAAAACCTCCTGCAACATCTATTACATTATGATATCCTCTAGCTTTTAAAATAGAAGCTGCAATTACAGATCTATAACCTCCTGCACAATGTATGTAAAAATCTTTCTCTTTTGGGAATTCTGCAATATGATTGTTTAAAAAATCTAAAGGTGTACTCTCTGCAATCTTTATATGTTCACTTTCATATTCTCCTGGTTTTCTAACATCAAAAACCATAGCATTTTCTTTTATTTTTTCTTCTAGAACATCTGCAGAAACAGATCTTAATGTATCTATTTCTTTTCCAGATTTTTTCCAAACATTAAAACTACCTTCTAAATATCCTAAGACATTATCAAAACCAACTCTTGACAAACGTATAATTGTAGCTTCTTCTTCTCCTTCTGGAGTTACTAACAAAATTGGTTGTTTAATATCTTTTACCAATGCACCAACCCAAGGTGCAAAAGTACCACCCAAACCAATAAAAATAGATTGAGGTATAAATCCTTTTATAAATTCTGATTGATGACGAACATCTAAAATTAATGCATCTGTTTCATTAGCATGAATCTCAAACGCTTCTACAGATAATGGTTTTGCGCTGTTTTCTATAACATCATCTATATTTTGATATCCTTCTTTATTTAGTTTTACATTTAAAGGAAAATATGCTGGAGGAGGCAACAAACCATCTGTAACTTCTTTTACAAACTCCTCTTTTGTCATATCTGCTCTTAATGCATAATTGGTTTCTTTTTGATTACCAATTGTACCTATAGTTTCTTTACTTAAATTTTTTCCACAAGCAGAACCAGCTCCATGAGCAGGATATACAATTACATTATCGGCTAAAGTCATTACTTTATTTCGTAAACTTTCAAATAAATAACCTGCTAAATCTTTTTCAGTAATATCTCCTTTTTGAGCTAAATCTGGTCTCCCAACATCCCCTAAAAAAAGTGTATCTCCACTAAACAATGCGTAGTCATTTCCGTCTTTATCTTTTAATAAATAACAAGAACTTTCCATTGTATGACCTGGAGTATGCAATACTGTTATCGTAATATCTCCTACTTTAAAAACCTGATTATCTTCTGCAATAATTGAATCAAAATTTGTTTTTGCTGTTGGCCCGTAAACAATTTTAGCTCCCGTTTTTTCTGCAAGAGTTACATGTCCGCTCACAAAATCTGCATGAAAATGTGTTTCGAAAATATATTTAATTTTAGCATTATTTTTTGCTGCACTATCTATATAATCTTGTACTTCTCTTAATGGGTCTATAATGGCAACTTCACCATTACTTTCTATATAGTAAGCTCCTTGAGCTAAACAACCTGTATAAATTTGTTCTATTATCATTTTAATTTTTTATTCTATTTAATGGTATGCTTGATGAATGTATTTTGCATACTTTTCTTGTTGTTCTCTATCACCAGTTTTATAATATTTTACAGCATCATTTGATCTCATAAAAAAATGATTGATATCTATTATTGATAAAATTCCACTTCTAAACAAATCATCTCTTACAGGACCTTTAACTCCTGCCAAATAAAAAGTAATACCTCTCTTTTTATAAAACTTTATTCGTTCTTTTAACATCTCAACTCCTGTACTATCTACTCTATTGATACTTTCAGCATCTAATACAATCAATTTTAAATCAGCTCCTTTTTTTAAAGCCATTTCATCTAACTTATCTCTAAAATAACTTGAATTTGCATAAAATATTTGTGCATCAAACCTAAAAATTAGAATATCATTTTCAATAACAACTTCTTCAAAACGACTCTTATTTCTGTAAAAATCTGAATTTGGAACTTTACCTAACTCAGCTACATAAGGTCTAGATGTTCTAAAAATTAAGACAATTAATGATAAACCTACTCCAACAATAATACCAAATTCAATTCCTAACAATAATGTTGCAATAAATGTTGAAAGCATCAACCAAAAATCTAAATGATTTGCTTTCCATAGAAAAGCCGCTTCTTTAATATTTACCAATCCAAAAACGGCTACAATAATAATTGCGGCTAATACTGTTTTGGGTAAATGATAAAACAAAGGAGTTAAAAATAATAAGGTAAAAACAACCATTACAACCGAAATTAAAGCTGCCATACCAGTTCTTGCTCCACTTTCTTGATTGATTGCAGAACGAGAAAAACTAGAAGTTGTTGGATATGCTTTAAATAAAGAACCAACCATATTACTCAATCCTAAGGCAATTAATTCTTGATTAGGTCTTATTCTATAATCATCTTGTTTTGCTTCAAGTGATTTTCCTATAGAAATTGTTTCCAAATAACCAACCATTACCAAAGTAAATGCGATTGGTAATAATTCTCTCATTAATTCGATATCAAATTCTGGAATTCCAAAAACTGGTAATCCTGAAGGAATATCTTTTACAATAGAAACATCATTAAATGATTTACCAAAGTATTTCATTATTATAATTCCGAGAATTACTACTATTAAAGCATTTGGTATTTTTTTATTGATTTTTCTAAAAATAATAATCACAACAACAGAAATAAGTCCTATAAAGGTTGTGTGATAATGATAACTAGAAATTTGAGCCCAAACATCTTCTAAAACATATTGAATTTGATCACTCTGAACAAAATCTACACCAAATAAATTACGAAATTGATTGACTCCAATGATTAATGCAACTGCAGATGTAAAGCCAGTAATTACAGGTTTTGAAAGGAAGTTTACAATAAATCCTAAACTAAAAACCCCCATAATAAACTGAATTGCACCAACCATTAAGGCTAATAAAATAGCGATAGAAATATAACTATCTGAACCTGCTAGTGCCAAAGTAGAAACTCCTGTGGCAACGATTAAAGAATCCATAGCAACTGGGCCAATGGCGACTTGTCTTGAGGAACCAAAAATTGCATACATAACTTGAGGAACTAAAGCACAATACAAACCATAAATTGGTGGCAAACCTGCAATTAATGCATATGCAATTCCTTGTGGAATTAAAATAATACCAACAGTAATACCAGCAACTAAATCGCCCTTAAAAAGTGACGTATTATAGTTTGGCAACCATTCTAAAATTGGTATGATTTTTTTAATATTCATCAATTAAAATAATTCTCCTTGATTTCTTCCTTTTTCTCTTCCTAAATGTTTGTAAGCTAATTCTGTAACTTCTCTTCCTCTTGGAGTTCTCATTATAAAACCTTGTTGAATTAAAAAAGGCTCGTAAACTTCTTCAATTGTTTCTGTATTTTCAGAAACTGCAGTAGCAATTGTACTAATTCCTACTGGTCCTCCTTTAAATTTATCTATAATAGTAACC
This sequence comes from uncultured Polaribacter sp., assembly GCA_965367085.1. Taxonomy (GTDB): domain Bacteria; phylum Bacteroidota; class Bacteroidia; order Flavobacteriales; family Flavobacteriaceae; genus Polaribacter. Next base: position 8,977 of record CBDUHF010000054.1, read on the forward strand.
AAAATTTTATTATCCATTTCATCTAAACCATGCGCATCTACATTTAATGCTTTTAAAGCATATTTTGCTATTTCTATGGTAATAGTTCCATTTCCTTTTATTTGTGCAAAATCTCGAACTCTTCTTAATAATGCATTTGCAATTCTAGGTGTTCCTCTACTTCTACCTGCAATTTCAATAGCAGATTCCATAGAAATAGGAACTTTTAATATATGAGCACTTCTTTGAATTATTGTTGTTAATAATTCTGTTTTATAATAGTGTAATCTGCTACTGATACCAAAACGAGCTCTCATTGGAGCTGTTAATAATCCTGAACGAGTAGTAGCTCCAATTAAAGTAAAAGGTTCTAAATTAATCTGAACGGTTCTCGCATTTGGACCAGATTCAATCATAATATCAATCTTGTAATCTTCCATTGCAGAATATAAATATTCTTCTACAATAGGGCTTAACCTGTGAATTTCATCAATAAATAAAACATCACGTTCATCAAGATTGGTTAATAAACCTGCTAAATCTCCTGGTTTATCTAAAACAGGACCAGAAGTAACTTTAATTCCTACTTCTAATTCATTTGCTAAAATATGTGCTAATGTAGTTTTTCCTAAACCTGGAGGCCCATGAAATAGTGTATGATCTAAAGCTTCATCTCTTTGATTAGCAGCTTCTACAAATATTTTTAAATTGTCAATTGCTTGATCTTGTCCTGTAAAATCTTCAAATGAAAGTGGACGTAATTTTTTTTCTACATCTAATTCTTCATTTGTAAGATGATTATTTTCAGGATTCAAATTTTCATTCATAACTACAAAGATAATTGATTTTAAACTACATTTGTGTACCTTTTGTTACCCAAAAATTAAACAAACTAACTATAAATTCCGGCTTCAATAAATGCTTTTTTAGAAGCTTCTGTAACATCTCCTTCAAAAAGTTTTTCATAACGAGCATCTAAAACATAGCCTTTTACAATAACTTTTGTAGCTGCATGATCATCAAAATGATCAAAAAACAGAATAGTTACTGGTTTATCTATGTTTAAATACCTTGATGTAATTGCTGCTTCTTCTACAATTTTTCTAATTAAAGTAACATCAACATTTATTGGTAACCATAAATTTACAACTACCATACAATCTAAAGCACCTGAATTTGCATTTGAAATACTATCTGAAATAATTGCCGAATTAGGAATGGTAACTGTATTATCATCCAATGTATTTACAATTGTATTTCTTAAACCAATATTTACAACCTCTCCATAATTCCCTTTGATATTAATTCGATCTCCTATCTGAAAAGGTCTATCTAAAATGATTAACAATCCTCCAAAAACGTTTTTAACAATATCTTGCAACGCAAAACCTAATGCTAAAGCTGATGAACCCATTAATGCATAAATTGCTTCTGCAGATGGATTAAACATTGTAATTATTAGAGTGTAAAATGCCAATGTCCATACTAAAATTTTCATTACAGGTTGTAATCGAAGAATTTTTAATCTGTGTCTATTAAAGTTTTTTACCAAATTCTTAAAAAACCAATCTAAGAGTTTCATAAAACCCCACGTAAGAATTATAACTATTGCAATTGTAAGAATCTTTGTTATGGAAATAACTTCTGTGGCTGTAGAAATGGTGTTTCCAACATTATCTTTTACTTCATTTACAGTCTTTTCTTGTGCAAAATTAGATATTGCACTTAAGAAAAATAATATGTTTAAAATTTTCTTCATGTTATCTAAAATTTCTGTTTAACCTTTCTCTTAACAAGTCTTTTAAGATGTCTAAGAACATTAAATTAACTCTATACTCTATTTTACCATTTATGGTAGAAGTTGGTCTAATTAACTGTCTTTCTAATAGTTTTTCTATGCTCAATCTACTTTGTCTGTCTGAGTTTCTTAAAACTATATTCAATTCTTTTGTTGATAGTGATCTATGCTGAAAAATTGCTTCTAAAATGAATAAATCATTTAAAGATAAATCATCTAAAACTTTAATTTCAATTGGTTTGATAAAAACCATTTTATCTTTAACGTTATAAGCTGAGTTTCTTGCATATAAAATAGCTTTTGAGATATTTCCTTTAGAAAAACTAAACAACCTCTTAAAGAATACATTTTCTAAAATTACCTGTCTTTCTTCTTTTGTTACTTTTTTAAGTTGCTTTTCAACCTTTTTAGAAATTTTAATTGGTTTTAGAAAAACTAATTGATATCCATTATTTCTATTTAAAATTTCTTCCTTTAATTTCTCATTAGAAATTGGTTTTATATGAATTATTGATGGAAAATGTGAAGAGAAATATTTTACTCTATTTAAATAATAGAAAGAGTATTTGTTAATAGAAATAATCCAATATATTTTAGATTTTGTAGCATGTAAGAATAAAAGAAAGTCTTCTAACAAATCAAATCCTTTAATTCTTCGAATAAATAATCGTTCAATATTTTCTAAAATTACAATATGATTTTCTTCTGCTAAATTAATCTGCTTTTCTAAATCTTTTAGAGATTTAAACTCGTTTTCAATTTGTAAAACATTCGATAAAATACTAATTAACTTTTTATACGAATCTATTGATTGATTTGTTTCTAAAATTTTAGCTGAAGGATAAATATAAGTACTTGCATGTAATAAAGAAGTACCTCCTTCACCTGGATCATTAACAACTAAAAGTGGAGATTTTACTATCTTCCAATTGTCATAAGCAAGTTCTAAACTTTTTAATTCTCCTTCTCTATTCTTAAGAAAATCTTTATTCTGAAGTGCATATAAAGTAAAGCGCTCTAAATATTCTTCTGGTAATTGAATTTTTTCTTCAGCTTCTTCTATGATAGAAACTTCCTTTTTTTCTTCAATATCAAATAGTTTATAAAGAAAGCTGATACCATTTTGTATTTTATCTAATACAGCCATTTTTTTGAAATTTGTTAGTAATAGCTAATATAACAAATCAAAATGACTCTTTTAAAGCAAAAAGCCTTTCCAGTAATGGAAAGGCTTTTGTAAAAAATATTTTTTTTTATTTATGATGGTTCTTCACCGTCTAATAATGGAGTTGTTTGTAAAACAAAATCTTCTCCATGTAAATAATCACTATCATCATCTTTAGGATCTACTCGTTTACTATAATCATAAGCCCATCTATGAACTTCTGGAATAGCACTTGGCCAGTTCCCATGAATATGTTCAACAGGAGTTGTCCATTCTAAAGTGTTAGATTTCCATGGATTCTGAGTTGCTTTTTGACCTCTATAAATAGAGATAAAGAAGTTTGCTAAAAATATAATTTGAGCAATACCACCAACTAATGCAAATAATGTAATTACAACATTAATATCTGCTAAATCATCAAACATTGGAAAGTTTGTATTTGTATAATATCTTCTTGGTAAACCAGCTAACCCAATAAAGTGCATTGGCCAGAAAACTCCATAAGCACAAATAATAGTAATCCAAAAGTGCCAGTAACCTAAAGTTTTATTCATCATTCTACCATACATTTTTGGGAACCAGTGATAAACACCTGCGTACATTCCAAATATTGCAGATACTCCCATAACTAAGTGGAAATGCGCTACTACGAAATATGTATCATGAACATTAATATCTAAAGCAGAATCTCCTAAAACTAATCCTGTTAAACCTCCTGTAACGAATGTAGATACTAATCCGATTGAGAATAACATTGCTGGATTTAATTGAAGATTTCCTTTCCATAACGTAGTAATATAATTAAATGCTTTTACTGCAGATGGAATTGCAATTAATAAGGTTGTAAATGTAAATACAGAACCTAAAAATGGATTCATTCCTGAAATAAACATATGGTGACCCCAAACAATTGTAGATAAAAATGCAATTGCTATAATAGAACCAATCATTGCTCTATACCCAAAAATTGGTTTTCTAGAATTTGTAGATATAATTTCTGATGTAATACCTAATGCTGGTAATAATACAATATAAACTTCTGGATGACCTAAGAACCAAAATAAATGTTCAAATAATACCGGTGATCCTCCTTGATAATGTAAAACTTCTCCTGATATAAAAATATCTGATAAGTAAAATGATGTTCCGAAACTTCTATCAAAAATTAATAATAAAGCTGCAGATAATAATACTGGAAAAGAAACAACACCAATAATTGCTGTAACAAAAAATGCCCACATTGTTAATGGCAATCTTGTCATTTTCATTCCTTTAGTTCTTAAATTAAATATTGTAACAATATAATTTAAAGATCCAATTAATGACGATGCTATAAAAATAGCCATAGAAACTAACCATAATGTCATTCCTGCTCCAGAACCAGGAATTGCTTGTGGTAATGCACTTAAAGGAGGATAAATTGTCCATCCTGCAGATGCTGGTCCTGCTTCAACAAATAATGAAATAACCATGATTATACTTGATAAAAAGAATAACCAGTAAGAAACCATATTTAAGAAACCAGAAGCCATATCTCTTGCTCCAATTTGCAATGGAATTAATAAGTTAGAAAAAGTACCACTTAAACCTGCCGTTAAAACAAAGAATACCATAATTGTACCATGAATTGTTACAATTGCAAGGTAAATGTCTGGGTTCATTATTCCATCTGTTTGATGATGGCCCAAAAATGCCTCTATAATAGAAAAAGATTTTTCTGGCCATGCAATTTGCATACGGAATAGCATAGACATAAATACACCAATAATTCCCATAAACATACCAGTTACTAAAAACTGCTTAGAAATCATTTTATGATCTTGGCTAAAAATATATTTTGTTACAAATGTTTCTTTATGATGATGTTCTGACATAATCTATATTTACTAAAAGTATCTTAATTAATTATTTAATAACTGAAGCTAATGTTGGTTGCTCAGCAATCCATTTGTTGTATTCTTCTTCTTCTACAACTGTAATTTTCATTTGCATGTTGTAATGTGAAGCTCCACAAATTTTATTACATAATAACAAATAATCAAACTCATAAAGATCTTCACCTTTAGCTTTTCTTATTTTGTTAATACCATTTGTTTTTTCAATCACTTCTGATTGTTGTCTCATTTCTTCTGTAGTAAATTTAGGCGTAAAACCAAATTCTGTTACCATTCCAGGAACACAATTCATTTGTGCTCTAAAGTGAGGCATGTAAGCTGAGTGTAATACATCTTGAGAACGAAACTTAAAGTGAATTTTCCTACCTTTAGGTAATACTAATTCTGTTACTTGCTTATCGTCTTGAGAATTTTTATCAGTCATATCAACACCTAATGTGTTAATACCTTTAATGTAATTTACGTTTCCTAAACCTAAAGTATTATCATCTCCTGCATAACGAGCATCCCATCTAAATTGTTGAGAATATACTTCAATTACTAAAGCATCTTTTTCATCAGATAAATCCATAATATTATTCCATTGCCATAATCCATATCCGATTAAAACAACTAAAACAACCGCTGGAGTTATTGTCCAAATAAACTCTAATTTATGACTATCTGCATAAAATTTAGCTTTTTTATCTTTAGAACCTTTATACTTAAATGTAAAGTAAAAGATTAAAAACTGCATAATAAATTGAACAATACCAATTAACCAAAATGTGATATTAAATAAGTTATCATCGTGTTCTCCTTCAAAAGAAGCAGATTCTGGTAACATAATAACATTCATTGCAATTAAACAATAAATCATTATTGCATAGAAAAACGCTAAGAAAACAAGTGATAATTTCCCTTGTGTTACGTTATCTTCATCAGTGGCAATTACACCTCTTAAGTTCATTATTCTGGTTATCTGCCAAAAACTTACACCGATTGCGACACCTATAAAAATATAAAATAGAGCTAGCATATTTATCTCGTCTTAATTATTTTGATTAATTATTTATTTACTAATGATGATCTCCAGATCCTTCTCCTCTGTGTTCAATATTATAATAGTGGAAATGTTCACTCTCTTTTAAGAATGGATTTCCTTGCGGTACAGGATTTGCTTTAGCAAACGCACTAAATACTGCGTATATAAATATTCCTATAAAGAATAATAAAGAACTAATCTCAGGTATACCAATTGACCATTGAGAACCAACTGTTGCAGGCATAATCATTACAAAAACATCTATATAATGACCTCCTAAAATTACGATACCTCCAATTACAATAAACCAAGGAATACTTTTAAAATCACTATTAAGTAATAATAATATTGGAAAAACAAAGTTCATTACAACCATTGATAAAAATGGTAATTTATATTCATTAAATCGAGCTACGAAATATGTAGTCTCTTCAGGGATATCTGCATACCAAATTAACATAAATTGAGAGAACCATAAATATGTCCAGAATACAGAGAATCCAAACATGAATTTTGCTAAATCATGGATATGACTATCATTTACTAGAGGTAAAGCACCTTTAGATCTTAAATAAATTGTAACAAATGCAATTACAGTTAATGCACTTACTAATAAACTAGCTAATACATACCATCCAAATAAAGTAGAAAACCAGTGAGGATCTAATCCCATAATCCAATCCCAAGACATTAAAGACTCAGTAATCATAAAAAGGAATAAGAAAACAACAGATGCATTAAAGTTTCTTTTGTAAGTTTTATTTCCATCATTAGCAGTATCCTCAGCAATAGAACCTTTACGAATTATAAATCTATATGCATTCCAAATAGCTAAATACACAACACTTCTAATTGCCCAACCTGGTAAATTCATCCACCAAGATTTACCATCTATAATAGGATCATAATTTGGACTAGTCGGATCAAAAATTCCATCTGCCATCCAAGGAAACATATGATTATAATGCATAACTGCAGCTCCAATAACTACTAACATAGCAATAGAAGTTGGAACCAAATTAGCTGTAATTGCTTCCATTACTCTAAATAAAACAACAGACCATGCTGATTGAGCTACTCTTTGTGATGCATAAAATGCAAGTACTAATAAGGTGATTCCAAGGAAGAAAAATAATGATACATAAAATGCAGACCAAGGTTTATTTTGTAATTGATGTAATACATGTTCTGCATGTTCATCTTCATGACTAACATGATGAGAAGAAGCATCTGTATGCGCTGCTACTTTATGAACTTCTTTTACTTCTGCATGAGCATCATCTACTGATTCATGTTTATCATTGTCTACATCAGCATGTGCTTTTTCAACAATTTCAGTTGCGTGTTCTTCAACTTTTACAACAGCATGAGATGTTCCATGGCTATCTCCATGAGAACCTTGATTTGCTATAATTTCTTTAGCATCCTCAATAGTTTTTGGTGCTGTTAAAAAACTATACGCTATACCCAAAGCACCTAATAATATTAGTGCTAGTGATAATGTTTTTAATTTACCTGAGAATTGATACATATCTTTCGTATTCTTTCTTTTTGTAATTATTTAGCTAAATCTTTACGTAGTTCTTCTACGTATTGTACTACTTCCCAACGTTCTTTATACGTTAGTTGAGATGCATGAGAACCCATTAAATTTTTACCATACATAATTACATGATAAATACTTCCTGCGTTTATATCTCTATCTTTATAGTTTGGAATTCCAGAAAACTTTTCTCTTTGAGATAAGACTCCATTTCCATCACCTTTTTTCCCATGACAAGATGCACAATAAATAACGTACATCTTTTTTCCATTTTCTAAACTAGCTGGAAAAAAGGTGAACACACTTATTTTTCCTAATTTAGAATCTGCTAATATTACCTATAAATTACTAAAGGAGCTTAATAAAGCTGATTCGATTGGACCTATTATGATGGGAATGAAAAAACCTGTTCATATCTTACAATTACATGCAAGTGTAGATGAAATTGTAAATATGACTGCTATCGCTGTGATAGATGCCCAACAAAAAGCTAAGACAGCTAGTAAGTAGACA
>CBDUHF010000055.1:0-16778 GCA_965367085.1 uncultured Polaribacter sp.
TTTAATTCCCATTATTGATTAGGTTTAACTTGCGTTCAGATAACTGTTTGCCAACTTAAGACGATTATGTGTCGTTTTAATGACTTATAATCGGCGTTAGCTAAGTTAGATTTTTTTGAGCAGAAAATCAACAAGGAAAAACACCTTTTTTACCAATATTTAGTTTTAAAATTTTATACCAACTTTAATATTTAAAACTCTACCTGTCATGTAATTTGGTATTCCGAATTGAGTTTTAGAATACACATCTCTTACCCAAGTATTGGTAATAGAGTTTTGTATATCAAACATATTAAAAAGTTCTAAACCAGCAGTTAATTCTTTAAAATTAGATAAAAAACCAGTTTTATATTGTCTGTTTGCATCTGTAAAAACATAAGAAACACCTAAGTCTGCACGTTTGTAATCTCTTAATCTTTCTTGAAATTGATACACATCTGCATAAGAAGGAGATCCTCCAGGAACTCCAGAATTATAGACTAAATTTAAATACGCTTTTAGGTTTGGTAAATTTGGTACATAATCTTGAAAAAGAATTCCGAATTTTATTCTTTGGTCAGAAGGTCTAGCAATATCGCCTCTATTATTTATATTTTCTTCAGTTTTTAAATAGCCTAAACTTACCCAACTTTCACTTCCCGGAACAAACTCACCGTTTAAACGAACATCAAGTCCATTTGCATACGCAGTTGTTACATTATCTGCTCTGTATCTAATTCTTACATTATCTATTGTATATGCATTTACATTAGATAAATCTTTGTGATAGAATTCTGTAGTTAATTTAAAAGGTCTTCCCCACATATCAAAACTATAATCCATTCCAGCAACAAGATGAATAGATTTCTGAGCTTTTACATCTATATTAATATTTCCATCGTAATCTTTTAATTCTCTGTAAGATGGAGGTTGAGAGTACCAGCCACCAGATACTCTAAATAACATATCTGTATGCCAATTAGGTTTTATAGCAAATTGAGCTCTTGGACTTATTGTTAATTGACTTTTAGAAGTGATTCCGTTAGATTTTACAGTCCAATTTTGAGCTCTTAAACCAAAGTTATACCAAACCTCATTATCATTCCAAAAAAGACGTTCACTAAATTGAGCAAAACCAGAAATACGATTTATTTCTACATTATTATCTGCTCTAATATTTTGATAAGGAGTAATTGCACCTTCAAAAGGAGTATAAGGTTGATTGTTACTAATATGATTTGGAGGTCTAATAGAGAAACCAAGAGAATCTATAACTTCCCATTCTCTTATTCTATCTCTAATTTCTTCCTTTTGATACTTTACACCAAAATCCCATTGTTTTTTATCAATCTTATGAGTTGCTTTTAATTGAGCATTTGTAATTAATGCATCTAAATCATTTCTAGCATGATTTAATTGAGAACCAATTCCTTCAGAAAACTCAACATCACCAAAATTTTCAGAACCCACATTGGTATCAACTTCACCTAAATTGTAAGAGGCAGCTATATCAAAATGTTCTTCTTCTTGTGTGTTGTATCTAGAAACTGTTCCTGTAAAAGTTAAATAATCATTTGCTTCATAGGTAGAAGATAGTGCTCCAAAAAGTGTTAAATAATTATCTTGTTCTTGTCCATCATAAAAAACAATTAATTCTAATGGATCTGCAACTGTTCCAAAACGTGTTCTTCTTGAAATAGGAGTGTAGTTGTAATTATTTAAAGAGAAATTTCCTAAAAAATTAAAAGTCAAATAATCTGAAGCATCATAAGACAAAAAAGTTTGTACATCTGTAAATTTTGGTTTAAAATTAGTTTCAATTTGTTTACTATTTACAAAAAGACTGTTATCTCTATATCTTATTCCTGTGATTAAGCTTAATTTTTTTTCTAAAAACTGACTTTCGAAAGTTGCACTTCCTCCTAATAAACTAAAATCTACTGCAACGCCTAATTCACTTGGTTTTCTATAAGTAATATCTAAAACGGATGAAAGCTTATCTCCATATTTTGCTTGAAATCCACCGGCGGAAAAATTAATATTTTGAACCATAGCTGGGTTTATAAAGCTCAAACCTTCTTGTTGTCCAGATCTAATTAAAAAAGGTCTGTAAATTTCTATACCATTTACATAAACAAGGTTTTCATCAAAATTACCACCTCTTACATTGTATTGTGTACTTAATTCGTTATTATTTGCAACACCTGGTAATGTCATTAAAACGTTTTCTACACCTGCATTTGCTCCAATTAAATTGTTTATTTTTTTAGCATCAATTTTTATAATTCCTTGTGCTTGTTTTCTATTGTCTTTAATAACAATTTCGTCTAGAGTTTCTGTTTTATTTGTTAAAATAGGAGAGTACCTTATTGCATTTCTACTTTTAGCTATTATTTTTTTAGTAAAAGTTCTGTAAGAAATATGACTAAATTTTAAAGTAATTTCTTGATTAAAGGGAATTCTTATTTGATAATTACCATTCTTATCTGTAGTTGTGCCAGTATTTTTATATGCTATAGATACGTTTACTATAGGTTTCTTTTTGCTGTTTTTTACGGTTCCTTTTATGATTGTAGTTTTTTGTGCTACAAGAAAGCTAGGTACTAATAACAAAAAGAATAATAATTTTTTCACGTAAAATTAGTTTACTTGTTTTTTAAAGAACGTTGTAGAAAGCTCTTTGGTATTTCCAACATTGTCCGAGACTACAATTTTAAAGATATGTTTGCTACCCACCAATTTTTTATCACTAAATTTATAGGTAAGCACTCTTTTTTTATGATTGTATTCCATTAAAATCCATTTTCCATCAATTGTTGCTCTATAATTTTTTATTCCAGAGCCAATATCAGAAATTTTTACTTTTAAAGTTTTTGCACTAGAAATCCATTGTTTATCTTTTATATACAGTAATTTAATTTTTGGTTTTACCGTATCAGAAATTAAAGCATACTTGCCTAAAGTTTTAGTAGTTGTATAAAAGGTACTATCTTTTTTCTTTGTACTAACGTAATAAGGATATTTAGAGTTTTCTACATTGGCTATATATAATTGTTGCTTTTGAGCTTCAGAATATTTAGAGACATTAAATGTTAGTGTAAAACTTTTATCTAACGGAATTATTGGTTTATGAATTTTTGCTACTCCATTTTTAACTTCAAAATCTAAATAGAGATCATTATAAAATGTGTTTTTTGGAAATGCAACAGTTACATTTTCGATTTTAAATTTATTGAAATTTTTGGCAATTATTTTATAAGCTGTTGTATCTTTTGGTTGAGAGAATAAGACATTACTTTCTTTACCAACAATTGGAATTTTTATAGAACTTGTATTTCCTTTAAAATCTTTTGCAATAATTTTAACCGAATAATTGAGTCCGTTTTTAATAGTTAATTTTCCGTTATTTATAAGGCTTTCATAAATAGAAAGTTTGTTTTTTGTTACTTTATGTGTTTTTTGAACTCTACTTCGATATTTTTTATAGTATTCATAATCAATTAATAAATTAATGAATTTGCTTTCAGAAAAAGAAAATGTTTCTACATCATGATAATAAAAACGTTTTCCATTTACCAGCATTTCTAAACTATAAATTCCGTTTTTATTTGGAGCTTTATTCAATCTGTCAAAAACATTTACGCCAAAACCAATAATACCACTTGCAGAAATTTTATCAGCTACATAATTACCATTTCCAATATTTTTAATAGGAATAGTAGTTTTATTTTTTTGCTGATTTATTCTAGCATCAGAATTTAATGGATAGGCAATTAAAGATTGAAAGGTTGGTGATTTTGTGTCTTCAGGAATAAGTCCAAAGAACATTGGGTTTATAATGTTTTCTGTTTTAGTGTTTCTAAATTCGTAATGTAAATGTGGTCCTCCAGACCCTCCAGTATCACCAGAAAATGCTATAATTTCTCCTTTTGTTACAGGGAATTTATCTTTCTTTAAATAGATATTTCCTGTTTGATAACTTTCTTTTTTATATTGAATAGACTTTACATATTTTTCAATTTTATCTGCATATTTACTTAAATGTGCATACACAGTTGTAAATCCATTTGGATGCGTAATGTAAATAGCTTTTCCAAATCCATATTGAGAAACCTTAATTCTAGAAACATAACCTTCTGCAGCAGCATACACATTTAAACCTTCTTTACCCTGGGTTTTAATGTCTATTCCAGAATGAAAATGATTGCTTCTTAATTCGCCAAAAGTTCCAGATAAAATTATAGGAATGTTTAAAGGTTTTCTAAAATAGTCTTTTGGGTATTTTTCTTGAGAAAAACTTAATAATGTTACAAAAAGCAACATTGGCAATATATATCTTTTCAAAATGCAATTAATTTTGTGTAAAAATACTAAAAATCATTTTTGTTATAATAGTTTATTTATCAGTTGATTAGTAAAAAAGCAATTAAATGTTGTAAAATTTAAAACAGAACGTTAACTTTGTAGATATAGTTTTTATTCTAGAAGATAGATGAGTAATACAATTGAAGCAATTCATTTACTGGAAGATAAGTTACAAAATTTACTTTCAAACTATGAGTTTTTAAAAAATGAAAATGAGATTTTGCTTCAAAGTACAACAGTATTACAACATCAACTTTTAGAAAAAGAGCAATTATTAGCAAATCAAAAAAAAGAATACGATTTACTTAAAATTGCAAAAACTATTGAAGGCAGTGGTACAAATACAAAAGATACAAAGCTCAAAATTAATACATTAATTAGAGAAATTGATAAATGTATAATAGAGTTACAAGAATAAAGTTCTTTAAGTTGTGGGAAAATTAAAAATTAATGTTGTTATAGCAGGTAGAACATATCCTTTAAGTGTAAATAATACACAAGAAGAAGAAGGTATGCGTAAAGCCGCAAATGCTATAAATAAATTAATTTCTATGTATGAGCAAAATTATGCAGTTAGTGATAAACAAGATGTATTAGCCATGTGTGCGTTACAATTTGCATCAAAAGTAGAAATAGCATCAATTGAAAAAGATTCTACAAATGCAGAAGCAATAAAAAAAATTACAGAGTTAACTAAGTTGGTAAACTCTCATTTAGAATAAGTTCATTAAAATACATTAACAACACACTGCCTACGTTAGTAAATTGTTTATTAAACTCAACACGATTCAATTATGAAGGATGAGTCTTAATTGTAAAAGCAAGCCTTAGCTATTGATTTATTTCAATACCAAATAGGATCCTTGACCAGTTAGTTAGTCCTATAAATACCATAATGGAGTTTAAAAAACCAAACTAGTGTAGGCTTTTTTTATATACTAAATTTAAATTATGGAAGGAATGATACTACCCATTATTGTGGGAGTTTTTATAGGTATTGCAATTGGTTTTATGATTGCAAAAGCAATGGAAAAAGCAAAGGGAAAGAAATTACTTAATAGCACAAGAAAAGAAGCTTCAGCTATTTTAAAGGAAGCAAAAATTGATGCAGATTCTATTAAAAAAGAAAAAATATTACAAGCTAAAGAGAAGTTTATTGAGTTAAAATCTGAGCACGAAAAAGTAATTTTAAGTAGAGAGAAGAAGATTTCTGATGTAGAAAAAAGAATTAGAGACAGAGAATCTCAAGTTGCATCTGAAGTTGATAAAAATAAAAAACTTAACAAATCTATTGAGATTAAAGAAAAAGACTATAATTATAAATTAGACTTTTTAGAGAAAAAAGAGAGTGAATTAGAAGTTATGCACAAACGTCATGTAGACATGTTAGAACAAATTTCTGGTTTATCTGCAGATGAAGCTAAAAAAGAATTGGTTACTTCTTTAAAGGATGAAGCTAAAACAGAAGCAATGGCATTTGTTCAAACATCAATTGAAGAAGCAAAACTTTCAGCTGAACAAGAAGCTAGAAAAGTAGTTTTAGGTACTATACAAAGGGTTGGAGTAGAGCAAGCAGTAGAAAACTGTGTTTCTGTTTTTAACTTAGAATCTGATGATGTTAAAGGTAGAATTATTGGTAGAGAAGGAAGAAATATTAGAGCTTTAGAAGCTGCAACTGGTGTAGAAATTATTGTAGATGATACTCCAGAAGCAATTATACTTTCTTGTTTTGATCCTGTTCGTAGAGAAATTGCTCGTTTATCAATGCATAAATTGGTAACTGATGGTAGAATTCATCCTGCAAGAATTGAAGAAATTGTTCAGAAAACAGAAAAACAAATTACACAAGAAATTATAGAAGTTGGTAAAAGAACAGTTATAGATTTAGGAATTCACGGATTACATCCTGAATTAATTAAAACTATAGGTAGAATGAAATATCGTTCTTCTTACGGACAAAACTTGTTACAACACTCGCGTGAAGTTGCTAATTTATGTGGAATAATGGCTGCAGAAATGGGCTTAAATTCTAAGATGGCAAAACGTGCTGGTTTATTACATGATATTGGTAAAGTGCCAGATACAGAAAGCGAACTTCCTCACGCACTTTTAGGAATGCAATGGGCAGAAAAGTATGGTGAAAAAGCAGAAGTTTGTAATGCTATTGGAGCACACCATGATGAAATTGAAATGAAGAGTATGATTTCTCCAATTGTACAGGTTTGTGATGCTATTTCAGGAGCAAGACCAGGAGCAAGACGTCAAGTGTTAGATTCTTACATACAACGTTTAAAAGACTTAGAAGACATTGCTTTTGGCTTTACAGGAGTTCAAAAAGCATATGCTATTCAAGCAGGTCGTGAATTACGTGTTATGGTAGAGAGTACGAAAGTAAACGATACTAAAGCAGCTGAATTATCATTTAGTATTTCTCAAAAAATACAGAATGATATGACCTATCCAGGGCAAGTGAAAGTTACTGTAATTAGAGAAACAAGAGCAGTTAATGTTGCAAAATAGTATTGTAATATTCCTCTATAATATATTAGAGATATAATTTTAAATAAATAGCTTGGTTTTTAATCAAGCTATTTTTTTTGGGAAATATTATATTTATCTTCATGATGAATCATATTAAAAATTATTCTGAAAAAATGTATTTTCGTTATTTATAATATTTTAAGTGAATTTAAATTACCCAATAACATATATTAATGGAATTAGTGTACAAAAAGCAGCGCTTATGTATGCTGAATTGGGTATAAAAACATGTAATGATTTACTCAACTTTTTTCCCTTTAGATATATAGATAAAACTGCTTTTTATGCAATTAAAGATCTACAACCAAATTCTTCTGAAGTACAAATTGTAGGTAAAATAACCAGAGTAAAATCTGTTACCCAAAAAAGAGGAAGTAGGCTAGTAGCAACATTTCAAGATGCTACAGGATCTATGGAATTGGTTTGGTTTAAAGGTCAGAAATGGATTAAAGATTCTCTTAAAATTAATGAACCTTATGTGGTTTATGGAAAGTTAAATCATTATAACGGAAATTTTAGTATTCCTCATCCAGAAATGGAACTGGTTAGAGAATACAAAAAAAAGTTGCAAAGCAAAATGCAACCTATATATCCTTCAACAGAAAAATTAGCAAATTCAGGGGTTTCTAATAAGTTAATGCGAACTTATATTCAGAACTTATTACAACAGTTTTTTGAAACAATTACAGAAACTTTATCACAAGAAATTATAGACGATTTTAGTATGATGCATAAACGTGATGCATTATTAAATGTTCATTTTCCTAAAAGTCAAGAAAATTTAGCAAAAGCTGAATATAGATTAAAATTTGAAGAACTATTTTATATTCAGTTGCAGTTATTAAGGAAGAAGCTCATCAATAAAACAAAAATAAAAGGATATATTTTTGAAAATGTTGGTGCCATTTTTAATCAATTTTATAGAGATAAGTTGCCTTTTGATTTAACAAATGCTCAAAAAAGAGTTCTAAAAGAAATTAGAAAAGATGTTGCTTCTGGTGCTCATATGAATCGTTTGTTACAAGGTGATGTAGGTTCTGGAAAAACTATAGTTGCTTTATTAACAATGCTTTTGGCAATAGATAATGGTTTTCAGGCAACAATTATGGCGCCAACAGAAATTTTGGCAAATCAACATTTTATTGCTGTATCAGAACTTTTAGAAGGCATGGATATTAATGTAGATATTTTAACCGGTTCTGTAAAAACTAAAAAGAGAAGAGAAATTCATCAGAATTTAGAAGATGGAACTTTACATATTTTGGTGGGTACTCATGCATTATTAGAAGATAAAGTACAATTTAAAAATTTAGGAATTGCTATCATCGATGAGCAACATAGATTTGGTGTTGCCCAAAGAGCAAAATTATGGGCAAAAAACTCTTTGCCACCACATATTTTGGTGATGACTGCAACTCCAATTCCAAGAACTTTGGCAATGTCTGTTTATGGCGATTTAGATATTTCTGTCATTGATGAATTACCTCCAGGAAGAAAAGAAGTAAAGACTGTTCATCGTTTTGATAGCAACAGATTGTCGGTTTTTAAATTTATGAAAGATGAAATTGAAAAAGGTAGACAAGTATATATTGTATATCCTTTAATTCAAGAATCTGAAGCCATGGATTATAAAGATTTAATGGATGGTTTTGAAAGTGTTTCGCGCGAATTTCCGATGCCAAAATATCAAATAAGTATTGTTCATGGACAAATGAAACCTGCAGATAAAGAGTTTGAAATGCAGCGTTTTGTGAAAGGTGAAACTCAAATTATGGTTGCTACAACTGTAATTGAAGTAGGAGTAAATGTGCCAAATGCAAGTGTAATGATTATTGAAAGTTCAGAACGATTTGGACTTTCTCAACTGCATCAATTAAGAGGAAGAGTTGGTAGAGGAGCAGACCAAAGTTATTGTATTTTATTATCGAGTTTTAAACTGTCTTCAGAAGCAAAAACACGATTAAAAACGATGGTAGAAACTACAGATGGTTTTAAAATTGCAGAAGTAGATTTAAAATTGAGAGGACCAGGGAACTTAATGGGAACACAACAAAGTGGGGTTTTAAATTTAAAGATTGCAGATGTAATTAAAGATACAAAAATATTAGTTGCTGCTAGAAACACTGCTATTGCTCTTTTACAAGAAGATTCTAATCTGTCTAAACCTGAAAATACTGTTATTAAAAAAGCATATTTAGAATTGTCTAAAAACTCTAAAATTTGGAGTAATATTAGTTAATATTAAAATTTTATTAAATTTCATGTCTTCAGCATAGTTCAGGATTGTTATCTTGTTTTAGAATACTATTTTTGGTATAATTATAATATAACATTTATGAAAAAGTTTAGTTTTATTTTTAGATATACATCTATATTTTTATTAATTTTTTGTATTTCTTTTACCTCTTGTCAATCTAGTGATGATCCAATAGGTGAAATAACTTATCCAGATCCAGATCCAGACCCAGACCCAGATCCAAATTCAGGAGTTGCAAGTGATGAATTAGTAGGCAGTTATACAACATGTAACGATGGATTTAGTAATCCTTCAAGAAATGCACCAGATTTACCAAATGCAATAAATGTTGGAACAATAGATGATAGGACTTGTTACGCTGATTATTCTGAAAGTACAGTTGATGGTAAAAAATGGGGTGTATACAATATAACAGATGGATCAAATCATTTAGGTACTAGTTTACAGCCAAGGATGGAACGTTCTTTATCAAGATCTAGTAAAACTGGCGTTGGAAGTTACGCAAGTTTTACAGGTACAGTAAGAATTCTTGAAACAGGTAAAACTACCAGTAATAGTAGTGATGGAACATATATTATGCAAGCCAAAGGCAAGCATACAGGAGGTGGTGGTTCTGCTGACCCAGCTATTTGTTTGTATTTAGCAAAACCTGTTTATGGAGCAAATAGTAATGGCGAACAAGTACAGGTATCTTTTGATATTTTTAGAGAACAAATAAATGTAAGAGGAGGAGAAGGTTCAGGTAGAAGTATTGTTTTTTTAAAAAATGTAAAAAAGAACGAAGAAGTAGATATAGAGTTAAAAGTTGGTTTTAGAGTTGACCCAAATGATGCAAGTAAAAAGATACATTATGCTGATGCAGTAATTGGTGGAACTGCTTTTAATTGGAATATTCCTGAACCAGAAAAAGGAATTGAGTCTGGTATTAGATATGGTGCATATAGAGTTAAGGGAGGTAGAGCTCAAATTAGATGGGCAAATACTACTTATAATAAAGTTGAAAAAGATTAATAATGTATCACATCTTTTAATATAATATAAAAACTGCTGTAATGGCAGTTTTTTTTGATTTATAATCACTTGAATCTGCTAATATAATTGTTATTACATAGCAAGGAGGTGTTTTAAGGATACTAAAATATTAGTTTAGGCTAGAATATTAATAATTTCAGTTTTACAAGTAGATAGGAATCTATCTAAACCTTAAAAATGTATATTAAAAAAAGCATATCTAGAATTGTCTAAAAACTCTAAAATCTGGAGTAATATCAGTTAATTGTATTTTTTTTAACCTTAATTACATCATTGAAAATACATTTAAAAAAAGAAATAAGCAGCTTAAAAAAAATATTAAAACACTCACTGTTTTCCAATATTTATTAGAGATTTTTAATGTGTTTCTACAAAAAAATATTGCTAATCCACAAAAGAAAATACTTATTAATGTTGTATTCCATCTTCCTTGAAGAAATTCTGGGAAATAATTTTTAAATAAAGCAACATTCTCTAAATGTGTACTTCCTGTATTAATTGTATATATCCATAAAGCATATATAGATAATGGGATAGAAAATGTTAATAAGCCTAATACTGTCTGTAATTTTAACTTATTCTGATTTAACCGTTCCACTTATTTAAATTTTAAAATAGAAATATAATAAGTCTATTTGTTTTTCTTTTTAAACTAGATTTTCTTGTAAGAAAATAGAAATTTCTGGAAGATTCATAAGTAGTTCATCAATAACCTCTAAGTCATTTAAATCTGTGCGAATACCAGGTATAAAACTTAATGTAGGATCATCAAAATCTGTACAAGCCATACTCCAAGTAGCAAATAGCCTATTTTCTACAAAACTATCTTGAATAATCTTAAAGTTGTTATGTCTTGTGTCTTTGTGAATACGAATTAAGAGATCTTCGATTACTTTAGAATTTCCTTCAAGAACTTGCAGAAAATAACCTTCTTTATGCATAAGAAGTCCACTAATTCCATCCACTAAATTAAAAGCACGTGCTTCATGCAAAAGGTCTAGCAAATTACGTTTACTTAATTGTTTAGTAGCTTGACTTGTATATATAACTCTACGTAGTTTCATATTGTTGTTAAATTATTTTAAAATAACAATTAAAGTAAAAGTAAACCATTTTAAGAATAATAAAAAGCTATAATGTATAGTTTTTAACATTATTATCTTAAGATATTAAAATTCCTGATTTTAGGTATTTTGTTAGAATTTAGTAAATTACCAAATGTTAATCAACCATTTTTAGCTATTTTGTTATGAAAATCAACCAAAACTTTATCTTTTTTATTCTATTTTATTTCTGTATTTTTAAAACTACTTCACAAGAATCGTATCAAAAAAACTTAGAAAATCTTCATGAGAAAATTGTAAGAACACAATATTCAACTCTAGATTCTATGAGATCTAACATTAAAAAGTTTAAAAGTTATATTAAACCAAAAGATTCTGTTTGGATTGCTAGATATCATGAAGCCTTAGGTATTTATTATCAACAAAAAGGTGAATATAATAAAGCAAAAGAAGAACAATTAATTTCATTAAAAATAGGAGAACAATTAGAAAATTCATTATTAACAGGAAAAGCAAATAAAAATATTGGGGTATTATATTTTGTTACAGGAGATTTAGAAGTTGCCATGGATTATTTTTTTAAGGCTAGAGATATCTCTTATAAAAGTAGAGATACTTTAACTGGTGTAATATCAGACTTAAAGATTGGTCAAACATATTGGCAGTTAAAAGATTATAAAAAAGCTATGAATCAGGTAGATAAATGTATTGAAATAGCAGAAAAGAGAAAATTGAATAATGATGTTTTGTCTGATATTTATCTTGAAAAAGGAAATATGTTTTTAATGTTTGGTAAGTTAGATGCTTCTTTAGAGTCTTATAAAAAGGCAGAAAAGTTAACGAATACAACTGGTCATTTAGAAGGAATTGCTACAATATATTCTAATATGGGAGCTATTTATTTTTACAAAAATGATCTTAATAAGGCTATTGAATATTATAAAAAATCTTTAGTAAAAGCAGAAGAAGTAAAAGATAAAGTTAGTATTGGAATTGCTAAAATGAACTTAGGTGAAGCTTATTACAATATAAATAAGTTTAAACAATCTGAAAGAGAATTAAAGGAAAGTCTTCACTTATTTAAAGGGTTAAAAGACAAATTAAATTTGGTTGGTAATTATAATTATCTCTATGAATTAGAAACCAAAAGAAATAATTTTAAAAAAGCACTTGAATATTTTAAATTAAAAACAGTTTATAGAGATTCTATTTTAAATGAAAATAATTTAGCTAAAATTTCTAGTTTGGAAGTAAAATATCAAACAGCAGAAAAAGAAAAACAAATTACAGCACAAGATTTAAAATTACAAACTCAGAAAGCAACTATAGCTTCCCAAAGAAATACACAGTTATTATTAGTAAGTGGTTTAGGTTTTTTAATTTTGGGTGGTTTACTATTTTACAACAGAAATAAAGCGAAGCAAAAACAAGAATTACAAAATGCTGTTTTAAAAGAGAAAGAACGAGGTTTTGCTACTGTTATTAAGGCATCTGAAGATGAAAGAAATAGAATTAGTAAAGATTTACATGATGGAATTGGACAAGAAATGGCAGCTTTAAAAATGTCTATTAATCATTTAAAAGACAAAGAAACGGACGATGCAAAAAAAGAGCAGATAGATAAAATTTTAAAGAATTGTGCAAGATCTGCAGATGAAATTAGAATTATTTCTCATCAAATGATGCCTAGATCTTTAATGGAAAACGGATTATTAGAAGCCATAGAATATTTACTGCAAAGTACTTTTGAGTTGTCTGATATTAAATATAAGTTTGAATATTTTGATATAAATCAGCGTTTTGATGAACGTATAGAAATCAGTCTTTATAGAGTTTTACAAGAATTGGTAAATAATATTGTAAAACACGCAAATGCTTCAGAAGTAAATGTTTTATTGTCTAAACAAGGTAATAATTTAGTGTTTTTTGTTGAAGACAATGGTGTTGGTATGCAGAACAAAAGTAAAAGAGGTCATGGCGTTTTAAATATTAAAAGTAGAATTGATATGATAAAAGGTAGTATTAATTATCAACCTACAACTAATTCAGGAACAACAGCAATTATTACAATTCCGATTTAGATTTTAAATTTATTTTTAAAATTTCACACATTTTGCAACACTTCTAAAAATGTGTCGTCTTTATGGTAAGAAACATTCAATGAGATCAACCAAACAGTTACATCAACCAATCATTGATCAATGCAAAAACAACAATGCCAAAGCGCAAATGCAGTTGTATAATTTGTATTGTAATGCAATGCTGCAAATTGCATTTAGATATGTAAAAGATCGGTTTTTGGCTGAAGATGTTATGCAAGATGCCTTTATAAAGGCGTTTAAAAATATTCATAATTATAAAAATGAAGTAACTTTTGGAGCGTGGTTAAAACGAATTGTTATCAACCAAAGTATAGATCAATTAAAGAAAAATAAACTAGAATTGGTTTCTATAAATGAGGAAACATATAAGATTACAAATGATGATGATTGGCAAGTAAAATCTGAAATTTCAATTGATACTGTCGTAGCGGTAATTAATGGTTTAAATGAAAAATACAGATTGGTTTTAACCTTATATTTATTAGAAGGTTATGATCATGGAGAAATATCTGAAGTTTTAAAAATTACAGAGATTACATCTAGAACGCATCTTTTAAGAGGTAAAAAGTTATTAAAAGAACAATTAAAAAACACGAGTTATGCAGAAGGATATTAGAGAAATTACAGGTAAATATAAAGAAGAACATATAGAATTATCTTCTAATCATGCAAACAAGTTTGAAGCTTTGTTGCAAAAAGAATTACATCAACAAAAACCAAAAAAGAGAAATTTTAAATGGCTTTCAATTGCTGCTTCTGTGGTTTTATTAATCAGTTTAGCAATTCAATTGTATCCAACAGAAAAAATAGATTCAGAATCAAATTCAGTACAAAAAGAAATAAGTTTAGGAAGTATTTCTCCAGAATTTAATACCATAGAAACCTATTATACAAACAGTATAAATTTAGAAATTACCGAGTTAGAAATAACAGATGATAACAAAGAAATGTTAGATGGTTATTTGGCTAAAATTTCTGAATTAACAAAAGAATACAAGTTATTAACCAAAGAGCTCAATACAAAAGGGGTTAATGATTCAACAATAGATGCATTGATTAGTAATTTACAATTACGCTTACAGCTGTTAAAACGCTTAAAAAAGCAGTTAAAACAAATCAAAAATTTAAATTCAAAACAAAATGAAACGCAAATCATATAAAAAAATAATTACCCTTTTAACAATCTGTTTTTTTGGAACAGCTTTTGCTCAAAAGTTTGATAAAAAATTTACAGAAAACTTTAAAGTAAATAAAGACGTAGAGATTTCTATAAACGCATCTAATACAGACATTAATGTAACAACTTGGAACAAAAATGAAGTTAGAGTAGAAGCTTTTATAGAAGTAGAAGGCATCTCTAAAAAAGAAGCAGAATCGTATTTTAAAAACTGGAATTTTGAAGCTTTAGGTAACAAAAGTACAGTAAAAATAACCTCTAAAGGAAGTAACTCTCATCACTCAAATAGAGATTTTGTTTTCTTTAATAATAGGTCAAATTTTAATTTTCCAGAAGTTCATATAGAAACTCTAGATTCTCTTCATTTTCCTAATATTGAAGAAATTATTATTCCAGAAATTGATATTGATTATGAAACTATGTTTTCTGGTTTAGAAGGATTAGAGTTCGATTTTGATAAATATGTAGAAAACGGAAAAGAATACTTTTTTCAATGGAAAGATGATGCTCATAATATTACAATTAAGTCTAAAAAGGAATGGGAAAATTTTAAAAAGACAAAAGAGTATAAATTGCTAAAAGAAAAAATGACAATTAGCAAGGAGAAAATGAAAAAGGAGTTTGAAAAATCTAGAGAAAAAATAAGTAAAATTGATAAAAAGAGAATTGAAGCAGAATTAAGAAAAGCTAAAATTAAATGGGAAAGGTTTGATAAGGTAAAACTTCAAAAGGATTTAGCAAAGGCAAAAGAAAGTATAAAAAACATTAAAATGGAATACTTTTTTGACGGGAATTCTAACGATATTACTGTGAATGGAAAAAAGATAAAAATTACAAAAAAACTAGAAATTAAAGTTCCAAAATCTGCAACTTTCGATTTAAATACTCGTCATTGTAAAGTAAAACTACCTAATACAAAAGCTTCAGGTAAAGTAAGTTATGGTACCTTTAATGTTCATGATTTAAATGGAGGAAAATTAAATATTTATTATACTCCAGTAGTAAATATTAACGACTTAAATGCGTGTACTTTATTTTTAAACAATGTAACTGATGCTAAAATTGCATCAGTTACAAATACAACCTTGTCTACTAATTCTTCTCAATTAAATATACTTAAAATTAATGAAAACGTAGAGTTATCAAATAAATTTGGAGCACTTAAGATTTCTAAAATATCACCTAATTATAAATCTTTTAATTTATTGTTAGATTTTACTGAAGCAAGTATAAATACAGCTGGAATTACAAATAAATTAATATATAATATTGGAGAAAAATCGCCTTTGTTTCCAAATAAAGCAGCTTTAAAATTTAATATATTAGATGCAAAGACAAAAGATTTAAATGGTAATTTTGTGATTAAAACAAAAGATAACACTTTAATTATTCAAGGTAAATACAGCCAATTAAATATTAAAGAATAACATTTTTTTATTGATAAAACTCTACTTTTAAGAGTAACAAACTTCTCATAAATTCCATTTCGTCATTCTTTATAAAGTGCCTATATTTATCACCTGAAATTAGTCACTATTTTAATGGAATTATACAAAGAAAATAAGCTTAAAGTATATAACTCTTTATCTAAAACAAAAGAGGATTTTAAACCTTTAACAGACGGATACGTAGGTATGTACGTTTGTGGACCAACTGTTTATAGCAATGCTCATTTAGGAAATGTAAGAACGTTTATGTTTTTTGATGTGGTGTATAGATATTTACTTCATTTAGGTTATAAAGTGCGTTATGTACGTAATATTACAGATGCAGGTCATTTAGAAAATGATGCTGATGAAGGTGAAGATAGAATTGCAAAGAAAGCAAGATTAGAAGAAATTGAGCCAATGGAAGTTGTACAACGTTACACTGTAGATTTTCATGATGTTTTAAAAAATTACAACTTTTTACCACCAAGTATAGAACCAACAGCAACTGGTCATATTGTAGAACAAATAGAAATGATTAAAGAAATCATAGAAAAAGGTTTTGCTTATGAAGTTAATGGTTCTGTGTATTTTGATGTTTTAGAATATAATAAGAATAGTCATTATGGAATTCTTTCTGGAAGAAAAGTGGAAGATTTAATTCATAATACGCGTTCTCTAGATGGGCAATCAGATAAAAAAAATCCACAAGATTTTGCACTGTGGAAAAAAGCAGACGAAAGACATATTATGCGTTGGCCTTCTCCTTGGAGTGATGGTTTTCCTGGTTGGCATTTAGAATGTTCTGTAATGAGTACAAAATATTTAGGCGAA
>CBDUHF010000056.1:0-16112 GCA_965367085.1 uncultured Polaribacter sp.
CAAATACGTCTTGCCAAGGATGTACTCTCAAACTTGAATATGTATATACCTGTCTTCCAATTATAGAGTAAATTTTAAATTTTACTTGACCTGATATATTTTTATATGCTACATTGAAATTGTTTTCAACTTCACTTGGATAATAATTTATTACATCTTTTAAACTTACATTTTCGATATTTAAACTTTCACAACTAGAAGACATACTTCCATTTGAAGTTACTTGTAAAGTTGCACCTGCACCACAAGTATTATTAGTAACAAACTCTTCTACATTATTTGCGCTAAAAGAGCTATACTCATAAATTGGTTTAGTTACTGAACCAATATTAGAAACTCCATTTAAACAGTCATCAAAAATAACATCGACTGTACCTCCATCAGAACCTGTATAACTTTTATAAACATTTTTAACTTTTGCAAAGTTGGTTCTTTCTACATAGCACGTAAGATTATTGACTCCACCTCCTAACCCTAATGCTGTAGAGCTAGTAACATCTGTATTATAATAACAATTTAGAATATGAAGCTCCCCATTTCTTGCTCTTGGCATTCTTTCTCTACAGCCATTTCCCCAATAATTATTTTGAAAAGTTACACTGTAATGCCCATCTGCTGGAGCTTGAGATTTACTTGACCCAATAAGGTTAGTATAACGATGATCATTTGATCCACCAGAACCACCAGCTTTAGGCGCTTTTAAATATGTAAACTTACACCAAGAAACTGTTACATTATCAGAATTCCCTTTAATATCGAAATTTCCATCTTGACCGTCTTGAAATTCACAATGATCAACCCATAAATTAACACATCCATCTGCAGTTAAATTATCTTTGCCATCTATATCATATGCACCTGGACCTTCAAAAATTAAATTCCTAATGATAACATTATTAGATCCATTTTTTAAATAAAAAACTCCAGCTCCTGTAGTTTGATTATTGTTAACAAGTTTAGCTCCAGGCAAACCTATTATTGTTTTATTTTTAAAAACCTCACTAATGGCTCCTCCATTGGGAAAATTAATTGTACCAGATATTAAAATAACTTGTGGAGTATTAAGTTTAATTTTTGATTTTAAATCTGAATAATTATTAACAATTACAGGGGTATTATTTCCTCCTCCTGTTGTAGAAGCTCCAAAACCTTCAGGTTGTGACATATAATAATTTTGACTCATTATAATATTGAATGTAAACAGGCTAAAAACAAATACTATTTTTTTCATAATATGATTTAAAAATGTAATCGATTGCAAATATATTTAAAATTAACTTAAATATTATCTATTTTGATATTATATTCTTGATTATAGTAAATTTAAAAACCTTTTTATTAAAAAATAGTTATTGTAAGTAATAATAATAGTATTTTTATGCAATCGATTACTTAAATTTTAATTATATGATTAGCAAACCATTATTACGAGCAATAATTATACTAATATCGTCTTTTACTTTTTCTCAATCTATTACTATTACAGAATCTAATGGTTGGTTAGAATCAGCATATATTAAATGGCAACCATTAGATTCTGCTGACACTTATAATGTATACTATTCAGGAGAAGGAATTAATAATGCTAAAATTGACACTCAACTTATTAGAAGTTATGGAACGTATTTTAGAGCAGATATACCAGGTCTTAAAGCAGGCTCTTATACAATTAAAATTTCTCCTATAATTGCTGGCACAGAATTAGATGGAACAATTTCTAATTCCATAACCGTTAAAGCTTATGATAGAACAGGATTTGCTTTTTCTAACAATAGAATACCAGGTGCTTATAAAGTAGATGGAACACCAAAAGATAATGCAGTAATTTTATACATCACAGAAAACACTAAAAACACAATTTCATTAGACGTTACAGGTGCAAACGCTAATCCTTGTATTGGATTAGAAACTATTTTAGAAGGATTTAAAAAAGGAAAAGATAATAGACCTTTAATAATTAGATTAGTTGGGCAAATAACTGATTTAGATTATATGGATAAAGGTGATATTGTTGTTGAAAATAACAACAATATATCTAGCTATATAACTATAGAAGGTGTTGGTGATGATGCTGTTGCAGATGGTTGGGGAATTAGAGTGAAAAATGCTTCAAATGTAGAAATAAGGAATATTGGAACGATGAATTGCGATAGTAATGAAGGTGATAATATTGGTCTACAACAAGGAAATGAATATATCTGGGTTCATCATAACGACTTTTTTTATGGAAATGCAGGAGGAGATTCTGATCAAGCAAAAGGAGATGGCGCTTTAGATTGTAAAAAATCTACCTATGTTACTTTTTCTTATAATCATTTTTGGGATTCTGGTAAATCTAACCTTTTAGGTTTAAGTGAAGATACCACAGAGGGTTTATATATAACTTATCACCACAATTGGTTTGATCATTCAGATTCACGTCATCCAAGAGTTCGATTTTATTCTGCACATGTTTATAATAATTATTATGATGGAAATTCGAAGTATGGAGTTGGCTCTACAAAAGGGTCTTCAGTATTTGTAGAGGCTAATTATTTTAGAAACTGTAAATTTCCTATGCAAATATCAATGCAAGGATCTGATGTTTTTAATGAAAGTACTCAGTCTAATGACTATAGCAATAATCCTACTTTTTCTAAGGAAGATGGAGGTATTATAAAAGCATATAATAATTTTATGACAGGTCAAAAACGTTTTATATCATATGGAGTAACTGGTTTTACTGCATTTGATTCTACAGTAGATTTTGATGCATATGTTGCTTCAACAAGAAATGAAATTATTGGTAGTGAAGTAAAATCTAGTTACGGAGACAATATGTATAATAATTTTGATACTGATACAACTGTAATGTATAATTATACTCCTGATTCTCCAGAGGATGCAAAAAACAACGTAATGCAATATTCTGGAAGAATGAATGGTGGAGATTTTAAATGGACATTTAACAACTCTGTTGATGATACGTCATACGCTGTAAATACTCCTTTAAAAAATGCTTTAACAAGTTATAAAACGGCATTAGTTTTTGTACAGGGTGAAACAGAAAGTACAGATGGAGGCGAAACAGGTGGTGGAGATGGAGGTTCAGAACCAAATGCTGGAGATGAAATACACAATTTCACTGAATCTGGTAAAACGAGTACTTTTTACGCAATTACAGGTAATCTTTCAGATTCTAAAGGAGATGCGCATTATAATAATTTAACATTAACACAATGTTTAAAGATAGAGTCAAGCACAGTTATTAATTTTACCATCGAAAAAGAAAGTTCTTTAACGTTGGTTTTTAATGATGCATTTAATGGTACAATAAAAGTAAATGGTGAAAAAGAAGATATTGTTAATGGCGTTTTAAATTTGACAATATCTGCTGGAGATTATACAATAACTAAAAGTGTAACTACCAACTTATATTATATGAGTGTAGAAACAAAAACCTTAAGAACAAATAAAAATGAGGTATTAAATATGGATTTTTATCCTAATCCAACTTCAACTAATTTCTATATCAAATCTAAAATAAAAATAAAAGGAATTAGAATTTACAATGTTTTAGGTAAGTTGGTTAAATCAATTAACAAAGACAAACAAAACATAGATATTAGTGCTTTTAGTAAAGGAAGTTATTTTGTAAAAGTTTTTACTGAACAAGGTACTATTAACAAAATAATTAGAAAACAATAAAAAATTAAATAGGCTTTGATTCTTATTAAGATTCGAAGCCTATTTAGCTATTTTTTCTAGCTTTACTGTCTCATTAAACAAAACTTAATCAACAAAACACAAGATTGTTCTAGGTTTTATAAAGACTCAAAATACAATTTATATTCTTTTATATTATAACATACTATCTTCCTTAAAAAGCTCTATCACACATTTCTTAAACCCTAGGTTTTCAATCTTAATTTAGTACTTGAAATTAGCATAAGTATTTGACAAAAAAATAAGCCTGATTTCGTACAAATCAGGCTTATCATAATTAACTCAAATACAAAATACTCTATTTATTTTTTATTCATAAGCTGGGTTTTGTGCGAAATTTTTATTTTGATTTAAATCTAATGCAGATTGTGGAATTGGTCTTAAGATTTTAAGTTCACCATTAGATCCATTAAAGTTTGCTGCATCTACTAAATAATTATGTAGAGATGCTCTTTCAACTAACTTTCCTGTTCTTTTTAAATCAAACCATCTATGATATTCTCCAAACAATTCTCTAGCTCTTTCATCTAAAACAACATCAATATCGTAATCTGTAAGCGGTGTCGTTAACCCTGCTCTAGACCTTACTGCGTTTAATCTATTTAAACCTGTTGCTTTATTTGTATTTAAATAAGCTTCAGCAGCTATTAAATAAGTTTCACCAAGTCTTGATAAAACAATATCTCTATTGCTTAAATCAATTCCATAAACAGCCGTTGGATCATCAAACTTTTTAACGGCAATTGTTTCAAAATCTCCACTTACTCCTCCTGCTCCATAAGTACCATATTCAAAAATTATTGTATTTGGATGTGTTGCAGCATATGCTAATATATCTGCAGGCGAAGAAGCCCATTTTGGAGCATAATAAAAAGCTACAGGTGTATTTGTATTATCTGCTACTGTAAAATACTTATAATATTCGTCATACACTTCTGTCATAAAAGTAGCTTCATACCTTTTATCATCTTCTTCAAATAACTCAAGAGCAAAGTCTGTTGCTATTAAATCATAACTTCTTTGAGGTGCTTTACCATTTACATCTGCTCCACCCATATAAGGACCAAAGAAATATGCCTGAGAATTACGTATGTCAACAGGACTTGTATTTGGTGAAATAGAATTTTCGCTATATTGAACAGAGAAAATTGTTTCTGCTTTAATTTCTTCTCCTGGTGTCCATAAATCTTTAAACGCTACATTTAAACTTTGACCACCAATGGCATCATCTGCATAAGATGCTGCTTTTGAGAAATCTGATGCATCTGCAAAAGATTCATAAGCTCTTGTTAAATGCACTTTAGCTAATAAGTGTTGTACAGCTTTTTTATTGACTCTACCACTATAACTACCAGTACCTACTTTTGTTAAAGCATCTTCTAAATCAGAAATAATAAATTGATATACTTCTTCAGCAGAATTTCTATTAAATTCAAGAATAGCAGTGTTTATGTAATCAGTTATTGCTATACCTCCATAAGTTTGCACTAATAAAAAATAAGCATTTGCTCTTAAGTATTTTACTTCTCCTATCAATGCATTTACACCACTTGCATCTTCTACTAAATCTGAATAATACAAAGCTGTATTTGAACGTTGAATAGATTTATAACAAGAATTATACAATTGATCTACATCTTCAGAAGAAGAGTTTAATTGAGAATACTGAGATAAACCTAAAGGTTCAGAACCTCTACCTTGACCAACAGCATATAAATCTGTTCCTGCACAAAATACGTATGCATCATCACCATAAATAGCTCTTAAATCAGCATAATTAGCATTAACTAAACCGTTAAATCCAGCTTCTGTGGTATAAGTTGATTCTGCATCTGCAAAACTTCTATTATCTTCTTCTATAAAATCTGAGCAAGAACTAAAAGTTAATGCCAGTATTGCTAAAATTATTAATTTTTTCATTTTCTTCTGTTTTTAAAATTTTAAACTTAAACCTAATTGAAAAGTAACAGAACCTACACCACCTTGGCTTAAACTTGAACTTGCCCATTCTGGATCATACCCTTCATAATCTGTAAATACAAAAGGATTTAAAATATTTGCATATACTCTTAAATTTTTAACCTTTAATTTGCTAAGCACTTCTTGGTCAAAATTATATCCTAATGTTATATTTTTTACTTTTATAAATGAAGCATCTCTATAATAACCAACTCTTTCACTATTTGAATTTTGACCATCTTTCCAATATGTACCCATATTTCTAGGTTGTGGATATAAATTAGAAGCTTGTGCTGGTAAACCTGCTCCATTTTCTGGAACATACCAACTTGCAATGTTTAATTTTTGACGACCTCTATCTCTAGTGTTGGCAAAATTTGCATGGAAATTAATATAGGCTAGAACTCCTTGATTGGTAAACGCTGATATAGAAAAATCAAAATTACCTATTTGTAGATTAGACATTAGAGCCCCAGACCAAGAAGGATCTGAATTTCCTAGAACAGTTCTATCATCATTAGAATCTATTTTTCCATCATTATTTAAGTCTTTTACTTTTCCTTGACCTTCTAATTGTCCATAAGAAACTGCTTCTGCAGCTTCACTAGCTTGCCAAACACCATCTGCAACATAATTATAATGTGATCCTAAAGATTCTCCAAGATGTAAATTATTTCCAATATCACTTATTTCAGATTGATTATAAATAGACTCTAACTTATTTGTGTTTTTTGTAAAAGTAAAAGTAGTTGTCCATGTAATATCATCTGTTTGTATGTTTCTAGTTGTTAATAATAATTCTACACCTTTATTACTTACTGAACCTACGTTAGACACTGTTGTTCCCCAACCTGTCTCTAAAGGAAGTGTTTGTTCATATAATAAATCTTCAGATAATCTATCATAAACATCTATAGAACCCGTAATTTTATTACTTAAAAAACCAAAATCTAAACCTAAATTTAACTCTCTTGTTTTTTCCCACGTTAATTCAGAATCAGCTAAAGTTTTTGCTATTGCACCATTTGAAATTACGCCATTAAAGTCATAAAAAGTAGGTCTATTAAGTGAATTTAATGTACTGTAAGGATCTACTTGATCGTTACCAGTATACCCAAAACTTAATCTTGCTTTTAAATTAGAAACAGTTTCATTTTCTGATAAGAAATCTTCTTCACTAATTTTCCATCCTAATGCAATTGAAGGGAAGGACTCCCATTTATTACCTTTAGATAAAACAGAAGAACCATCCCATCTATTGGTTGCAGTTACTAAATATTTATCTTTATAAATGTAGTTTAATCTAGCTGCATAAGAACTTATTGTTCTTTTTACAAAACCACTACCTAAAGCAATATTAGATGTTCCAGAACCTACATTATAGTATCCAAGTTCAGATGGTTGACCCTGAGAAGAAAGATTAGAAAACTCTGATGTACTTTCAAAAACACTCTGTAAACCTAAAAAGTTAAAAGAATGATCTTCTCCTATATTTTTTGTAATATTAAATTGATTATCCCAAGTATAATTGTAGTTATCTTGATTTTGAATTTCAGATGAAGCACCAAATTTACTACCCACATTAGTTAATAAACCAGAAGCAATACCTCTTCTAGAGTTACTATAATTTGCATTGTAACTAGATTTAAAAGTTAACCAATCGTTTGCTTTATATTGCACGTATCCTGAACCTAATAATCTCCATCTTTTTAAATCATCTGTAGAATTTTGAATTTCTAACAGAGGATTATAAGTACTTGTTTTATTAATTCCATAGGATTGATCTGGAAATCTCAATTTACCAGGTTGTGCATATAATTCTCCAACAATTTCATTTCCACTAGCATCTATTGCCCAAGGAGATAAAAAAGGATTTAAACGAAATGCTTCTTGCATGGCAACATCACTACCAAATTGCTGATCTGTTCTAGCAATTGTTACATTTATACCGACTGAAATTTTATCATTAATATTATGATCTAAACCAGCTTTAAAAGTATATTTTTTAATAGATTCATTATCTACAAGACCCGTTTCTTTTTGCATACCTAAGCCTAAGTTATACGCCAATCCATTTTCTGCTCTACCATTTACATTTACATAATTATTTTGCTGAGTACCTGCTGATAAAACTGCATCATACCAATCAAAAGTATCATTTGCTAAAGCTCTAGCTTCTAAAATAGAATTACTACCACCTACAACTTTATCATGTAAAAGATCAGGTGTAATTGCCATTGGGTTATTTAAATTAGTTGTAGCTAAATATGCAGATTGGTGATAAGCCCACCATTTATTCCCATCCATCATTTCTGGCAACCTTGCTGCACTTTTAACCCCAAAAGAACTTTCTACAGAAATATTTAAACCAGATTTTGCAGATTTTCCACTTTTAGTTGTTATAATAACAACACCATTTGCACCTCTAGATCCATATATAGCAGCAGATGAAGCATCTTTTAAAATATCCATTCTAGCAATATCTTGTGGATTTAGAAAATCGATATCATTTGTTGGTGAACCATCAACTACATATAACGGTTGTCCATCTCCTAATAAAGAGTTATTACCTCTAATTACAATATTAAAACCATCTCCAACTCTACCTGAAGTAGAAGATATTTGTACACCTGGCACACTACCTTGTATAGCTTCAAGCGGACTTGTAACATTTCTTTCGGTTAACTGTTTAGCATCTACTGTACTTACTGTACCTGTTAAATCTGTTTTTTTAACAGAACCATAACCTACAATAACAATTTCATCTAAAGAAAGTGAAGAAGGAGATAATGTAACATTAATAGTCTTTTTTCCAGAAACAGCAACTTCTTTTGTTGTATAACCGAGGTAAGAAAATACTAAAATCGCATTTTCAGTTGTTAGTTTTAAAGAATAATTTCCATCAAAATCTGTAACAACACCATTTGTTCCACCTTTTTCTAATATAGAAACTTGTGGTATCGGCATTTGATTTTCACTATCTAAAACTACACCAGACACTGTTAATCCCTCTTGGGAGAACAATGAATTTACAGAGAATATCCCCATAAAAACAATTAGTACAGCAAGATTTTTTAAGGTCTTACTGAGAAAATTTTTCACAATCATAATTAATTTAGTTAAGTTAAATTTTGCCTCATTTTAAACGAGACCTTTTATTATTAGACTTTACTTTGGTTTTAAATAAAGCTTATTTTTCACGATTACATTTCATAAATAAAAATGTAATCGATTACAAATATAATTTTAAAATCACTGATAAACAAAATAAATAAGACAAAAATGTTTATTTTTACATATAATTCTGTTAAAATAACATACATTTCAGATTACATCAATAAAATAATGTAATCGATAACAATTTAATTATTACAATTGTTTTGGTTAAACATTTCAAAATTGTTTACTTTTATCACCAATCTTTAAAAAAATGTCAAAGAAAACAACGATTTATGATATTGCAAAAGAACTAAATATAACTGCAGCAACAGTTTCTAGAGCTTTAAATGATAATCCTAAAATAAGTAAAAAGACAAGAGAATTAGTTCTTAAGACTGCCTCAGAAATGAATTATGAGCAGAATAGACTTGCAAAAGCTCTTAAAAGTGGAAAAAGTTATAATGTTGGTGTAATTGTACCTAGAATAGATAGTAATTTTTTTAGCTCTGTTATTCGTGGTATTGAAGAAGAACTATATCCAGAAGGATATCATGTAATAATATGTCAAACTCACGATCAAGAAGATTTAGAAATAAAAAATATTAATTCTCTTTTAAACGCTCAAGTAGATGGTGTTTTAATGTCTATTTCAAATGGTAAACTTGAAGAAAATAATAGTTTTAATAGTTTACTGAAGAAAAATGTTCCTTTGATATTTTTTGATAGAAAAAAAGAAATTCAAAATGTAAGTTCTGTCACTATTGATGATTACATGGGAGCTTATGCAGCTACTAAACATTTAATAGATCAAGGTTGTAAGCGTATTGCACACTTGTCTAATAACAGAAAACTAGAAATTTTTAAGAATCGATATTTAGGTTATAAACAAGCAATCATAGATAGTGGTTTAGAGTTTGATGAATCGCTAACAATAGAAAGTTTTAGTAAAGTTTCTGCAGGTAGAGAAACAACAAAAAAGTTTCTTGAAATGGATAATCCTCCAGATGCTATTTTTTCTTCGAGTGATTTTACTGCTCTTGGTGCAATTCAAGAAATTAAAGCACAAGGTCTAAGAATACCAGAAGACATTTGTGTTGTAGGTTTTAGTAACGAGCCATTTACAAGGTTTATGGAACTTTCTATCACATCTGTAGATCAATCTCCAACAGAAATGGGAAAAATTGCAGCTCATGTTTTCTTAGAAGAAGTAAACAATAAAAACAAAAAAGTAAAATCTGAAAAGCATGTAGTTTTAACACCTGAATTGGTGGTTAGAAAATCTTCTTTAAAGACTCCTACAAAATAACAAATTGATAGAAATAAAAAAGCCAAGAATTAATTCTTGGCTTTTTTAATTTATAAAGAAACTCCTCGCCTCCAAGGAATAAAATCATTTTGATTTAAGAGTTTAGCTTTGGTTTGTATTTTACCACTAGCAACATCAATCATAAATTCTAACATTTCATCTGCCATTTCTTCGATTGTTTTTTCTCCTCGAATCACTGCACCTGTCTCAATATCAATAATATCTGGCATTTTTTGAGCTAATTCTGTATTAGAGGCAACCTTAACAATTGGTGCAATTGGATTTCCTGTTGGAGTTCCAAGACCTGTTGTAAATAAAACCATGTTTGCACCAGCACCTACTAAAGCAGTTGTACTTTCAACATCATTTCCTGGTGTACAAAGCAATATAAGTCCATTTTCTGAAATATATTCTCCATAATCTAACACGCTTTCTACTGGAGATGTTCCTCCTTTTTTTGCAGCGCCTGCAGATTTCATTGCATCTGTAATTAAACCATCTTTTATATTTCCTGGAGAAGGATTCATATCGAAACCAGAACCAGCATCTATAACAGATTTTTCAAAAGCTTTCATTAATGCCAAAAACTTGTCACTATCTTTTTCATTAACACATCTGTTCACCAATTCTTGTTCTACACCACATAATTCTGGGAATTCAGCTAAAATTGCAGTTCCCTTTAAAGCAACTAATAAATCTGAAACAGCCCCTAAAGTTGGATTTGCAGAAATACCAGAAAATCCATCAGAACCTCCACATTCTAAACCAACTCTTAATTTTGATAAAGGAGCAGGTTTACGTTCTTCTTTGTTTGCCACTTTTATAGCTTTAAATGAATCTTTTACAATAGCTGTTAACATTTCATCTACTGTCCCCATTTGTTGCTGCTCGTAGATTAAAACAGGTTTATTTATATTAGGATTAATTTCTTTTAAAGCATCTTTAAAAATATTTATTTGCAAATTTTGACATCCTAAACTTAGCACTGTTGCTCCTGCTACATTTGGATTATTTACATAACCTGCTAATAATTTTGCTAAACTTTCTGAATCTTGTCTTATTCCTCCACAACCTCCTGGATGAGTAATGAATTTTACATCAATATTATCAAATACATTATTACTTGTTTCTGTTTCATCCATAGTAGAATCACCATTATTTACAAGTGAACGTAATAACAATTGTTGTGCTGATGGTTTTTGCTTTAAAAGCTCTTTTTCGAAAATTTCTTTTAAGATTTCTATGTTTCTGTTTTCACAAAAAACTAGAGGAAAAAACAACCATACATTTTCTGTTCCTACTTGCCCATCTTCTCTATGATAGCCCATAAAAGTTCTATCTTTCCATTTTTCTACATTAGGTGCTGTCCAAGTAAAATCTTCTGTTTTACCAAAAACTTTATCACTTTGATGCTTTACATTTTCTACAGTTAAAACATCACCTTTTTCAATATCTCCATTTGCAGTTCCTACAAGAACACCATACATAATAATTCTAGAACCAGACTCAAAATTTTCTAAAGCAATTTTATGTTTAGATTTTGTGTATGATAAGATTTTTATGCTTTCTCCTTCAAAAGAAACAACTTCTCCAGCATTTAAATTAATTAATGCTACAGCGACATTGTCTGATGAGTTTACTTTTATTATTTTGTTTTGCATCCTAATAATTATTTATTAGTTAAATAGTATGATTAATACTTTTTACTAAAGTTTTCATATCCATTTTTAATTCCATTAGCATCTATTTCTGCTAAGGCAAAAGCAATTGCATTAGATAGGTTTTCTACTTTTGTAAGGTCTTTATCCCAATATTCTTTATTACTTAAAACAGCATTTGCTATTACATTGTAATCTTTATTATTCCAAATATCAGCAAAATTTGCAACAATCTCTTCACTATCATTTATCGGTAAATCTTTACCATTAAAAGTTCCTTTATAAAAACGAATTAATGAAGCAAATGCAAATGTTAAGTTAGTTGGTAGTTTTTTATGAATATTTACATACTCTAATAAACTTGGTAAAACTCTAACTTTAAATTTAGAAACCGTGTTTAAAGCAATACTAGATAAATTATGAATGATAAAAGGATTTCTAAAACGATCAAAAATCTCATCAGAAAAACTATTTAACTCATCTTTATCCATATCTAAAGTAGGTACAATTTCTTCAAAAACTGCTTTTTGAATAAAAGGACCTGTAAAATCGTTGTCTACAGATTCTTTAACTGTTGTATTACCATAAAGAATAGAAAAAGGAACCATTGCCGTGTGTGCACCGTTTAAAATACGAAATTTTCTTGTTCTACATGGTTGCATATCATCAACAATTTTTACATCTAAGTCTGTCTTTTCA
Organism: uncultured Polaribacter sp.; assembly: GCA_965367085.1. Taxonomy (GTDB): domain Bacteria; phylum Bacteroidota; class Bacteroidia; order Flavobacteriales; family Flavobacteriaceae; genus Polaribacter. The sequence continues at coordinate 12,487 of CBDUHF010000056.1, forward strand.
AAAGGTAATTTTGCTTTTAATTCTTCTCCACCTTCAATAACCCAAAGCAAAAATGCTTCTGCAGCAACAATTAAATTATCTTCATAATCTAATTGTGCATTATAAGCTTCTATTTCTGCTCTTGGATAACCTGGCACAATTCTATCTACTAGTGTACTATGAAATGAATTACTTTCTAATAACCAAGTTTTAAAATCATCTACTAAATTCCAATCTGAAATATATTGTAAGATAAATGCTTTTAATGTTTCTGAATTATGATTAATTAATTCACAAGGAATAATGGTTAATCCTTTATTTTTATCACCTTTAAAATGCTTAAAACGCTCATATAAAAGCACTGTTAACTTAGCAGGAAATGAACTTGGAGGTTGCATTTCTGGAGTATCTGATGCTACATAAGCAATTCCTGCCTCTGTAGTGTTAGATATTATAAATTCTAATGATTCTTCTTTAGCTAAACTTAAATAATCTTTAAAATCTGTATAAGGATTTACACCTTTTACAATATTATTGATCAACTCAATTTCTTGAATTTCTTTACCTTTTTTAACACCTTTCATGAAAAGTGTATACAAGCCATCTTGATTGTTTAGCAATTTTACCAAACCTTTATCAATTGGTTGTACAACAGCTATACCTGCATTAAAATTTGCAGTCTTATTTAGTTCTTGAAAAGCATATCCTATAAAGGCTCTTAAGAAGTTTCCTTCCCCAAATTGCACAATCTTAATGGGAAGTTTTTCTTCTAATCCTGTATTATTTCTATTTAGTTTTTTCATCTTAATTGTATTAATATCTACGATATGAAAATTGCGTTCTATGAGTTGGTAATTGGTTTTAAATTTTCATCTAAAGGTGTCATTTTTGGCATTAATAAATGAACCAAACCAAGTATTATTAAATAGCACGAACCTGCAATAAGGAATGCCCAGAAATATCCTGAATTTCCTGCAGCATCTAGAACAGAACCTAATGCAGCATCTGCAATAATACCTGCTACTGCACCAACCATACCTCCAATACCTACTACAGAGGCTGTTGCTTTTTTAGGAAATACATCTGACACGAGTGTAAAAATATTTGCTGACCAAGCTTGGTGTCCTGCAGCAGCAATACCAATAAGTATAATTGCTAACCATTTATTATCTGTAATTGCTACAAAACTTACAGGTAATATAATTAATGCGCAAATTAAAAGTGTTACTTTTCTTGCTTTATTAATAGCCCATCCTTTTCTTATAAATGCACCTGAAAGATAGCCTCCTAAAATACTTCCTCCGTCTGCTAACATATAAATAACAAAAAATGGAAGTGCGATATTTTTAATATTTACGTCAAAAGTTGTTGCTAAAAATTTTGCTCCCCAGAATAGGTAAAACCACCAAACTGCATCGGTTACCTTTGCCAAAGCAAATGCCCAAGTTTGACGCTTATTTAGTACACTTTTCCAAGGTAATTTCTCTTCACTTTCAACTTCAGAATCCTCTTGAATATATGCTAGTTCTTCTTTTGATACTTTTGGATGTACTTCTGGTTTTTTGTACATGCGCAACCATAAAAATACCCAAATGGCACTTAGAGCTCCTGTAATTAAAAAAGGTATTTGCCAGTTTTTTCCGTCTTCATGAACAATCCATCCAATAACAAAAGGTGCTGCAATAGCTCCTATACTTGTTGCTGCATTAAAAAGCCCAGTTGCAAAGGCACGGTCCTTTTTTGGAAACCATTCTGCTGTTGTTTTAATTGCTGCTGGAAAGTTACCTGCTTCACCAAAACCTAGTCCAAATCTTGCAGCTGCAAAACCAATAACACTAAATCCTGGACGAACTAATGCATGTAGCATTCCAAAGAAACTCCAAATTGCAATTGAAAGTGTATATCCTTTTTTAGTTCCTAATCTATCTATCAATCCTCCCATAGAAAGCATTCCAAGTGCATAAGCTACTTTAAATGAAATCATAATGTTTGCATAATCGCTATTGGTCCAACCAAATAATTTCTCTAATGTTGGAGCCATAACACCAATAATACTTCTATCAAAGTAATTAATTGTGGTAGCAAACATTAAAAGTGCTAGGATTCTATATCTATAGGTTCCTATTTTTTGTACTTTATTCATAATTGTTAATTTAGATCTATTTGGTTTTAAATTTTGAAATATTCTTTGGCATTATTGTAGCTGATATCTGAAACCATTTTACCAATCCATTCCATATCATTTGGTAATTCTCCTCGTTGGATTTCATCTCCTAAAAGATTACATAAAACTCTTCTAAAGTATTCATGCCTTGGAAATGATAAGAAGCTTCTAGAATCTGTTAACATTCCAACAAAACAACTAATTAAACCCATATTAGATAGCGCATTTAATTGTTTTGTCATTCCGTCTTTTTGATCTAAGAACCACCAACCAGAACCAAACTGAACTTTTCCTTTTACACTTCCATCATTAAAGTTACCAATCATGGTAGCCATTACTTCATTGTCTGCAGGGTTTAAATTATAAATTATGGTTTTTGTTAATTTATCATTACTATCTAACATATTTAAAAACGCTGATAATTTCTGTGCTTGTGGATAATCGCTAATAGAATCCCAACCTGTATCAGGGCCTAAAACACGATGCATACGTGCATTATTATTTCTTAGTGCTCCTAAATGATATTGCTGTACCCAACCATATTCATGATAAGTTTCTGCCAAAAATATTAAAATAGCACTTTGAAATTTTAAAGCCTCTTCATTAGAAACCTTATTTCCTTCTCTTTTCTTGGCAAAAATTACTTTTATTTCTGATTCTGTAAAGCTTTCAAAATAAATTTGATCTAATCCATGATCACAAACACTACATCCATTTTTATCAAAAAAATCGATTCTGTTTTTTAAAGCATCACATAAATCATTGTATGTAGAAATAGTTCTTGCTGCTGCATTTCCTAGAGAATCTATATACTCATTATACCCATCAGCATTAATTAAGATAGCTTTATCAGGTCTAAAAGAGGTTCCAACTTTTACATTAAAATTAGATTTTCTTATTGCTTGATGATGTTCTAGGTTGTCTGTTGGATCTTCTGTTGTACAAACATATTCTGCATTTACTTTTTGCAATAATTGTCTAGTACTTAAAGAACCAGATGTTAATTGACTTTGGGTTTGCTCCCATATTTTTTCTGCTGTATTTTCACTTAATAGATCGGTAATTCCAAAATATCTTGTTAATTCTAAATGCGTCCAATGATACAAAGGATTACGCATTGTGTAAGGAACTGTTTTTGCCCAGTTTAAAAACTTTTCTTTATCTGAACCATTTCCTGTTATAAATTTTTCATTTATCCCCAAAGTACGCATTGCACGCCATTTATAATGATCGCCATTTATCCAAACATTCGTAATATTATTAAATGTTGTATCCTCTGCTATTTGTTGAGGAGGTAGGTGATTATGATAATCTATGATTGGCTGATTCTTTGAATAATTATGATATAATTCTTCAGCGTATTTGTTTTCTAATAAAAAATTATCGTGAATAAAATTTTTGCTCATTAGTTTTCTTTTTTAATCTTCGTTTGAAGGTTTACCTATAGTTGCTAAAATTCCTCCATCAACATATATTATTTGTC
>CBDUHF010000057.1:0-16089 GCA_965367085.1 uncultured Polaribacter sp.
ATATTTTAATTTTTCTGGCGAAGTTGCCATCATAATTCTATATCCTCCTTGTTTTGGACTTTTTGCATCACCAATAAAAGTCCAACTAAAATGAGGTTTATTGATGCTAATACCTGTTGGAGTTATTTTTGATTCGCACTGTAAATCTTTTACCTCCTTAGCATATAGTTGTGATCCTAAAAACAACATTAAGAATAGTAACTTTTTCATAAAACCATAATTTTTGGTAGCATTAAAATTAACTTAGGTATTACCATTTTAATCTATAAATAGTTCATCAATATAAGGGCCACTTTCTCCTGAAGTTTCAAGTCGAATGCTGTTTGCTCCAGCTTTTAAAGTGATGATTGTAGGTACAAACTTCCATTCTTTTTCCCAACCTCCTGTAGGTTTAAATTTTAAAGTTCTGATGTATTCATCATTTACATACAATTTCATTGGATGTATTTTTCCAACATTGTTATGCATATACCTAAAACGAATGCTATAATCTCCTGCTTCACCATCATTCTCTTGATAAAATTCTACGGAACCTTCTTTATTCTCAAAAGTTACAAAACCAGTTCCTTTAAATCTTCTTGCTTTTGAACTTGCTTTTGCATTGCCTTTTAAAATTCCTTCTTCTGCAGAAATATTTACACCTCTACCAATCCACATATCTTTTGAGTGTTCATCACCCCAAAACAAGCCTTCATTTTTACCAAAAGTTTCAGATAAAGTAAGTACTGTTTTTCCATTTTGTTTGATGATTGCCTTAACTGTTGTGTTATCATCAATCGTAAATGAACCTTTGTACAGTGTTCCTTTTGTTTCAGGATTTCCGCCATTTATGGTATAGAATATTTGTAAATTTGAAGCAGCATTTTCTCCGAAAACTGAAATCTTTTTTGCATCAATACTAATTTTATTTGAAGTATATAAAGCTTTATCACCTAAAATAGAAGCAGTAATAATTGATGCTTTTTTAGCGTTTGGTAACCCTCTTAAAAACAGTCTCGTTTTTCCAAAAAACAAAGCTCTAAAATCTGATTTAGTTCTGCTTGTTTGGTCAATAGGATTTCCATTTTCCATAGAAATTTTCTTTACATCACCTTGAATGGCATAATACACTTTGTTTTCTCCATAAGGATATAAATTATCATCTGCATCTAAACTTTCTGAAGTGATAATATAACTTGTCGTAAAACTATCTTCAGCCGCTAATTTTTCAATGGAAGTTTTTAGTTTTGATGATTGCTTACTTGTTGTAAACGAAGTTCTTTTTACTTCCATTCCATCAATATATGCTACTGCTTCTAATTTCCCTTCTTCATAAGGTACCATCCATTCGCATTGCATTTCGTTCCAAATGGTTCCTGGTTTGTCTTTTCCTAAGGATTTTCCGTTTAAAAATAACTCTACTTCATCAGCATTAGAATATACCCAAACAGGAATTAAGGTTCCTTTTTTCATTCTTGGATGCGACCAATGAGGCAACATATGAATCATTGTTTCTTTGGTCCATTGACTTTGATAGAAATAGAACAAATCCTTTTTAAAACCTGCTACATCTAAAGCACCACCCATAAATAAATTAAAAGGTAAACCTCCGTGAACTAAACCAGCTTCTCCATAATAATCGAAACCTGTCCATCTAAAATTTCCACTATGCCAAGGATTGTCGCGTACAACTTCCCAATATTTTCTTGCAGAAACTCTTACTGTTGCATTGTCATAAGAGGAATTGAAACTTTGTTTTCTGTTTCTCCAATTTTTAGGATTGATGCCTTCGAAAAAGAAAATTTCTTTCTCAGTTAAATTTGGCAATTCGTATGTTCCTGGTAATTCGTTATCTCTCCACCAAGTTTGGGTTCTATAATACCCTCTAGTTTGCCAAGTGTGAGGTGCTTCTGTAGAAATGAATGGTTTTTCTAGTCCTTTTTGAATTTTGCTATCTATAAAAGATTTGGTTTCTGAACCACCATTTACACCTTCAATATCCATATCTTCTGGATTTCCTGCTCCTGACGTAAACAATCTTGTTGGATCTAAACTTCTTCCAAATTCCACCATTTCTGGGGCAACATCACTGTGCGTTTCGTTTCCTAAACTCCAAACAAAAATACTTGCGTGATTTCTATCTCTTGTAATCCATTCTTTTACATCGCGTTTCCACCATTCATCAAAAGCTTGTTTTCCATAATCTTGAGGTGCTTTTTTGTGCCAACCATCAAAAATTTCATCCATAACCAACAAACCAATTTCATCACAGATATCGTAAAACATTGGTGGAGTTGGATTGTGAGAAGGACGAATGGCATTGATGCCCATATCTTTTAAACTCTGTAATTTCCAACGTAATAAAGGTTTTGTCCAAGCACCACCAACAGGTCCACCTTCCCAATGTTCGCAAACGCCTTTTAATTTTACGTTTTCTCCATTTAGCCAAAAACCTGTATTTGTATCCCATTTTACAGTTTTGAATCCGAAAGTGGTTTCAATTTCATCAATTACTTTTTTGCCTTTTAAAATTTGAGTGACAGCTTTGTATAAAACTGGACTATCTGGACTCCATAATTGTGGATTTTCTATTTCAAATTGATAACTAGGGTTTGATGTATCTAATTTTTCACAAATATTATTCAACTCTTTTCCTTCAGGAGAAAAGATTTTTACTTCATACTTCAACTTTTTAATTGCTCCATTAATTGCAGCATCTACGACAACTTTTGCCTTATTTTTAGTGATAGAGGGCGTTTTTATAAAAATACTATTGGGTTGAATGTAGGTTTTATTTACTTCAATTAATTTTACTGGTGCGTAAATTCCACAAGGATGGTACCATCTTGCTGATGGCTCTAAAGCATTATCTACTCTTACTGCAATGGTGTTTTGCCCTTCTTTTAAATGTTTAGAAATATCATATCTAAAACTGATGTATCCATAAGGTCTTTTGGCAATGTAATTCCCATTAATCCAAACTTCACTGTTCATATACACTCCATCAAAATTGATGTACGTGATTTTAGAAAGACTTTCTTTTTTGATTTTGAAGTATTTTCTGTACCAACCAATACCTCCATCATGATAACCTCCACCTTGACCTTGATCTCCTCCTTTTCTTACACCTTTTTCAAAAGACCAATCGTGTGGAACGTTTAGATTCTGCCAAGAAACATCATCGAATTTTTCTTTCGAAAATGATGGATTATCCTCTAAAATAAAATTCCAATTATTGTTGAAGTTAATCTCTTTACGTTGTGCATTGTAACTAATAATGTACATCAATAAAAATAATGTTGGTACTAGTTTTCTCATTTGGTTTTAAATTTTGGACTTAAATACCAAACATAGTTTTTAAAACCTAAAGAATAATCCTGTACTGTCAGGATATCTATGAATTATTTTTATAAAAAATTAAAAGTGAATAGAAGAAAAAATCTATAGACTTGATTTAAATTTTTTTGAAAATTCACTTGGAGTTAATCCAAACTTTTTTTGAAAACATTGGCTAAAATATTTAGGTCTTTTAAAACCTACCTTATAACATATTTCAGAAATATTAAATTTATCTAATTCTAATAACTTAGCAGCATGATTTAATCTTATTTCTTGGATAAAATCTTTAGGTGTAGTATTTGCCCAAGCTTTTATTTTTGTATATAATATAGATCTACTTACACCTAAAGCTTCACTAAATTCTTCTATATTAAAATCTTGATTTGCTAAATTATCTTTTACAATTTCAAATGATCTAGACAGCATTTTTTCATCGATTGAAGTCAATGAAACATCAATTTCTGTATAATTTTCTTTGGATGAAAATTTATCTTTTATTTTTTCTTTTGACGTTAAAATATTATGAATTTTTAACTGAAACTCTTTTAAATTAAATGGCTTGCTTATGTAATCATCTGCTCCACTTTCTAAACCCTCAAACTTATAAATTAACGATGTTCTAGAGGTTAATAAAATAACAGGAATATGACTTGTTGCCATTGTTGTTTTTATTTTTGAACACAACTCTGTACCTACCATTTCTGGCATAATTACATCACTTACAATTAAATCTGGTAGATGTTTTATGGCTTTTTGCAAAGCAACTTTTCCATTTTCTGCAAGTAATACGTTATAAGTTGGATTTAAAATCTCCTTAATAAACGAACGTAAAACAACATTATCTTCAGCAATTAAAATAGTATATTTTTTATCTTCTAATAAAGTATCTTTAATCTCTATACTTTGAGTTGCCTCTGTAATATTAATTTGAGCTGCATATTGAGAAACATCATCACTCATTTTAAAATCCTCTAAAATTTCATTTTCCAATAAGTGTTTACTGCCTAATTTTAATCTTACAGTAAATATTGCTCCATTTGGTTTTTGGTTTTTTACATCAATAAAACCATGATGCAGTTTTACTATATTATTTGCGATTGATAAGCCTATACCTGTACCTTTGTTATAGTTTTTTTCTGGTTTGTTATGAATTGGGATTTCAAAAAAACGATCGAATATTTTATCTAAATATTCTTCAGAGATTCCTACTCCTGAATCTTTAACGGTAATAATAACTTCCTCCTCTTCTTTTTTGATGTCAATAGAAATCTGTCCACCTTTTGGAGTATATCTAAATGCATTTGATATTAAATTAAAAAAAACTCGTTCCAGTTTATATCTATCAAAATACACTGTAATTATATCTTGTGAGGCATTAAATTCATAAGAATATTTACCCACTTTAGCGTGTTCTGAAAATGACAAATAGATTTCTTGCAGAAACTTTACAATATTACCTTCTGCAGCTTTAAGTTCTAGTTGATTACTTTCTAGCTTTCTAAAATCCATTAACCTATTTATTAAACGTAATAAATGATTTGCACTACCTTCTACAACTTTTAATTTTTTATAAATGGCATTTGTACCTGTATAATCGTCTAAAATATTTTGAAGTGGCCCTAAAATAAGTGTTAGTGGGGTTCTAAATTCGTGAGAAATATTAGTGAAAAACTGTAATTTAGATTTGTTTAAATCTTCTATTCTTTGATTTTCTAAATATTCTAATTCTAACTTATTCTTTAACTTTTCTTTTGATTGTAAAATTCTATTAAAGCCGTAAAACAATCCAAAAACAGTGAGAAAATATAAACTGTATGCCCACCAAGTTTTCCAAGGAGCAGGTTTTACAATAATTTTTATAGATGTAGGTTTGTTATTCCAAATATTGTTATAGTTAGCTCCTTTTACTTGAAATGTATAAGTACCTGCATTTTGTAAAGTAAAAAAAGCTTCAGTTTGGTTGGTAAACATCCAATTATCATCTAAACCTTTTAAACGATAAGCATATTTATTACCATCTGAATTGATATAATTTGGTAATGCATAAGAAATTGAAAAATTAGAGTTCTTATGATTCAATTTTATTTCTTTTGCAAAATGGATACTTTTTGACAAGACTTCTTGCTTTCCAAATGTGTGAACTGATTGATTTTTAATTTTTAAATCTGACAATAAAGTTTTTGGAACATTCTGTATCATTTGGAGTTTATCAACATTAAATGTTGTTAGCCCTTTTATACTTCCAAAATAGAATTGATTCTTAAGTTTTAACCCAGAATTCGGTAAAAACTCGTTATTTATATTATTATTTTTTTGCTGATAAAATGTACTTCTTTTGTTACTTGAGTTATATTTTACAATTCCTTTTTCTGTACTTAACCATAAAATGTCTTTTTTACCTTCTAAGATATTATATACTGTAGATACTTTGTTTTTTACATCTAAAAATACTTTTTTAAAATCCTCACCATCAAACTTATACAAACCTTTTGTTGCTGTACCAGCCCAAAGCGTATTATTAGCATCTTTGTAAACTTTATTTATATTAAACCTAAAAAACCTACTCTTATATAAAAAGCTTTTAAATACGTAAGAATTGTTTTTTTCTGATGTTATAATGGTTACTCCTCCTACACCACCAAGCAAAACACTTTTATTATCATCTATACAAATGGTTTTTATAATATTTGTTGCTATTTGTGGTCTGGTGATTTTCGTTATTTTTTGAGTTTTAATATGATACTTTACAACTCCTTTACCAAAGGTTCCTAACCATAAATTTCCTTGATTATCAATTTTTATATCATTTATGGTTTCATTATTAAGATAAGTTTTAAGCTGTTTAGAAATTAATTTATTATTTATTTTTTTAGATTGCAAATCGTAGACTAACAAACAATCCACAATAAATTTGGTTCTGTAAATAGCAAAGATTCAATTACATATTCTATTGTTTTGGTTTTGTTTTGAACTTTAAAAATTTCTGAAACGTTGCCTTTTTTATCTATCTTATTTATAACACCTCCTTGCGTACCAAAATAAATATTAGAATTTTTATCTGCAGTAATACTTTTAGCAACATTATTAAAAATTGCTGTATTTTTTATATTTATAAAATTCTCATTTACCTTGTTCCATAAATTAATTCCTTTACTTTGGGTTCCTAACCACATAGAACCATTTTTATCCTTAAAAATAGTTTTTATATAATTTTGACTTATCCCTTGTTCTAGATTTTTATCTTCTTTTAAAACAATAGTTTTTTTTGATTTTAAAAAAATAAAAAGTCCGTTTTTGGTTGCTATCCAAAGATTTCCATCATTATCTTTTTCAAAATCTTGAACATCAATATTATTTGGAATTTCAATCTCTGATGGTCTTATAAATTCACTTGTTTCTGTATGAAAAGTGAGGTAACCATTATATTTTGTACCAATACTCAATACACCAGGTTCTGTTTCAAAAATTGTATTTACAAAAAGGTTGTTTTCTATAGATTTTAAATTGAATGTGTTGAATGTAAAATCTCCGCTTTTATTTTTTTTTACATTTATTAACCCAACAGAAGTAGCCAACCAAATCTGTTTTTTGCTATCTAAAAAAATGTTATTTACAGCTATTTTATCATCAACATTGTATAAGATTCTGGTAAAATCATCCTTTTTCTTGTGGTAGATAGAAACTCCTATATCTGTACCAAACCAAATTTCTCCATTAGCAACCTCTAAGCCAGAAATTACTAAACTACCACCAAGTGAATTTGGTCTATCTGCATAACTATAATAATTTCTAAATTTGTTTTTTTGAGAGTCATATTTATTTAAACCATTTACGGTTCCCACCCAAATTAAGCCACCCTTATCTTGAAAAACACTTAAAACATTATTATTGGTAAGACTTGGTTTTTTGTTCTTATTTCCATCATTCTTAAATTCAACAAAAGTATTTCCATCAAACTTATTGAGTCCATTATTAGTGGCAAACCACATTTGACCTAACTTATCTTGATGAATTCCATTTATAGTGTTGCTAGATAAACCAGAGCTTGTGTTTAAATATTTAAAAGAAAAACTTCTGTTTTGCGTATTCACAATGCTAAACGTCATCACAAAAAACAGAAATAATACTGAACGAATCATTAAAACTAAATTTATTGAAATATAGGCATTCTATATCTTATCAAAAAAAGGATTCTTTTAAATTTTCGTTTTTTTGATGTTGAATAGGTTTAACTAATGAAAAATTATAAAGATGCTCTTTCTATAAAATTGAATGGTGTTTTTACTTTTTCTTTTTTGTTTTCTAAAATCATATTTGCAGCTTGTTCACCCATTTTTTCAAAATCTGTAGAAAGTACAGAAATGCCTAATAATTGTTTTAAAGGAGTATCGTTATATGATATAACACCAATATCTTTTCCTAATTGTAGATTACATTTTTTTACTTTATTTACTATGTTTACCAAATGCTCATCTTCAATTGTAATAAATAAATTTCCTTTTGTAAGTTTTATATCCTTAGATATTTCTTCAACGATTTTAAAATCTAAATTATTATCATTACAATATTGTGTAAATCCTTTTTGGATTCTTTTTGGATAGGGGTAAAATGATTTTTGGGGATACACTAATGATATGGTTTTATACTTACTTATTTTACTATTCCCTTTTTGTAAAGCGTTATAAATATCATTTTTAAAATCTTGATACACTTCTATAAAACCTCCAGAAATTTCATGTTTATCATTATCTAAAAGCACCAATTTATCTTTTGGAATACTATTTAAAACTTTATTAACTTTTTCTGTAAAATTAGAATGAGCTAAATCTTTAGTTCTAAAATGAGGCATTATTACAAAATAGTCATAAGAAGATTTATGTTTATCCATCAATTCTAAAAATAAGGTTTCATCACAATGATAACTCTGTAAATCAATATGTGCACTATTTCCTATTTTTTTTAAAAATGAGTTATAAACCATCATTTTATAGGCACTTAGTTTATTGATAAAAAAAAGAATTTTTGGTTTAGAAATGAGTTGTGTATCTGCAATGTAAGTTCCTTTTCCGTGAACAGATACAATAACTTTTCGTTTTTTTAAAACTCGATATGCTCTTTCTACTGTATCTCTAGAAATATAACAATCCTCACTGAGTTGACTTATAGATGGCATTTTATCACCAATTTTAAAATGACCATTTGTGATATTAAGGATTATAGCATTTATAATTTGTAAATACTTTGGGATTCCAGAATTAATATCTAATGTTATATTATCAATCATAATTAACCTAGTTTTATTTCAACTAAATTAAAAATATTGATAAAACGAAAAGTCTGAAAAAGGGTAACTAAAAGTTTTTTAACACTTTTATATACTAAATTAACATAGATTCTAAATCAGTTATCTTCTTGGTTGATCATTTTGTAAAAATGGTTTATCTCTTGGGAATTGTTTTTCGAGTAGTTTTTTCATTCTTTGTTCTACTTTCTTATATTTTTTATTTCCAGAAAGATTTATAAAAGATAATAAACTGTTTTTATGTTCATACAATTCTGCACCTAAAATAGCATGAGTTTTAGAATCTCGCCATTCTGTATACCTCCATTGTCCATCTGTAGCAGTAACCCCCATATACTTTTTGCCTCTTGCATATACACTAGTTGCCACTTTATCTCCTTTTTTATTAGGTTTATTTATAATTGGCAGAATACTTTTACCATCAAATTTTGGACCTTCTAAACCACATAAATCAACTAAAGTTGGAAAAATGTCTACATTTTCTACCAAAGCATCTGATTTTTTATCAACTTTTCTTTTTTTATAACTAGTTTCTCTACTTATAATTAATGGTACTCTAACATCTATTTCTTCATTAGAATGTTTGCACCAAGCTCCATATTCTCCAATTTTATAACCATGATCGCTCATAAAAATTATCATGGTATTTTTACGCAAATCCAATTCTTCTAAAGTTTGCATTACCTTACCTACTTGTGCGTCAATGTAACTAATTGAAGCATGATATCCATGAATTAAATCGCGTGTTAAATCATCACCTAAATCTCCTTTTTTTGGAATTCCATGATACCCTTTTAATTCTCCCCAATTGGTTAATGATAATTTGTAAACTCCCTTTGGTTTTTCTCTAGAAGGAATTTCAAACTTGTTTTTATCATATAAATCCCAATATTTTTTTGGAGCATTAAAAGGTAAATGTGGTTTACTTAAGCCAACAAACATTAAAAACTTATCTTTTTTTATTTTTTTCAAAGTTTCAATAGCATATTTAGCTGCTCTTCCATCTTTATAAGCTTCATCTGAAACATCTGCCCTATCAAAAGCAGGCCCTTTTGGGTTTTTACTTTTCTTTTTTAATTGCTCTATGATTGCTATATTTTTTGGGTCATTGTAGGTGTTTGCTTCTTTTCCATAATAAATAGACCACTCTTTTTTATCATCTGTTCCATGATGATAAACCTTACCAATACTAACAGTCTTATAATCATTTTCATTAAATAGTTGTGGCATAGATAATACATCTTTATGCACTTTACGAAGTGGCGTAAAAATGCTATATATACCTAATGTTTCTGGACGTAAACCTGTTAATGTACTCATTCTTGAAGGCCCACAAATAGCTTGTTGGGTATACGCTTTATTAAATAAAACACCATCATTAGCTAGTTTGTCTATGTTTGGGGTTATGGCTGTTTCGCTTCCATAACAACCTAATTCCGCTCGCAAATCATCTACATAAAAAATTAAGACGTTTGGTTTTTCTTCTTGAGCAACCATTGTTGAAAAAGAAAAGGTGATTAGCAATAAAAAAAATAAATTCTTCATTTTATACAATGTTTTTTATGGGTTTGTAATTTTTTGTGATTTCGTGTAACTACCTGTTCTATTCAATTCGTCGTAAATCCTCATTTTCCAGAAATAGGTTTTACCTTTTTCTAACTTTAACGCTCTTGGTTTTACAACTTCATTTGTTAAGCCATTTATTTTAGCGCTGTTCCAAACATCTGCAATATTTTTGTTGATGTTTTCTTGAGAGGAAGCTACTAAAATTTGATATGCTGTTTGTTTTTGATTTGTCTTTGGCAATTTCCAACTGAATGTTTTACCATCAAACTTATTCTCTAAAATATCAAATGCATAAGGGTCTTTATATTTTTCAATTAGGTTATCACACTTCGCTCTTAAATTATTTAAAACATCTTGATATTTTTTATCATTCACAAGATTATTTGTTTCTCTTGGATCATCTTTTAAATTGTACAATTCTTCAATAGACTTGTTATCTACATATCTAAAATACTTCCAATCTTTGGTTCTAACTCCTTCACTTGGTGCAATATTTTTAAAATCCCACAAATGCTCAATTAAAATCGTATCACGTTTTAAATCTGCTTTTTTATCATCAATAAAAGGTTTTAAACTTTTTCCATGCCAACTTTTTGGCGCTTCTACACCTGCAAAATCTAAAATGGTTGAAGGCACATCTATATTTAACGCCATTTGCTCCACATCTTTATGCTCTTTATTTCTTGGATCATAAATAATTAATGGCACTTTTAACGAGTTATCGTACATCAACCACTTACCAGAAATTTGTCTTTCTCCTAAGAAAAATCCATTATCACCCATTAAAACAATAATGGTATTATCTGCAATACCTTTAGTTTCTAATTTTGTTCTAATTTTTGCTATTTCATTATCAATTCCTGCCAACATTCTAAAATAACCTTTAACACTATGTTGGTATTTTTCTGGAGTATCATACCTCCAATACCAACGTAAACGATTAAAGCCATCTTTTACCAATTGTGGCAATTTATTATAGTCTTCGTCTGAAGATATATTAGCATCTGGCACTGTTACATTTTCTAAAACATGATTGTTTTCTTCTTGCCAAAAATATTGTTCTACTGTATTATCACTTGCATGGGGCGCACTAAAACTTAACTGTAAACAAAATGGTTTATCAGTAGGTGCTTTATCTAAAAATTGCAGTGCTTTTTCTCCTGTATAGCGTGTTAAATGTACTGTATCTTTATCTAAAGTTTTGTAATAATAACTGGTAATATCTTTACGATCATATCTTAAATCGTAATTTTCATGAACATCGTAAAGTGAATCTAGTTTTTTATATTTCACTCCAAATTTACCATACAAACCTGTATAATATCCAGATTTTTTTAAAACTCTCGGAAAAGCCTGCTCCATATACTCATCTTTCATAGCTTTACTGGTAAAACTGTAATTGTGTGTACGTTCTTGCAATCCACTAAATATACTTGCTCTACTTGCTGCACAAATAGGAGTTGTTGCTATGGTGTTTTTAAAAAAAACACCACTTTTTGCTAGTTTATCCATTTCTGGAGTATGTGCTAGTTCATTTCCAGCATAACCTAAAGCATCCCATCTTTGGTCGTCTGTAAGAATAAAAATAATGTTGGGTTTTTCTTGATTGACCTCTACATCAGATTTTTTGTCACAAGAAAAACAAAGAAATCCTATTGCAGATACTATTAATAATTGTTTTAATTTGATAGTCATTTTTGTATTTATTTATTCTTTAAAAACTAATTTTTATAAGGTCTTGGTGATTGTACAATAGGTTTTTTACCTCCAATGTTTTTAGTTTTTCCATTTCCATCATTAAAACTCCACCAATCTACAGCTCTTTTTTTAGTATCTAAAGTATACCCCCATTTTTTATAATAGTAATGTTTGTCTTTAAACTCATCTCCAATTTTTTCTAGTGCAACATTCAATTTATCATCCAATTCTTTTTGAATTGTTGAAAACTTTGGATTGTTTAACAAATTATTCATTTGAAACGGATCGTTTACATTATCAAAAAACATATTTGGACCTTTTGTAGTCCTTCCATACGTATATTGTTTAGTTCTTATGGTTCTATAAGCAGGATCTCCATAATTTACTCTAAAAGGTGCAACTCCCATAATTAAAGCGACTCTATCTGCATCTGGATTTGGGTTTTTTATCAATTCAGATAAGTTTTCACCTTCAATATCTTTAGGAATTTCCAAGTTTGTTAATCCTAATAAAGAAGGTAAAATATCTGGCGTTGTTAAAGGTGCATTTACTGTTTTCCCTTTTTGATTTTTCATTCCTGGATAACTAATTAAAAAAGGAACTCTTGCTGCTTCATCCCATGACAATTGTTTTACAAATGGTTTTACACCATGTGCTCCCATCATTTCTCCATGATCTGCTGAAAATACAATAATAGTGTTTTCAGATAATTTAAGTGCTTTGATTTTAGCTAATAAACTTCCAATGGCTTCATCTGTTGCTGTAGCGTGTGCATAATAACCTTGCAATTCTTTTCTACTTCTTTCCTTAAATTTTTCTGCAATATTAGGATTTAATGTCAACGATTCTGGTGGATACAATTTCTTATATTTCTTTGGCGCACTATTATGAGGATAATGTGGAGTTGCAATTGAAACTACTGCCAAAAATGGCTTTTTATCATTTGTATGTACTTCTAAATATTGGTTTACATCTTTAACAATGGCAAAAGGTGAATACTGTTTCCAGTGTTTTAGTTTGGTATCTTCATTATCATAATAAGGCATTCTTGTGTAATTATGAGAACATTCTAAAGCTCTCCAAAAATCAAAACCTTGGCGTCTTTCTTTTGGGATATAGGTTGATCTTCCGTGGCCATCTAAATGCCACTTCCCCCAATAAGCAGTATTATACCCGGCTTCTTTAAAGATTTCTGCCATAGTTACTTCTTCTGCTGGTAAATAAATATCGTTTACAAACATTCCTGTAGTTGTTGGAAATTTACCAGTTAATAAAGCGGCTCTATGAGGTGTGCAAACTGGTGTAACTGAAACTGCATTTGTAAAATTTACAGATTCTTTAGCAAAAGCATCTAAATTAGGTGTTTTCACATCAGGATTACCTGCATAACCTAAAGCTGAACCACGCCATTGGTCTGTTAAAATATAAACAATGTTTGGCTTTTTAACTACTTCCTTTTTATCTGTAGATTTTGAATCCTCTTTTTTACAGCTAGACAGAAAAACTGTTAAAACTACAATAGCTATTGAAAGTAATTTGATTTTCATTTTTTGTTTAATAGGTATTTACTTATTGATTAATTTTTTGAATACCTTCCTCAGTTGCATAAATTTCCTTGATTGTTCCATCTTCATTATAGTACAAATACTCTATGGCTGTATTTCTTCTAAATTTAGATCCCTCATTCCAACCCTGCCAATGGTAAAAGAAATAATCTTGTCCTTTGTAATTGATGATAGAGTGATGGTCTTGTCTTTGCTTAGGATTTAATCCACCTTTGTATTCAAATGGTCCATAAGGATTGTCTCCCATTGCATAAAAACCGCCCAAACCAGCATTGTATGAGAAATAATAGATTCCATTTCTTTTGTGCATATAACTGGCTTCAAAAAAGTTTTTATATCCATAATCTATGGCTCTTGGTTTTTCTGCCAACTCTAAAAGGTTGTCTTTCAACAAAGCTACTTTTGGTTCTCTAACTCCCCAATACAAATAGGTTTTCCCATCGTCATCTGAAAAAACACACGGATCTAACCATTGTCCTTCTACTCCATTAATCCAACCTGCATATTTAAAAGGTCCCTCAGGAACGTCACTAACTGCTACTCCACAACGCATATCGTCTTTATTGCCTTTTACAGAATGAGGATACAATAAATAATACTTGTTGTTTTTATATATAGCTGTTGGCGCCCACATCCAACCAGGAACTCCCCAAGGAATATCTCTAGAATGCAATACTTCTCCATGATCTGTCCAATTTACCATATCTGTAGAAGAAAATGCGCGGTATCCATCCATTGTATTGTAATTTACTGCATCATCTGCATCTCTAGAAGTATACATCCACACTTTACCATCTTGCCAAATATGTGCGGATGGGTCTGCAGTACGAATATGGCGAATTACAGGATTGTTGTACTCCTTCTCAACAGATACTTCTTGCTTTTTAGCTGATTGATTTTTTGTTTCGTTTTTCTGGTTTTTACAACTTACGAAAGCAATGACAAAGAAAAGAAGTGAAATTTTAAATTTCATTTGATTAAAATTGAACTGAGAATTTATATTCTCCAGGTTGAACTAATAATTCAAAGGAATTCTCTTTTTTACTTTCTAATTTTACTCCTTTAACATCTGTGATTTTTTTCCCATCTATCAATAATTCTTTTTCTGTATTCGCTGGAATGGTAACTTTTGCTGTTGCATTTGGAGGTACAATTATATTTAAATGAAAGGCATTTCCTTTTATTTCCCAAGAAGAAGCCACTTTTCCATAAGGTGTATTTAAACTAGCTGAGGCTGATGTTAATGGTTCTTTTGGAACTGGAGCTATTCTAATAGTTTTATATCCTGCTTCTAAAGGTGCAATTCCTGCAATACGTTCGTACATCCATTCGCCAATGGCACCATAAGCGTAATGGTTTAAGCTATTCATGTTTTGCGGATTGAAACCATCTTTTTTACTATAACTGTTCCAACGTTCCCAAATAGTGGTTGCACCTTGATTGATAGAATAGAACCAAGAAGGATACGTTTCATTGAACAAGATTTTATACATCAAATCTATTTCTCCTGTGTTGTCTAAAACTTCAGATAATAAAGGCGTTCCTAAAAAACCTGTTCTTAAATGATTATCTGCTTCTGCGATTTTTTTTAATAGATGAGATTTAGCGTTTGCTTCATTCTCTTCAGAAAGTAAACCAAAGGATAAAGCTAGTAAGTATGAAGTTTGTGTTTCTACTACACCTTTTACTTTTCCGTTTTCAAAAAATTTCTGTTCAAAAGCTTTGGCAACCTTTTTATACAAAGCATTGTACTTTTCAAACGCATCCATTTTACCTAAAGCTTTTGCTGTTTTTGCCGTTAAATTCGCAGAATGTGCAAAAAAGGCAGTTCCTATTAAGCTTTTAGAGGTATCTCCTTTATTATCCCCATTTTCAGGAAGTGGCTGCAACCAGTCTGCAAAAAAGCCCATTTTAGAAATATAGTTTTTAGTAACACTTTCGTGGTATTTTACCCAACCTTTCATCGTTTCAAAATTCTCTTCTAGGATTTTTTTATCTCCAGTTCTTATATAAATTTTCCAAGGAATAATGGTACAAGCATCTCCCCAACCAGCACTTACTTTATTGTTAAACAACACATCTGGCACTACCCAAGGTACACCTCCATTATCATATTGAGACTCGCCAACACTTTGCATCCAGCTTGCCCAAAATTTATATACATCTGCATTAAACATAGATGCTGGTGCAAATACTTGCGCATCTGCTGTCCAACCCATTCTTTCATCACGTTGTGGACAATCTGTAGGGATATCGAAAAAGTTACCTCTTAATCCCCAAACAATATTACTTTGTAACTGATTTAATTTTTCGTGAGAAGATGTAAATGTTCCATTTTCTTCAAAATCTGAATATTGTACCAATCCTGTTACCCAATCTTTTGAAGGCTTTTTTGAAGAGTCAAATCCACTTAATTCTACATACTGAAATCCGTGAAATGTAAATTTTGGCATCCATTCTATGATACCATCTTTAGAAGCTGTATAATAATTTGTTGATTGCGCACTTCTGTAATTCTCTGTGTAAAAAGTACCATCTGGAGATAACTTTTCAGCAAATCGAACTTTTAGTGTTTGTCCTTTTTTCATTGGCACTTTAAGCAATGGAACACCCACCATATTTTGTTGTAAATCAAAAATT
>CBDUHF010000058.1:0-15815 GCA_965367085.1 uncultured Polaribacter sp.
CAATGGATGGAAAGAGTGACAGCTGATTTAAAAGGAGCTGATTTTGATAAAAAACTAGTCTGGAAAAACTTATCTGGTATTAATATTCAACCTTGTTACAATACAGAAAATAAGATTGAACAACTTTTAAATACTGGAGAAAATTCTCAATCATTAATTAATTATAGAAATATAGTTGTTTGCAGTGCTGAAACGGGTAATGATTTAGCTGTAAAGGCTATAGAAGAAGGAATGAATGGTGTTATTTTTCAAATACAAGAAAATGTATCTGTAGAAACACTGTTAAACGGAT
This sequence comes from uncultured Polaribacter sp., assembly GCA_965367085.1. Classification (GTDB taxonomy): domain Bacteria; phylum Bacteroidota; class Bacteroidia; order Flavobacteriales; family Flavobacteriaceae; genus Polaribacter. The sequence goes on from CBDUHF010000058.1 coordinate 293, forward strand.
TAGATTTAAACACTACCTCTCTATCTTTTGACATCAAAACAGATGCTATTGCCTTTACTAAAAAATTGGCTACGTATGCAAAAGGCAGCGATTTAAAAGGATACATCAACACCGGAATTATTTCAAATTACCTAACTACGGGTGTTTTTGATGAAAGTAAAGTTAAAGAAGCGGTAGAATTAGTACAATTAACTGCTGATTTTCCAAACTTTAAAGCCATCACAATTTCTGGAACAGAATTTTTAGATTCGGGAGCAAACCAAGTTCAAGAAATTGCTTACACGTTGAGCTCATTGGTTTTCTTAATTGAAAAACTTTCAGAAAAAGGACTTGAAGTTCAAACAATCTTTAACAACTTAAACTTTAAACTAGCAATTGGTTTAGAATACTTTGTAGAAATAGGAAAATTTAGAGCTTTTAATAGTTTATTAGCAGAAGTGGCTGCAAAATATAAAGTAGCAGAATTCTCAAATACCATTACCGCTAAAACTTCTATATGGAGTAAATCGGTTACCGATGCAGAAACAAATTTATTACGATGTACCACAGAAGCCATGTCTGCAATTTTAGGAAATGTAGATGGAATTTTAATTGATGCATATGATAAAGAATTTAAAGAGTCTTCAGATTTTTCAAGCAGAATTGCAGGGAATATCACTACAATTTTAAAAGAAGAATCTTACTTTGGTAAAGTTTCAAATCCTGTTGATGGATCTTATTATATCGAAGAAGTATCCTCAAAAATTGCTAAAAAAGCATTGGTTTTATTTCAAGTGATAGAAGCTGATGGCGGATTTTATACGGCGTTTGAAAACGAAATAATTCAACAACAAATTGCTGAAATTCGTTTAAAAAAATTAAAATTAATTAGCCAACGAAGAACTCCGTTAGTAGGTGTTAATAAGTACCCAAACTTAATGGAAACTGTTGAAATTGATATTCTTTCTGAAGGTGCAAAAGAAAATTCTAAAGTACTTAAACCAAGAAGAGCTTCTTTAGAAATTGAAGCTTTAAGAAGAAAAACAGAAGAATTAGTAGCAGATACAAATGTTCGCCCGATAGTACAATTGGCTAGTTTTGGTAACTTAAATATGCGTAAAGCTAGAGCTGCTTTTGCGTACGACTTTATTGGTGTAAGTGGTTTTGACGTTCACCAAGAAGAAAGTTTTGAAAGTGCGGAAGTAGCTGCCACTGAAAGTGCAAAATCAGATGCCCATGTTGTTGTTATCTGTAGTTCAGATCAAGATTACGATGAAACAGCTGTTGACTTTATAAAAGCATTTAGGGCTATTGCTGCTGACAAAGTATTGTTATTAGCTGGTGCTCCAAAAAATATGGATGAATTGACTGAAGCTGGTTTAGATGGTGTTGTAAATATGAGATCAGATGTGCTGCTTACACTTTCTAAAATTCAGTATAAAGTTCAAAAAACATTAAAATCTTAAGAAGTATGAAATCGTTTTTACGATTCTATGTGACTATTGATAAACAATAAACAAAAACACATGAAACCAGATTTTTCAGATATAAAATTAAATTCAGCTGTCCAACAAACAGCTGCAACTTCAGAACATATAGACGTTTGGAATACTCCTGAAGGAATCCCTGTAAAAAAACAGTTTACAAAAGAAGATATATCAGAAGCAGAACATTTAGGATATGCTGCTGGGTTGCCACCTTTTTTAAGAGGACCTTATAGTGCCATGTATGCCATGCGTCCTTGGACAATTAGACAATATGCAGGTTTTTCTACAGCAGAAGAGTCTAATGCATTCTACAGAAGAAATTTAGCGGCTGGTCAAAAAGGACTTTCTGTTGCTTTTGATTTAGCTACACATAGAGGATATGATTCAGATCATCCACGTGTTACAGGTGATGTTGGTAAAGCCGGTGTTGCTATAGATTCTATTTTAGATATGGAAATTTTGTTCGATCAAATTCCATTAGATAAAATGTCTGTTTCTATGACAATGAACGGAGCTGTATTACCAATTATGGCCTTTTATATTGCTGCTGCAAGAAAACAAGGTGTTTCTTTAGATAAACTTTCTGGAACTATTCAGAATGATATTTTAAAGGAATTTATGGTACGTAATACATACATATATCCACCATTACCTTCCATGAAGATTATTGGTGATATTTTTGATTATACTACTAAAAATATGCCTAAGTTCAACTCAATTTCTATTAGTGGTTACCATATGCAAGAAGCGGGTGCAACTGCAGATATTGAATTGGCGTATACCTTAGCAGATGGAATGGAATACATTAGAACTGGATTAAAATCTGGTTTAAAAATTGATGAATTCGCTCCGAGATTATCATTCTTCTGGGCTGTTGGAATGAATCACTTTATGGAAATTGCAAAAATGCGTGCTGCACGTATGCTTTGGGCAAAAATTATAAAATCGTTCAATCCAACAAATCCAAAGTCAATGGCATTGCGTACGCACAGTCAAACTTCTGGTTGGAGTTTAAGTGAGCAAGATCCCTTTAACAATGTAGCCAGAACTTGTATTGAAGCAATGGCGGCTACTTTAGGAGGAACACAATCTTTACACACCAATGCATTGGATGAAGCAATTGCGTTGCCAACAGATTTTTCTGCTAGAATTGCACGTAACACACAAATCTTTATACAGGATGAAACACAAACAACAAAAGCTGTTGATCCTTGGGCAGGTTCTTATTATGTGGAGTATTTAACGCAAGAAATAGCAAAGAAAGCTTGGAAATTGATTGAAGAAGTTGAAGAATTAGGAGGAATGGCAAAAGCTATTGAAACTGGAGTTCCGAAATTACGTATTGAAGAGGCTTCTGCGCGTAAACAAGCACGTTTAGATTCAGGTCAAGATATTTTAGTAGGCGTAAATAAGTTTAAAACTACCGAAAAATCAAATATTGAAATTTTAGAAGTAGATAACACTGTTGTTAGAGATTCTCAAATTGCACGATTAAATAAAATGAAAGCAGAACGTAATTCAGATGTTGTAGCTGCCAAATTAAAAGCCTTAGAAAATTGTGCTGGTGGAGCAGAAGGGAACCTATTAGAATTGGCTGTGGAAGCTGCAGAAAATTTTGCAACTTTAGGAGAAATTTCTGATGCATTAGAAGTGCATTTTGGAAGACATAAAGCAGATACGAAATTGATAAGTGGCGTGTATGGAAAAGAAGTAAATAACGATAATACCTTTGCAAAAGCACAGCAATTGGCAGATAAGTTCTCAGAAATTGAAGGACGTAGACCAAGAGTTATGATTGCAAAAATGGGTCAAGATGGGCATGATAGAGGCGCAAAAGTTGTAGCTTCTAGTTTTGCCGATTTAGGTTTTGATGTAGATATGGGGTCGTTATTTCAAACGCCAGAAGAAGTTGCTAAACAAGCCATTGAAAACGATGTGCATTTTATAGGTGCATCTAGTTTAGCAGCTGGACATAAAACTTTAATCCCTCAATTGATACAAGAATTAGAAAAATTAGGAAGACCAGATATTATGGTGTTTGCAGGTGGAGTAATACCTGCACAAGATTACGATTACTTATTAGAAAGAAAAGTAGTTGCCATTTTTGGTCCTGGTACTGTAATTTCAGAATCTGCAATTACCATTATGGAAAAATATTTAGAGCACGAATAAATTCTAAATAAAACCAATAGAAAAACCCAAACATGTACATGTTTGGGTTTTTTATTTTATCAAGTAATAGCATAAAATATTATAAAGACTTTTTAAATTCTTCTAAAATATATTGGGCCGCTTTTACAGGAGATATTTTAGTATCAATTATTTCTTTTTCAAGAGTAGCTAGTTTGTTTTTAATATCCTTAGATCCATAAAACAATTGTTTTAAATCTTCATTAATATTGTTATACATCCATTTTATTTGTTGGTGGTTTCTATTTTTTAAGAAATACCCATTTTCATCTACCAATTCTTTAAATTTTAAAATTTGTTCCCAAACATTCGAAATTCCAATATTTTTGATGGCAGAAGCAGTACTTACAACAGGGCTCCAACCAGATTCTGAAGCTGGGAAAATATGCAGTGCATTTTGGTATTGTATTTTTGCCATTTTACTCATTCTAATATTTTCACCATCGGCTTTGTTGATAACCACCATGTCTGCCATTTCCATGATTCCTTTTTTAATTCCTTGCAATTCATCACCAGCACCAGCAAGCATTAATAACAAGAAGAAATCTGTCATTCCATGCACCGCAGTTTCAGATTGACCAACACCCACAGTTTCAATTAAAATAACATCGTAACCAGCCGCTTCACAAAGCAACATGGTTTCTCCTGTTTTATTAGAAACACCTCCTAATGTATCTCCAGAAGCAGAAGGTCTAATATATGCTTCTTGTAAATTGCCCAATTCTTCCATTCTAGTTTTATCTCCTAAAATGCTTCCTCGAGAACGTTGGCTACTTGGGTCTATAGATAAAATGGCAACTTTATGTCCTTCTTTTACTAGGTGTAACCCAAAAACTTCAATAAAAGTACTTTTACCAACACCAGGAACACCAGTTATACCAATTCGAATTGATTTTCCTGCATTTGGTAATATTTTCTGAACGATTTCTTTGGCTAAAACTTTATCGCTTTCTAAATTACTTTCAATAATAGTTATTGCTCTTGACAACAAAACTCTATCACCTTCTAAAATACCATTGATGTATGCTTGTGGAGTTAACCTGTTTTTTGGTTTGTAGTTTTTCATTATTGTAATAGAAAGCTAGGTTTTATGAGATTCTTTTCAGTAGAAACAAATATACAAATAATGAAAAAAACAGTCTGAATTTATAAGATATAATTGAAAATAGATTTTAAAAACTATAAGTGAAATCACCATAAAAAAAACCTACCAAAACATGTGTTTCAATAGGTTGTAAGTTTTTAATTTTTAAAGATAAAAACTTCAAAAAAACATATAAAAAGTAAAGACGGTTTATTTACTATTACCTTTAAATTTATAAGTAATTCCAAAATTAATACCAAAAGAAGAATATGGTACTTTTTGAGATAGTTTTATAGACTCGTCTGAATTGGTATTCGATATTTCATCTACATATGTAGATTTTTTATACTTACCTAAAGGCAAATTATCTATAGAATATACACCTTTAGCAGCCGTGGTTCCATCTGGTAATACAAAATCTGTATTAAAAGCTGTGATTTCAGAATCTTTTCTTTTTAAACTGATACCATAATATTCTGCTTCTACAAATAAACTAAATTTTTCATTTAAGTCATATTTATAACCAAGAGCAGCTACCAAACCTAAAGGAAAATGTCCATGATAATCTTCCACATAATTAGTTTCAGAATACGATCCACTAGGCAATCCTAAGGCAGAAGCTTGCACATCTGAAAAAACAGATTTGCTATATACAACAGCTTCTGTTTTACCACCCACTTTTATCAAAGCACCAAAACGCCCATAAACATTATTTGTAAATCGATAAACGATAGAAGTAGAGGCTCCAAAAGCACGGGCTCTTGCAATGGCATTTACCTCAGTACCTGGTACAATTATATTAGATACGGTTTGATCTGCTCCATATAGATACCCTAATGCCAGATCTACACCAAAAGTGTCATTAAAAAAATAAGTTCCTCTTACTTGTAAGTTTAAACCTTCACCATAACTACCATAGGTGTTTTCTGTTTCAGAAATATTCATTTTTTCGCCCAATTTCATTCCGGCACTTCCTATAGAATATCCAGAACTCACAGATACATTTAATTGTCCATAAGATAGGGTACTTATTAAGACGGCTGCACATGCTACTATTAACTGTTTCATTACTTATTGTTTATTTATTTTTAAAATAATGGTTTGTAAAAAATATACTTGTTTTCTTGTTACCTCTATGGATATTGTTACATATCATAAATTTAAAAAGGCGGCAAATATACTTATTTTAGTTAGGCTAGTTAGGCATATTAAAGATAAAAAAACACAGATAGAATTCGGGCATTTATTATTAAAAATATGTGGTTATTTTTGAATGAATTTACCGTCTAAAATTGCATAACTATTTTTGATAAACAACAGATAATGAAGTGTCTAAATAAGTGAGTTAGATTGTTTATTTACTAGACAGTTAAAAAGTAGAGGGTACCTATTAAAATAGGTGTCAAATTTTTACATTCTTTTATTACATTTTTAACATTTCTACATCAAACTTTTTTATTGAAATGAGGTCTAAAAAGTAGAACCTTTAAAAATAAAGTTTATGAAATTATTTATAAAAACATACGGAATTGTTACCCTGCTTTTAATGTCATATACAGTTCAAATGTCTGCACAAAGACGTACAAAAAAAGATAAAGTTGCTGTAAAAAGAACAGTAAGTAAGAGAATACCTAGCACAAAAGTGAAGTATAAAACACAAAAACGAAAAGTTGTAGCCGTAAGAAATATACCCAATAGAACTATTGTAAAGCATAGAGGTCTTAATTATTACTATGCCAATAATAGATTTTATACCTATTCTAGAGGAAGATATATTGTAATAGCACCAAAAGTGGGCTTTAGAATAAACGTATTGCCAAGAAATTATAGAACAATAAGATTTAATAACTATAATTATTATCATTCAGAAGGTATTTTTTATGTACAAGTACACAACGAATACGAAGTTGTAGATCCAGAAATAGGGACTATTGTATACGAACTTCCTAATGATTATGAAAAGGTAGTTATAAACGGAGAAACCTTTTATGAGTACGCTAACATTTTATATGAAAAAATACAAATAGAGGGCACTAGAGCTTATGAAGTTGTAGGTATTATAGAAATGAAATAGTTTGGTTAGTTGATTATGTAAGAAGGAGTCTACTAGTAATATAGACTCCTTCTTTTTTTTTATCAGTTGAGTGTAATTTACTTTACAAGAAAATGAAAATAGGAGCATACTTGACTATTTCATTTATTTTTTAGCAAATTAAACGAGAAACGCTTACACCATTAGAAAACTTTACATGTAAAAGATAGGTTCCTTTACCAAGGTTTTCAATATTAATTTCTCTTGAAGTATCATTACTAGTAAACGTTTTTCAAAGATATATAGTTTCTTTAGAAAAAATAATGAAGATTTTAGATAAAAACTAAAGATAGGAGAGAAGTGAAATGTGTATGGAATGATAAAGGCAATAAAATGGCCGAAACTGCTTTTGATATCTTAGATTCTTGTATAGGTTGATTTTTTTCATTAGTTAAAAAGAAGTTTTATGTTTTAGTGCTTTGCAAGTAATATATCTAGTTTAAAACTTGTAAAACGAAACATTACTGAACCAAGAATGTATTCTGAAATTGTTTTATATTGACCTCGTTTAAAAAGAGCACATATACATCGATTATTTATATACATTTTAGAATGAATTTTTGCATTAAAAACACACTATTTCTTTTCGTCATAGTTTTTATAAGTACCAATACCATTGCTCAACATAAAGTGCTTACCATTACAGGTACTTTAATTGAAGATACAACTTCGCAACCGGTGCCTTATGCAACCGTGGTACTGAATGATAGCAATACCAACAAAATGATTACAGGTACCACATCAGAAGATGATGGAACCTTTAGAATGACTACTTCTAAAAGCAATTTTTATGTAGAAATTAGTTTTATGGGGTTTGAAACTAAAACCATCAAGAAATTTACCATACAAAACGGAACAATAGATTTAGGAAAAATAATATTGATTACAGACAGTCAATCTTTAGATGAAGTAGTGGTTACTGGCGAAATTTCTAAAACCGTTTTTCAATTAGATAAACGTGTTTTTAATGTTGGTAAAGATATTAGTAGCACAGGAGCAAGTGCGTTAGAAGTATTAAACAATGTGCCCTCTGTAAATGTAAGTATAGAAGGAGAAGTAAGTTTAAGAGGAAGTGCTGGTGTACAAATATTAATTAATGGTAAACCTTCTGTTTTAGCTGATGAATCTAGCAATGCACTCGGAACCATTACTGCAGACATGATAGAAAGTATTGAGGTTATAACCAATCCTTCTGCTAAATATGAAGCTTCTGGTACCGCAGGTATTTTAAATATCATTTTAAAGAAAGAAGAAAAAAAAGGGTGGAATGGTTCCGTATCTGTAAATACGGGTATTCCAGACAATCATAGTGTTGGTTTAAGCCTGAATCGAAGAACAGAAAACTTTAATTTATTTGCACAATTGGGAGCCGGATACAGATCGTTGCCCAGAGATGCAGAAGCTACCAACCGTAACTTAACCAATAACGAAGTTATTTATAGTGAAGGAACGGCATATAGAAATGAAACTTTTTACAATCTTACCCTGGGAACAGATTACCATATTAACGATTTAAACGTACTAACCTTATCTGGAAACTATGCCTACGAGATTGAAGGGCAACCTTCTAGAACCAACTTTAGTTATTTTGATTCAAACAATAACCTGGTATCTAATTGGGAAAGAAATGAAACTACAGATGCTACAAATCCGAAATATAGTTATGAACTGAATTATAAGAAAGAGTTTGAAAACAATGAAAAACACAGTTTACAGTTTAGTGCTTTGGGACGTTTTTTTGGTAAAGACTTATCCTCTCAATTTACAAATACTACAATTACAGGGATAGATACCAATAGCAATCAGCAAACAGATACCGACTTTAAACAAGCAGATTATACGTTTAAAGCAGATTATACAAATCCTATTTCAGAAAGATATACCATAAAAACCGGGGCACAATATGTACTCAATGATGTTGGTAATGATTATGAAGTAAGAGATTTTAAAAACAATGTTTATGTGGTAAATACAGCGTTAACCAACAATTTTGAATACAACCAAAAAGTATTGGGCGTGTATGGAACAGCCGCTTATGAAAAAGACAAATGGGGATTAAAAGTAGGGCTTCGATTAGAACAAACAAATTTAAAAACCTTATTAACCAATACCAACCAGTCTAACGAACAAGATTTTACCAATTTTTTTCCCACATTTCATACCTCGTACAAAGCAGGAGAAAATTTTTCGTTGCAAGCAGGATATTCGAGACGAATTTTTAGACCAAGATTGCGAGATTTAAATCCGTTTTTTAATATAAGAAACAACTTTAATATTAGTGCTGGTAACCCAAATCTTCAACCAGAATTTACAGATTCTTATGAGGTAACCAGTATTTATAAAATTGGTAAAGCATCTTTAAGTTCTAGTATTTATCACAGATTTACAACAGATGTTATAGAGCGTGTTGCTACCTATGCAGATAATGTTACCTATTCTAATCCAGAGAATATTGGTACAAATTCTTCTATTGGTTTTGAAACAAATGGTAAGTTAAGACCTAACCATTGGCTTACAATAACAGGAGATTTTAATTATAATTATTTTGATAGAACAGGTACTTTTGAAACTCAAAATTTCGGTTTTACGGGCAGTCAATGGTCTTCTAGATTGGGTTCTAAAATAGGATTGCCTGCAGATATAGATGTAGAATTAACAGGAAATTACCGTTCTGGTTTTGAAACTGTACAAGGCAATATAACAGGGTATGCTTTTTTAGACATGGGTATTCGTAAAAAAATATTTAAAGGAAAAGCCATAGTAAACCTAGGCGTAAGAGACCTTTTTGCTTCTAGAATTAATGAGCGTTTTGTAGCACAACCTACTTTTGAAACTTATAGTTTTAGTCAACGTGGACGTTTTATAACTTTTGGTATCAGTTACGGATTTGGTAAAGGGGAAGCCATGACGTACTCTGGAGGGAGAAGGAGGTAAGCAGTTGGCAGTTTTAGTGGGCAGTTTCAGTTGGCAGTAGGCAGTTGGCGGTTGCAGTTGGCAGTTTCAGTAGGCAGTTGGTAGTTGGCAGTTGGTAGTTGGCAGTTGCAGTTGGCAGTTTCAGTTGGCAGTAGGCAGTTCATAATTTAAATCACCAACCCGACATACTTTTCGTTTTTGTAGGAATTCAATTTTCAAAGGAAGGCAAGTGTTCAATGCTGGTCCTCAACTTGCTAGGAGAACCAAATAAAGTGCGCTGTACACAAAACGACAATTGGAGAAAAGTAAAATATGTATGTAATAGGGGTATTTCTTAATTTATTCATAATAAATATTTTAAATAGGTATGTTATACTTGGTTATATTATAATTTACAAGTAGTTTTAATAAAAAAACAGTATTTTTAGCCTAAAGCAAAAAAAAAGAAAGGTATTAACAGAATAAATTCCCCCTATATGTTAGAAAAATTAATTACAAGAAATAATATAACAATTCATGGTGATGGTCACAAAGCGATGTTATTAGTTCATGGTTATGGTTGCGATCAGAATATGTGGCGTTTTATTACTCCCCAATTTAAAAAGGACTATAAAATAATTCTTATTGATCTTGTTGGTTCAGGAAAATCTGATGAAAATGCGTATGATTATGATAAATATAGTTCGCTAGATGGTTATGCAGATGACATCGTTGAAATTTGTGATGCCTTAGATTTAAAGAACTTAACTTTTGTTGGCCATTCTGTAAGTGCCATGATTGGTGTACTTGCTAATTTAAAAAGACCTGCTATTTTTGAAAAATTAATTATGATTGGTCCATCGCCACGATACATTAATGATACCGATTATTATGGAGGTTTTTCACAAGATGATATTGATGAGCTTATAGAAACCTTAGAATCTAATTACTTAGGTTGGTCTAGTGCAATGGCACCTGTTATTATGGGTAATGCTGATAAACCAGAACTAGCAGAAGAGTTAGAACAGAGTTTTTGTCAAAACAATCCAGATATAGCAAAGCATTTTGCAAGAGTTACTTTTTTAGGTGATAACAGAAGTGATCTTGATAAACTTACTACTGAAACACTTATTCTACAATGCAACTCAGATGTTATAGCATCCATGGAGGTAGGGAAATATGTACATAAACATGTTTCTAATAGTGAGTTTGTTTTATTAGATGCAATAGGTCATTGTCCACATCTTAGTGCTCCTAAACAAACAATCGAAGCAATGAAAAACTATTTATTATAAGTACTTATAAACTAGTTACAAATTTTAATGAATTATAATATAGACTATAAAGAACTTTATAACACTTCTCCTTGCGGATATTTTTGTGCATTACCAGATGGTACCATTATAGATTCTAACAAACGTTTTTTAGAATTTACCAACTATGAAAGAGAAGAGGTTGTACATATTAAAAAAGTTACAGATTTTCTATCTATAGGAGGCAAAATATACTTTCAAACCATTTATTCTCAAAAGTTAAATTTAACGGGAACTGTAAATGAAATAAATTTTGATTTTATTAAAAAAGACGGAACTAAACTTCCTGTTCTAATTAATTCAGTAGAAATAAAAAATAAAGAAGGAAAACACATTTATACACAGTCTACTGTTTTTAATATCTCTCAAAGAAAAAAGTATGAAACAGAACTTTTAATTGCCAAAAAGAAATCAGAAGCGCTCACTAATGAATTGATTCTTAAGAATAAAGAATTACAAATTGGTTCTGAATTAATTTTAGAACAAAAATTACAATTAGAAAAATTCAACCATCAATTAGAAAATAAAAATACACAACTCTCAAACTTTACACATATAGCTTCTCATAATTTAAGAGCACCTGTTAGTAACCTTAACTCGTTAATGGATTTCTACAATGATAGTACAGATGTAGAAGATAAAGCAATGCTTTTAACTAAATTCGAAATAGTAATAGGGCATCTCACAGAAACATTAAATGAATTAATAGAATCTGTAAAAATTCAGATGGATGTAAATATTAAGCATGATCCTATAAATTTTGATGTAATTTTGAGTAAAACAAAAGCGATTTTAGAAGGAAAAATATTGGAGTCTAATGCTGTAATCACATCAAATTTTGCTGAAGTACCAACTATTGAATACCCTAAACTTTACTTAGAAAGTATTATACTAAACCTCTTGTCTAATTCCATTCGATACAGATCTCCTAATCGTATTGCTAAAATACATCTCTCTACAGAAATAAATAACAATGAAATACTGCTTATAGTTACTGATAATGGACTTGGAATCGATTTAAAAAAACACAAGCACCGCCTTTTTAAACTTAACAATACGTTTCATAGACATCCAGATTCTAAAGGAGTTGGACTGTTTATGAGTAAAATTCAAATAGAAACAATAGGAGGTTCTATTGCCGTAGAAAGTGAAGTAGAAAAAGGTACTACTTTTAAAATAATGCTAAAGAAAAATATATAAATATGAATAGGCCCCTTTTAATTGGTATTATAGATGATGATGATATTTATCAATTTACCTTAACTAGAATTATAAGTCGTTATAAATTAGCCAGCAAGACGCTTTCTTTTTCAGATGGAGAAAAAGCTATTGAATTTCTTACAGATAATATATCGATTGAAGAAAATATTCCCGATGTTATTTTTCTTGATAATAACATGCCAATTATGGATGGTTGGCAGTTTATAGAAGAGTATGTAAAAATGGAAACTAATATTAAAAAAAAGGTACTTATTTTTATGGTAAGTTCTTCTGTAAATCCTATTGACATCGAAAAAGCAAAAAATATAAATCAAATCTCTGATTATTTTATAAAACCTGTAAGTTTAGAGGATATAAATGGAGTTTTTGATAATTTAGAAAAGTATCTATAATAGTAGGTTTAGTAGGTAATAGCACCCTTTTTAGCACACTCTTATTTGTAAATAAATGAACTTTTATATGCAAAACTCCACAAAAAACAACATTAATAATATCATTGTAATAGCACAATGATGAATGCTATTTTATAATTACCCATAATTCACCAACCCAACATAATTTTCGTTTTTGTAGGAATTCAATTTTCAAGGGAATGACAAGAAAAGCATGTACTGAAATTGATTCAGTAGGTATCAATAGGAAGAATAAGAAATAAAATAGTGCAAAAGAAGCACCCAAACCCCGTAAAAACAAGCAATGAAACCCCGTATAAACACCTGATTTTAAATACTTCATAAAAAAATATATTATATTAGTCGTACTAACTCAATTCCTACGAGGTATGAAATAAAAAAAAGCGATTATGAAAAAAGAAAAAAAGTACCAACCAGCGGTACAAAACACCCATTTAGAATTTGATTCGTATTTATTAGAAAATGAAGTATGGCTTACCACAGAACAAGCTATGGAATATTTAAACGTGAGTAGAAGTACCATGTACCGATTGCGCAAACAACACAACATACCCAGTTTTAAACTAGGGCATATCCCCATATATCCTAAACACTTATTAAACAAGTTGTTTATACATATGGCACTTGGCAATATCATTACATCAGAAACTAACAAATTACCCTTAGCGGTGTTTATAAAAAAGCGACTAGATTCATAAGCACAAAAAAACGTATTTACGCATAACAAGAAATCTATTATACGCAAATACGTTGCAACCAGCTGTTTAAATGTTTGTTTTAAAAACATTTCTATTTACAGCACGGTAACAGCCCCCATATAGGTACTTATGGCTGCATAATTGGTAGTAGGCTTGCTAAAAGAAGCCCAAACTTCTACCTCAAAACTTGCCATAAAATTAGGCAGTGTTACGGTTGCCGTTGTGGCATCTCTAGTAGCTACGGCAATGTTGGTATAAAACAAATTAAGATCGGGTGCATAGACTACCACCATTAGTTCATCTGTGGCGGTGGCTTTACCTTGTCCGCTATTGTCTTGCCAACCAAAGTTTAAGGTTTGTGCCGCTGCGGCGGTTACAGAACCCCCATCAATACCCCTTAAATCGCCTTTGCTTATCAATACCTTGGCGTAATCCATAACCATGCCCGTACCAGTGTTTATTACTGCATTTTTAAGATGGTAAGAAGTTGCCAGGTTTGCACGCGATTTATCGCCCTGTGGACTCCCAAAATAGCTGTTTAAAATTTCTACAATAGGACTTAAAAAACCAATAATGGTTTTAAATTTTTGTCGTTGTTCTTCTTGTTTTTCGGTTGCCGTATAGCTACCACGTTGTGGTAAACTGCGCATTACATTTTTACCTCTCCATCGAGAGCCTACTACGTTACCTACTTTTCCTGAAAATCCACCTAGGATCCCTTTTTCAAATGTTGCCATAATAATTTATTTTTAAGATTAATAGATACCAAACATAAAACCTAAAATACAGATAACCAAATACTTGACACCTACTGACACGTATTGACACAAACTGACCGTTTGTAAACGCTGCTGACCTTTTCTGACACACGCTGACACATGATGACACACAGTGACACATGGTGACACAAAAACCCGATTTTTAGGGGGTTTTGTTCGGGTCTGGTTCGGGGTTTGTTCGGGAGCGGGAAGGGGCTATTTTTAAAAAATGGACTTTTTTGGGAGCACACCCGAAGCAGACTCGTAGAAGGGGTTTAAAATGTTTATTTTGTGATGAGGCGAAGGATGCATTGTAGCAATGGCATTATAGTAGTTTGAAACCTGCCTTTAAAAAAAAATAATACTTTTTTTAGGACATTTATAAAAACTTTGTATATTCGCTGACGCTTTAAAAAAAAGGGTATTTTTTACAACAAAAAACAGCTACAAGGCTATTGGTTACAGTAGTTTTCTTGTTTTCAATAGGTTGTAGATTAAAGCCTTGTTAAAGGGGCAAAATAACAAAATTGTGTAGGCAATTTTTGGTTCTTTAAAATAGTACAAATAAAGGGGAGATACTCAAGCGGCCAACGAGGACGGACTGTAACTCCGTTGACTACGTCTTCGCAGGTTCGAATCCTGCTCTCCCCACAATGTACCTTCTTTATCTATAACATACATGCTGCTTTTTTGCAATCTTGTGGTTGATGCATTGCATAGAATTGCACAACATTAATGACGGTAAGCGTTGTTTTTTAGCTCAGTTATTTGTTGTAGCACGTTTTTTTATTATTCAATAAATTGGTCTATATATTCTTTAATTTCATAAACTCTCTTTTTCGTTATTTCACATATTTTTCCTGCTCTAATATTACTTTGAATTGTTCCTCCACCAGAATATTGAGTTTTAGAAATAATTCCGACTAAAATTCTTTCACTATCTCTAAAGTTAAACCAATTTTTTTGAGATTTTATCAGTTTTTCCTTATCTTCAGAATTCAGTTTTTCTGCAAGAATTTTATAATATTTATTCAGTAATTTATCATAATTTTTTTCTAATTCAAACATAGTATTTGACATTCCAATTGTTGAATAATTAATGTTGATTTTCTTCTCAGCTAGTTTTTCAATTTTATAAATATCGGTTTTAAATTCCAAGTCAATAGGCGTTAATTTTTTTTCAGAATTATATAATGAGTCTTTAAGAATGGAAATTTCAGTTTCAATTTCTGTATTAATTTTTAGAATGTCTTTTTCATTAATTTTCCTTTGTGCATTTAAAATTGACGAAAATGATAAGAAGTATAAAAAAAATAAATATTTCATTTAAATTCAGTTTTAATGTCTAGTCCTGAAATATGGCTACAGGTTAAAATTGAATTAAGCTGATAATTTA
>CBDUHF010000059.1:0-15150 GCA_965367085.1 uncultured Polaribacter sp.
CTGGAAGCAGTAATATTACCTATGTAAGGAGTATAGCAGATGCCAACTGGCATTTTGTTTCTGCGCCTGTAGAAACACAAGATATTAATGATTTTGCTACAGGTTCTGGTAATACAAATGATATTGCTACAAGTGGTAGTAAATTTGGTGTTTCTGTGTACAATAATAGTTTACCAGTAGATACTAGGTTTGAGCATTTTACTACTAGTAATATTGCAGCAGCAGGTGTATTTGTAAATGGTAAAGGGTATTCTAATAAAAAAAATGCAGCAGGTAATTATACTTTTAAAGGTACTATGGCAACTGGCGCAGATGTAACTATTACAATACCTCAATATTCTCATGCAACTTATCATTGGACTTTGGTTGGTAATCCTTACCCTTCTTTTTTGCCAGCAAACAATGCAACAACAAGTTTGTTAAAAGTTAACGAAGATATTTTATTTCCATCCTATACGTATTTAAAAGTTTGGGATGCTGCCAATAGTACGTATAAAATATTAAATTATGCTTCTACAGGACAAGATGCAAGTACATATATCTCTCCTGGGCAAGGTTTTTTAGTAGATCCTAAAGATAATACTGCTAATAGTTTTGTTTTTCCGGTAAGTATGCAAGCTGTAGAGCCAACTGTAGTGCCTACTTTTTATAAAAGTGCAGTAGCTACACCAAGTGTAGTAATAAATGCTTCTAAAGGTAAAGAAACTAAAAGCACAACACTTAAATATTTTGTTAATACTACCAAAGGTTTAGATGTTGGTTATGATGCTGGTGCTTTTAAAGAAGATGAAGCTAATAATTTTGCTATTAACACCCATTTAATAGAAGACGGTGAAGGTGTTAATTTTACTTTACAGTGTTTGCCAAATACAAATTACCAAACTTCTATTGTGCCATTATCTTTAAAAGTTAGTGCTAACGAAACAGTAACATTTAGTGCTCTTGCTAGTAATTTACCAGATGGTTTGCAAGTGTTTTTAGAAGATAAAGTAGCTGGTACAATTACAAATATTACAACAACAGATCATCAAGTAGTATTTGCTAATAGTTTAAATGGAGTTGGTCGTTTTTATATACACACAGCCTCTAGTGTATTAAGTGTAGAAGATGCTGCCTCTTTTAATACAGTAAGTATGTATAAAACTAGTAATACTAATTTAAGAATTGCTGGTTTACATAATAGTGGTTTGGGTACTGTACGTATGTATAGTGTTACAGGTAAACAAGTATTGGCAAAGTCTTTTACTATGCAATCTGTAAACAATATTGCTTTGCCTAGTAATTTAAGTAAGGGTGTGTATATGATACAATTTGTGGCAGATAATCATATGCAAACCAAAAAAATACTAATAGAATAATTTTTTTGTAAACAGAAAACAAATGAAAGAAGAACAAAAAAAAGAAAACGAGATTACACGTAATGAAGCCTTAAAAAAAATAGGTAATTACGGTAAGTATGCAGCTTTAACCGCTTTAGGTACGTATATGATTTTAAACCCACAAAAAGCCCAGGCTTCTAGTGTAGAAACAACAGATGAGCCAAGTTTTTAGAGGATGATTTTAAATTTATAATGATGAAAAAAACAATGATTACTTTAAGTGCATTGCTATTTAGTTTTTTAGTGATGGCACAAGATGATGTAAATGCCGGTAGGTGGGAAGTTTCTGGAGCATTTGGTTCTATACATTTTGACAATACCGCTACTGTACATGTACAAGATAATATAAATGTAGGACTAACCTTTGCAGTTGCAAGAAAGTTTGCAAATAATTTTTATACATCTGCAGGAGTAGCTTTTAGTACAGTTACAGATGCGGGGTTATGGGAAAACCCATTGCATTATTTTTCTGGAAATGTAGATATAGGATATCGATTTAGATCTAAAAATATACCTAAGCCCTTTATGGTACCTTATATAGCTATAGGTACTAGTTATATAAAAGCTGCTAATACATTGCCTAATGCAGAAAGTAATTTTTCTGGAAATATAACAGGTGGTTTTATCTTTTGGCTTAACAACTCGCATTGGGGGCTAACACTACAAGACACTTACAAATTTGTAAATAGTACAAGTATGGTGTCTCATAACCAAATAACTATAGGTGCTGCCTATAAATTTTAATAGAAATAGAAAATAAACATAATTAATAAAACAAAACAAAATGAAAAAATTAATACTAAGCGTTGCAATAATAGCAACAAGTTTTACAACAATAGCACAAGTAGGGATAGGTACAACTACACCAGCTGCTGCTTTAGACGTAGTTTCTACTACACAAGGTTTTATTATGCCAAGAGTTGCAGATCATACAACTTTAACAGTAGCGGCAGCCCAAGAAGGTATGCAAGTATATAATACTACTACAGACACCATATGGTGTTGGAGTGGTACTGCTTGGTCTGAGTGTGGCGCAGCAGGTGCTAGTAAATGGACAAATGATAATGCCAACTCTTTAGTAAAACTTACAAATTTATCTGACGGTTTAACAGCCCGTACCGCAGGTAAAGAAATGGTAATTAAGGATAATGGATATGTAGGTATTGGGACGGATACTCCAGTTAAAAACTTACATATTTTTTCTGGGACTAATAATGCAGTACTTAGAATAGAATCATCAGATAGTAATGCAGTTGTAGAGATTAAAGACGTTAATAGTTCACTTAATCCACCTTATATTGGAGTGATAGCGGACGATTTGTATTTAGGTCAAAATGGTACTAATAACATTTACCTAAAAAATAATGGAGATGTAGGTATTGGGACGAATACTCCAGAAAGTAAATTACATCTTGTTAATGAAAACGTTTCAACTTATATTACAGCCCAATCTAATTCTAATTTAGGTAATACTGGGGGTATTATATTTAAAGTGTCAAATGGAACAACTGCTTCACCATCCGCTATAGCAGCAAATAGAATTTTAGGCCAATTCCAATTTTCTGGTCATACAGGAAGTGGTTATAGTTTGGGTGCTAAAATTATATGCTCTAGTACTGAAGTATGGAGTTCTACTAATAAAGGAAATAGAATGATATTTCAAACAACTAATAATGGGACTTCAACGCCTGTTACTAATATGATTATTCATGAATCAGGTCATATAGGTATTGGAACTACTCAACCTACAGAAAAATTACACGTAGTTGGTAATATTTTAGCAACTGGTACTATTACCCCAGATTATGTGTTTGAAAGTTATTTTGAGGGAGAATCTACACTTAATCCATCTTATAAAATGATGAGCTTAAAAGAGATAGAAGCATTTACAAAAGCTAACAAACATTTACCAGGAGTTTCTTCTGCAAAAGAAGTAAAAGAAAAAGGTGGTATTGTTTTAAATAGAGCTTCAGAGGTACAGTTAGAAAAAATAGAAGAATTATTTTTACATACCATAGAGCAGCAAAAGCAAATAGATGAGCTAAAAGCACAGGTAAAAGCACTTATTACAAATAAATCTAAATAAAATATAATAATTTTACCCCATATAATTTTACGGTTATTAATTGTATGGGGTATTTAAGATTTCTTATATTATGAAAGAAAAACACCAAATATTTTTGTTACCCATTTTATTTGTCATTGCATTGTTCTTACAAAGTTGTACAACTAGTACAAAAGTAGGTTATGTTAACCTAAATGAAGTTTACCCAAAGTTAGGGCAATTGGTAAAGGCAGATAGTGTATATAAAGTACAACAGCAACAAATGGCAGCTTATGCTACTTTTGTTAATAAGCAATTAAAGGTAAAAAAAATACCAACAAAAGAATTGCAAAATTTAACAACAAAGTATAATGATACCCTAACCGCTTTTAAAAAACAAGTGGAGCAGGCCTATGCTACAGTATTGGCTACAGAAAACAACAACATACAAAAAGCCATAGATAGTGTGAGTGTATTGCATGCCTATGAATTTGTTTTTTCTACAAAAAACAATAGTATTTTGTATGTAAAAGATACTACACATAATTTAACCCCCCAAATATTAAAATTGCTATTGAAAAAGTAGGATACATGTTAATGGTGTAGTTTTTACAAAGAGTTTAAAGGCGTTATACTTGGTATAACAATTTTAAGCTCTTTTTTTTATAGCTTATTGTTTTTGTGTTTGATTCTAATAAGATTTATGCAGTTATTCTGTATACGATACACTTATTCTTGTTTTGTGTGATTATTTAATAATTTGTCTGAACCTAGTTTAAATAGTGCACGTGTTTTTTGTATTTTTGGATAGGAGCACTACATTTATTATTAATATTAGTGCTTCTTTATTAATTATAATTACCTTAAACCAAATAAGCCTTATGATTCTTAAAAAAGTTATTTTAAAAGCCTTTTTTCTACTTTTTATTCAAGTTATTTATAGCCAAAATTTTAAAAAAGATTATGGTTTAGATTTAAAAAAAGAAGGTGAAATTGGTGCCCTGTTATTAAAAGCAGGTACATTTAGTAATCTAGATTCTACAATTTATTATAGCGAAAAAGCTTTACAATTAAGTTTACTTAAAAAAGATACATCTTTAGTATCCTCTTCATATATCATTTTGGGTAGTGGTTATTTTTATAAACAAGATTTTGAAAACGCAACAATAATAGCCAATAAGTGTTTACATTATTTAGAAGATGTTGATTTACCAGGGTTTAAAATGATGTGCCATAAAATTATAGCAGCTAGTTTTAGAAGGAAAAAAGATTTTAATAATGCTATTAAACATTTTAAAAAGGCAATAGCATATGCAAATAAACCAGATGAAAAAATGTTTGCTAAAATAAATTTAGGAACACTATACTTAGAACACAAAAATAGTACACCAGAATTGGCTAAAGGTATATTATTAGAAGTATTAGAATACCATGTAGCTAACCCTAATAAGTTAAGTAATAAAACACTTTATGCTATGTTTGAGGGGTTGTCTTTAACCCCTACCAGTGCTAAAGAAGCCATACAATATGCAGATAGCTCTGTAGTATATGCAAAAAAAGATGGAGCTAAAAGTGTGCGTTACATTGTAGCTCTATCATCAAAAGCAAGAACACTTTTCTTAAATAAAAAATATACAAAAGCTATAGATAATTATAAAAAATCTTTAAGTCTTTCTAAAGAGATTGGTTATACTCATTCTATATTAGAAAATTATACTCAATTGGCTCGAGTTTATGGTACTAAGGCTAATTATAATGTTTCTTTAAAATATATAGATTCTTTAGAGAATTATTATAAAAACAATAAAGTTGATTTATCTGTAGGGATTAATGAGATTTTAGATATGAAGATAGCTATATATTCTGCTTTAGAAAACTATAAAAAAGCAAATATATTTCTTAAAAAGAAGCATATATATTTAGATTCAATAAATAAAGAAAAACATTATAATGCTTATTTAGAATTTGGAAGAAAATATGAGTCTGAATTAAAAACAAAAGAAAACACTATTTTAAAACAAGATCTTAGTATAAAAGAGCTTACTATTATAAAGGAACAAAAGATTAAGAACAATTTATACTTTGCTTTTTTTCTTAGTTTGGTTTTGATGTTGTATGCTTATTATCGATATAGAAAAAACTTAAAAGCAAAAAATATATTAAAAGAGAAAAATGCTATTATAGAACAGCAAAAAGGAGATTTAGAGCATGCATTAAGTTATTCTGAGAAGGTTAATGATGAATTAGAAATAGCCAACAAAACTAAAGAAAAGCTTTTTGGAGTAATTGCCCATGATTTGATAAACCCTTTTAATGCCGTAATTGGTTATACCAATTTGTTATTAGAAGATTATGATATGTTTAGTGAAGCCGAAAAAAAGGAAACTATAAGAATTATTAATAATGCTTCAGTTAACAACCATATTTTGGTTAAAAATCTTTTAGACTGGTCTAGATCGCAGCAAAAAAGAATTGTTGTAAACAATGAGCATTTAGCTATTAATACTTTAATAGAAGATGCAATAGCCCCTTATTTAGATTATGCTAAAAAGAAAGATATTAAAATTGTATATAATTTAGAATTTAACAATTTATATTCTGATAAAAACATACTAAAAACTGCCATTGGTAATTTATTTTTTAATGCGGTAAAGTTTACAAAAGCCAGTCATAAAATTTTTATATCTACTAAGTTGCTTAACAACATAAAAACCATTGAAATAAAAGACCAAGGAGTTGGTATTGCAAAATCTAGATTGCAAGAGTTGTTTAAATTAACGGGTTCGCATACCACTAAAGGAACACAAAATGAAAAAGGATCTGGATTGGGGTTAATTATATCTAAAGAGTTTATAGAATTAGCAGGAGGGCATCTTAAAATAAAAAGTAAAGTAGATGCAGGTACTTCTGTATTTTTAGAATTTGCTTAGAATTAAAGTCCCTTTTTTAAAAGGTTGATAGTATGTATATACTACTTAATGGAATTGTTAGGTATTATTTTTAGAATAACACTTATTTATAGCTTCGGTTGTTTATTAAGCAAGCTTAGAATAGTAAATTATACCTATCTTTAATTTATTCTTTAGGGTGATTGAAAATTGATTATTTGTTAACTACTATACTGCTTAATTTAGATTGCCTTAAAGAATTTTGTTACTATTTTTACTATCTAAAGAGCAATTATATATTTTTTTATAAAACAATTTCTTATGTATTGCAATAGTTAATTTAAATAGTTTTGAGAGTTATAATAGTTGTCTACATTAACACTTATGCTAAATATTGGTCAAATATTTATTGGTTAAATAATAACTTAAAAATTCTTTAGATATTTGAATAGGGAGTATTTGGTTATTTTTCAATCACAAGGACAAATATACTTAATTCAAATAGTATTTAGTTTGATGTTGCTAAGGGGGTAACAGTAAAATAAAGTCCTTGTGATTTTACAAAATTTTTATATCCACTAAGTTGTTTAACAACTTAAAAACCGTTGAAATAAAATACCAAGAAGTTGGTAAGACGAATTCTATATTAACAACTTTGTTTGATTTAAATAACTAGGAAATAACAAAGGTACAAATAACGAGAAAGGTTCTAATTAGGATTGCTAATTCTAAAGATTTTATAGAGATGGCATGAGTGCATCTTAAAATAAAAAGTATTGTAGATGCAGGTACTTCTGTATTTTTAGAATTTGCTTAGAAAAATGGTGATTTGGATTTTTAAGTTAGTTTTAGATTTAAAGACTTTTTATTTAGTGTACGCTAATTTTTTTATTTTTTAGAGCAATTAGCATAGCTATTTTAACACTTATACCAATTAAACTTCGATTGTTTAATAGGTAGTTAGTAACTTAAGAATTCTTTGCATATTTGAGTATTCATAAGTTTGGGAATAAGCTTTATATCACAAGGATTTATTTATACATTCTACTCAATATTATTGTATAATGCGGTTTTGACTTATTTAGGGGTATTTCAAATTTCTGTATTCCTTGTGATTTTAAAGTTTATTTAAATTTACAATAACTGTTTTTGAATTTCTTCCTTTAGCTCTAAATACCTTTTAGGTATTATACTTTTCTTCTTTTTTTTATACTATGGTTTCATATAAATTTAGCCCTATTAAATTTCTCAAGCAAGAATGTATACTTTTATAACTCTATGTGTTTATTTAATTATAGAAAAAAATATTAGAAGAGTTGAGAAAAAATTAAAGTCTAACAATTTTTGATTTTAGAGCATTATAATAAAGTTGCTGTAAGTAACACTTATACTAAATATTGGTCAAATATTTATTGGTTGTATAATAACTTAAATATTCTTTAGATATTTGAATAGAGAGTATTTGGTTATTTTTCAATCACAAGGACAAATATACTTAATTCAAATAGTATTTAGTTTGATGTTGCTAAGGGGGTAACAGTAAAATAAAGTCCTTGTGATTTTACAAAATTTTTATATCCACTAAGTTGTTTAACAACTTAAAAACCGTTGAAATAAAATACCAAGAAGTTGGTAAGACGAATTCTATATTAACAACTTTGTTTGATTTAAATAACTAGGAAATAACAAAGGTACAAATAACGAGAAAGGTTCTAATTAGGATTGCTAATTCTAAAGATTTTATAGAGATGGCATGAGTGCATCTTAAAATAAAAAGTATTGTAGATGCAGGTACTTCTGTATTTTTAGAATTTGCTTAGAAAAATGGTGATTTGGATTTTTAAGTTAGTTTTAGATTTAAAGACTTTTTATTTAGTGTACGCTAATTTTTTTATTTTTTAGAGCAATTAGCATAGCTATTTTAACACTTATACCAATTAAACTTCGATTGTTTAATAGGTAGTTAGTAACTTAAGAATTCTTTGCATATTTGAGTATTCATAAGTTTGGGAATAAGCTTTATATCACAAGGATTTATTTATACATTCTACTCAATATTATTGTATAATGCGGTTTTGACTTATTTAGGGGTATTTCAAATTTCTGTATTCCTTGTGATTTTAAAGTTTATTTAAATTTACAATAACTGTTTTTGAATTTCTTCCTTTAGCTCTAAATACCTTTTAGGTATTATACTTTTCTTCTTTTTTTTATACTATGGTTTCATATAAATTTAGCCCTATTAAATTTCTCAAGCAAGAATGTATACTTTTATAACTCTATGTGTTTATTTAATTATAGAAAAAAATATTAGAAGAGTTGAGAAAAAATTAAAGTCTAACAATTTTTGATTTTAGAGCATTATAATAAAGTTGCTGTAAGTAACACTTATACTAAATATTGGTCAAATATTTATTGGTTATATAATAACTTAAATATTCTTTAGATATTTGAATAGTTAGTATTTGGTTATATTTTAATCGCAAGGGCATATATCCTTAATTTAAATAGTATTTTAATTTTATGTTTTAAGGTGTTGACAGCTAAAAAGCCCTTGTGATTTTTCATTTTATAGGGCTCTGAATTTCCCCCCAATAATTTCCCCAAAGTAATTGTTTTCAGGGCCTATTTTTTAATAATTATGATATTTAGAACGACTTTAACAAAACTAGAATTTGACAAACAAATATGGTTGCAAAATAGAGAACAAAGAATATATATGATTTCTTCTCTAATAAAGAATAAAGCACTAAATAGTTTAACCAAAGATGAGGTTTTGGAATTGTTAGGTTTTGAATTTAACGATAAGAATTCTGACATCTGGTCTTACTATATAGGAACTAGGAGGCGCATATTTTCTTTTAGATATTATCTTATAATTTACTTTGATGGTTTGGGAAGGGTTTATAAAATTTTAAAGAAATAACAATTATTTTAATTTTAAAAACTTAAAGAATTCTTCTTGTCTTCGTTTAGCAATAGGGATGTTATTACCTGTTATTAGTTCGCAATAAGTACCATCTGTTTTATGAATATTGATGATAGAATTGATATTTACTAAATACCGATGGTGAACTCTAAAGAATAATTTAGGATCTATAATTTTTTCATATTCGCCTAAATTTCTACTTGCAATTTTCTTTTTTTTATTGTTAAGGTGAAAGAAAGTGTATTTACCTTCTGCTTCTAAAAATGCACAATCTTTTATAGCAATTAATTCTATTTTGTCTACAGATGGAATAGCAATGTTTACTGGGTAATTAAGTGGATTTACTATTTTTTTTTGATTTAGTGTATCATTTGCTTTTTTTCTTTCGATATTACCTATAGCCTTGTTAATTATTTTTTTAAGTTGATTACTATTAATAGGTTTAACAATAAAACCAGTTACATTGTAGTTTACAGCTTTTACACCAAATTCTGGATGAGAACTAATAAAAATAATTTCTCCTTCTATTTTATCTAAAGTATCTATAAAGCTAAAAATAGTGTCATTACCTAGTTCTATATCTAAAAGTAATATTTGTGGTTTGGTTGTTAAATACTCACTAATAGCATCGTTAACATTAAGTGCTTGTCCTACAATGTTTAAGTTAGGTGTAAATTTATTTATATAAGTTTTTAAAATATTGATATTCTCAATATCATCATCTACAATTAATGTTTTATACTCGTTCATTTTTATAAGGTTGAAAAGGAAATAAGGATAATATGCTATCTATTTATTAGCGGTTTTAAACGAAATAAACAGTATTTAAATATACAATAAATAAATAAGATATGCCACTTATTCTAATTATCGTTCATTTATTTATTGAGATTAATCTTGTTTAAAATTTATTACGAATATTGTATTATAAATAACTAGAGTTGCAAGTTTTGTTAAACCTGCAGTAAAAAAAATAATTTTGATTATAGCAACATGATTTGTCCTAAATGTAAAGCAAAGCGTAATTTAATTTCAAGAAAAAGAAGAAGTTTATTATGTAAACTATTATTGCCTACTTCTAAGAAATTTAAATGCTATTACTGTGAGGTAGTTTTTATTAAGTGGATTAAGTTTAATTTGTTTTTCTAAAGACAATTTAATAATCAATTTTACTAAACTTATGGCTTATTATATTAAAAATTTAGGTAAAATAATGGAGGGTAGTCGCATATTTTTGAAACTCAATATCGAAAAAAGTGATGTTTTTTTATTTTTAAAAAATGAAACAACCACTTTTTCTTTTAATGAAGGGAAAAGTTATCATACTAAATATATTGTAAATAATTATGAAAGGGAAATTTTAATAGGAGTTAGTGGTTTTTGGCAAATAGCAATAAAGAGTAATGTAGCCATTAATTTTATAGAGTTATATACAGATGTATTGGAATAACTAACCCATACTTATAAAAGAGGTTTATTTATAATTTATAAAGTATGTATTATAAATGGTAATTTTAATTAGTTCCTCCAGAATATTAATCCCTCTTTTATTCCACTTTTATCTTCATAAAGTTATAGCAGTTATTTTTAATATGACTCAGATATTTATTAATAGATAATAAATCTAAAAGAATATTATAATTTTGACTTAAGCATATGTGCTTAATATTAGGTAACAGCTAACTTAGGTGTAAGTATAATTGGTTTGCTAGAACAGAGTTTAATTTTATAATGAATGTTACTTGCACCAGGTTAGTTTAAAAGAAGTTGCCAATAATTTAGTGAAAGACGAAACGATTTGTAAATCATTATAAAGAAAAAATGGAAAGAACGATTATAACCTTTTTAATTTTAGTATTAATGGGTTGCACAAATAATGACGATATCACTAATCTTTATCCATCTGATTTTTTAAATTACCGTACTCAAACGAATCTAAAACTACCCTTTAACGAAGAGTTTTTTATTGGTTGGGGAGGAAGAACAATAGAACAAAATTATCACGCAGAATATAGAGAACAACGATTTGCAATAGATATTGTGCAAATGATAAACGGCAATACACATACTGGAAGTGGAAATAATAATTCTGATTATTATTGTTTTGGAAAAACTTTAATCTCGCCTGGTGAAGGAACAATTATTGAACTATTAAATTCTGTTGATGATAATATCCCTGGCTCTGTAAACTCTAAACAACCTGCAGGAAATTACATCATTATCGAGCATTATAATAAAGAATATTCATTTATAGGCCATTTAAAAAAGAATTCAATAATTGTAAATGTTGGAGATAAAGTTACACAAGGGCAAGAATTAGCAAAGATTGGTAATAGTGGGCAATCATCAGAACCTCATATACATTATCATATGCAGAATACATCTAATCCATTAAAAGGAGACGGTTTGCCTACACAATTCTTAAATTATTATTCTAATGATATTTTCATTACAAGAGGAGAACCTGTTAAAAACGAAAAAGTTAGAAACCAGTAACATGTTACAAAAACGTGAATAATTTATTGCTAGTATTAGTTTATTTATGAAAATTTTCGCAGACTTACTATCAGTGATTTATTTTCTAATTTTTATGCTTAAACCACGAAACGAAATCATACACAAACTCGTTTACAAACCAATATAAAAATATGAAGCATTTTCTATCAATTATTTCAATAGCACTTTTCTTTTCTTGTTCAAATTGTAATGAGAAAAATAATGAATTGACTATTCCAGATGATAATTATAGGTATTTTAGAATACTATCAACTGATGATAACAACTATTTTTTAGTAAGAACCTCTAATGAGCAACTATTAAATGAAATAGATAACCAACTTTTATTGCCAATAAACCAACGTAATTTACATATAAATGGTAAAATATCAGAAAGAAATAATAACTACAATTCTAATTGGAGTTGGAATTTTATAGACGACGAATGGAGTTTAACACCAATATCTATAGAATTGTGTGATGCAAGTCCAATATTTATTGAAAACAATCTAGACTATTTTATAGAGACTTTAAAGGGTATTTATTGTCCGTGGAATTCTAAGGTTGATAGAGAAATGTTTGCGGGTGATTTAATAGAAAATTATAATTGATCCTATAAAACTTAAACAACATTGGTTATAAGTATTTGCTAGTTCTCGACTATTTTTTATAACCCTTTGATAACCAGTAAAGTTAAGTGCTACCCCACACAACTTTACATAGCCAAGGGTATTATGAGGATTTGAGGATATAAAGGATTTAATACAATGCTGTTATGTTGGTCCTTAGATTCCTTAAAATCCTTGTAATTCTTTATTTTCTTTATAAGTATTAAAATATTGATTATGAGTATCTCTATGAATAATTCCAGATTTTATAAAAGAAGTAATATACCCTTCTGCAGTTTTATTAGGTATGTTTAAATTTTGAGCTTCAGATAGATAATCTTGTCTTGTAAACTTTTTATTGAGTGCCTCTAAGAACCTTTCTTTTCTATTCATTCTCTTATGAGTTTTTGTTTCTAGCGGTAAATCATTAAAAACTTTACTGCTATGTTTAACAATTACAGTAATTATACCTAACGAATTTTTAAAATCTTCTTCTTCGCATAATTTTATTGAATTTACATCACCATCTTCCATAATACGAAATACAGAGAAAATCATCATTATTCTAAATGCAATTAGTCCTAGTCTTCTTACAGTTGCAATATATTCTTCTGGTTGTAAGTTTAGATATTTAGTTTGTAAAGACTCAAAAAAAGTATTGAATTGATTTTGTTGAGGTAGTGTTAATCTCACTTCGATAGCAGGATTGTTTTTTAGTGTTTTGTATAATTCTAAAAAATTATTTCCTAAGTTGGTATAGTAATCATCTAGATTTACATTGTTGTTATTTTGAAATACGTTTTTCCAAGTAGGTTTAATATTCATATAATAAAACATAAACCTGCTAAACAATCCATTTTCTGCATTTGGAATTAATGTTGCAACTTGTTTAGGAGTACCTGACAAAACTGTAGATAAGCAAGGTTTTTCAATATCTACATATTCACTATCAGTTCTTCTGTAATAACTAATTGTTTCGTGATGAAATGCTTTTCTAAAACCATCTGAATAGTTACCATAATCACTTTTAAACGCTTGTGCTAAAGTATCACCTTCTGTTTCAAATATTAACCCTCTTCCTTCATTATCAGCAATTAATTGATAGACTCCAGTAACACTATTGTTAGCAGGAATGAATAACATTTGCTCAGGAGGTTTGGAAGGTTTTTCTGAATTGTCATTTTTCTTTTTTTGAAAATTATAAGTAGCCATTTCAGATTGGTATTGCTGTTTTAAAACTTTTGCTTGCTCTCGTTTTATTTTATGAACTGGGTTTACTAAGTTTTTGACTTTGTTTAGTCGTCCTTTTCCTGCAGAAGCAGGAGCTGTGACAAATAGGTATAAATTACTAAAAACTTTATTTTGGTCGTAAATACCAAACAGTTTAGGCAAACATGCGCTAAAAGTTGTAAGTGCACCTAATAATAAAATATCTCTTTCTTCTGAACTCGCTGCAGGTTGAACAATTTGCTTTAAAAAATCTGGAATTGATTGATACACTTTTTCTGAAATAGTTGGTAATATCTCTTTTACAGATTCAGTTTTTATTGTTTTTGAATCTGTATTTTTATTGTTAAGATTGCTTTCTTTGGTTTTTATACCTGCTTGATGTGCTAAGTGATAAAATGTTGCTATTGTAATACCATGTCCTTTAGCATTTAAGCATTTTGTGTATTGCTCATTGCATTCTATTTGGTTAAAATTAGGATGATTTTTACTTATTCTACAAAAATATTCTCTACCAGTATCTCCATATTCATCTGCAATAGCAAAACCAATATTTAGCCAATTTGTATAGTTGTTTGTAATATCTATACCAAATTGCTCTATTAAAGCAATGTAGTCTTCAATATTGTTTTTATTGCTTGTAATAGTTGGTATTGCAGTCTTATTGCTAACTATTGCTTCACTGTCTTTGACAGGATTTGTTAGCCATTCTTTTGGGTTGAATTCATTTTTCATGCTATTTTGTGTCTTTTATTAAGAAATGCAAAAGGATCATATGATAAAAAACATGCTCTGGAAATGTCTTTACCTGATTGGTCTATTTCTATGTTGTACGTATGTTTAATATAGTTTGCAACTGCTTTAAAATATGCTGCGTGTGTAATCTCTGAAATATCTATTCTTATTATCCATTTTATACCTTTACCTGAAGGAGAAGTGAATAGTAATTCGGTTTCAAAGTACTGGTCATTTAATAAATTATCTTTTAATTCTTTTACATTTTCTATGTGGTCAAAATCAATAGTTAAAAGGCTAGAATGTTTTATTAATTCTTTATCACTTCTTTTTTTAAAAATGCCCGAAAATGTTACATAGTCGAAATTGTTTGCTTTGAATTTTCGAGCTTCTTTAGGGTTTTTAAGCGTTCTAAAAGTGTTTGTGATGCTTTTGTATTTGTTACCAGTTATAAGTGCGTAAATTTGATTTAGCCACATTGTTTCTGTTGGAAAAACATTTCTAATTGGTGCTTTGAAAAAGCTGCATTTAGCATACCAAGTATTTTCTGCATTATGAAAGAATTTATCTTCTTCTTTTGGTTTCGATTCTAAATTTAAATGTAATGCTTGACTTATTTTTATATGCAACTGTTCAGAATCATCAGCATCAAAATACAATTGAGCAAAATCAAATACATCTCCTTTAAATTTGTTTAAATTGATGTCCTTATGTATAGCAATGTTATTTGTGATGCTAATTTTTAAAGATTCTTTATTATCATTAAAAGGGTTCTTTGTTATCCTACATTCCTTTCCTGTTAAGGAAAGAACTGTTTGATTAGGATAAAACTGTCTTAACACGT
>CBDUHF010000060.1:0-15050 GCA_965367085.1 uncultured Polaribacter sp.
CACTAAAAAAAGTAAGAATTAATATGTAGGTTATTTTTTTCATTATTTATTCATTTAAAAGTGATGTAGTTTCTATTGAATTTAAATATTCTTCTAAATCACTATCATTAATTGTATGAGATGAAAATTCTGTTTCATTTAAATCTGTTGCTTCTACAACAAAAGCTAATTCATCATTATTAACATTATTAGTATTGTCTACTAACCAATTTTCTAAGTCAGTATCTGAAATAGATTCAAAATTAACACTCTCTGTTGTATTAAAAGTGAAATTATTTATACCAATAAATAAAAGTATTGCAGCCGCTGCAGCAAGAGGAGCAAAGCTTACAATTCTAGATCGTAACGAAATTACCTTAATTTCTTTTTTAGTTGATGACACTTTTGCTAAAATGGTATCTTCTAAAGTATTAAAATAATTATCAGGTACAGAAAAATGCTCCTTTTTAGGAAGTGCATTTTCTACTAATCTAGTAGAAAAACGAGTCTCTATATCATCAAAATAATTTGATGGTATGTTAAAACCAGATTCTTTACCAGCTTTGTTGGTAATATAATCAACGCTATTTTTTAATTCTGTTTTCATCTATTACTTAGACACTTAATTTCTAAAAAGGTTTAATTTGCTTTCTCTTTTATATATTTTTCTATCTTTTTTACCGCATGAAAATAAGATGCTTTTAGGGCTCCTACAGAAGTTTCTAATATTTCTGACATTTGATCATATTTTAATTCATCAAAATATTTCATATTAAAAACAAGTTGTTGTTTTTGCGGTAGTGTTGCAATTGCTTTTTGTAGAATAATCTGAATTTCATCTCCAGAATACCAATCATCACTTTCTAAATTAGAAACTAATTCTTGTTGTAAATCAGAAATATCAATATTTCTTTTTTTAGCTCTATTGTTTATAAAGGTAATAGATTCGTTAGTTGCTATTCTATACATCCAAGAAAACAGTTTGCTTTCTTGATTAAATTTATCAATATTTTTAAAAATTTTAATAAAAGTGTTCTGCAACACATCATCTGCATCATCGTGAGATATCACAATTTTACGGATGTGCCAGTATAAACGTTCTTTATAGGTCGATATTAATTCTCTAAACGCTTTTTCTCTAGTTTGAACATTTTTAAGTTGTTCAATTAAAATGATTTCGTCTGTCAATAAAACATTTTTTAATAAGACAGTGCTTTTATTAAAAGGTTTAATTTAAAATAAAATTATTTTTTAACTCTAGATCTAGAATACCCAAATAATCTTTTTTGCTTTATGGTTTCAGAAATACCTTCTGGTAACATATTTTCCCAACCTTTTTCTCCATTCATAATCATTTTTAAGACTGTTCTAGAAAAAATATCTAAAATATCTTTGTCAAAATCATCAATGTTTACAAGCCTTCCGTTTGTTTTAAAGAATTTATATAATTCTTTCATTCTAGGATGCACTTTTAGGTTTTCGCTATTAATATACTCTCCCGATTCTTGGTCGTGATGAGGATACATGTATACTTTTAAGTCTCTGTAAAAAAGTTTTCCAAAAGCTTCTAAGATTCCACCACTTAAATTGCGATAGTATTTTTCATCGAAAAGTTGAATTAGGTTATTTACACCCATTGCTAATCCCATTCTTGCTTTGGTAAATTCGCTAAAATATTCTACCAATTTAAAGTATTGTTGAAAATTGGTTATCATAACGTTTTGACCGAGAGAACAAAGTAATTCTGCTCTGTCTAGAAAATCTCTTTCATTAATTTTTCCTTCAGAAGTTAAGTTACTTAGTGTAATTTCAAAAATAACTTGCGTATTTTCTTCTTTAACTTTATTTTCTGCTAGAAAGAGTTCTTTAGACTTCTCATACATTTGCATATTTACTTTGGTAACAGGTCTAAAGCTACCTCGTAAAGCTAAAATATTCTTTTTGTAAAGTACTTGTGCAGGTAATAAGTTGTTTCCGTCAGAACCAAACATTACTGCATTTGTCATTCCGTTTTTAAGTAATTGTAAACTCATTAAACGGTTGTCTACATACATAAAACGAGGCCCAGAGAAATTAATCATGTCAATTTCTAATTGGTCATCATTTAAATTATGATAAAAAGACTTTACAAGTTCTTTAGGATTGTCATTTAAATAAAAAGCCCCATAAATTAAGTTTACACCTAAAATACCAAGAGTTTCTTGTTGTAAACGTGCGTCTGTTTCTTTAAATCTAAGATGTAATATAATTTCATTATACCCTTCTAACGGATCTAATTGAAAACGGATACCAACCCAACCATGTCCTTTAAATTTTCTAGCAAAATCTATGGTTGTAACCGTATTTGCATAACTAAAAAATAATTTATCTGGATGTTTGCGTCTACTTAAACGATCTTCCATTAAATCAATTTCATGCCCAAGCATTTTTTGTAAACGAGACTGAGTTACGTAACGATTATCATCTTCTCTTCCATAAATGGCATCAGAAAAATCTTTGTCATACGCACTCATCGCTTTTGCAATAGTACCAGATGCAGCACCAGACCTAAAAAAATTACGAGCAGTTTCTTGGCCAGCGCCAATTTCTGCGAAAGTTCCGTAAATGTCTGAGTTTAGGTTTATTCTAAGTGCCTTGCTTTTAGTAGTTGGTGCACTAGTTATTTCTTGATCTCCTTTTAAAGAAATTGCCATATTTATTTTTTGTTAGTGGAAACAAATGTAGTAAAATAGAGTGCTATCAGTCAATTTTTATGCTATTTTTGTTTTGATGAAGATAGAAAAAAATAAAATTAACATTACTTTTTTAGGAACAGGAACTTCACAGGGCGTTCCAATGATTGCAAGTAATGATCCTGTTTGTTTGTCTAACGACATAAAAGATAAGCGTCTTCGTTCTTCTATTTTATTTTCTATAAATAATTTTAATTATGTAATTGACTGTGGACCAGATTTTAGGCAGCAAATGTTAAGAGAAAATGTGCAGTCTTTAAATGGTGTTTTGTTTACACATGAACACGCAGACCATACGGCTGGCTTAGATGATTTACGTCCTTATTGTTACCAGATAGGTGAAATGCCAATTTATTTAGATAAGATAACATTATTGAGTTTAGAGCAACGTTTTCAGTATATTTTTTCAAAAGAGAATAGATACCCTGGAGCGCCAAGTGTTCTTCCAAATTTGGTAGATAGTTCTTCTTTTTTGATACAAGAAAAAACGGTTATTCCTATTAAAATATTACATGGTAAATTGCCAATTACAGGTTACAGAATAGAGAATTTTGCTTATTTAACAGATGTTAAAACGGTTGAAACAGCGGAAAAAGAAAAACTTAAAAACTTAGATGTTTTAATTGTGAATGCACTTAGAATAGATGAGCATCCTACACATTTTAATTTACAAGAAGCATTAAATTTTGTAAAAGAGTTACAACCAAAAAAAACATATTTTACGCACATAAGTCACAAGTTAGGCTTTCATAAAGAAGTATCTAAAGTATTGCCTAAGAATGTGTTTTTAGCTTACGATGGTTTAAAAATAGAGGTATAGATTTTTATTAAATTTTTTTTAATGTATATTTGTAACTATGCCTATAAATTTTTTAACTATTTATAGTTGTCATAAAACCAAAATAATAGTTCACTAACAACAAAAACTTAACCACACAATAAAAACTAAATGGAAAAAAAATCAGAAAAAAGCAAGGTTGAAGCTGACATTCAGCAAGTAGATAGCAGAATTGCTGCAGTAAGAGATTTAATATTTGGTGAAAATATTCAACAATACAATAGTGAGTTTGATGATGTTTATAACAAGATAAAGTCTTTAAAAGAACAAACTCAAAAGAATTTAGCAGAATCTGTTACTAATATTGAAAATAAGTTAGCAGACTTAGAAAGCTTAATGGACCATAAATTTCAGGATTTAAATGATGATTTAGATAAAAGACTTGCAGATTTAGATGATGAAAAAGCAGATAGAAGAAAACTAGGAAAAGCTTTAGAAAAAATTGCACTTATGTTGCAAGAATAGATGAAGAAAACAGCTGCAGATAACAAAAAAGACAATCGTTTTGAGTTACTTAGAGAACTGCTGTTAGAAGATGATAGAGAAAAATTTCAGGCGCTTAGTGATGAGATAGTACAAAAAGAAAAATTTTCTAAAAAAGTTGTACCTCTTGTCGATGAAAAAATCGAAGACCTTCGTGCAAATTTCCCAGAATATTTTGGAGATACTATCACTCAGACAATTAAAGTTCAAATTAGAGACTCACAAGACGAAGTTGTAGAAGCCTTGTATCCAATTATGGGTAAGTTGGTTAAAAAGGCTATTGTTAGTGAAATAACAAAACTATCTGACAGTATTAATAAAACAATCAAAGAAAAATTCTCATTCCAAGAAATTATAAAACGATTTATTAAAGGAAAAAAGAACGATGCAGACATTGTTTTGCAAGACGTTTTTGAACCAATTATAGAAGAAGTTTTTGTTATAGAAAAAGATTCAGGATTATTATCAGGAAGTTATTCTAGAGGTAATATTGCAGATAAAGATATGGTTTCAGGTATGTTAACCGCAATTAAATCTTTTGCAGAAGATGCGTTTTCTAAAGAAGGACAAAACTTAGAGGATATTAAATTCGAAACTTTCCAATTATCAATTCAAAACTTTAAAACCATTTATATTGCAATTGCAACTTCAGGTGTTTTAACACCAGATTTTAAAGATGAATTGTCGGATAATATTAATGATTTATCGGAAATTATTTTAAGAGATCGCTCTTATTTGTCAGATGAAATAAAATTAAATGAATTAATAATTCACCATTTAGTTAAAGAAGAAAAAAAATCATAACTTTTAATGATTGCTAAAAAAGTATTACTTGTTGGTAATTTTGGTGTTGGTAAAACTTCATTGATAAGAAGATTTGTGCTAAACGAATTTTCAGAAGATTACATAAGCACAATTGGCGTGCGTGTAAGTAAAAAAGTAGTAGAATATAAGAATCAAACAGTAAAACTACTTATTTGGGATGTTGCAGGAACAAGTGGCGATGAAAAAATACCAAAAGCTTATTTTTTAGGAGCAAGTGCTGCGATGTTTGTTTTTG
Organism: uncultured Polaribacter sp.; assembly: GCA_965367085.1. Taxonomy (GTDB): domain Bacteria; phylum Bacteroidota; class Bacteroidia; order Flavobacteriales; family Flavobacteriaceae; genus Polaribacter. The sequence continues at coordinate 5,093 of CBDUHF010000060.1, forward strand.
ATTTAAGCAGAGAAGAAACGTATTTAAACATAGAGAAGTACCTTAATAATATTAAAGAATTATCTGGTTTAAAAAACATTACAGTTGTTGGGAATAAAAAAGATTTATTAAGTGTAGATGAATTAGAAACTGTGCAAAATACAGTAGCAGTTCAAATAGACTTGGTAACAAGTGCAAAAGAAGATGAAAATGTAGAAGACGCATTTAAATTATTAACAGAACTTTCTTTAAAATAATTACTATTGATACCAGCAAAAATTGAAGATGTTTTCATTGAGTTAACTACAGATTATTCTGGAGTCATAGAAAATATTGTCGCTGGTAAATTTGCAATTAAAGAATTCAACTTACAAAACTCAATTTATACTTCGTGCCCCTTTCTAGAAAGTACATTGGAGGCATTACCCTTACAAGAACCCTTTTTAATGGAAGGAATGGTAGTTGTTTCAGGTACTGAAGAATTTAATGTAGATATCGATCTTTTTAAAAGTGAAACTAGTATTTCTATTACCATTCATAATAGAACAAATGTTTACAAATTTGTAGATCAATTAAACCAGAATAGAAACGATCTTTTTTTTATAAAAACGGAGTTGGCTGAGAAAAATGTTGAGTTAAAAAAATTAAGAAAAATTGCTGATAAAGCAAATGAAGAAAAGACTCGTTTTTTAGCAATGATGAGTCATGAAGTTAGAAATCCTTTAAATTCTATTTTAGGATATACAGAAATGATTTCATCAGAGAATATTAGTGATAAAGTTAAAGACTACATTACATCTCTATCTTCTGCAGGAAATAATTTAAAAGTTATAGTTGAAGATATTTTAGATTTATCTCGTATAGAAGCAGGTAAATTAGAATTGGTTTCAGAACAAATTTCTATTTTTAAAATTGTAGAAATTTGTGTAAATAATTTCCTAATTCAGCATAAAAATAATCATGTTGAGTTGCTATTTTCTGTTTCAGACAAAATTCCACAAGTTGTTTTAGGAGATAGTGTTAGAATTACACAGGTTTTATCAAATTTAATCAATAATGCAATTAAATTTACTAAAGAAGGAAGTGTAAAAACTGTTGTAGAAGTATTATCTGAAACGGACGAAGCTATAGTTCTGAAGTTTAAAGTGATTGATACTGGTAGAGGAATGTCTTCAGAGCATATTTCTAAAATTTTTGAAGAATACCAACAAACTGAAATAAATGATCATAGAATACATGGTGGAGCAGGTTTAGGTTTGGCAATAGTAAAACGTATTGTGAAAGCTATGAATGGAGAAATTTCTGTAGAAAGCACACTTTCTGTGGGTACAACTTTTTCTATAGAAATTCCATTTCAAAAGTCTCAAATTCATATAGTTGAAAGAGAAAAAGAAGTTTCAGATGTTAAAAAGATTGATCTATCTGGAAAAAAGATACTAGTAGCAGATGATGATATGTTAAACCAAACAATAGTTTCTCATATTCTTAAAAAAGAAAATGTAAATACTACTATTGTAAATGATGGTTTAGAAGCACTTTCTAAGATAAAAGAAGAAAGATTTGATGTTGTAATGTTAGATATTAATATGCCAAATATGACAGGTGAAGAATTAATGTTACAAAAAGATTTGTTTCAGCAATACAATTCAACAACACCGTTTTTAGCTTTAACTGGTAACGCCGCAAAAGAAGATGTAGATAGGTATAATGAACTTGGTTTTGTACAAATTATTTCTAAGCCTTATACTTCTTTTGAGTTTGTCCAGAAAATTAAGTCAGTTATTCTTTAATTAATACCAACGCTTCTTATTCTTTTTAGAAGCATCAGATTTTCTACCTTTTTTGTTTTTACTAATTGTGTTAGGTTGTTTTTTTGTATGTTTTGGCTTTGCAATTACATAAGGATGATCTGTAATCACTTTTATAGGTCTTTGTAAAAGTTCTTCAATTAATTTAATATAAGCGTTCTCATCTGGACTACAGAAAGAAAATGCAATTCCAGATTTACCAGCTCTTCCGGTTCTTCCAATTCTATGAATATAAGTTTCAGGAACATTAGAAATATCAAAATTAATAATTGCATCTACATTATTAATATCAATTCCACGAGCAGCAACATCAGTAGCAATTAAAATATTTGCTTTTTTGTCTTTAAATTGCTCAATAGCTTTGTTACGAATAGCTTGAGATTTATCTCCATGAATACTGGCAACTTTATAGTCGTTTTTTAGAAGTGTTTGCTCTAATTTGTCAACACCAATTTTTGTTCTTCTAAAAATGATAATTTTACCATTAATAGTATTTCTTAAAAGATGTAAACATAAATCAGTTTTGTTCTTTTTAGGAAGGTAATATAAAAGTTGACCTATATTTTTTGCAGAAGTTTCTTCGGGATTGATTTCAACTTTTACAGGGTTTTTTAAAGTTGTTTTTGCAAGTTCTATAATCTTTTCTGGCATAGTAGCAGAGAAAAGTAGTGTTTGTTTTTTAGAAGGACATAAACGTTCTATTTTTTTAACATCGTTTATAAAACCCATGTCTAGCATTAAATCGGCTTCGTCTAAAACAAAAATTTCGATGGCGCTTAAATCTATGTTTCCTTGCAAGTTAAGGTCTATCAATCTACCAGGAGTTGCAATTAATATATCTACACCATTTGCTAGTGCTTCTTTTTGCGGTTCTAAAGAAACGCCACCATAAACAGCAGTTGTTGTTAAGTCTGTGTATTTTGTAAAACTAGTAAAGTTCTCTAGAATTTGTAAAGCCAATTCTCTCGTTGGAGTAATAATAAGAGATTTTATCTTTTTGTTTTTGCTTTCTGTTTCTGGTTTTTCTGATAAAAGCTGAATGATAGGTAACGCAAATGCAGCAGTTTTACCAGTACCAGTTTGTGCAGCTACAATTACATTTTTTTTAGCTAAAACTAAAGGAATTGCTTTTTGTTGAACTAAAGTTGCTGTATGAAATCGCTCTTCTTTTACTGCTTTTAAGATAGATTTATTTAAATGTAAGTCAGAAAACTGCATTGATTATTTTTTTTGCAAAGGTAGTTTAATTGAAAGGATAGTTTTCTAACAATTGAAAAATTAAAAAAAGTTGATTTTATGGATTTTCGCTAACGGTTTAGGGTTATGATTTGTGCGACTGGAAAATCGGAGATTTTTCGGTTGTAGCAAATCGTTTGTTGAATGTTTGTCGGTTTAAATTTAGTTTAAAAGTAAGCATAAATTATACCCATTGTTGTAAGCAGTTTTTATTCGATTTCTTTTTTTGCTAATTGAAATATCTTATTCAATATAGATTTTTGATTAATTTTATAATTGTCATTGGCTGTTTTTTCGTCTATTATTTTTTGTCTTAAATAAAATTCATTCACAATTTTTTTTATTTTTCCATTAGCCGAATGAATTTCAAATTTTGTTTCACAAAAATGGTCAACTTCTAATTCAACAGTTTCTTTTTCTCCTTTTGAGTTTAAATATTCGTGACTTATTGGTAAAATTTCAGACTCTTTAATTTCATTTATATTTTCATTTACAGTTTCAATAAATTCAGAATTATTCATTTCTTGTGTATTGAAAGTGTTACAATTAGAGAATTTTCTTTTGAAATATTTTCCGTTTTTACTCCAAAACAAGAAGTAAGGTTTTTCACATATTACTCCATCTTTATTTGGAAGAATCATTTCTCCGTTGCAAAATTGGCTATATTCTACAATAACCACTTTCTTATTTCTTAAAAGTTCTGTTTTGAAATTTAAATACTCTAAACTTTTTTCTTGTCCATAATTATTAATTACAGATAGAAATAGAACAACAATTTTCAATATGTTCTTCATTTTGAGTTTGTTCAGTTAATTGCTTAGAATTTAAGGTGGTTATGATGTCGTTTTAATGAATTAAATCGGTGTTAGTGAAATTAAGTTTTTTTTTAGTTTAGAAACAAACCAAATTACAAACGCTCTTCAATCCAAGTTTTAAAACTGAAAAAGTTCTGTGGCGCAACACCATGTCCAACAGGATATTCAGAATAACTGCTATCTAAATTTAAATTATCTAAAAAAGGTTTTGTTTTTCTAGCCCATTGTACAGGTAAAACCTGGTCTACAGAACCATGAGAAGCATAATAACTTGTTGTAATTTCTTTAGAAATAGTTTCTGGTAATAGCTCAGAATTAATATAACCACTTAAAGCAATAATATTTTGTACTTTATTTGGGTAAAAGAAGCTTAAAGAATAGCTTAAAATTGCTCCTTGACTAAAACCTAATAAAAATGTTTTATCTCTATTTGTGTTGTATTTGTCCTTTATTTCATCAATAAAAACTGCAATTTTATCTATAGATGCTTTTGCTTGTTCTAAATCAGAAAATTTTCCGTTTTTATCATCAAAATTAATAGCATACCAAGCATGAGCACCAAAACCTAAAGAATAAGGAGCTTGAGCGCTGATAATTAAAAAATCGTCTGGTAATTCTTCAGCAAAAGAAAATAAATCTTTTTCATTACTTCCATAACCATGAAGTAAAATTAAAAGAGGTGGTTGTGTTATAGCAGTTTTTGGTTCTCTAACTATATAATGTAAATCACTCATAAAAATTAAATGTTTTTAAACCACTCTTGAAATTGATCACCAATAACTGGAACTCTTTTTTCTTCACCTTTAACAGCACCAACAATTCCAATTATCCATAGTACAAAAATTACAACACCAAATGCCCAACCAAAAGTACTACCTACATAATCGTAAATAATGTATTTGTTTATCATTGATAAAATAAAAATTCCAATCATTTGTCTAACATGAAAACTAATAAAACTGTTTTTCTTAGTATTGTTAGTAAGAAAAGCTATTAAAGTACCAACTATAGTTATATAGCTAATAATTGCCATTGTTTTTCCTTCGTTTACTGTTTGATTTTCCATTGTATTTTTAATTTAAAATTAATTGATTGTTAGCAAAAACTCCATAAACTGTTCCTTTCATCTTTTTATCGATAAAAGCACTGTTTTTAGATGTTGATAAAATATGTTCTTTTGTAAATGAATACGTAGTTTCTGGGTTAAAAATAGTAATGTCCGCAACGTTTCCTTTGTCTATAGAGGTGTTTTCTAGTCCAAAAATTGATTTTGGCTTAGACGTAATGTTTTCTATAAAGTCTTCAAGATTTAAAACCGAATTTATTGCGCCAAAAGCACTTTCTAAACCAATTGTTCCGTTTTTAGCTTGACTAAATTCTACTTTTTTGTGTTCTATGTCAATTGGGTTATGGTCTGAGGTAATCACATCAATAACACCATTTTTCACCGCTTTTTGTAATGCTTTAGTATCTGATGTTGTTCTAAGTGGTGGATTTGTTTTAAAATTACTGTCAAAACCATGTAATTCATCATCAGTTAAAACTAAATGATGTGCAGCAATGCTACAAGTAACTTGCAATCCTTTCTTTTTTGCTTCTTTAATTAATTCGGCAGATTTTGCCGTAGAAATAGTTGGAATATGTAATTTTCCGCCGGTGTATTCTAATAAAAATAAATCTCTAGCAATTTGAATTTGTTCTGCCAAAGCAGGGTTTCCTTTTAAGCCTAATTTTGTACTGTTAATTCCTTCATTTGCAATTCCTTCTCCTGCGATTGAATTGTTTTTGGAAAACTTAACACCAATCCATCAAAGTTTTGAGCGTACAAAAGTGAGATTTTCATCAAATTATCATTTGCAATTGGCTTTTTGTAATCTCCAAATGCAATGGCGCCAGATTGTTGCATGTCAAATAATTCTGCCATTTCAATTCCTTTACTTTCTTGTGTTAACGCAGCAATAGGGTAGAGCTTCGTTGCAAAACCATTTGCTTTGTTAATAAGGAATTCAACTGCAGATTTGTTGTCTATAACAGGATTTGAGTTTGCATTTACAGCAACTGCAGTAAAACCGCTTTTTGCGGCAACATTTAATCCGTTTTTAATGGTTTCTCTTTCTTCAAAACCAGGTTCACCAAAAGAAACACTAGTATCAAACCAGCCACAAGAAACATGTAAATTTTCTTGTTTTACAATTTGATAATCTTCCTTTTCTGAAATGGAATTTTCAATTTTATTGATTTTACCATCAATAATTAAAATGTCTTTTTGTTGATTATGATATGGGCTTGAAGAGTCTATAATCGTTGCCGATTTTATAAGCGTGGTCATGGTTTATAGAATTTTAAAATCAAAATTTCTAAGAACAAAGATACAATTGCCAACGATAAAAACCATTTCCAAAGTGAACGAACTTCATTTTTTTTATTAATTTCTTGAAAAACGTTTTTTATAGATGAAGAAACTGTAATGTTCTTGTTTGTAATTTGTAATTCGTTTAGGTCTAAAAAACTTAAATTGCTTTCTTCTTTTGGGTAATTAAAAGCAAGTGTTTTAATAGTGTCTTTGTCTTTTAAGATAGTATAAAAACCAGCTTTTAAAGGTTGGTCTTTTGTGGTGATGCTCACTTTATTTTGGAAATTTTGTTGCAACGGAATGAATGAGTTTTCTGAATTGGAAATAGATAAAATTTCATCTTTCCTTAATTTAGTTTCAATATCAATTTTATTTTCTTCGTTAATTGTATAGTATAATTGTGTGTGTTTGAAGCTTAATTTTCCGAAATTATAAAAAACGGGTACAATTAAAGGTGATTTAAGGAAGTTACAATTTTTTCTGTTAAGCGAACTCGAAATCCAATAAATACTGCTGTTATAACTTTTAATTTGAGATATAAATGAGTCGTTATTCTCAAAAGTTACAATTATACTACTATTTTTAGCAGAAATAGGGTAGTAGCTGGTTACTTGTGGATATTGAAAATTAGTCACTTTTTTAGAAAATACATTATTGAATAAAGGGTGACTATAATTAATATTGGTAATTTTTAAAGTGTTTTTCTTTTTTTGTTTGATTTCTGCTGATGATAATTTTTTGAGAAAAGAATTGTAAGAATTTGTGTTAGAAACTTCACTTGGAATAATTACCAAGTTGCCTCCGTTTTTAGAAAAGTCGATTAAACTTTTAGAAATAATTTCAGGAATTTCTTCTAGTTCATTTAGGATGATTAATTGCTGTTTTGGAATCGAATTATAGTTTACATTTAGAAGTGTAGAATTGGTAAAATTAAACTCTTTTTTAGTGTAAATTTTTGCTAAAAAATCTACTTCATTTCCTATTGATAAAACGTTTATTTTTTTAGTCGTATTTAGGTTGAAGTAAAAAGTGTTATCAAAGTTAAAAGTGTCGTTAAAAGTAATGTCTATTTTACCTGAAAAATTATCTTGATTTTGAATTGTGAATTGTATTGTTTTTTTTATGTCTTCATCGATAGGGAAGGACTGTTTGCTGATGAGCTTTTCTTTATTGAAAATGGCAATAGGAATGTTGTTTTTTGATGCTCCTTGATTTCTTACAACTACATTTACAATAAAGTTAGTTGTGTTTGTATTGCTAATAAAAACACTGTCTATAGAGATGTTGTTTTTTTGCAAATTTTTTAGTTTTATTGCTGAAAATTGGGGTGTTACATTTGTAAACTTTTTTTTGTAAGTATTCTGAAAATCAGATATTAATATATTTTTACTTAAAGTTTTGGTTTTGCTTTCTTTTAGACTGTTTATTTTAAGGAAAATGGTTGATAAATCTAGTTTTTTAGATGTATTTCTTACTTTTAGAAGTATATTTTTAAGTTCTTTTTTATCAATATTTTCATAAAATTCTGAGCTTGTTTGCAAAGAATAAACGTCTTGTTCGGCAGCATTTTCTATAATTTCTTTCGCAGAAATTTGTAATAAATTACCTTTTTCTCCTTTTGTATTTGTGCTTAAAGAGTTGTCTAAGTAGATGTAAGTATGTTGTTTTTTATCAGTTTTATTATCGCTATAATAAGGTTGTGAAAAGGCAAAAAGTATCGCTAAAAATAATAGTAATCTTGTTGCTAAAATTAACCATTTTTTTATGCGAGAACTCTTGCGAGTTTCTTGTGCTAATTTTTGTAAAAAAGCAACATTTGTAAATGGCATTTTAACAAACTTTTGAAGCTGAAATAAATGCACCAAAATGGGGATAATTAGAAGCGCTAAAAAGTATAAAACTTCTGGATTTTTAAATTGCATTTATACGTATTTGTTATTTTAAAAAATCTAATTTATCACAATTAATTAAATCTAAAAAGAGTTGTTCATTTCTATTTAAAACTTTTCAAAAACACCTAAACCAAACAATGCAAAATCGTATTTTACAGGATCGTTTTTGTCTAAATTTCGTAAGTTTTGGTCTAGTTCTGCAACTGCTTTCCAATCGTTTTGTTTTCTTAAAAGTAGTTTTAGCTTTCTTGCCACGTTACCAGAATGCACATCTAAAGGGCAAGATAAATTTGCTGGATCGTGATTTTTCCAAAGACCAAAATCTACACCTGTTTTATCGTTTCTAACCATCCAACGTAGAAACATGTTAATACGTTTTGCTGCAGAATTTTTTAAAGGATCAGATATATGTTTTTGTGTTCTTTGTTGATGATTTACTTCAAAAAAAGCATTTTTTAACTGTGAAATGGATGTTTTATAGGTGTTTGTATTGTCTTTAATAGAAAGTATACCTTCTAAACCTTGATGCTTTTTATAAAGATGTTTCAAAGATTTTATGAATTGTTGTAAATCTGTTGAGTTAAAGGTTCTGTGAACAAAGCTATCTAAAGAAATTAAATCACTTTCTTGATGATTCATAACAAAATCATAAGGCGCATTGTCTAATAAGTCCATCATTTTAGAGGCATTTCTAATAATCATAGTTCTGTTGCCCCAAGAAATTATTGCCGTTAAAAAGGCTGCTATTTCTATATCTTCTTTTATTGAAAAACGATGCGGAATCTGAATTGGGTCTGACTCGATAAAAGTTGGATTGTTGTATAAAATAACTTTTTCATCTAAAAATTCTTTGAGTTCAGCTTTCTTCATTTTTATAATTCTGGAATAAAACTTAATGATATTAGTAAACCATTATAACATCCATGCAGCAACATAGACCATAGCAAACCAAAACGAACTCTAATGTATCCAAAATAGCCTCCTAATATAATTTGAGGTAAGACTAAAAGAGGAGAGAGTAGTACAACATTGGATGTAAGCTCAAAATTTGAAATATGCATAAAGCCAAATGTTAAGGCAAAAAAGTAAAATGCATATTTAAAAAGTATTGGTTTTTTAAATAAAGTTAGTGGTGCTCTAAATATTAATTCTTCAATTATAGGAACTACAATAGCACCTAATAAAATGATGTTAATTTTAGACATTCCTTCAAACATCTTTTCAATCTTATGATCGTCCATGTTTAAAAGTCCAAGTTCTTCAAATAAAGCAAAAACTGGTGATATTAATAATCCTGTTAGAATACTTATTATTAAAATATGAATAAATAGTGTAAATCGATATTGTAAATTCTTATTGTTGTCTGCTTCTAAAACAGGGTTCTTTAAATATGCAACAATGTTAAGGAAAGTATTCTTCATATTAACGTTTATATATTAGTTGCATAGCTTTGAATAAAGTTACAGTTTAGATGATTTTTCCATCTTTCATCATTAATTTTCTGTCTGCCATTTCTGCTAGTTCTTCATTGTGAGTAACTAAAACAAAGGTTTGTCCAAATTCATCACGAAGTTTAAAAAATAGCTCGTGTAAATTTTTTGCAGATTCGCTGTCTAAATTTCCACTTGGTTCATCAGCTAAAATAACTGAAGGGTTGTTAATTAATGCTCTAGCGACTGCAACACGTTGTTGTTCGCCTCCAGAAAGTTCATTTGGTTTGTGATTTATTCTATGAGATAACCCTAAAAATTCTAGAATTTCTTTAGCTCTTTTTTCAGTTTCTTGTTTTGGTTTTTTTCCGATAAAAGCTGGGATACAAACGTTTTCTAAAGCTGTAAATTCTGGTAATAATTGATGAAATTGAAAGATAAAACC
>CBDUHF010000061.1:0-14582 GCA_965367085.1 uncultured Polaribacter sp.
ATACTAAAGGTTCCCTTATGGGTGCTTCGTAATGAGACATATTTTTATATCTTAATTTTTAAATTACGCTTCGTTTGTATTTCTAACTTTCACTTGATACACTACATTCGGTTTCGTCTGTAGATAATCTAATACGTGATAAGCTCTTTTATCTTCTACTAATGCTGCTACTTCGTCTTTTTCGTTATTAATATCTCCAAAAACCATAGCTCCTGTTGTACAAGCTGATGAACAAGCTGTTTCAAATTCGTCTGTATTAATAGCTCTTCCTTCTTTCTTTGCTTTTAAAATAGTTGCTTGTGTCATTTGAATACACATTGAACATTTTTCCATTACACCTCTAGAACGAACTACAACATCTGGGTTTAAAACCATCTTACCATATTGGTTATTCATATTGAAGTCAAACTCGTTGTTATTTGCATATTGGAACCAATTAAAACGACGAACTCTATATGGACAGTTGTTTGCACAATATCTTGTACCAACACATCTGTTATATGCCATTTGATTTTGACCTTGACGACCATGTGATGTTGCTGCAACTGGACAAACAGTCTCACAAGGAGCATGATTACAGTGTTGACACATCATTGGTTGGAAAGTAACCTCTGGATTTTCTGCTTCAGTTTCTAAAGCTCTGTATGTATCCCCTCTACTTAATCCTAATTCTTTAGCTTCTTCTCTTGTTTCAACTTCAGAAGAATAATATCTATCAATACGCAACCAGTGCATATCTCTACCTATTCTTACTTCGTTTTTACCAACAACTGGAACATTGTTTTCTGCATGACATGCAACAACACAAGCTCCACAACCTGTACAAGATGTTAAATCTATAGATAAATTAAAGTGATGACCAATTTCTCTGTTGTGCTCATCCCATAAATCTATAGTTTTTGCTTCAACTTCTTTATGATCATAAGATACAAATGCAGGTTTGTTCCAAGAATGTTTTGGGTCTGCACTACTATTATACTCTTTAAAAGAAGTTACTTTTAAAATATCATGACGACCAGCAATTGTTTTTTGTACTTGAGTACAAGCAAACTTATGTGTTCCTGATGCTTTTTCTATTGTAACTCCGTATTGAATATTATTTCCGTTTGCATATAATGGATATCCATTAACACCAACTTGCATATCTTCTTTTAATCCGAAAGTTCTACCAAATCCTAAAGCTAGTCCAACAGAACCATTTGCTTGACCTGGTTGAACCATTACTGGAATATTTTCTACAGTAACTCCATTTACAGTTACATTAGCATAATCACCATTAATTGCCCCGTTATCTTGTACTGGATTAGCAAAACCTAAAGCTCTTGCATCTGACATTGAAACAGTTAAATAATTATCCCAAGAAGCTCTTGTAATTGGATCTGGAAATTCTTGTAACCAAGGATTGTTTGCTTGTTTACCATCTCCTAAACCAGTTTTAGTATATAAATTCAATTCAAAAGCAGAAGCTTTTGTTGAACTTACTAATTTAGAAGCAACCTCTGCAATAGAAATATCATTTGCTGTAACTTCACTTACTACTTCTCTTTTAAAGAAACCATTATGTAAAGCTGTATTCCAAGAAGACTCTCCTAAAACATTTGCAGTAGCAAATGCTTTTAAATAATCATAATATGAAACTGAATTACCAGACCATTTCAATAAAACATCTTGAATTTGACGTGTATTAAATAATGGCTGAATTGTTGGTTGCATTAATCCATAAACTCCTTCAGAGAAATTTGTATCTCCCCAAGATTCTAAAAAGTGAGGTGTTGGTAATGCATAATTAGAAGCATTTGTAGTTTCATTATTTTCTAATGATAAAGCTACAGACAGTTCTAATTTCTCTAATCCTTCAGAGAATTCTGATGAATTATATAATGAATAAATTGGATCTACATTGTAAGAAATTAATCCTGCAACTTTCCCCGATTTCATATCTGCAACTAATTCTGCAACTTCTGCATCATTTCCTTGACGAATATTTATTGTATTATTAACATCAATAATCTCACTATTTAAAGCTTTGTTAATTGCTAAAGAGATTAATTGAGCATTCTTATCATTTAATCCTGTAAGAACAACACCTTTAGAACCTGCTTTCTGTAAAGAAGTTGCTAAAGATTTAACTTCTGCATCTGCCGAAGTTGCTTTTGAAGGAACATTTGCTCCTGTAATAGCGTTGTATAAATTTAACAATGCAAATACTTGATCAGATGGTTTTAAAACCACACGTTTATCTGCATTTGCACCAGTTAAAGACATATTACTCTCTAACTGAACATGGTAAGACATATGACCTTTTTCTGGCTTTCTACCAGCTATATATGCTTTCTCAAATCCTCCATGAAAATCTCCTAAGAAATCTGCCCCAAAAGAAACAATTGTTTTTGCTTTGTCTAAATGATAATTTGGTAATGCACGTTTACCATACATTGCCATAAGAGCATCTGCAGCTCCAGATTCTGAAACAGCATCATAAACTACATGCTTAACATTAGGATATGCAACAATAAATTCTTCAACGATTTTATCTGTTGAAGGGCTTGCCATTGTTCCTGTTAATAACACAACTGGTTTATTTGCTTCTTTTAAAGCATTCAATTTAGAAACTATCTGAGCATCTGCATCATCCCATGTTAAAAAAGCTTCTTTATCTTGAGGCTCTTGTAATCGTAGTTTTTCATCATATAAAGATAAAACAGAAGCTTGCACTCTTGCGCTAGTTGTTCCATTTGCATCTTTATTTGGCATTATCTGAATTGGACGACCTTCACGTGTTTTTACTAAAACATTTGCGAAATCATATCCATCAGACATAGATGTTGCATACCAATCTGCAACTCCAAGAGTTACATCGTCTGGTTTTACAACATAAGGAATAGCTTTTCTAACTGGTCCTTCACATGCTGCCAAAGAAGCTGCTGCTGTTGTAAATCCAACATACTTTAAGAAATCTCTACGCGATGTAGAAGAATTTTCTAACGTCTCTTTATCACCTAAAAAATCATCTGTAGGAATTTCTTCTACAAATTCATTTTTACTTAACGTTTCAACAATAGAACTTCCTTTAAGTTCCTCAACACTTTGCCAGTATTTTTTGTTTGAAGCCATTTATATCTATTTATTTGTTGTTAGTTTTTAGAATTAGTTTTCACCAAAACCAAACTATCTTTCTTCTTTAATTAATAGTGACACTTACCACACTCTTTTCCTCCTAGTTGAGCAATAGTAACTTGATCAACATTGTATTTCTTTGCCAAATCTTCATGAATTTTCTTGTAATAATCATTACCTTTTAAATCCACTTTTGTTTCTTTATGACAATCGATACACCAACCCATAGTTAATGGAGAATACTGATGTAATTCTTCCATTTCTTCTACTGGTCCATGACATTTTTGACATTTTAACCCTGCAACAGTTACGTGTTGTGAATGGTTAAAATAAACAAAATCTGGTAAATTATGCACTCTAACCCATTTAATAGGTTTAGTTTCTCCTGTATACTCTAAATTATCTGCATCCCAACCAGCTGCATCATACACCTTAGCAATCTCCATATCTAACTCTGCCTTTCCTAAGAACAATCCGTCTTCTAATTCTAAAACAGTATCATCTGCTACTTCTGAAATATTTTTATGACAATTCATACAAACATTTACTGAAGGAATACCTGAAGTCTTACTATGTTTTGCTGATGAGTGACAATATTGACAGTCAATTTTATTATCTCCAGCATGTATTTTGTGTGAAAAAGCAATAGGTTGAACAGGTTGATACCCTTCATCTACTCCAATTTTAAATAAAGTTCCAAAAACAAAATACGCACCCATTAATAATAAAAAGATAGTACACAATACCTTTAAAAAAGTATTTTGCATAAACCCTTCCCAAACCTCACCTAATGAAGCTGCTGCACCTGGTGTTTTTGGAGCACCTTTTAATTCACTAATTGTTTTTAATAAACTAGCAATAATTAAAAAAGCTACAATAATAGCTGCTGCTAAAATATAAATTAACCATCCTGGTGCTTCAGCAGATTTTGCTCCTACAGCAGCGTCAGTTGCCTGAACAGCTTTCTTAGGATCTCCAACTGTAGAATAATACAAGATATCATCTATATTTTGATCTGTTAACTGCGGAAAAGCAGTCATATTAGAACCTTTATACTCATCAAAGATTGCATTAGCATCAGAATCTCCAGTAGCTCTTAATGCAGCATTATCTTTAATCCATGCTTTTAGCCAAGCATTTTCTCTACGTTCTTCAATTCCTCCTAAAGCAGGACCCACTAATTTCTTATCTAACTTATGACAAGAAGCACATAAAGATTTAAATAACTTTTTCCCTTCTTTTTGACGCGCTTCATCTACATCTTGTGAATAAGATGATAACGTAAATGCAAAAATTAAGAGAAAAGTAAAACTTTTTAAAAGCTCTGTGGTTAGTCTATTGTGCAATTTTACACTTTTCATATTTAAACTCTGTTTAAAAATATCTAATATAAAATGATAAAAGTCATTTTTTTCGTTTGACAAAAGTACTACTTCTTCTCAAAAATTAAAAAGCTAAGAGAATGTTAAATATAATTTATAATAGTTCTAAATAAGAGCTAAACTCAATTTATTCTTAAACAAGTCGTTATTTTTGCAGAAAGAATAAACACTATGAACTTTAGATTATTTTCAATTGCTTTTATATTAACATTTTACACAGGAATAACGTCTATTTCTGCACAGAACAACATTAATAGTAGCAAAGAAATAAAAAGTTTGATTGCAAAAAAAAGATCCTATAACAAAACTTATGGTTTTGGATATCGAATTCAGCTTTATAACGGAAACGAAAAGAAGGCTAGAAGCTATCAAGCAAAGTTTAAAGTAGAATTCCCTGGAATTTACTCAAAACTAACCTACAAAGCTCCTGAATGGAAGGTACAAGTAGGTAATTATAAAACTAGACTTGAAGCTGACAAAGCATTACTTAATTTTAAGAAAGAATTTACAGGAATTATTGTAATTCCGATGGGTAAATAAAATTAGCACTTAATTAAAAACTTATATAAAATAAAAGAGCCAAAATTCATATGAATTTTGGCTCTTTTATTTTATAAATGTAATTAAAGTTATTTCAACTTCTTCTTTACAGCAACTTCTTTATAAGCTTCTATAACATCACGTTCTTGAATATCATTGTAATTCTTAATTTGAAGACCACAATCGTATCCTTTTGCAACTTCTTTAACATCATCTTTAAATCGTTTTAACGATGTTAATTCTCCATCATGAACTACAATTCCTTCTCTAATAATTCTAATTTTAGAATCTCTAAAGATTTTACCAGACATCACCATACAACCTGCAATGTTACCCACTTTAGAAATCTTATAAACTTCTCTAATTTCTACATTACCAGAAACTTCTTCTTTCATTTCAGGAGACAACATTCCTTCCATTGCATCTTTAAGATCATTAATAGCGTCGTATATAATAGAATATGTTCTAATATCTACTTCTTCTCTATCTGCTACAACTCTTGCATTTCCTTGAGGACGAACATTAAATCCAACTATAATAGCATCTGAAGCTGTTGCTAATAACACATCACTTTCTGTAATGGCTCCAACACCTTTATGTAAAATATTTACTTGAATTTCTTCTGTTGATAATTTCTGGAAAGAATCTGTTAATGCTTCTACAGAACCATCTACATCTCCTTTTAAGATTATGTTTAATTCTTTAAAGTCTCCTAACGCAATTCTACGTCCGATTTCATCTAAAGTTAATGTTTTCTGAGTTCTTACAGATTGCTCACGTTGTAATTGAGAACGTTTAGATGCAATTTGTTTTGCTTCTCTTTCATCATCAAATACTACAAACTTATCTCCTGCTTGTGGCGCTCCATCTAAACCTAAAATAGATACTGGAGTTGATGGCCCTGCTTCTTTTAAGTTATTTCCTTTATCATCAAACATAGCTCTTACTTTACCACTGTGTTTACCTGCTAACAAGTAATCTCCAATTTTTAAAGTTCCTGCTTGAACTAATATAGTAGAAACATATCCTCTACCTTTATCTAATAATGCTTCTACAACTGCACCAACTGCATTTTTATTAGGATTCGCTTTTAATTCTAAAATTTCTGCCTCTAACAATACTTTTTCTAACAATTCTGGAACACCTGTTCCTATTTTTGCTGAAATATCTTGAGACTGAATGCTTCCACCCCATTCTTCAATCAATAAATTCATTGATGATAATTGAGTTTTTACATTATCTGGATTTGCATTTGGTTTATCAATTTTATTGATTGCAAATATAATTGGCACTCCTGCTGCTTGTGCATGAGAAATTGCTTCTTTTGTTTGTGGCATTACATCATCATCTGCTGCAACTACAATAATAACTAAATCTGTTACTTGAGCTCCACGAGCACGCATTGCTGTAAAGGCTTCGTGTCCTGGTGTATCTAAGAATGCAATCTTTTGATCTCCAACTTTTACAGAATAAGCACCAATATGTTGCGTAATTCCACCACTTTCACCTTCAATTACATTCGCTTTTCTAATATAATCTAATAAAGATGTTTTACCATGATCTACGTGTCCCATTACTGTAATAATTGGTGCACGAGTTACTAAATCTTCTGGTTTATCTATTACTTCTTCTATAGATTCCTCTACTTCAGCTCCAATAAACTCTACTTTATGATTAAATTCTTCTGCAACAATAACTAATGTTTCGGCATCTAAACGCTGATTCATTGTTACCATCATACCTAAAGACATACATGCAGAAATAATGTTTGTTACAGGAACCTCCATCATTGTAGCAACTTCACTAACAGTAACAAATTCTGTTACTTTTAATATCTTGTTATCTAATGCTTGAGCTTCTAACTCTGCTTCTGTATGCTCTCTATGCGCATCTCTTTTATTTCTACGATATTTTGCTCCTTTTCCTCTTGAAGATTTTCCTTGAAGTTTTTCTAAGGTTTCTCTTACTTGTTTTTGGATTTCTGCTTCAGTAGGCTCTTCCTTCTTAACAGCTGCTGGTCTTTGGTTTCCTTTTCCTCTGAATCCAGGTCTATTTCCTTGAGCACCTCTACTTGGTCCTCTATTTCCTTGAGCAGTTCCTCTGTTAGCACCAGAAGTTCCACCTGCTTTAGTTACAATACGCTTACGCTTCTTTTTAGCATCTGCATTTGCATCTTTTTTAACAACAGGTTTCTTTTTCTTTGGCTTTTCAAATTGCTTTAAGTCAATTGTTTTACCAGTGATTCTAGGACCGTCTAATTTTTTGTACTGAGTCTTTATTGCTTCAGCATTTTCAGAAGTAACCTCAGCTGGAGCTTCAACAGCTTTATCACCTTTAGAAAACCCTTCTTTTTTTGCAACTGGTTTTTCAGTTATTTTAGAAGCTTCTTTTTCTATACCTGAAACTTGTTTTACAACTTTTGGTTGCTCTACTTGCTTTTTAACAACAGTCTCTTCAACTTTAGTTTCTGCAGCTTTAGGCTGTTCTACTTTAGTTTCCTCAACTTTAGGTTGTTCTGCAACAGGAGCTGGCTTTTCTATTTCTACAACAGGTTTTTCTTCTTTAACTTCTGGTTTTTTATCACCAATGTTATCGATATCTATTTTACCAACTGTTTTAAGCTCTAATTTATCTGCCTTAGCCTTAAGAACTTCTTCTTTCTTAGCTTCTTCTTCTGCTCTCTTCTTCTCTAACTTAGCTTCATGTTCTAGACGAATTGCCTCTTTTTCCTTACGCTTTTCTTCGCCAACTTCTTTAGACGCAGCTTTTTTGCTTGCATCTGTTTGGAAGCCATCTAGTAAGACTTGATAGACATCACCAGAAATTTTAGTAGTTGGTCTTGCTTCTACTTCATGACCTTTACTTCCTAAATATTCTACTGCTCTATCAAGAGAGATATTTAATTCTCTTAAAACCTTATTAAGCCTCATTGTTTTGCCTTCAGACATATATTATTTTTTAGCCTTTAATTTGTAAAAATATACTTTTTTACGATACTCTTATATAACTTTTAGATTAGTCTTCAAATTCTTCTTTCAGAATTCTCTGAACATCTAAAATAGTTTCTTCCTCTAAATCAGTTCTTTTAACTAATTCTTCAACAGTTGTTTCTAATACGCTTCTTGCAGTATCTAAACCTATGTTTTTGAATTCTTTAATTACCCAAGCTTCAATTTCATCACCAAATTCTGTTAACTCAACATCTTCTTCTTCTAATCCTTCTCTCTTAACATCAATTTCATAACCAGTTAATTCACTAGCTAAACGAATGTTTACACCACCTCTACCAATTGCTTTAGAAACTTCTTCTGGTTTTAAAAGTACATTTACTCGTCCTTTTTTACCATTCTTTTCCTCTTCGTACATTTCTATTTCCATAGAAGTTACTTTTGCAGGACTTAATGCTCTTGAAATATATAGTTGTTCATTCTTAGTATAATTGATAACATCTATGTTTTCATTACCTAATTCACGTACAATTCCATGTATTCTTGAACCTTTTACACCAACACAAGCTCCAACAGGATCTATTCTATCGTCATAAGAATCTACAGCCACTTTTGCTTTTTCACCAGGAATTCTTGCTACACCTTCAACAGTAATTAAACCATCAAAAACTTCAGGAATTTCTTGTTCAAACAACTTATTTAAGAAACTTGGCGATGTTCTAGACAATATAATTGCAGGTTTATTACCTCTTAATTCTACTGTTTTAATAACACCTCTTACAGAATCTCCTTTTCTAAAAAAGTCTGAACGAATTTGCTCACTCTTAGGTAATACAATTTCATTACCATCATCATCTAACAATATAATTGCGTTATGACGAATATGATGAACTTCTGCACTATATAGTTCTCCTTCTAATTCTTTAAAATGCTTAAAGATGTTTGTACTATCGTGTTCATAAATTTTAGAAATTAAGTTTTGACGTAATGCCAAAATAGCTCTTCTTCCTAAATCTATTAATTTTACTTCCTCAGAAACATCTTCACCAATTTCAAAATCTGGTTCTATTAACCTTGCTTCTGAAAGCTCTATCTCTTCATTATCATCTTCAGAAAAACCATCTGCAACAACAATTCTATTTCTCCAAATTTCTAAATCTCCCTTATCAGGGTTGATAATAATATCAAAATTATCATCAGATCCAAACTTACGTTTTAAGGCAGCTCTAAAAACTTCTTCTAAAATAGACATTAAAGTTACTCTGTCTATACTCTTATTATCTTTAAATTCTGAAAACGAATCAATTAACGCTATATTTTCCATTATATATTTTGCTTAAAATACAATCTTAACTTTTGCTTCTTTAATATCTTTATAAAAAATAGTTGCTGCTTTACTAACAGTAACTTTTCCTTTCCCTATTGGTTTTGGCTCTCTAGCCTTCCAATTTAAAACTATCTTTTCATCATCTGCTTCTACTAAAGTACCTTCAAATTCTTCTTCTGAAGTTTTTACTTTTAGTATTCTGTTGATATTTTTTAAATATTGCCTATTAACTTTTAACGGATGTGCAATATCTGGTGTAGAAACTTCAAGAGAATAATCTTCTTCTTCTCTATCAAAATTATTATCTACACTTCTACTAATTCTAATACATTCACTTAGAGGAACTCCATTATCTCCATCTATAACAACTTGAATTTTGTTATTAGAAGATATTTCAAAATCTATTAAATACAATGACTCATTAAGCGCTAACGCCTCGTCAATAAAATCTTTTACTTTGGTTTCGTTCATCTTAAAATATAAAAAGAGGGGACTTTCGGTCCCCTTCATTTCTTCATTTATTGTGATTTTCGGTGCAAATATACTAAATGTTTATGGTATATCAAAACGAGTTTTATTCAATTATTTTTTGTAACTTTAGATATGTAGTTTTTTTTAATTTAAATTTTTAAAAAGATGAATAAAATATTAGTTCCTATCGATTTTTCAAAGACATCTGAATATGCTGCAAAAATGGCCGCTAGAATTGCTAAAAAATCAAATGGTAAAGTTTATCTTTTACATTTAATAGAGCTACCAACTGGTGTTGTAGACATGGGTGCAGGTAGTAAGTTTAGCATACCAGAAAGTATGTTGTATTTAAGAAAAGTAAAAGATCGTGTACTTAAATTTAAAGATAAAATTTTCCCAGAAGACACTGAAGTTCAATACTCGATTAAGCTTAATAATCCTTTTGAAGGCATACAGCAATATGCAGCTAAAATTAATGCTGACTTAATTGTAATGGGATCAAAAGGGCATACAGAATTTGAAGAAATAATAATAGGTTCTAATACAGAAAAAGTGGTAAGAACCTCAACCACACCTGTAATAGTTGTTAAAAAGGATGATAAAAAATTTAAGTTAAAGAATTTAGTTTTTGCCTCAAATTTTAAAAAAGAGAATAAAGTAGTATTTAATAAGTTTATTGATTTTGCAAATCAGTTTAACAGTAAAATTCATTTATTAAAGGTAAATACTCCTTCAAATTTTGAAAGCACACATGACGCTAAAGAAAAAGTAAAAGATTTTATTAAAGATTATAAATTACCTAAACACTCCATAAATATTTATAATGATGTTTCTGTAGAAAAAGGGATTTTAAACTTCTCTAAAGACATAAACTCAGATTTAATTGCACTTTGTACACATGGCAGAAGTGGTTTGTCTCATATATTTACAGGTAGCGTTACCAAAAACCTATCTAAAAATGCATTGAAACCTATGTTAACTATTAAAGTTTAGTGGTTTTTAACAAATTTATGCGGTTATAGAAAATTATATAAAAAAAGCCTCCAAATTGGAGGCTTTTTTATTATTTATAAAATTTAAATTTTATTACAAGATATAATCTGTACTTATAAAATTAGACGTTTTCTTTTCTAACAACTCTTCTAAAATAGCATTGTTATAAGGAGTATCTTTTGAAGCAACAAAAGTTCTAATAGAAAATGTACGTAAAGCATCATGCACACTTAAAGTTGCTACAGCCGAATCTTTTCTTCCTGTAAATGGATATACATCTGGCCCTCTTTGTGCTGCACTGTTTAAGTTTACTCTACATACTAAATTAACTAAAGTATCTATTAATGGTGCTAAAGTTTTTACTTCACTACCAAAAACACTTACTTGTTGCCCGTAATTAGAATCTGCCATATCATCTAAAGGCTCTTGAATGTTTTTAAATGAAACAATTGGAGTTACTGGACCAAATTGTTCTTCTTGAAAGACTCTCATATCTTTAGAAACAGGATATAATACCGATGGGAAAATATAATTATCTGTAGTTTTTCCACCTTTTTTATTAATTACTTTTGCTCCTTTTGCAGTTGCATCATCAATTAACTCTTGAATATAAGCTGGTTTTCCTGGTTCTGGTAATGGAGTTAATTTTACTCCTTTTTCCCAAGGGTTTCCATACTTTAAAGCATCTACTCTTTCTGCAAATCGCTTGTTAAATTTATCAACAATATGTTCATGAACATATAATACCTTTAGCGCAGTACAACGTTGTCCGTTAAAAGAAGTTGCTCCAGACAAACATTCATCAATAGCTAAATCTAAATCAGCATCAGGTAAAACAATTCCAGGGTTTTTAGCTTCTAATCCTAAAACTAAACGTAATCTATTTTTAAATGGGTGATTTGCCTGAATAGCATTTGCAGATTTACTGTTTCCTATTAATGCTAAAACATCTACTTTACCTGTTTTCATAATAGGAGTAGCTAAAACTCTACCTCTACCATAAATTACATTTACAACACCTTCTGGAAAACTATTTTGAAAAGCCTCCATTAAAGGAGATAATAATAAAACTCCATGTTTTGCAGGTTTAAAAACTGCTGTATTTCCCATAATTAAAGCAGGAATCAACAATGCAAACGTTTCATTTAAAGGATAATTATATGGACCTAAACACAATACAACTCCTAAAGGCCCGCGTCTAATATGCGCATGAACTCCACTATTTTTTTCAAACTTAGCAGAATCTCTATCCATTTGCTTATAGTCTTCAATAGTATCGTAAATATATTCTACGGTTCTATCGAATTCTTTTTCAGAATCTGGTAACGATTTTCCAATCTCCCACATTAATAATTTTACAACTTCATCACGTTTGGTTTTCATTTGCTCTGCAAACTCCTCCATACATTCAATTCTATCTACAACTCGCATTGTTGGCCACAAACCTTGACCTTTATCATATGCTCTGTAAGCTGAATTTAAAGCCTCTAATGCTTCATCTCCTGTTAAGTTTGGTACAGTACCTAATAAAGTTGGTTTGTATTCTTTGGTTGATGAAATTGTAGAATATACTTCTGTAGTTTCACCTTTCCATTCCTTTAGCTCACCACTTACTAAATATGTTTTTTGATGTAATAGTGAATTGATTTTATACGCTTCTGGAATATCTGTAAATTGTTTCTTCATAAATTGATTGTAAAATCTAAGTTCTATTTAAAAACTCGATTAATTATTTTTTTATTCAAACTACTAAGTTCAAATTAACGAAAAATAACACAAAATTACCCCAACAATTCTTCTATAATCACGAAAAGGATTTCGAAGATTTCTTTATTTTTAAGGATATTTAAATGCTTTTTACACTAAAAACTGAAACAAATCTGGCTTGTCATTTAAATAGTCGCCAAAGAAATTGCTATCTTTCATTCTTTTAATTAAAGGTACCAAATCTTTTGCTGATTTTAACTCTAAACCAACAACAGCAGCGCCATTTTCTCTATTAGTCTTCTTTGTGTATTCAAAATGTGTAATATCGTCATTTGGACCTAAGATTTCTGCTACAAATTCTTTTAAGGCTCCTGCTCTTTGAGGAAATTTCACAATGAAGTAATGCTTTAAGTTTGCATGTAAAAGTGCTTTTTCTTTAATTTCTGCAGTTCTCGTAATATCATTATTACTACCACTTACTACACAAACTACATTTTTACCTTTAATTTTATCCGCAAACAAATCTAACGCTGCAATACTCAATGCACCTGCAGGCTCAACAACAATTGCATCTTTGTTGTACAAATCTAAAATTGTCTGGCAGATTTTTCCTTCAGGAACCGTAATAACTTCGTCTAAATTTTGCATACAAATAGCAAAATTTAAATCTCCAACTCGTTTTACTGCTGCTCCATCAACAAAAGAGTCTATTTTTTCTAAAGTAGTATTTTCTTTATTTCTGATGGATATTAGCATAGAAGGTGCACCTTCTGGCTCAACTCCTATAATTTTTGTTTCTGCTGATAATTCTTTAAATACCGTTGATAAACCAGATGATAAACCTCCACCTCCAATTGGAACAAAAACATAGTCTATTTTTTTATCGGTTTGATTTAGAATTTCTAAACCAACTGTTGCTTGACCTTCAATTACTTTTTCATCATTAAAAGGATGAATAAATATTTTATTTTTAGAATCACATTCTTTTTTTGCAGCGTTAAAAGCGTCATCAAAAGTATCTCCTTCAATTACAATTTCAATAAAATCTTCACCAAACATTTTAACTTGATTAATTTTTTGTTTTGGTGTTGGAGATGGCATAAATATAGTACCCTTTATTTGTAATAATTTACAAGATAAAGCAACTCCTTGTGCATGATTTCCTGCACTTGCGCAAACTATACCTCGTTGTTTTTCATGATTACTTAAAGAAGACATTTTATTATAAGCACCTCTTATTTTATATGAACGAACAACTTGTAGGTCTTCTCTTTTAAACAAAACAGTTGCTTTTAATTCTTTAGATAGATTGCTATTTTGATCCAATGGAGTTTTGTAAGCGACGCCTTCTAATTTTTTTGAAGCAGCTTTTACGCTCTCTAAACTGGGAAAGTAGATTTGCTCTGTTTTCATGGTTCGAATATAAAAAGAAAACCTGTCAGAATTTGATATCTGACAGGTTTTTATAAAATTAAAAATCTTTATTTAATTATGCAGATTTTATCACTTTCATTGCTGTCATAGAAGCTCTTAATTTTGCTCCTACTTTTTCTACAGGATGATTTCTAATAATAGCGTTAATTCTAATTAACTCTTGGTTATCAACTCCATTATCTGAACTGAATGGCTTACCAATAATATCAGTTTTTACATTCTTCATGAAATCTGTTAATAAAGGCTTACAAGCATGATCGAATAAATAACATCCATATTCTGCAGTATCAGAAATTACACGGTTCATTTCTGCTAATTTCATTCTTGCAATTGTATTTGCAATTAATGGAGTTTCGTGTAAAGACTCATAATATGCAGAAGCATCTATAATACCAGATTCTGTCATAGCTTCAAAAGCCAATTCTACACCAGATCTTACAAAAGCAACTAATAAAGTACCATGATCAAAATATTCTTGTTCAGAAATTTCTTGATCTGTAACTTGTTGTTTTTCAAATGCAGTTTCTCCTGTTGCAGCTCTCCATCCTAATAAGTTTTTATCATCATTAGCCCAGTCTTCCATCATTGTTTTAGAAAAATGACCAGTCATAATATCATCCATATGTTTTTGGAATAACGGACGCATAATGTCTTTTAATTCTT
>CBDUHF010000062.1:0-14205 GCA_965367085.1 uncultured Polaribacter sp.
GCTTTTACGTTTAAAAAAGTTTCTACCAACCCAACCATTTAACTCGAAAAAAAGTAAATTTTTAAATCTTGGACTAGGAATATTAGGATGTATGTTTTTCATTATATATTTTTTTTGCTAAATTATATTTGTGTAATAATAAAGTTATGGTATAAGGTAAAAGTAGAACACCTAGAATAAACTTTAGCATTTTTTTAAAAAAACTACCTCTTACAATAAAGGTACCTCTAATATTTAAAAAAATTGAATTTTTTATTTGCTTTTTGGAAAAATGTTTTATGTTTAAATAAATTTCAGAATGATGTAAATATCTTCTTTGAAATAAATTTTTCCTAGAAGATGCAAATGTAATTTTTCTTACATTACTTTTTCTTAACCCCCCTCTAATTGCCCTTAAATGAACAATTCTTAACTGATTATTTTTAACACTTAAAGCACCCCGTTTAATACAACGTAAACCAATTTCTTGATCTTCACTTTGTAATTGATCCATTTTTTCATCAAAGCCACCAACTTCTCGCAATAATTCTCTTTTTACTAAAACATCATTTGTTGGAAAACCGTCAGATAATTCAATCTTCGGGATGCTTCTATCAACATAATCAGTTCCAATTTCATCTGGTACTCCACAAGAAATATCTGCGTTAAACGTATAAATAGTTTCTAAATGTTTACTTAAATAGTTCCTAGGAATTTCTTCCATATCATCATCTAAAAACCAAACGAATTTACTAGTTGCTTTTTCAATTCCTTTGTTTCTAGCAGTACATTGACCTATTTTATCTATTTCTATATACTTTATAGGTAAATCATTAAAACCTTCTAAAAAATTTTGATTTCTTTTATCTTTTGGTGTTTGATCTACTATAATTATTTCTCTAACTTTTGATTCTAAAAATTTTAATTCGTGTAATTCTTTTTGTAAATAAATATATCGTTCTAACGTAGCAATTACTATAGAGACTGATAAATCCTTTTCTTTATAGCTTTCTTCAATAAGAGGTTGACTATAAACATTTAGTTTTCCAATTTTTTTATTTTTTAAAATTCTAAAGAAAGTAAATGGATTTACTTTCTTTAAATTTATTAAATAACTCCAAAAAAATGCTTTTTTATCAAAATTATTCTTAATAAACAATAACTCATCTTCTACATTAAAAGGTTGTTTTATTTCTTCTATAATATTAGATGAAAGTATGGATGAATATCTTGTTAAAACACCAGATTTCATAGCTTTATAACCAAAATCTAAACCAACAATATCTAATGAATTAGAATAATTAGATAAAGAAATTTCTTTAAAAACATTAGTTTCTAATAAACAACCTTTAAATGTACTTTTCCAAGAACTATGATTAATTGAGTTATCTATAGAAACGTGCAACATACTAGTTGGTTGAATTGCATCTAAAAAAATGGGGATATCCTTTAAACCTATTTTAGAGCCTATATGCCATA
The DNA here is from genome assembly GCA_965367085.1 of uncultured Polaribacter sp. GTDB lineage: Bacteria > Bacteroidota > Bacteroidia > Flavobacteriales > Flavobacteriaceae > Polaribacter. The sequence goes on from CBDUHF010000062.1 coordinate 1,459, forward strand.
AGTTTCCTTTTGAATTATAAATATTTTCTAGTTCACTTTCTTTTGGAAGTTTGTACTTTGCATCCCAAAATAAAATAAAATCTGATTTTTTATTTAAAATCAGATCTCTATTATTAATAAGTGATTCTGTATTATAATCTAGTGAAAATTTATCACCAAAAGACCATTTTATACAATCAGATTCATTAAAAATTACTAAAGAAATTTTTTTTAACATTTTTCTAAAATTGTTTTAAAAACTTTCACAAAAGTTACTTTTTTATTTTGCTTTAATTCTTCAGCAAAAAAACTATTTACAAGAGCCTTTCTTTCTGTTTGCTTATAATATCTATTATTTAAATATTTTTTTATTTCGTTTTCAAGTTCTGATACATTTTTTACCAAAGAAATTGCACCACTTTCTATGATTGGTTTATAATGATCAAAATCATAAATTTTCTCATAATCATTAGGGTAAATATTTTCTCCTGGAGGATTAAAAGCAATATTTATTACCGGTTTGTCTAAAACTGCTAAATCTAAACTTACTGTAGATGCAACGTTTACACCTATTATTGAATGATTTATTAAACTATTAAACAATGTAATATCTTTAATTGTTGGTGTAAGATAGTTAAGTTCCCAAAAATGATCTGGAACAATTATATTTTTATTTTGTGCTCTTAGTTTGTAATATTGTGTATTATCATCTTTTGCATAAATACGAACGACTAATTGTAAATTCTCATCAATTTTTTTTAAAACTCTTTCTATTTCTTTAACTATTATATGCTCTTTAGGAGTGTAGTAAGCCATTCCTGTTGAATATAAAACTATTTTTTTCTGTTTCGGTATTTTTAAAAAATCATAAATTTCTTCTTTTGATTTTATAAAGTTATTGTTAAAATGAAAATCAAATTGTGGTGTACCTGTTACAAATACATTAAATTTATTAATTTCAGGGTAAAAGTTTAATAAGTCTTGCTTAATTTTTTTATTCCATGTAAAATAATAATCATAATCAGGAATCATTCTTCCTTGTGATGTTAAGTTATCCCAAGAAAATAAAAAAGTTACAGATTTAATATTTAGCTTTTTTACAGCATACATTAAGTCTAATGATATCTGGTTATGAATATGTGAGGTGTTAAAAACCAAATCTGGTGATATGTTTTTTAAAGCACTTTCATACATTAAAACATTTGGCGATTTATAATTTGACTTTACAAAGTAATTTGTTAGTTTCTGTAAACTTTTTTGACTTTTGAATATTGAAGCCAATGCTTTTCTAGCTTTTCTTAAAATAAAAGATTTACTATTTTTTTTACTTTCAAAATCGTCTTTAATAACCTTTAAATTACCTGTTACAGAATTTATTTTTTTAAAGTGTGCTATTTGTAAAATTTTTAGAATTTCTTCTGAATATTTATTTCTATAACTATTCTCTTTTAGTTCATGAAACGCATCACATTTAGAAATTAAATATTCTTTTATTTCTTGGTTTGGTATTATTGAGAAAAAAACAACTTTATAATCCTCTCTTAAAGCATCTGTGATACCAGAATACACAAAGTTTTTTATAGATTCTCCTCTTGGTAATATGATGAGTATTTTTTTCATTAATTACTATTATCTTCTAAAATTAATGCTAAACTTAACCATTGCCATATATGAAAACTAGAATTAGCTTCACCTTTTTGATAATTTTGCCATTCTTGTTTTAAAACATCCAATTTAAACCAATTTGAAAAATTACTATTTTCTATTTTTTGTATTTTTTTAGAAACAAATTCTTTTAAATCATTTCCTAACCATTCTCTTTGTGGAGTTTGTAATGGTCTTTTTGGAGCGTAGGTTATTGAATCACTTAAATATTCAGAAACAATATCTCTTAAAACTTTTTTTTGAATTCCGTTTTTAATCTTGTACTCTAGTGGTTGTGCAAAAGCAAATTCAACCAAGTTATAATCTAAAAAAGGTTCTCTTAGCTCTGTACTGTATGCCATTGAAATTCTATCGTTAAAACGCAAAGCTCTAGGTATTTTTGTATAAAACAAATCTCTAAATTGTTTATTTAACAAATCCTCTTTAAATGGTTTTGGATACCTAGGTTTTTTTGCTAATTTTAAAAAATTTTCAGATAAAACTTCTTTTTTAAAAGGTGTTTTTTTTACGCCTTGAATAATATTATCATCCTCTTTTTTAAGATAATAATCATAACCAGCCCATTGTTCATCCATTCCTTGTCCATCTAAAAGAACTAACACATTTTCTTTTCTAGCTTTTTCAAAAATTTTAGAGTAAGCTAATGTTGGTATTCCACCAAAAGGTTCATCTTGATGATATGTGATTTTTTTACAGAGGCTTTCTACTTCGTCTACTTTTAAAAGTACTTTTATCAGTGGGTTTTTTGTAATCGAAATCATTTCTTCTACCCAAGGTAGTTCATCATAAGCTTCATCATCTGTATAAAAAGTAAATGCTGTTATGTTACTACTGTATTTTTCTTGCTGATTTACAAAAGCTAACAATGCAGAGCTATCTAGACCTCCACTTAAATTAAAACCTACAGGCACATCTGCTCTAAAACGCAGTAAAATACTTTCTTTTAAAAGTTTTGTGTACTTAGATTTTACTTCTTTGTAAGTTAATTTTTCTTTATATTTTTTGACCTCTTTTTCAAAAAAGTACCATTTATTTATTTGTAAATTCTTGTTTGAATATTCTAAATAATTTCCTCCTGGTAATTGATAAATAGACTCCCAAAAAGTTTCATTAGGCATTCCATAACTACCAAAACATAGATAATTTGCCCAAACTTTTTTATTTGGTTTTTTTTGGACTCCAAAAACGTGAATTGCTTTTATTTCAGATGAAAAAACTAAAGTATCATCTAAGAGACAGTAAAAAAAAGGTTTTACTCCAAAACGATCTCTTGCTGCAAAAAGTACTTCTTCTTTAGTGTCCCAAATTGCAAAAGAAAACATTCCGTTTAATTTGTGTAAACAATCTTTACCCCATTTTAAATATGCAGCAAGTAAAACTTCAGTATCAGAAGTTGTTTTAAAATTATAATCTATTTCTTTTTTTAATTCAATATAATTATAAATTTCACCATTAAAAACAATTATATACCTATTAGAATAATCTTTAAAAGGTTGATTTGCCTTTTCGGATAAATCTATTATTGATAACCTATTGTGCCCTAAAAATATTTTTCCTCCATTATAAAAACCTTTATAATCTGGACCTCTATGCTTTTGAATATCTAACATTCTAAACATTAAATTTTCATCTATTTCTTTTGAAAAATTTATAATTCCTGCTATGCCACACATACTAATAAAAATTCTTTAGCATTATTTCTGCTTTTTTCCAATCTTTTAAAGTGTCAATATTTACATAAGAATCTTTAGAAGACTCTATGTAAGAAATAGAACCGCCATACAAAGAGTTCTTTTCTAAAATCACCTTCGTTTTTGTAATATAAATACTACCATCTCTGTGATAGGTTTTTGGTAAATCTTGTCTTCTTGAAATTATTTCATTTTCTCCTGTAGAAATAACTAAACTCCCTTTTTTATTTTCTTGAAAGGTCCAATGAGGATTATACTCATGTGGCACTTCTAATACAGATATTAAAGAATCTGTATTTTTATTAATAAATTTTTCTAAAGCTCTATCTAAAGAATCAACAGTTCTAAATGGACTTGTTACCTGTAATAAACAAACGGCATCAAAAGTTTCATTTTGTTCTTTAAAAAAATTTAAAGTATGTTTTATAACTGGTAAAGTAGGAGATTTATCTTCGGATAAGTTAGAGGGCCTTTTAAATGGTACATCTAACCCTAATTTATTTGCAACTTCAATAATTAAATCATCATCAGAACTTAAAATTGTTTTTGTTAAAAATTTAGACTTTAACGCAACATCAGAAGTATATTGTAATAATGGTTTTTTACCAAGTAACTTTATATTTTTTCCAGGAACTCCTTTAGACCCTCCTCTTGCTGGAATAATTCCTAAGATTTTCATTAATAAGAAATTGTTTTATGAAAGTTAAGTTTAATTTTAGATAGTACTTCTGCTATTTTTTCCCCCGCAAAACCATTACCATAAATATGAGATTGTTTGATGTTTTTATTAATAATTTGATCAGAAATTCCTTTAATAATTTCTTCTTTATTGTAGTTAATATCTTTAACATTACTACCTCTATCTCTTTTATTTTGACGTGTACCAATATTAACAACTGGTATTGCTAAATATGAACACTCTCTGATACCAACACTAGAGTTACCTATTAAACACTTACTGTTTTTTAAAAGTTTTAAGAAATCTAAAGGCTCCATGTTCTTAAAAAAATGGATATTCTTTGGGTTTCTTTGTTCTCTAAAAGTTCTAATTCCATTTGAAGTTCCATCTGAACCTGAATCAACATTTGGCCAAAACCAAAAAGTTGGAATATTAAGTTCTGTTATTGCTTCCAATGTTTTTAAAACATCTTCTTTTGCAGCTTTATACTCAGTAGTTACGGGATGCTGCATTACAACAAGATAGCCTTCTTTTTGCCAATTTAATTCAAAACCTACTCCACCATATTTTTTTATTGGGTCAAAATCCAATTCAGGTTTTATTTCTATTTCTTTTGCTAGGTCTATTGATGGACAACCTGTATTTATTACAAATTCTTCATGTTCACCCATTTTAATAACTCTTTCTTTTGCTGATTCTGAAGATACTAAATGAACATCTGCAAGTTTTGTATTTGCATGTCTAACTTTTTCATCTATATTCCCAGTAACTTCTCCTCCCTGAATATGAATTAAAGGTATATTTTGATAAGCAGCAGCAATTGATGTAGCAATAGTTTCAAAACGATCTGCAATCGTTATTACAGCATCTGGATTTAAGTTATAGAAAACATTTGCCAACTCCATTACGCCCAAACCTGTAGTTTTTGCCATGGCTGTTTTGTTCTCCCCTTCTAAAACCATAAAAACCTTAGCATTAATAGTGAAACCATCTTTCTCAATGAAATCTACGGCTGAACCATATCTACCTAATAAAGCAGAACCAGCAATTACTAATTGCAATTCTAATTTTGGATGTTTTTTTATTGCTAATAAAGCTGTTTTTATCCTACTATATGAGGGTCTTGCAGTAATTACTACACATATTTTTCTGATATTCATTATATATTTTTAGCTTAAAGAGTAATTTATTAATTTATTAAATAAAATATCCTCTTTGGGGTTATTTAACACCTTTAATTCTTCTTTTGAATAACCTGAATTATATAACTTTAAAATTAATTGATTTTTTTTAATAAAATTATTTATTTCAACAGTTTCTGAAAAAATGATATTACTATATTTTTTCTCCCATTTATATTCTATTTTGGGAGCAAAATAATCTTCCGGAATTTTATAAATATTATAATTATTTATATGATTTTTAAGTAAATCCATACCTATTTCTGTCCACTTAAAAGGTTTAATCCGATAATCAAAATTTTTAAAAGGTAAAATTTTATTTAAATAAAATTTTACTTTTTGTTTCAATAAATATTTATTGTTAATAGAAGTGTTAAGTTTATTATCTATTTCTTGTATCAACTTATTAAATAACCCTTTTCGAGATGCAAAAAACTGTTCTGAATGAAACAATAAATCATATTCTTCTAATTTTGACAACAATTTCGAAAAATTAGCAAAACAAATTGTATCAAAATCTAACCATAAACCACCATTAAAATTTAATAATAAAACTCTGAAATAATCTGCCCTTTGTGCTATAAGGTCAAGCTTCCAAATTTTCTTATTAATTATATTTTCTGGAACATATTTTTTTATATTAGATGGTGTTACTAATATAACATTATTGTTGTGCTTTTTTAGAGTTTTTAAACGGTCTTCTAAATATTTTGGTCTTTTACTACCTTTTTTATTTTCCCAATATATGAATATATTATACTTCAAAACTTCTTCCATATTTTTTCATTTATTGATAATAAGAAATAAAACACTCTTTTAAAATTATTTTATTTCTTTTATCATTAAGCTAAATAAATCATCATCTTTTCTTGCCCAAAAAACATCTAAATCATCTCCAGTCCAAACTTCCAATGTATTTAAAATATAACCTTTTATATTATTTGAATCGTGAATTTTCAATAGTTTCCTTTCCTCTTTATTTGAAATAATATTTTGTGAAAAAAAAATAAATTCGCATTTTATATTTCTTTTTTGATAATAACTTAAAAACTCTTGACCTTTAATTATAATTAATTTTAGATCTCTATATTTATTACTTCTATAATGATATAAAAATTTTATTTTATTATTTTTTTTGAAAGATTTCATCCTCAGAACCTTTCTATGATAACTTTTTATGTGTGATTTATTATTTATGACATCATGGTGAGTGAATTCAAAACCATTTTGTTGAAATTCATGAAAAATATTTTCTGATTTTGAATAATAATTATTTCTAACAACTTTAGTTGAACCAAAATAATCATAAAAAAGATATTTTGATTCTAAAAGATTATAATAGTTATTTTTTTCCAAAGTTATTGCATAATCAATATTACTTCTTCCATGAGAATATGGAGTACTAAAACTTTTTAAATTATGTCTCTCTAAAATATTATCAGTTAAACAATTTTCACCAATAGAGATATAATATATGTTTGAAAATTGTTTTTTTAATTTTGTATATTTATTAAAAATTTTCTTTAATATTTGTTTGATTTTTTTCAATATAAAAAATAATTTATTGTGAATTATTATCTAATTTGTAGCAAAAAAAGTTTTTAAAAACCTACTATGATAAATTTTCATCCTTTAAAAAACTCCATTTTTCAATTTTGGTTTTTAAAGTATTCCCTACAACCCTCTCATATTCACTTGCGTTAATACCATAATTATTTGGTTTTTTAGATTCTAAATCTTCAAATCTTATAACATGACCTTTAGGCAAAGTTTTATTAACTGCTAGAGATTTTTCAAAAATATTTTTAAGTGGTTTAAAAATAGAATTATCATTTTTATTTATTGGATTATTTAAAGCAATATCTATATTTCTAATGGCTTTAACTAAAACACTAGTTTCATCTATTGTTAAAGATGATTTTGCATCTGGTCCAAACATGTTTTTATCAAAAACGACATGAAACTCTATAATTTCTGCTCCCAAAGCTGTTGCTGCAATACAAGTTTCAATAGCAGATGAATGGTCAGAAAAACCAATAGTTACATTATATCTTTCTTTGAGTTCTTTAATAACGTTTAATCCAATTTTTTTTGGGGTTGTAGGATAAGAAGTTGTACACTGTAAAATAGAATAGGAAACATTTCTTTGTTCTAAAAAAGAAACTGTTGTATCTAATTCTTCATAAGAACTCATGCCAGATGAAAGAATTACTGGTTTACCTGTTTTAGAAATTTTGTCTAATAATAATAAATTATTTACTTCTCCAGAGCCAACTTTATAACGCTTTACACCTACTTCTTCTAATAAATCTACTGCTTTATTACTAAAAGGAGAACTCATAAATTCTAACCCAACCTCATCACAATGTTGTTTTAGTTCTTTCCAGTGTTCTAAGCTAAATTCCATTCTTTTCCAATACTCCATTCTAGTTTTATCTTGAGTAGAAAATTTTATTCTAAAAGGTTCATAAATACTGCTTTCGGCTTCAGCAATATGGGTTTGAAATTTTATTGCATCACATCCAGTTTTGGCAATTGCATCGATATATGCATGTGCAGTTCCTAAACTACCATCATGTGCTTGTGCTATTTCTGCAATAATAAATGTCATTTTAAATTATTTATAAAGTTTTTAATTTTACCTACTTGATTATTGGATACAAAAGTGTTTAAAAACTCTTCTTTTCCTTTAGAACTTAACAAATGTAACCTTTCTTTATCAGAATACAAATTGATAATTTCTGTTGTCATTTGAGAAAGATCATCACATAAAACACTATTATCATTTGTAATTTCTGGATAACATCTTACGGAAGCTTTAGTGGCTACTAATACTTGTTGATAATTTAAAACTAATGGTAATCTTGTTCTTGTGCCTGTATTGTATTCCCAAGGAATTATATGAATATCTTTTGGATGTAAAACATTTGTTAAATCTTTTACAAACCCCAAACAACTAATATTTGGATCTTTTAATTTTTTTAGTAAAGAATTTGAAGCTTTTTTTAAACTTCCAATAATCAACATTCTTACTTTTGGATGATCTTCTTTAATATTTTGCCAACATACATCTAAAAAACGTTCTAAACCTAATCTATTTGCAGTTGTTTCCATTCCTCCTAAATGAATTACATTTGGTAAGATATTTGGTTGAAGTTTTGAATTTACAACTTTATAAGTTGTAGGAATGTACAATGCCTCTTTTTTTGAAATATTTTTAATTTCTTTAGCTTCTGTATTAGATCCTGTTACACTACCTTGAACCCTTCTTATTAATTTAAACTCAACTCTTTTCTTTTGAAATGTATGGAATTTTTGAAGAAGTGTTCTTTTCTTTCTAAGCTTTGCTAATTTAAACTCCCAATCATGGTGAGAGTAAATTACTGGTATATTAAGATTAGAATACCCTGCCCAAATTCCAGCCCAACGCCATTCTGACCAAACTAAATCAATTTTATTATCATAAATATAATTTTGCAAAAAAGAAATGTTTTTATTATTTAAAAAATAATACTCAAAAACTTCTGGTTTAAAAACCGCATTATAAAATCTATTAAAATTTTTTTTAGGGGTTAAACTTTCAATTTTATAAGTTTTAATCTCTTTTACAAAAGGTTTGATCTCTTCATAATCATTTTTATTAAAAACATCATTATTTTGCCATTGTATTGCTAATAATTCTATTTGATAACCCGCAATATAAAGAATTTCTAAATGACTATAATATACAGATGATCCACCGTTTGAATTGGAAGAAATCAAACCTTGATTTACTATAAATAATATCTTTTTCATATTTCTTCTTGTATTTTAGAATATGCTTCCAAAACCCTATTTTTAACAACTTTAAATTCCAATTTTTTAGCAATTTTTTGATTTATATCAAAAGCGCGCGCTATTAAAGGAGTATCTGTTAGTGCAGTAATTACTTTTATAGCTATTTCTTTTGGATCTTCTGGTTTATTAATTAACAAGCCATTTATTCCTTGTTCAATATAATCTTCTGAAACTCCTCCTGGATTGGACTGAATTGGAAAAGCTCCTAAAATCATAGCTTCTATTAAAGTATTTGGAATACCATCAGAAATATTATTTCCTATTGCTATTTTTGCTTGTCCAAATTTCTTTAATAATTCTATATGGGTCAATTCATTATTTCTAGAAGAGTATTTGATATTAATGTTGTGTTTTTTATTTAAAAATTTTATTTTTTCAATTACAATCGTATGTGCGGAATACACATAAATTTTATAGTCCCTAATTTTATCAATAATTAATTCTAAAGCTTCTAAAACCCTTAAAGATCTTCCAAAAGTATGTTGATACCCTTTAATTATTATTAAATTTCTGTCATTTATATTTTTTATATATTTTATATAATTTTCAATATAATAACCACCACCACCAGGAAATTTTGTGCCTAAAACATTCGCTTTAGAGTTTATAGATTTTATTAACTTTCTATCTCTTTCACATTCTAAAAAAAAAAAATCAATCCCATTAATACAACCGATTATTTTATTTTTATGTAAAGCTAAATTTTTATAATAATAGATATCATTTCCCCAACAAGAATATGCCCATTTAAAATTGTTTTTTTTTCTAACTTTTAATAATGGATAAGTTTGTGATTGCATCTCTAAGGTATGCACCAAATCTGGTTGAATAACTTTTATAATTTCATTTAATTTTTCTGAAGCTGTAATTTTTAAAAAAGGTTCTATTTTTTCAAATAATTTTGGAACTTTTTTTTCTAAAAAATATTCTCCTTTAATTTTTGGCAACTTTCTTTTGGACCAATTTGTTATGTAGTTTGTCCATAATAGGTCTTGGTTTATTGACTTGTCCAAACAATCAAAAACATAAATCTCATGCCCGGATTCTTTTAATTGATTAATCCATCTAGCTGCATGAATATACTGTAAACAAACAAAAAGTATTTTCATAATTATTTAATATAGTACCTATGTTTAAAAGACTTTTTGGCTTCATTTATATTTTCATTATATCTTAAGAACCAATCTTTTATATCATAAATATTATTTGGTGTCTTTTTTAAAAATAAATTTACTCTATTATTCTTTTCATATTTTTCAATAGAAGTTAGAATTATTTTGACCCAAGAAGATATAAAATTGGGGAAAGAAACTAATGCTCCATACTCTCCATTATTAAGAATATAATTTGTTGAACCATTCTGAGCTGCAATACAATAACTACCACATTTTAATGCTTCGACTAAACTTAAACCAAATCCTTCTTGACATAGTGTAGGAAATAAATAAAAATCTGACAATTGATAAAATTGTACAAGTGAACCATTGGGAACTAGACCCATAATTTTAACTCCTTTTATGTCGATATTTTTTTGGACCCCAAAAACTAATAATTCAATATGATCTATTTTTAGATATAATTCTTCCCAAACTTCTAAAATAATATCTAACCCTTTCTTTTCTCTATCTTGTGAACACCAAATAAAAATTAATTTTTCTGATCCTAACCCAAATTTAGTTCTTAATTTTTGCTTTGTTATTTTATCAACAGGTTTAAATTTATCTGAATCTACTCCATCGTTATTAATGTTAACTCTTAATGGAAAAGAATCAACAGTATTTTTTATCTTATTATATGAATCTTCAGTTAATAAAACTAATTCATCAATTTGTGACAGTATTTTTTCTTCTAAAGTAAATGGAGAAAATCCATGGTAATGATATTGTAAATAAATTCTTTTTCTTAATTTTTGTTTTTCTATAAAACAAAGAACTGCTTTTAACAAACCAAAATTATCTTTTACTTGAAGAATGATTTTTTTTTCTAATTTTAAAACTTTTTTTAATGATCTTAGGTAAGGATTAAATCTATTATTATAGTTAATTTTCCCTTTAAATTTATCTAATAAATTTAACTCTTCAATAAAAATTTGAACTGGTTTTTTTATTTTAATATTAGATTTGGGGCCAATTATATAATCTAAATTATTTTCTTTACTTAATAAATAATTTAACTCTGTTGTCCAACTAGCTACCCCCTCATGAGGTAAAGAAGCTGTAGACATTAAAACAGTTTTAATTACATTCATATTACAAGGTTTACAGTTTAAATTTTCTTTTAATTATAAACATCAATTTAACCAATGGGTTTAAACCTAAATTATTTAATTTTAAGGCATATCTTTTTGCTCTATAAGTAGAATTTGTATTTCCCCATTTTTCATAATAAGTCATATAATCAAAAAGTACTCTTTTATTATTTAAAATCCATTTTAAGTTTGGTTGATATAATTGTTTTGGTATTTTTTGATTAATTTTTACTTCTTCAAAAAAGTCATCTTTTTTCTTAACGGACTCTGAACTATTTACTTTATGCAAATGAGAAACATGAGAACTTGAAACAACAGCATGTTTTAGATTATAAAAAAGTAAAGATAATGCATAATCATTATCTGAATAAAAAAACTTAAAATTTTCATCTAATGATTTATATTTATTAAACATTTCTTTTTTACAAACCAAACACCAACCTTTAATTTGTTGTGTTACTTTATATCCTTCATCAAAAGAATTAGTGAATCTACCTATTTCTTTCCTTGGGTCTATAGGGCTAAAAGATGAAAACACCTTTTCTTTTATGTCTATTTTTAATATTTCTGTGAACCAATGTTTATGAAAAATTAAGTCATTATTACATAATGCGATAAAATTTCCATTAGCTTCTTTAACTCCTATGTTTAAAAATTTATGAAATCCAAAATCAGTATTTGGAACTATTACTTTTACAAATTCAGGAAATTGAAAGTCTTTTAAATAATTTGCATTACTTTCCACAAGTATAATTTCTAATTTGAAACTACTATTAAAATCTTCAGAATCTACCAAAGATATAATACAATTCATGGTTGTATTATATATATGGTTAGAATTTGTTTTTGATAAAATTATTACTGATAAATGTATCATACCCTTTTAATAACTTTCTTAATGAATAGATATGTTTTATATATAATATTTCTTTGCATCCTTTCTTGATTTTTTAATAACTCTAATCTTTCTCTTTCTATTAAGAAAGGGTTCCCTTTATGTTTTAAAAATGCATCTAAATGTCTTTTAAAAATAATGTCATGATGTTTTTTATATGAATCTAAATCATTAAATATATTATTAATTAATGACCCCGATTTTCTTGTTCTATAAAAAAATAAAGGTTCTTCTATTCTAAATACTTTTCCTCCATTTTTTAAAAGGGATATCCATAAGTCCCAATCTTCTAAAAATTTTAAATCTTTACAATATCCTCCAACTTTATCATACGTTTCTTTTCTAAAAAAAGCAGAAGCTACAATACAATTTTTTAAAAGTAAATATTCAAGAGAATAATCCTGTAACTTAAAAAGTCCATTCTTTTCACCAAAATTTATTACTTGTGAGTACACAACTTCAATTTTGGAGTCACTTTCTAACTTTAAAACAGCTTTTTTTACAAATGTATTATGTATATAATCATCTGAATCTAATGGAAATATATATTTCCCGTTAGATTTATTAATTCC
>CBDUHF010000063.1:0-14198 GCA_965367085.1 uncultured Polaribacter sp.
AGTTAGCAGTTAGCAGTTAGCAGTTAGCAGTTAGCAGTTAGCAGTTAGCAGTTAGCAAATTTAAATTATACAAATTATAAAAAAATGATTATGTATTAAAAAACTGACTAAAGACTGCATTGTACTACTTTTTAAGTAACACAATTCTATCAGACTCTATATTTATTATTTTTTGTTTATATAAATTACCAACTGCCTTTTTAAATGCTTTTTTACTCATTTTCATATGAAAACGAATAGAATCTGGCGAACTCTTATCAGTTATTAAAATAAAACCTTCTCTACTATCTTTTAATCTCTGTAAAACTTTATCTACATCAGAACCAATAACATTTCTAAAACCTTGTGGACGAAGAGAAACATCTATTTTACCATCTTCACGTATATTTTTAATATACCCAGTAACTTCCATATTTTCTTCTAACTCCTGAAAAACTTCACTTCTAAAAAGTAAACCGTCAAATTCTTCGTTAATTAAAACCGTGTAACCTAAACCTGTTTCAGTTTCAATTACTAAGTTAACTTTATCTCCTTCCTTCAAGTACATGTCTTGCTCTTGAGAATTATCTTCTCCTTCTTGTAAATTATCTTCTTCTATAAAGTTCTCTTCTGAATCCATTATTGTATATATTTAAAATATTCTTTTAAAATTAAATCATTTTCTTCACTTGGCGTGAATATTTCTAAAATTTTTGGTTTTTCTGATGATTCATAAAAACCTTCTAGCTGTTCTTTTACTGTTTCTGTAGAATGAGCCATTCTATAATCGAAGGCATACATTTTACATAAATGTACTGCTGTTAAACAATGTGGCGTTTCAAAATATTTTGAAGCATTTGTTGATTTTGGTCCAGGAATTATTTTAAAAATTCCTCCTCCAGAATTATTAATCAATATTATTCTAAAATTCTTTGCAATATTATTGTTCCAAAGTGCATTAGAATCATAGAAAAAACTTAAATCTCCCGTTATAAAAACAGTTTGATTTTTTGATGCAAATGCAGCTCCTATTGCTGTACTTGTACTTCCATCAATTCCACTTGTTCCTCTATTACAAAAGACTTGCAACGTATTATTTACATTAAATAATTGAGCATATCTAATAATAGAACTATTACTAATTTGTAACAAACTATTGTTTGGAACGGTTTCTAAAACTTGTTCGAAAACTTTAAAATCAGAATGTGTAGCTTTTTCTAAATAATGTTGATGTTTTACACGTTTTTCATCACGAAATAGCAACCATTTCTGCTGATAATCAGCATCAATTTTAGAAATATGCTTTCTAAAATTTGTAAAGAAATCTACAGGTTTTGTTTGTATAAATTCTGATAAACAGAAAAACGTATTAGTAGCTTTTTGCTCATCAATATTCCAATGATGTATTGGTTGATATTTTCTTAAAAACTGTTTTATCTTTTTAGAAACTATCATTCCTCCAAAAGTGATTAGAACTTCTGGTTGTAATTCTTTAAACTGTGTATCATTTAAAGAAAAAATTAATTGATCTATAGAATTTATAGTTTTTTCGTGATTTAAATTTGATGTTGTTTCCGTCAATATTAAAACAGACGTATCTTCAGCATAAAGTTCTATTAATTTATTCAATTCTTCGTCTGGATAATTTACGCCAACTAAAATCATTTTTTTAGTTGATGAATTCCAAATCTTAGACAATTCATTAAAATTGATATGAGAATTATCTAAAGAACTCATACTAATATGAGGAAAACTAAAATCTTGTAATTCTTTTACTGTTTCATACAAAGGCTCATCAAAAGGAACATTAATATGAACAGGGCCTTTTTTAGAAACTGCTACTTGTAAAGCTTCACCAATTAATTGAGAATTACGAGTTTTATACTTCTCGTTTTCAATCAAATTTGCAGAAAATAAAATATGATTTTCAAATACATTTTCTTGACGAATTGTTTGTCCATCTCCAATATCAATTAAATGTTTTGGTCTGTCTGCAGAAATTACTACTAACGGAATATTACTATAAAAAGCTTCTGCAATTGCAGGATAATAATTTAATAACGCAGAACCAGAAGTACAAACAATGGCTACAGGTTTTTGAGTTTGTTGCGCAATTCCCAAAGCAAAAAAAGCAGCACAACGCTCATCTACAACACTTAATGTTTCAATTTCTGGATGATTAGAAAAACCAACCGTTAAAGGAGCATTCCGTGAACCTGGAGAAATAACAACAGTATCAATATTAAATTGATGACATGCTGAAATTACGATTTGTGCGAGTTCTTTTTTCGGATACATTGTTTTAAATCTTTTTAAGATTTAAAAGTTTCTACTTGTTGGTTTTTAGTTAATAATTACACTAAAAGCCAACAAGTAGAAACGATTTAAATTTTTGCTATAAGTTACTAAACAAGTTTAGCCCTGATTGTAATGACATCCTTTTTGCTTTTTCAGCAAAAAGATATAATGAAAAGCAGGAAATAGCTTCTAATAATTATTTTAAAAGTTATGAGTAAGTACTAATAACTAACAACTATTACTAGTTTCCTTTTTGGTAATCTGCTAAAAATTTAGCCAAACCACTATCTGTTAATGGGTGTCTTAACAAACCTTCAATTGCACTTAAAGGTCCAGTCATAACATCAGAACCTAATTTTGCACAATCTATAATATGCATTGTATGACGCACAGAAGCTGCTAAAATTTGAGTTCCAAAACCATAATTATCATAAATCTGACGAATTTCTGCGATTAAGTTTAAACCATCTGTAGAAATATCATCTAAACGACCAATAAAAGGAGAAACATACGTTGCTCCTGCTTTTGCTGCCAATAAAGCTTGACCAGCAGAAAACACTAATGTTACGTTTGTTTTAATTCCTTTAGAAGAAAAATATTTACACGCTTTTACACCATCTTTAATCATTGGTAATTTTACCACAATCTGAGGATTTAAAGCTGCTAAAGCTTCTCCTTCTTTTACCATTCCATCGAAATCTGTAGAAATAACTTCTGCAGAAACATCTCCATCTACTAATTCACAAATTTCTTTGTAATGATTAATAATATTTGCTGCACCAGTAATTCCTTCTTTAGCCATTAAAGACGGATTTGTAGTTACACCATCTAAAATTCCTAAAGCTTGCGCTTCTTTAATCTGATCTAAATTTGCTGTGTCAATAAAAAACTTCATATTATATTTATTTATATTGTGTTATTAATAATTTGGGCGTTACCTAAAGGTCGGGCTTTTCGTTGTATCTTTTTATTTTGTTCTCGATACAAATTTGCAGAAAAAAGCAAATTCACTCGAACTGACAATAAAAAGGATGTCACTTCAATCCCTAACGCAGGGCAACTTTATATTTTATAATGATTCATTAATAGTTTTTCGTACATTTTATCTGGTAAAATTCTTTTTAAAACAATTGAGAATTTTTCCATAAAACCACCAACTTTATAATGCACTTTTGGGTTATTTGTATTTATAATTTTAAAAACTGTTTTTGCCATTTCTATAGGATCCATTCCATTATCTACATGGTTGTCCATTAAATCTAAATTCTCTTGGTATTTTTCTTTATAAGGAGAGTTTTCAAAAACAGGTGTATGATAACGTCCTGCAGCAATATTGGTTGCAAAATCTCCAGGAGCAACATTTACAATGTTTATTCCAAAACTTTTTACTTCCATTCTAGTAGCTTCAGTAATTAACTCTAAAGCACCTTTTGTTGCAGAATACAACCCTCTAAAAGGCAATCCCATATAACCAGCAATAGACGTTACATTTATAATGGTTCCAGAATTTTGTTTTCTCATTTGTGGTAAAACAGCTTTCATAACATCTATAGCGCCAAAGAAATTTGTATTAAAAACAGCACGCATTTCTTCTGTAGGTGTATCTTCAACAGGACCAGTAATTCCCATTCCTGCATTATTTACCAAAACATCTAATCTTCCTTCTTTTTTAATAATAAAATCGGTAGCTTTTTCAATGGTTTCAACATTTAAAACATCTAAAGCAATCAATTCAAAATTAAACCTTTCTAATTCTTTAGGATTTCTACTTGTACCATATACTTTATATCCTTTTTCAGATAAAAAAGTAGCAATAGATTTCCCTATTCCAGAAGAAGCACCAGTAACTAAAACAACTTTAGACATTACTTTTTAAATATATTGAATGGTTAAACAACTAAAAATCATAATTTTAAATAGTAGATTTCTAAATTCTTTAATAGTTCTGCAAATATCATAAAAGTAAAGCAAGGAATCTAAATTTTAAGAAGTAAATTTAGAGTGATTCTGAACGAAACTTCAGAACATAAAAAATGGCAAGCTACCTACATCACACTGCTACAACCTAATACCTTTGCTGCGTTCCCGCCCTGGAGGATTCAAAGGGAGCTAGTTGTGTAGGACTTGCCGCTGCAAATTTACAACAGATTTTTAATTTAGCAATTAAAAAAATATTAAATTTTGTGTAACTTTTTTAAATACCTGACTACTAATAAATTGTTTTGATAGTTTATAAAGTTTTAGAAAAAACAAAAACTATCTAAATGAAATGAATATATTTGTATAACTAACCAAAATTTTTAAAATGGAAAATCAAACGAATAGTAAAAGTTTTATAGTAAATAATGGTGTAATATTAGGTGTTGCAAGCGTTTTAATTAATTTAGTACTATATGCAATGGGTAAACATTTAGATCCACATTGGTCTACTTCTGTTATATCTGGAGCTTTATTTATTGGATTAATAATTTACGGAATTAAACAATTTAAAGATGCTAATGGTGGTTTTTTATCTTGGGGACAAGGTGTAAAAATTGGTGTTGGTATTTCTATAGTTGCTGCATTAATTGGTGTAATTTACAATTACGTTTTTATGAATTTTATTGAGCCAGAATTTATGTCTCAAATTATGGAAGTTCAAAACCAAAAGTTTTTAGATCAAGGTATGACTGAAGATCAAATTGAAGCAGCTAATGAAATGAGTAAGAAGTTTCAATCACCAGCAATAATGGCAGCAATGGGAATTATTGGAAGTGCTATTGGAGGTTTTGTAGTTTCTGCAATTGCAGCAGCAATTATGAAAAAATCTGAAGAAGAAACCTATTAAAAAATACTAAGTGTTTAGTTTATAAACTTAATACTTCATAAAAAAAACACATGGATATTTCAGTGGTTATACCACTTCTAAACGAAGAGGAATCATTACAAGAATTACACGATTGGATTGCAAAAGTTATGCAATCCAATCGTTATTTATATGAAATAATTTTTATAGACGATGGTAGTACAGATACTTCTTGGGAAGTCATCGAAAAACTATCCGAAGAAAATAAACCTGTAAAGGGAATTCGTTTTCAAAAAAACTATGGAAAAAGCCAGGCATTAGACGCTGGTTTTGAGCTTGCTCAAGGACGTGTTGTAATTACTATGGATGCTGATTTACAAGACAATCCAGAAGAAATTCCAGAACTTTATAATTTAATAGTTGATGAACATTTCGATCTTATTTCTGGCTGGAAAAAGAAACGTTATGATAATGTTATCACTAAAAATATTCCTTCAAAATTATTTAATGCAGCTGCACGTAAAACTTCAGGCTTAAAATTACATGACTTTAATTGTGGTTTAAAAGCCTATAAAAATGAAGTAATAAAAACAGTAAAAGTTAGTGGAGAAATGCACCGATATATTCCTGTTCTTGCTAAAAATGAAGGTTTTAATAGAATTGGTGAAAAAGTAGTACAACACCAAGCAAGAAAATATGGGGAAACAAAGTTTGGAATGGACAGATTTATAAATGGTTTTCTAGACTTAATTACCATTTCATTTTTGTCAAAATTCGGAAAAAGACCCATGCATATTTTTGGCCTTTGGGGAACTTTAATGTTTCTTTTTGGTATAACCTCTGCCTTTTATATCGGAATTTACAAATTATACAAAGTCTATAACGGAATAAAAACTATTTTAGTTACTGATAATCCTTGGTTTTATATTGCCTTAACCTCTATGATTTTAGGAACTTTATTATTTTTAGCAGGATTTATAGGAGAACTCATAATAAAAACAAAAAGCAACGAAAAACACTATACAATTAAAGAAAAACTCAATTTCTAAATAGTATATTTGTATTTCTATTAAACAACA
Source organism: uncultured Polaribacter sp. (assembly GCA_965367085.1). Taxonomy (GTDB): domain Bacteria; phylum Bacteroidota; class Bacteroidia; order Flavobacteriales; family Flavobacteriaceae; genus Polaribacter. The sequence goes on from CBDUHF010000063.1 coordinate 6,142, forward strand.
TAATCTTAAAGCTATGCAAGAAATTTTAGACAAAGCAAAACTATGGCTAACATCAACTTTTGATGCTGAAACTCAAACAGAAATCCAAGAATTAATCAATAATAATCCTGATGATTTAGCAGACAGGTTCTATAAAAATATGGAATTTGGAACTGGTGGAATGCGTGGTGTTATGGGAGCAGGAACCAACAGAATTAACAAATATACTCTTGGAAGAGCAACTCAAGGCTTGTCTAATTATTTAATAGATAACGTAAAAAAAGAAGAGATAAAAGTTGTAATCGCTTACGATTGTAGACACAATAGTAAAAAGTTTGCAAAAATTGTATCTGATGTTTTATCAGCAAATAATATAAAAGTTTTTTTATTCGAAGATTTAAGAGCAACTCCAGAACTTTCTTTTGCAGTTCGCCATTTAGGATGTGATGCTGGTATTGTTTTAACAGCTTCTCACAATCCGCCAGAATATAATGGTTATAAAGTATATTGGTCAGATGGTGGACAAATAGTTCCTCCTCATGATAGTGGAATCATTGGAAATGTAAATTCTCTAGATTTTTCTGAAATTAACTTTAACGCTAAAGAAGATTTAATTGAAGTTATAGGTAAAAATGTAGATGATGCCTTTATAGATGGTGCTGTAAAAAACGGATCTTTATCAAATGATATAGATAGAAAAAAACTAAAAGTAGTATTTACTTCATTACACGGTACATCAATAGTTTCTGTGCCAGATGCATTAGCTAAAGCAGGTTACAGCGACGTTCATATAGTGGAAGAGCAAAGAGTTCCTAATGGAGACTTTCCTACTGTAAAATCTCCAAATCCAGAAGAGCCAGAAGCATTAAAAATGGCTACCGATTTAGCAAATAAAATTGGTGCAGATATTGTTATTGGTACTGACCCAGATTGTGATAGACTTGGTGTTGCTGTTAGAGACTTAGATGGAAATATGAAGTTGATGAATGGAAACCAAACTATGGTTGTAATGACTGAATTCTTACTTAAAAAATGGAAAGAAGAAGGTAAAATTAATGGAAAACAGTTTGTAGGATCTACAATAGTTTCTACAGAATTGGTAAATGATGTAGCTGCTAGTTATAACGTTGAAACTAAGGTTGGTTTAACCGGTTTTAAATGGATAGCAAAAATGGTAAGAGATTTTCCTGAGCTTGATTTTATTGGAGGTGGTGAAGAAAGTTTTGGATATATGGTTGGTGATTTTGTGAGAGACAAAGATGCTGTTACAGCAACTTTGTTAGCTTGTGAAGTTGCAGCTTTTGCAAAACAAAATGGAAGTTCTTTTTATGAAGAATTACTAAACATATATGTAAAAAACACTTTCTATAAAGAGCATTTAATTTCTATTACAAAGAAAGGAATGAATGGAGCTGCAGAGATTAAGCAAATGTTAAGTGACATGCGCAACAATCCTTTAACAGAAATTGATGGAGAAAAAGTTGCCACTCTTTCTGATTATGATGCTTCAGTTAAGAAAAACTTAATTTCTGGTGATGAAACTAAAATCGATTTACCTAAATCGAACGTGTTGATTTATCAAACAGAAAAAGGGACAAGAATTGCTGCAAGACCTAGTGGTACAGAACCAAAAATAAAATTTTATTTCAGTGTGAATTCTTCTTTAGATTCAAAAGAAAATGCATTATCTGTTGAAGCAGAATTAGATGCTAAAATTCAGAGAATTATAAAAGAAATGAAACTGAATTAATGAGTTTCTTTAAGGACATTTTAAAATACGAAAAGGGATACAGAAAATTCACCATTTTAAATGTGGTTTTCAATATTTTGTACGCCATTTTTAATGTAATGTCCGTTTTAGCTTTTATTCCTGTGTTAGGTATTTTATTTGGCACAGAAAATAAAGTTACTGTAAAACCTACTTATGAAGGAATTACAAAACTGGGTGGCTTTTTAAGAGATAGCTTTTATCACTTTATATCTGAAAAAATTGAAACAGAAGGAAATATAAAAACACTTTTATTCATTTGCTTATTAGCGTTGTCATTATTCTTTCTAAAAAATTTTTTTAGATACTTAGCTTCATATTCCATAACTTTTTTAAGAACAGGAATCGTAAGAGATTTACGAAACCAAATGTATCATAAGATTGTTACTTTACCTATCTCCTACTTTTCAGAAAAAAGAAAAGGAGATATTATTGCAAGAATGACAGCCGATGTGCAAGAAGTTGAAGTTTCTATTCTAACATCTATTGAAACAATTGTTAGAGAGCCTTTAACAGTAATTATTGCAATTGCAATAATGCTTTTTATGAGCTTAAAATTAACGCTATTTGTGTTTATTTTATTACCAGTTTCTGGTTTTATCATTTCATCGATTAGTAAAAAACTAAAAGCAAAATCTGAAAAAGCTCAAAAAGAAACCGGTAATTTTTTATCATTCATCGAAGAAACTTTAACAGGTTTAAGAATTATAAAAGGTTTTAATGCAGAGAATATCATAGAATCTAAGTTTAACGATTCTACAAAAAAGTTTAAGAACTTAACTACAAGTGTTTTTCATAGACAAACATTAGCCTCACCTATGAGTGAGTTTTTAGGTTCTGCAACTATTATAGCTATTCTTTGGTATGGAGGTTCAGAGGTTTTATCAAAAACTAGTCAACTACAACCAGATGAATTTTTTGGTTACATTGTTTTGTTTTACACCGTTTTAAATCCGATTAAATTAATTACGACTGCATATTATAAAATTCAGAAAGGAGAAGCTTCTGCAGAAAGAATTATGCAAGTTTTAAATACTGAAAACGATATTAAGGACAAGGAAAACGCAATTGTAAAAGAAGATTTTTCTAATGAAATTGAATTTAAAAACATCTCTTTTAAATATAAAGATGACTATGTTTTAAATGATTTTTCTCTGACAATAAAGAAAGGAGAAACTGTTGCTTTGGTTGGACAATCTGGAAGCGGAAAATCTACCTTAGCTAACTTAATTACTCGTTTTTATGATGTAAACAAAGGCGATGTTCTTATTGATGGGAACAATATTAAAGACATTACAAAAAAATCTTTAAGAGGTTTAATGGGTATTGTTTCTCAAGAATCTATTTTATTTAATGATACCATTGCAAATAATATAAAATTAGGAACTCAAAATGCTACAGATGAAGCTATTTTAGAAGCTGCCAAAATTGCAAATGCTCATGAATTTATAAAAGACTTACCAGAACAATACAATACTAATATTGGAGATAGTGGAAACACACTTTCTGGTGGACAGAAGCAACGTTTATCTATTGCAAGAGCAGTTCTTAAAAACCCTCCAATTATGGTTTTAGATGAAGCAACTTCTGCTTTAGATACAGAATCGGAGCAATTAGTACAAGTTGCTTTAGAAAAAATGATGCAAAACAGAACTTCTTTAGTAATTGCACACAGGTTATCTACCATTCAAAAAGCAGATAAAATTGTAGTTATGAAAAAAGGTAAAATTGTTGAACAAGGTAAACATGAAGAGTTACTTGCTAAAAAAAGTGAGTATTTTAAATTGGTTACTATGCAGAGTTTAAGTTAATAATATTTTGTATTTTTAATTAAAAAAACTTACTGCTATGAAAAAAATAATATTTTTATTATTAATTACTCTCGTATACCAAAATATTAATTCACAAGAAAACAAACTACAACTTCAATCATTATCTGTTTCTATTGGTAACTATCAACCTAATAAAGGGAAAGATTTATATTCAAGTTTTTACACAGATTTTTCCCTAATTACAAATTACAATAAAAACCTCTTTCTATTATCTGTAGATGGTACTTTTCCTTGATTATTTGCTTTTATAAATAATAAAACTGATAGAGATAATAAACAAATAAGTTTTTCCTACGGTAGAAATTTTAAAATTTATAAAAGATTTAGCTTAGAGTCTTTTGTTGGAATTGGTTATTTTATAGAAAAATACACAAAGAAGTATTCGTTTATAACATGGAATGATGAATTTAGCTTTATCGAAAACAAACCAGATGAATCTATTGACAAATTAACTTTAAATGGAATTTCATTTCCTGTAAAATTAAGATTACTTTTTGAATACAATAAAAAAAATTCAATAGGTATAAATTATAGTCATAGCTTTAATTCTATATCCAATTACGGTTCAATAGGACTAATTTTTAGGCATAATTTTTAATGAACTAAACCTAATTCCTTTCCTTTTTGAAGCATAAAATCATAAGAAGCTTGGTGCTCATTTGGTATTTTTCCATCTAAAATAGCTTCTTTAATTGCTTCTTTTATCTGACCAATTTCTCTACATGGTTTTAGATTAAAAGCGGTCATAATTTCTTCTCCAGTAATTGGTGGTTGAAAATTACGAACATGATCTCTTTCTTCTACTTCTTTAATTTTAGAACGAACCAAATCAAAGTTTTGATGATAACGTTTAAATTTCTTAGGATTTTTAGTAGTAATATCTGCTTCACAAAGTGTCATTAAAGAATCGATATCTTCTCCTGCATCAAAAACCAATCTTCTTACTGCAGAATCTGTAACATCTGTAGCTAAAACAATTGGACGAGAACTTAACAACACCATTTTCTGAACAAACTTCATCTTATTATTCAAAGGCATTTTTAATCTCTTAAATAATTTGTACACCATTTTAGAACCTACAAATTCATGACCATGAAAAGTCCAACCAACTTTTTTACTAAACCTTTTTGTTGGTGCTTTTCCTATATCATGTAATAAAGCTGCCCAACGCAACCAAACATCATCTGTGTTTTCAGAAATGTTATCTACAACTTCTAAGGTATGATAAAAATTATCTTTGTGTTTCTGTCCTTCTACTTCCTCTACACCTTTTAAAGCCATTAATTCTGGAAGAATTTGTGGCAATAAACCTGTTTTTTCTAATAACAAGAATCCTTTAGAAGGCGTTACTGAAAGCATAATTTTATTCAACTCATCAATAATTCTTTCTCTGGTAATAATTTTAAGTCTATCTGCATTTTTAGTAATAGCAGAAAGCGAGTTTTCTTCAATTTTAAAATGTAACTGAGATGCAAATCGTATTGCTCTCATCATCCTTAACGGGTCATCAGAATACGTAATATCTGGATTTAGAGGCGTTTTAATAATCTTATTTTCTAAATCTACTATTCCATTAAAAGGATCTAATAATTCACCAAAATTAGCTTCATTTAAACTTAACGCCAACGCATTAATTGTAAAATCTCTTCTATTTTGATCGTCTTGTAAAGTTCCTTCAGATACTTCTGGATTTCTACTATGTTCTGTATAAGATTCTTTTCTTGCACCAACAAACTCAATTTCTACATCATTAAAACGCAACATTGCTGTTCCATACGTTTTAAAAACCTGAACTTTTGGTTTATTTGGCAATAACGAAGCTACTTTTTCTGCTAGTTTTATACCGCTTCCAACAGCAACAATATCTATATCTTTTACGTCACCTCTTTTTAGTAAAAAATCGCGAACAAAACCACCAATTACATAGGATTCTACCTCTAATTCTTTTGATGCTTGTGTGATTACGCTAAAAATTTCTGATGAAATTGCTTCTTTATAGAATTGCTTATGCATGTATATTACGCTCTTAAAACTTGAATAGTGTTTCCATCAATCTTTAATATCGTTGATGATTTTGTATTCACTTTATTTTGATGCAAATTTACTATATAATCTACACCATCCAAAATTGGTTTGCTTATTTCTGAAAATGATTTTGGAGTTGATTCTTCACTTACATTTGCAGATGTAGACACTATTGGTTTTCCAAATCTTTTAATCAATTTTCTACAAAAGTCATCTTGTACAATTCTAATCGCAATTGTTTGATCGCTAGCAATTGTGTTTTTTGCAAATCCTTTTGGGTTTTGATAAATAATAGTTGTTGGTTTATCAGTAGATTTTAAAATAGTTAGTGCTTTTTCTGGCACAGAAACATATTTCTTAAGCATATTTACAGAACTTACTAAAACAATTAAACTCTTACTTTCTACTCTATTTTTAAGCTGGTAAATCTTTGAAACAGCTTCAAAATTAGTAGCATCACAACCAATTCCCCAAACAGTATCTGTTGGATATAGAATTGTTTTTCCATCAATTAAATAATTAATTGTTTCTTGTAACTGGATTTTCATGATAAGTTAATCGTAATTATTTTGAAGAAATCGTTTAATATAAGATAGTTTTTCTTCTCGACATTGATCTAAACTTTGCATGCATAAAAATATATTTTCTTTACTTTTTGCTGCTTTATTTAATTTGTATTTTATCCAAAAAAGTGGCTTTTTATAATTTTGAAAATATACCAATTGGTACTCTTTTTTTAAAATAAAAGTACCCTTTTTAATTTCTAAATGATTTGCTAAAGATTGATTTAAAAATTGATTAGCACTTCTAAACCTGTGTTTGATGTTACTTTCTAACATCGCAGGATTTTCTTGATAATATGTTTTAAACGTAGACTTTCTTAAAGATGTCATTGTATGATCTAATCTAACATACTTTTCAAAACCTAGTTTTTTTACTATTAATTGCTGACTTTTCTTAAATCCAAAAGCATTTAATTTTTCATTTTTATCTAATAACTTATAGAAAAAAAACTGCACTTTCTTATACCAAATATTTTCATAAAAAGAAGTCCATTTACCTCTAATTACAGGTTTACCATCAATAAAAAAATCTGACTTACTTGTTTTTCTTGTAAGAAAGAAATCGTCATTTAAATATATAAAGTACTCTGATAGATTGGGTATTTTATAAAGTAAAGACTCTATAGACATTGAGTTAAAAGTTGGTAAATATTTGTGATGCCCTTCAAAAATTGTTTTATGATCTACAATAGAAACCGTTGGAAAATCTTTTTTTGCTTTTTCAATATCTCTTAAAAATTCTGGTATTTGATTGTCTGTAACAATAAAAATATTACGAACAAACTTTGCGTTTTTTAAGATTGATTTTACAGCAAACTCAATTTCATTTACTTGATCATAACGCATTCTAACAGATTTGTTATTTATAGTTTTTTTATCAACTATATATTTTTCCATTTTTGCCTTATGTGCAGCATCATTACCATCTACCCAAGTTATAACAGCATCAACAATAACATCATCGTTATTCTCAACTACATTTGTATTCTTATTTTTATTTAATAACCAAAGTTTAATATATCTAGTTAAAACACCATAAGCTTGTGTTTTAGCAAACATAAAACCTGTAAATCCGTCTAAAAAACCTAAACGAACTATATAGTGAATAAAAAATCTTGCTGGTGGTTTTATTAAAACATGAAATAAATTAACCTTTTTTCCTTCATCATGTAATTGCTTTGCTTTTAAAGCACCATAATGATTCATTTTAGAAATATAATGATCATAATTTCGATAAGAATAATGATCAATCTTATTTTTAAAGAAGCCTAACTTTCCATTGGCTGTAATAGTTTCATGAACAGGGTTTCCATTATACCTGCAGTACTCTTTTAAGAAAAGTCGAATTACTTTGTCTCTTTGAAAACCACTATAATCTACTTTTTTACCAGAAAAATAATATGTTCTTTTTACAAAAAAACCTACATAATCTTTTGGATCTTTTACGGCTTCTAGAATTTCTTTTTCAACTTCTGGAGTTACACGTTCATCAGCATCTAAAATATAAATCCAAGGATGTTTAGCCTGATCTATGGCAAAGTTTTTTTGAGAAGAAAAATCATCAAACTTTCGCTTGATGATTTTTACATTATAATTACTTGCTAATTCAAGTGTTTTATCTGTACTAAAAGAATCTATAACAATAATTTCGTCTGCAAATTTAACAGACTCTATTGCATCCACAATATGAATTTCTTCATTTAAAGTAGGTATAATAGCAGTAATTTTTGTCATAGCAAACTTTAAACCTTAAACGGCTACGTCATATTCACGTAATGCATCATTTAAAGATGTTTTCTTATTTGTACTTTCTTTTCTTTTTCCAATAATTAATGCACAAGGCACATTGTATTCTCCAGCAGCAAATTTCTTTGTATAACTTCCAGGAAT
>CBDUHF010000064.1:0-13917 GCA_965367085.1 uncultured Polaribacter sp.
CTTTAATACCTAATCTTCCGTATGTAGTATGAGCTTCAACAAGTGAATAATCAATATCTGCTCTAAATGTAGAAAGAGGAATTCTACCTTCTTTAAAATGCTCAGAACGTGCCATTTCTGCTCCATTTAAACGACCAGAAATCTGAATTTTAATTCCTTCAGCATTCATACGCATAGTAGCTTGAATTGCCATTTTAATTGCTCTCTTGTAAGAAATTCTATTTTCAATTTGACGAGCTACACTAGTTGCAACTAATTTTGCATCTAATTCAGGACGTTTAATTTCAAAAATATTAATTTGAACTTCTTTACCAGTAATTTTCTTAAGTTCTTCTTTTAACTTGTCTACCTCTTGTCCACCTTTCCCGATAATAATACCTGGTCTAGCAGTAGTGATAGTAACGGTTACAAGTTTTAAAGTACGCTCAATAATTACACGAGAAACACTTGCTTTAAATAATCTAGCATTTACATACTTTCTTATTTTATCATCTTCAGCTAATTTATCTCCGTAGTCATTTCCACCGTACCAGTTAGACTCCCATCCTCTGATGATTCCTAAACGATTTCCTATTGGATTAGTTTTTTGTCCCATTTCTACTTTGATTAATTGCTTTTATTTTTACTACCTAACTCTAAAGTAACGTGATTAGAACGCTTACGAATTCTATGAGCACGCCCTTGTGGAGCTGGTCTTAACCTTTTTAACATTCCTGCGCTATCTACACAAATTGTTTTTACAAACAATCCAGCTTCTTCGATAGATGCATCTTCATTTTTAGCTTGCCAATTTGCAATTGCAGATAATAACAATTTCTCTAAATTTATAGATGCTTCTTTTGGACTAAATTTTAAGATTTGTAAAGCTTTTTCAACTTCTACTCCTCTAACTTGATTTGCCACTAAACGCATTTTTCTTGGTGATGTAGGACAGTTAGTAAGCTTTGCAAAAGCACGTTGCTTTCTAGCTTCTTTTAACTTGTCTGCCATGTTTTTTTTACGAACTCCCATTGCTTATTTTTTTCCTTTGTTTTTTGCACCAGCATGTCCTCTAAAAGAACGAGTTGGTGAAAATTCGCCTAATTTATGCCCTACCATGTTTTCTGTAACATAAACTGGTACAAACTGACGTCCATTATGAACTGCAATTGTTTGTCCAACAAAATCTGGAGTAATCATACTTGCTCTAGACCAAGTTTTAATTACTGTTTTGTTTCCAGCTTCTACATTAGCTAACACTTTTTTCTCTAATTTATAGTGAACGTAAGGTCCTTTTTTTAATGATCTTGCCATAACTTATTATTTCTTTCTACGTTCTATAATATACTTATTACTAGCTTTGGTTTTAGACCTAGTCTTAAATCCTTTAGCAGGAATACCATTTCTAGATCTTGGATGACCTCCAGAAGCACGACCTTCACCACCACCCATTGGGTGATCTACAGGATTCATTCTTACTGGGTTAGTTCTTGGTCTTCTACCTAACCATCTACTTCTACCTGCTTTACCAGATACTAGTAATTGATGATCTGAATTAGACACAACTCCAATTGTAGCCATACATGTTAACAAGATTAATCTTGTTTCACCAGAAGGTAATTTAACAGTTGCATATTTACCATCTCTTGCCATTAATTGAGCAAAAGAACCAGCAGAACGAGCCATAACAGCACCTTGACCTGGACGTAATTCTATACATGAAATTGTTGTTCCTAATGGAATTTCACTCAAGTACATTGCATTTCCAATTTCTGGAACTACAGCTTTACCTGAAACTACTGTTTGACCTACTTGTAAACCGTTTTGTGCAATTACATAACGTTTTTCACCATCAGCATAACTAAGTAAAGCAATAAATGCAGTACGATTTGGATCGTACTCTATAGTTTTTACTGTTGCAGGAATACCTTGCTTATCTCTTTTAAAATCGATAATACGATATTTTTGTTTATGACCACCACCTATATTACGTGTTGTCATTCTTCCCTGATTGTTTCGACCTCCAGATCGTTTTTTCGGAGCAAGTAAACTTTTCTCCGGCTTATCAGTTGTTATGGTGTCGAACCCATTTACAACTCTAAAACGCTGACCTGGTGTTATTGGTTTTAATTTTCTAACTGACATTCTGTCTTTTCTTAAAGATTGTTATAAAAATCAATGCTTTCTCCCTCTGCTAATTGAACGATAGCTTTTTTGTATCCACTCTTAATACCAGTTACTAAACCTTTTTTAGTAAACTTTGTATTTCTTTGAATTGGATAATTTAAAGTCTTAACGCTTGAAATAGAAACTCCATAAGCAGCTTCAACAGCTCCTTTGATTTCTAATTTATTAGCTTTTTTATCTACAACAAATGCATAACGATTATATAATTCACTATCGTTTGTTGCTTTTTCCGTTATAATAGGTTTTATTAAAATACTCATTTCGAATCCCTATTTGCTTAAGTTTGTATTAATACCTTCTAAAGACCCTTCAGTAATAACAACTTTATTAGCGTTTAATACACCATAAGTATTAATTTCTGAAGCATTAACTACTTTAGAGTTTTTTAAGTTACGTGATGATAAATACACATTTGCATTTTCATTACCTAACACAAACAATGATTTCTTAGTATCTAATTCTAATGCTTTTAAAACATCAACAAAATTTTTAGTCTTTGGGTTTTCAAAGTTAAAATCTTCTATAATTACTAAGTTCTTATCGTTTGCCTGAATACTTAAAGCTGATTTACGAGCTAAACGCTTTAAGTTTTTATTCAATTTAAATGAATAACTTCTTGGTCTTGGTCCGAACATACGTCCTCCACCTCTAAAAACACCAGACTTGATAGATCCTGCACGTGCAGTACCAGTTCCTTTTTGTTTTTTTATCTTTCTTGTACTACCAGAAATCTCAGCTCTTTCTTTAGATTTATGCGTTCCCTGTCTTTGATTAGCCAAGTATTGCTTAACATCTAAATAAATTGCGTGATTATTTGGTTCTACTCCGAATACTTCGCTAGAAAGTTCAACTTTCCTACCTGTATCTTTTCCTGTAATATCTAAAACTGATACTTTCATTATTTCTGAATAGTTACGTAAGCATTTTTGTGTCCAGGAACTGCTCCTTTAACAACAAGTAAGTTCTTTTCAGCCACTACTTTTAATACTTTTAGATTCTGTACTTTTACTGTGTCTCCACCCATTCTTCCTCCCATTCGCATTCCTTTGAATACTCTTGCTGGATATGATGCAGCACCAATTGATCCTGGAGCTCTTAAACGGTTATGTTGACCGTGAGTTGCTTGACCAACTCCGGCAAATCCATGACGTTTTACAACACCCTGAAACCCTTTACCTTTAGAAGTTCCTGAAACATCTACAAATTCACCTTCTTCAAAGTGATCTACAGTGATAGCATCTCCTAATTTAAACTCTTCTTCAAATCCTTGAAATTCAATGACTTTTCTTTTAGCACTTGAGCCAGCCTTTTTAAAGTGACCGTCTAACGCTTTGTTAGAGCTCTTCGCCTTTTTGTCATCGAAACCAAGTTGTAACGCGTTGTATCCGTCAACCTCTTCGGTTCTGACTTGGGTAACAACACAAGGACCTGCTTCGATTACTGTACAAGGAATATTTTTCCCGTTTTCATCAAATAAGCTGGTCATTCCAATTTTTCTACCTATTAACCCAGACATTTTGTTAAAATTTTAGACGTTAGATTTAATTATCCAGCGCGTCTAATTCATAATTAATTATTTGAAACTAATGTTTCTTTGTAAATCCTTTGAGTTTTGTTCAAAAAAAACAGCGTAAAACACCTTCAACGCTGAATTTGTTTTTACCGTTTTTCCTTTGCGAAACGCTCTGGACATGTTACTATTATTGAATTTAACTCCAAATAACAGCTTTACCCTACTATATTTCGGGTTGCAAAAATATAAAAAACTTTCGGTTTAACAAAATTAAACCGAAAGTTATACTTTTATACTTATACTTTGATTTCAACTTCAACACCACTTGGTAATTCAAGCTTCATTAAAGCATCAATAGTTTTCGAAGAAGAACTATAGATGTCTAATAATCTTTTGTAAGCAGCTAATTGAAATTGCTCTCTAGATTTTTTATTTACGTGTGGAGAACGTAATACTGTAAAAATCTTTTTATGTGTTGGTAAAGGTATTGGTCCGTTAACTACAGCACCAGTACTTTTCACAGTCTTTACGATTTTTTCAGCAGATTTATCTACCAAATTATAATCGTAAGACTTTAATTTTATTCTAATTTTTTGACTCATCTTATATCTATTTAGTAAATTATCCTTTAGATTTTGCTATAACGTCTTCAGAAACATTTGAAGGAGTTTCAGCATAATGTGAAAATTCCATAGTAGAAGTTGCTCTACCAGAAGACATTGTTCTTAAAGCAGTAACATAACCAAACATTTCTGATAATGGCACTAATGCTTTTACAACTTTAGCTCCATTACGATCACTCATGTCGTTAACCTGCCCTCTTCTTCTGTTTAAATCTCCTACAATATCTCCCATGTTTTCCTCAGGAGTTAACACTTCTAGCTTCATTAATGGCTCCATAATTTTTGCTTTTGCAGATTTTGCAGCGGCTTTATAACCCATTTTTGCAGCTAACTCAAAAGATAATGCATCTGAATCCACTGCGTGGAAAGAACCATCTTTTAATGTAACTTTCATAGAATCCATTTCATAACCTGCTAAAGGACCATTCTTCATAGCTTCTTTGAATCCTTTCTCTACAGAAGGAACAAATTCTCTAGGAACATTACCACCTTTAATTACAGATTCAAACTGTAAACCTTGAACACCTTCATCTGCTGGCTCTATTGTAAACACAATATCAGCAAATTTACCACGACCACCAGATTGCTTTTTATAAACTTCTCTATGATCAGCAGCTGCAGTGATAGCTTCTTTATACTCAACCTGAGGTTGACCTTGATTTACTTCAACTTTGAACTCACGTCTTAAACGATCTACAATTACATCTAAGTGCAACTCACCCATTCCAGAAATAATAGTCTGTCCTGAAGCTTCGTCTGAACGAACAGTAAAAGTAGGATCTTCTTCTGCAAGCTTACCTAAACCAATACCTAATTTATCTACATCAGCTTTTGTTTTTGGCTCAACAGCAATACCAATTACCGGGTCTGGGAAATCCATAGATTCTAAAACTATAGGATGCTTTTCAGATGTTAAAGTATCTCCTGTTTTTATAGATTTAAATCCAACAGCAGCTCCAATATCACCAGCCTCGATATAATCAATTGCATTCTGCTTATTAGCATGCATTTGATAAATACGTGAAATACGTTCTTTTTTACCTGAACGGTTATTTAACACATAAGAACCTGCATCTAATCTACCAGAATAAGCTCTAAAGAATGCTAAACGACCAACAAAAGGATCTGTTGCAATCTTAAATGCTAAAGCAGCAAAAGGCTCATCTACACTTGGTTTACGAATTTCTTCTTCTTCTGTATCTGGATTAACACCAACAATACCTTCCTTATCCATAGGAGAAGGTAAGTAACGACATACAGCATCTAAAAGAAACTGAACACCTTTGTTTTTAAATGCTGATCCACAGATCATAGGAATAATAGCCATATCCATTACAGCAGCTCTAAGTGCAACATGCACTTCTTCTTCTGTAATAGAATCTTCATCTTCCATAAATTTTTCTAAAAGATTCTCATCATAACTTGCAACTTCTTCAATTAAAAGTGCACGATATTTACGAGCTTCTTCCTTCATATCTTCAGGAATCTCAATAACATCAAACGTTGCTCCTTGAGTTTCATCATGCCATACAATAGCACGATTCTTTACTAAATCTATAATACCTTTAAAATCATCTTCGTCACCAATGTTTAAAACGATTGGCACCGCATTAGATTTTAACATATCTTTTACTTGTTGACAAACTCCTAAAAAGTCAGATCCTTGACGGTCCATTTTATTAACGAAACCAATTCTAGGTACTTTATAGTTATCTGCTAATCTCCAGTTAGTTTCAGATTGAGGCTCAACACCATCAACAGCTGAAAATAAGAAAACTAAACCATCTAACACACGTAAAGATCTATTTACTTCTACAGTAAAATCTACGTGTCCTGGAGTATCAATAATATTAAAGTGATACCCTTTAGTATCTGGAGTACTTTCTCCATTTTCAATTGGAAATTTCCATTCACAAGTTGTAGCAGCAGAAGTAATTGTAATACCTCTTTCTTGCTCTTGTTCCATCCAGTCCATTGTTGCTGCACCATCATGAACTTCTCCAATTTTATGAGAAACTCCTGTATAATACAATACACGTTCTGTTGTTGTAGTTTTACCTGCATCAATATGCGCAGCAATACCAATATTTCTTGTATATCTTAAATCTCTAGCCATTTCTATTAAAATCTGAAGTGAGAGAAAGCTTTATTAGCTTCTGCCATTTTATGAGTATCAGTACGTTTTTTAACAGCAGCTCCTTCTTCTTTAGCCGCAGCTAAAATTTCAGCAGCTAAACGCTGTGCCATAGTTTTTTCGTTTCTCTTACGAGTATACAAAATCATCCATTTAATAGCCATAGATACTTTACGATCTGGTCTAATTTGCATTGGTATTTGGAATGTTGCTCCACCTACACGACGAGATCTAACCTCTACATGTGGCATCACATTTGACAAACCATCTTTCCAAATTTCTAAAGCCGATTTTTCTTCGTCTTCTCCTTTTCTTTCTTCTACGATGTCTAACGCATCATAGAACACTTTGAACGCTACTGACTTCTTACCATCCCACATTAAGTTGTTCACAAAACGTGTTACTAACTGATCGTTAAATTTTGGATCCGGTAATAAGACTCTTTTTTTCGCTGCTCTTTTTCTCATGTCTTTACATTAAAAAAGTTACTAATTTTACTTTTTTGGGCGTTTTGCACCATACTTTGATCTACGTTGAGTTCTTCCCTCAACTCCCGCTGTATCTAAAGCTCCACGTACTACGTGGTACTTAACTCCTGGCAAATCTTTTACCCTTCCACCTCTAACTAATACTATCGAGTGCTCCTGTAAGTTATGTCCTTCTCCTGGGATGTACGCGTTTATCTCATTACCATTTGTCAATCTAACTCTGGCAACTTTTCTCATTGCTGAATTAGGTTTCTTTGGCGTTGTAGTGTAAACACGAGTACATACTCCACGTCTTTGAGGACAAGACGACAAAGCAGCCGATTTGCTCTTCTTAGTTATTTTGGTTCTTCCTTTACGAACTAATTGTTGAATAGTTGGCATACTAAATTATTCCTATTTTTCGTTTATAATTAAACCTTCCCTTATTTTTAAGAGTGTGCAAATGTACAACTTATTTCTAATTATTCAAGTATCAGCGAGTTATTTTTTAAGATTGGGTTTAATTAATCGTTTTTTTATGAATTTAAATTACATTTGAACTTAATTATTAAGCAATCTTGAAACAAAAAAACAGACTTTATTTATACGTTTTTATTACTATTCTATTTTCAAATGGATTTCTTGCTCAAGAAATTACATTAAAACTATCTTCTAAAAAAAAGTTAGAAAACATATTTTTAGAAAAAATTAATTACAAGAAATTACATAGAGATACTTCTTCAATAAGTCTAGAGAATGACAAAATCAGTAATTATTTAAAGAATATCGGATATTTTACAAACACAATTGATAGCACACTTTTTTCTAAAGGAATTTACACTTCATATTTTTCATTAAATGAGAAGATTGATAATGCCATAATTAAAATTAACCCTAAAGTTAATTTATTATTAGAAAAAGTAAACATCAAAAATAACAGCATATCATTACCTATTAATAAAGTTCAAGCTACATTAAACTACATATCAAAAGAATTAGAAAAAGAAGGGAAAGCATTTTCTAAAGTTTATTTAAAAAATGTCCAAATAAAAAACAAAACTCTTTTTGCAGAACTTACAATTCATCAATCTAAAAAAAGAAAAATAAACAATATATATATTAAAGGTTATAAAGACTTCCCTAACCCTTACATTAAACATTACTATAATATTAAAGAAGGAACTGTTTTTAATCAACAAAAAATAAAAGAAATATCAAGTGCTTCCAAAAACTTAAATTTTATAAGAGAAATTAAACCTCCAGAAGTTTTGTTTACTAAAGATTCTACTTTATTATATTTATATCTAAAAAAACATCAGAATAACAGCTTTGATGGAATGGTTAATTTTTCTTCGAAAGAAAATGGGGCACTTTTATTTAATGGTCACATAGATTTAGAACTAAATAACATTTTAAATAAAGGTGAAAAATTTGAATTCTATTGGAATAATGCCTTTAACCAAAGTCAGGAGTTTGAAATATCTAGTGAAACACCTTACATTTTTAATTCCATCATCACACCAAGTGTTTCGTTTTCTATCTACAAACAAGATTCTACTTTCATAAAAACACGTTTTAATACAAATATATACTACAATATTAACGCTAGGACAAGAATTGCAACTACGTATTCTTCTGAAAATTCAGAAAATCTCCAAAAAAACATAGAAAACAACATTGAAACTTATAGTAATTTCTTTATTGGTTTACTTTTTGAATATAAAATTCCAAAAAATGATTATTTTTTTAATGACAAGTTTTTATTAAAAATAAACCCATCGGTTGGAAATAGAAAAGCAGACACCAATTCTTCTAGCCAATTTAAAATAGAATCTACAACATCTTATATTTGGGATTTTAATTTAAGAAGTAGTTTATTTTTACTAAACAGAACAGGATATATAAATTCAGATAATTTTATAGATAACGAACTTTTTAGAATTGGAGGAGCAAACTCTATTAGAGGAATTGATGACCTAAGCATTCTTACGAGTAGCTATAGCTTCTTTAACATAGAATACAGATATCTAACAGCTAACAATTCCTACTTATATACAATTACTGATATTGGTAGAGCAAACAAACAAAACCTTACTGGTTTTGGAATAGGATATTTATTTAATATAAAGAAATCTCAAATAAAATTAAGTCTAGCAAAAGGCAGATCTTCAACAAAAAACATAGACAAAAACATCACAAAAATCATTATAAGTATTAAAAGTTATTTTTAATTTTTAGCATTAAAAAAGACATTCTGTTAACTTATTATTAACTTTTTTATAATTTTTTATGTTAAAAAGTTGGTTCTTTAAGATATATTTAAGATTTTTGGCATTAATTAATTCAAATAATTATACAATGAAGACAAAGTTTAATGGGATTTTAACGCTACTATTAGCGTTGGTCGTGCAAATATCGTTTGCACAAACAAAAACTGTTTCAGGTACAGTTTCTGATAGTTCAGGAAGTTTACCAGGAGTAAGTGTACTTAAAAAAGGTACCACATCTGGTACAGAAACTGATTTTGACGGTAAGTATAGTCTTTCTGCTACGGCAGGAGATGTTTTAGTTTTTAGCTATCTTGGTTATAAAACTGTAGAGAAAACAGTATCTGCTTCTAACACAATAAATGTGACTTTAGAAGAAGGTGGTGAAGTTCTTGATGAAATCGTAGTAACAGCTTTTGGAATTAAAAGAGCTGAGAAAGCACTAGGATACTCTGTACAGAGTATTAAAGGTGATGCTATGACTGAGGCTAGAGAAAGTAATATTACTAACGCTATAAGTGGTAAAATTGCAGGTGTGCAAGTTACTGGTACTTCTGGTAGTGTAGGTGCTTCATCTAGAATTGTATTAAGAGGTAACTCTTCAATTACAGGTAACAATGAACCGTTATATGTTGTTGATGGAGTTCCTATTAGTAATTCAAATTTTGGGAATGCTGGATCTGGTGGTGGAGTTGATTTACCTAATGGTGCTGCTGATATAAATCCTGATGATATTGAATCTATTACAATATTAAAAGGTCCTAATGCAGCTGCATTATATGGACTTAGAGCTGGTAATGGTGTAATCGTAATAACAACGAAAAAAGGAAATGCAAACAAAAAATTTGGCGTTTCTATAAACACAAACATTACTTTCTCAAATCCATTATTATTACCAGATTACCAAAATTCTTATGGTCAAGGTGGTGATACTAATAATTTCAAATATGTTGATGGTGCTAGTGGCGGAATTGGTGATGGAGTTGATGAAAGTTGGGGTCCAGCTTTAGATGCAGGTTTTGAATTTGTTCAATGGGATTCTCAATTAACTAATAATGGTAATCCTACACCTTGGATTTCTCATCCTGACAATGTAAAAGATTTCTTAAATACAGGGGTTAACATTTCAAATAATGTTTCTTTAACTAGTGGTTCTTTTAGATTATCTATAGGAAACAGCGAGCAAGAAGGTATGGTTCCTTTTACTGAATTAAAAAAATTCAGCGTTGGTGTAAGTGGTACTTTAGATCTTGGAGACTATGTAAAAGCAGGTGTTTCTGTTAATTACGTTAATCAGGATAGTGATAATATTCCAATTAGTGGATATAACAATGAAAATCCATTTCAACAATTTATTTGGTCTGCAAGACAAGTTAATTTTTCAGACTTAAGAGATTGGAGAAATTTCCCTCTTGCTCCAGTAGGAACTGCTGCAGAAGGAACACCTTTAAACTGGAATCATAACTTCCAGAACAATCCTTATTGGATTTTAGAAACAAATACTAATACTTTTGAAAAAGATCGTATTATTGGAAATGTAGATTTAAATTCTCAATTAACAGAATATTTAAGCTTATCTACAAAATTAGGTTTAGATTCATTTAGTCAGCGTACTTCTAATAGACAAGCTGTAGGAAGTAACAATGCTCAAAATGGTTCTTACACAGAAAGAATTAGAAGGTTTGAAGAATTAAATGCTAGTTTTTTGTTTAACTACAACAAAAACATATCAGAAGATATAGGGTTTTCTTTAAGTTTTGGTGGTAATCATATGAACAGAACACAAGATAATGTTCGTGGTTTTTTACCAAATTTAGAATTACCAAATTTATATAGTTTATCTAACTTACAGACAGGATCTACTGCTGTATTAAGTAACTATCATAGTGATCAGCAAATTAATAGTTTATATGGGTATGGACAATTTTCTTATAAAGAAATGTTCTTCTTAGATTTTACAGCCAGAAATGACTGGTCAAGTATTTTACCTGTTGCTAATAACTCATTCTTTTACCCATCTGTAACTGCATCAGTTTTAGTATCTGATGTATTTCCAGCACTTAAGGAAAACAATATAAACTTCTTAAAATTAAGAGGTGGATGGTCTAAAGTAGGTAGTACAGGTGCATTAGGTGCATATTCTTTAAATCAAACTTTTGGTTTAACAAATTCTGGTTTTGGAAATCAAGCAAGTGTTCCTAATACTCAATTTAATCCAAATCTAAAAGCAGAAACAGTAACTGGAGTTGAATTTGGAGTTGATTTAAAAATGCTACAAAACAGATTACGTTTTAGCGCTACTTATTATGATCAAGAAAGTAACGACTTATTAGTTCCAATACAAGTTTCTTCGGCAACTGGATTTACAAATGTGTGGGATAACATAGCAGATATGAGTAATACTGGTATCGAATTACAATTAGGAGGTACTATTATAAAGAAAGATGACTTTTCTTTTGATATTGATTTAAATTTTGCAAAAAACAAGAATGAAGTAACTTCTTTAGGTGACTTAGATTCTTATGTATTAGGAGGTCAATGGGGTATTAGCTTAGAAGCTAGACCTGGGCAACCTTATGGAACTTTAATTGGTAGAGATTTTCAAAGAACAACTGATGGTACAGTAATTTACCAAAATGGTTTACCATTAATTGATGATACTCCTCAGGTTGTTGGTAATATTGCTCCAGATTGGACTGGTGGTGCTAACTTTTCAGTACGTTATAAAGCATTTGATTTTTCTACTTTAATAGATGCTAAAATGGGTGGAGATGTTCATAGTATGACATACTCTTGGGGTAGATATGCTGGAACTTTAGCAGAAACAATTGTTGGACGTGAAACAGGAATCATTGGAAATGGAGTTATGTCTGATGGTAATGGAGGTTATGTTACTAATGACGTATTAGTATCTGCAAAAGCTTTTAACCAAGCTTCTTTCTCTAATGGTGTTGAATCTAGTGCTGTATTTGATGCTTCTTATGTAAAACTAAGACAAGTATCTTTAGGGTATACTTTACCTCAGAGATTTCTTGAAAACTCAGTTGTACAATCTTTAAAATTCTCTATCGTAGGTAGAAATTTAGCAATTTTATACAAAAAAGCACCACATATTGATCCAGAAACTGGATTTAGTAGTTCAAATGGAAATCAAGGTCAAGAATTTGGTCAATACCCATCTGCAAGAAACATAGGTTTTAACATTAACCTAAGATTTTAATTTAATCAAATAGAAAAACATCATGAAAAAAATAAATATAATTTTTTATACTCTTATGAGCCTTATCCTATTCACAAGTTGTGATGAAGGCTTTGAGGAGCTAAATGTGGATCCAAACAATTCCACAGCAGTACCTGCTCATTTATTATTAGGTGGGCCACAAAGAATATATACTAACACAATGTATTCTGCACAATTAGGTGGTGATATGGGAGAATGTTGGGCACAACACTGGTCTAAAGTACAATATAACGACGAAGCAAGATATGTACCTAGAAGAGGTAATATTGATGCTATCTGGGATAACATGTATACAAGTGTTATATCAGAGTCTAAAGCTATGTATGATTTAGCTGATGCTGAAGGTAATAATAGTTTAAAAGGTGCTGCTTTAGTAATGCAAGCTGTAGGTTATCAAACTTTGGTTGATTTATATGGACCAGTTCCATTTACTGAATCTCTTAATGGAGATATTTTACAACCTGTATATGATGACGAATCTGTAGTATACGAAGGTATTATTACAATGTTAACACAAGCAGCTACATTATTAAGTAGTAGTACAGATGAAATTAATGGTAGTTCTGACCTTTTTTATGCAGGAGATGTATCTAAATGGTATAAACTTGCAAATTCTTTAAAGTTTAGAGCATTAATGAGAATATCTTCTACAAGAAGTGTAAGTTCTGAATTACAATCATTAATGGGTAAAATGTTTACTTCTAATGATGACAGTGCACAAATAACTTATTTAGCAGCTGCACCAGATGCAAACCCAATTTGGGAAACTATCATAGATGGTAACAGAGCTGAATATAAAATTAACTCTGTCTTAGTAAGCACTTTAGAAGGTTTAGCTGACCCTAGATTACCTATTTTTGCAGGTGAAAATGCAGATGGAAATATTGTTGGAAAACCATCTGGTTTTGGAGCTCAAACAACTTTACCTAATGAAGGATTAGGTTATACTTATGCAAATATATCACCATTAGGAGATTTATATTTATCTCCAACTTTACCTGGTGTATTAATCTCATATTCTCAATTAAGTTTTTTAATTGCTGAAGCAATGAATGAAGGTTATGTATCTGGAGGGATAGCTTCTTCTTTAGAGTGGTATAAAAAAGGAATTAACGCAAATCTTGAGTTTAATGGTGTAGCAGCTAATGATATAGCAGCATATTTAGGACAAGCTTCTTTAAATTATGCTTCTAAAGCAGATGGAACACAAAAAATTGCAACACAAGAATGGATTGCATTATTTGGTCAAGGTTTTGAAACTTGGACAGAATGGAGAAGAACTCAGATTCCTGCTTTAACACCAGCTGCAGAGGCTATTATCTCTCAAATTCCATCACGTTTATATTACCCAACAACAGAGCCATCATTAAACAAAGCTAATTATGATGCTGCGGTTTCTAAAATTAGTAAAGATGATTTAGTATCACCTTTATTTTGGCAATAATTAATTAACACTAAAACAAATAAAATGAAAAATATAAAAATTTTATCAATATTTTTTCTTTC
>CBDUHF010000065.1:0-13847 GCA_965367085.1 uncultured Polaribacter sp.
ACCCAGGACCCTCTCCTTAAAAGGGAGATGCTCTACCAACTGAGCTACCAGGTCGTTCTTCTTTTAAGCGGCTGCAAATATATATCTTATTTTAAATAAAACAAACTTATTTTTATTTTATTTCATTTAAATATGCTTCTCTTACTTTTTTAAATAAATTAGAAGAATAAACAAAATCTACAACAGCTTCATTATCAGTTTTAAATATATCATTACTACTTCCTTCCCATGCAATAACACCGTTTTTTAAAAAAACAATTTTTTCTCCAATTTCCATTACAGAATTCATATCGTGAGTATTTATTACAGTTGTAATTTGATATTCATCTGTTATTTCTTGAATTAAATTGTCTATTACAATTGCTGTTTGAGGATCTAATCCAGAATTAGGTTCATCACAAAACAAATATTTTGGTTTCATAACTATTGCTCTTGCAATTGCAACTCTTTTTTGCATTCCTCCTGATAATTCTGCAGGCAATTTTTTATTTGAATTCTCTAAATTTACTCTTTTTAATACAAAGTTTACACGTTCTAACATCTCATCTAAAGATTGATTTGTAAACATTTTTAAAGGAAACATTACATTTTCTTCAACAGTTTGAGAGTCAAATAAAGCACTTCCTTGAAAAACCATTCCAATTTCTTGCCTCCATTGTCTTCTTTCTTCATTTGTAAAATCAGTACTTGCTTTCCCATTAAAAGAAATAGTTCCTTGTTCTGGAGTATGTAATCCAATTAAAGATTTTAAAAAAACTGTTTTACCAGAACCACTCTGACCAATAATTAAACTTGTTTTTCCTGGATGAAAAGTTGTATTAACTCCTTTTAATACTTTTACGTCACCAAAACCTTTATGTAAATTTTTAACTTCAATCATTTATGTTAAAAGCATTTGCGTTAAAATATAATTAGCAACTACAATTAAAACAGTTGTCCAAACTACTGCTTGTGTACTTGCTTTACCTACAGCAATAGAACCTCCTTTTACATAATACCCATGATAAGAAGGTACAGTTGCAATTATAAATGCAAAGACTAGTGTTTTTATAATTGCATATTTTACTAAGAAAGGATCAAATGTGGTTTGTATTCCTTCTATGTAGTCTGCTCCTGTAAATAAACCAGATAACACTCCAGCGATCCATCCTCCAAAAATTCCTAAAACCATTGCCAAAGAAATTAAAAAAGGGTAAAAGAAAACAGTTGCTAATACTTTTGGAAGTACTAAGTGATTTAAAGAATTTATCCCCATTACTTCTAACGCATCTATTTGCTCTGTAACACGCATTGTACCAATGCTTGAGGTTATATAAGAACCTACTTTACCTGCTAAAATTATTGAACAAAAAGTTGGTGCAAACTCTAAAATTATAGAACGTTTAGCGGCAAAACCAATTAGAGATTTTGGTATAAAAGGACTTTCTAAATTTAATGCTGTTTGTAGTGCTATAACTCCTCCAATAAAAAAAGAAATAAACATAATTATCCCTAAAGATTTTAAACCAAGTTCTTCTATCTCTTTAAACAACGCTTCATGAAAAATTCTGCCTTTTTGAGGTCTCTTAAAAACTTGACCAAGCATCAAAAAATATTTCCCAGTATGTTCTAGGTAATTCATTCAATTTAATTTTATGCTAAAGTATTAAAATAACATTAATAGAACGTAAAGTAATAGGCATCAAAATAAAAAATAATTACTTTTGGAGTATAATCTATTATTTTATCAAAAATGAAAAAAACATTTTTCTTCTTATTGATTGCTATTATTAGTGTTTTTAACTGTAATGCTCAAAAAAAAGAAGATACTAAACCTAAATTAGTAGTTGGTATCGTAATTGATCAAATGAGGTATGATTATTTAACACGTTATGCAGAAAGGTATGGTAAAGATGGTTTTAATCGATTATTAAACAACGGTTTTTCATTAAAAAATACACACTATAATTACATTCCAACTTATACTGCTGTTGGACATACATCCATATTTACAGGAACTACGCCAAGTAATCATGGAATAATTTCAAATAATTGGTATGATAAATTTCTAAAAAAAGCCATTTACTGTGTAGATGATTCAAATTACAAAACGGTTGGAAATTCAGGAAATTCAGGAATGAAATCTCCAAAAAGATTATATACAACAACAATTGCTGATCAACTAAATTTAGCTCAAAATAAAAGAGGAAAAACCATTGGTATTTCTATAAAAGATCGTTCTGCTATTTTACCTGTTGGTCATTCTGCGAATGCTGCTTATTGGTATGATGGATCAGATTACAACACATGGATTACAAGTAGTTATTACATGAATGAACTCCCTAATTGGGTAAAGGATTTTAATAAAAACAACAAAGCTAATAAATATTTAAATGAACCTTGGGAAACTTTATACGATATTAAAACCTATACAAATAGTATTGCTGATGATAATATTTTTGAAGGAAAATTTAAAGGGCAAAAGAAACCTACTTTTCCTAAAGATTTAAAAATATTAAGGACTAATAATGATAATTTCTCATTGATAAAATCTGTTCCAGCTGGAAATACATTTACTGCAGATTTTGCCAAGGCTGCCATTATTGGTGAAAATTTAGGGAAATCAGATTTTATAGATTTTCTTACTATAAGTTTTTCATCAACAGATTATATTGGACACAAATATGGAGTTGCAGCAATAGAAACAGAAGACACTTATTTAAGGTTAGATAAAGATTTAGCTAGCTTTTTTCAATTTTTAGACAAACAAGTAGGTAAAGATAATTATACATTATTTTTAACTGCAGATCATGCTGCTGTTCACGTTCCTGCTTACCTACAATCTCTTAAAATACCTGGCCATTATATAGACACAAAAAAGTTTAAACAATTTATTTTAGGAATTACAGAGAAGTATTTTAATTCTGTAGAATTGATTGAAAACGTTTCTAATTTTCAAATATTTTTAAATAAAGAGAAAATAGAATCTTTAGGTTTAAACAAAAATGATGTTGCAGAAAAGTTAGCTGAAGAAGTTCTAAATTTTGACAACATTTATAAAACTGTAACTGCTAAAACATTACAAACTACTAATTTCACAAAGGGAATTTTAAATTCTTTACAAAATGGTTATAATCAAAAGTTCTCTGGAGATGTTTTAATGATTCCTTATCCATCTACTTTAGCTAGAGGAAGAACTGGCACAAGTCATGGTTCTGGTTATTCTTATGATACACATGTTCCTCTAATTTTCTACGGAAATGGAATCAAGCAAGGTTCATCATCTCAAAAGTATGAAATAATTGATATTGCTCCAACAATTTCTAACTTATTACAGATTGAATTTCCAAATGGAACTACAGGAAAAGTAATTAATGAAGTTTATAAAAACTAGATTAAGGTTTAAATGTAGAATTATTTTGGTGCTTTTTTATGGCTTTATTTGAGAGTATAATTCCTATTATTAAAGAAACAAATGCACCTGTAGAAATACCAGGAATAAAATTAATAAACAAAAAGAAATCGTAAGCACCATGAAATAAAGTTGCTAATAAAAGTCCTGTAATATTTAGTAAAACTCTATTTTTAGAAAACTTTGCTTTTCCCATAAAATACCCCATTAAAATTGCAAAAGTAGCATGAGCAGGAACTGCCGTAAAAGCTCGTATTAAACCAGTACCATATCCATATTGTAATACATACAATACATTTTCTAGAGCTGCAAAACCCATAGAAATCATAACTGCGTATACAATTCCATCAAAAGGTTCATTAAATTCTTTATTTCTTTGAGCATAATATCTAACAATAACATATTTAGAAAACTCCTCTACCAAAGCAACTACAATTAATGCTTTTATTAATAGTTGAAAGATACTTTTCTCGTCAGTAATAGGAAGTAAATGACTTGCAAAAGAACCAATTATAGCCGTAATTAATACACTAACTGTTGCTCCTAATAAAAAACTTTTTGACAAAATTGCAATCGGTTCTTTTTCAAATTTATCTTTAAAATAAATGTAAAGAATAATGATAGTTACTGGAGCTATCGCTAAAAGTAATAAATTCATTTTGTGAAAATACTGTTTTTTATGAAGCTTTCTTAAATCTTAAAAAGGATAATTATTTTTTCGGAAGAAAAATTTCTGCCATCATACAACGCGCACTTCCTCCCCCACAAGCCTCAATGGTGTCTAAAGAACTAGAAATAATATCACAATGGTTTTTGATTTGAGATATTTGACGTTGAGTTAAACTATCAAAAGCAGCTTGACTCATTACTAAATATCTTTTATCTTCTTTACCTTGAACTTGTAACATATTTCCTGCAAAATGAGTTACCTGTTCTTCAGTAATAGAAATTACATGTTTTCTATCTTCTTTTAAATGTTTGAGCAAATTTTTACGCTCTTTTTTATCATCTATAGAGTCTAAACAAACAACCGCAAAAGTTTCTGTTAAACACATCATTACATTGGTATGATAAATTGCTTTTCGCTTTCCTTCTACAGTTTGATTTGCAACAAAAACAATTGGAGTATATTCAAAATCTTCGCAAAATTCTATAAATAGTTCTTCATCTGCTCTTGGTGATAATGCACAATACGCTTTATTATTTACTCTATCTAACAACAAACTTCCTGTACCTTCTAAGAAGATTTCCTCTTCTTCTGCAGAAGTATAATCGACAATATTTTCGATTAAAAACCCTTGTTTTTCTAACTCTATTAAGACATCTTCTCTTCTTTCTAATCTTCTATTTTCTGCAAACATCGGATATAAAGCAACTGTTCCATCTTCATGAAAAGAAATCCAATTATTAGGAAAAATAGAATCTGGTGTATCAAATTTTATGTTATCAGAAACAACAATTACATGCACTCCAAAACTTCTTAACTTATCTACAAAATCATCGAACTCTTTTTGAGCTTTCGCATTTACATTTGATGGTAGTATTCCATCAATTTCATGTTGATAATAATTATTTACAGCAGTTTGTTCATTCATCCTAAAATTAATAGGACGAATCATTAAAATCGTATTTGTAGTTTGTTTCATTACTATAAATAAATTAATTTCTAATTAGTGGCAATGTAGAACATCTTAATAAACCTTCTTGCTTCGCAATTTCTGAATATGGCACTTCCTCTACTATAAAACCATTTTCTCTTAACCATGAATTAAGTCTTGTAAAGTTTTTTTCTGATATTATTACTTCTTCAGAAATAGAAAAAATATTACTATTCATGTTGTACATTTCTTCTTTTGTAATTTCAAATATGTTTTCTTTTCCAAAGAAATTTACCAACCATTCATATTCACTATCTATTAAAAATCCATTTTTATGAAGAATAGCTTTATCTTTTCCTATTGGTTGAAAACAACAATCTAAATGCAGAGCATTTTCTTTTGGATCTGTATTAGACTTTCTTAACTCAAAAGATTTCACAATTTTCTCTGGAAATAATTCTTGCAAAGCAATTACAGCATCTATATTTGTACGAGCAGTTATGTAATCTGGGTAATCTTTACCAGAATAAGTACCAACAAATATATAATCATTCCAAGGCATAACATCTCCTCCTTCAACATGACATTCTTCTGGTAAGACTATTACATTTTCTGGTTTTATTTGAGAAATAACATGATCTATAGCCTCATATTCTTTCTTTCTATCAGGTAAAATATTTGCTTCAATAAATTTATCTCCAATTACAAAAGCAATATCTCTAGAAAATATTTGATTATAACTTTCAATTACTTTGGGTCTAAAAACTTCAACATTATACTTTTCAAAAACTTTTGCAACTGCTTCCATTTCAGCAATCATGTCTTCTTCTTTAGGATAAGTTCCTGCTAAAACATGCTGTGCACTTTTAGGGTCATAACATTCTTCTATTTTAGGTATTCCACCATTACTTTTAGCAGTACCTAAAATAACAGCTTTAAGTCTAGAAGTTTCATTATTAATATTCAGTTCTAACATATATTAAAATCGATAAAAAAAAGCTTCATAATTTATGAAGCTTTCAATTTTTTGGTAAAAATAGTGTTATTTTTTATCTTTTCTCTATTTCTACAAAAGGTCTTTCGTTTTCTCCAATATAAATTTGACGAGGTCTTCCTATAGGTTCTTTATTCAATCTCATTTCTTTCCATTGAGCAATCCAACCAGGTAATCTACCTAAAGCAAACATTACTGTAAACATTTCTGTAGGAATTCCCATAGCTCTGTATATAATTCCTGAATAGAAATCTACGTTAGGATATAATTTTCTATCAACAAAATAAGGATCATTTAATGCTTCTTGTTCTAAACCTCTTGCAATATCTAAAATAGGATCTTTTACACCTAAATCATTTAAAACTTCATCAGCTGCTGCCTTAATAATTTTAGCTCTTGGATCGAAGTTTTTGTAAACTCTATGTCCAAATCCCATTAAACGGAAAGGATCATTTTTATCTTTAGCTTTTGCCATGTATTTTTTAGTATCTCCTCCATCTTCCTTAATTGCTTCTAACATTTCTAAAACTGCTTGATTAGCACCACCATGTAATGGCCCCCAAAGTGCAGAAATTCCTGCAGAAAGTGAAGCAAATAAACCTGCGTGTGACGAACCTACAATTCTTACAGTAGATGTAGAACAGTTCTGCTCATGATCTGCATGTAAAATTAGTAACTTATCTAAAGCATCTTTAACAATAGGATTCACCTCAAAATCTTCATTTGGTTGTTTGAACATTAAGTACATAAGATTTTCTACATAACCTAAAGATTTTTTTCCGTAGTTTAAGTGTAAACCTTTTTTCTTACGCATTGTCCAACCAACTAACACAGGAAACTTAGCCATGATTCTTACAATTGCATTATACATTTCTTCCCTAGAATGTATATTTACTGAAGAAGGATTAAAAGCTGTTAATGCACTTGTTAAAGAAGATAAAACTCCCATTGGATGCGCTGTCTTTGGAAATGCCTCCAAAATTTTTCTTACGTCATCATCAACTAAAGAGTGAGATCTAATATCGCTGTGAAATTTATCTAATTGTTCTTTTGTTGGTAAATTTCCAAAAATTAATGCATACGCAACTTCTAAGAAATCTGCTTTATCGGCTAATTCCTCAATAGAATATCCTCTATATCTTAAGATTCCTTTTTCTCCATCTAGAAAAGTAACAGCACTTTCACAAGAACCAGTATTTTTATATCCTGGGTCTATAGTTATTACTCCATCTGTTGCAGTTCTTAATGTTTTAATATTAATAGCAACCTCATTTTCTGTTCCTTTTACAAGTGGAAATTCGTATGAATTATCTCCTATTTGTAATTTAGCTGTATCTGACATTTTTTTGTGTTATTTAGTGCCACGAAGATACCAAATTTAAGATAATCTTAAAAGGTAAACGTTATAGTTTTTTAATATCACAACATAAACTTGATTTATGTATTAAATGCACAAAAAAAGCCTCATATAAATATGAGGCTTTTAAAAAATTCTAAAGAATTAATTATATATTAAATGCTTTTTCTTTTGGAAAATAAGCAGTTTGACCTAATTCTTCTTCAATACGTAATAATTGATTGTATTTTGCCATTCTATCTGAACGAGAAGCAGAACCAGTTTTAATTTGTCCACAATTTAATGCTACAGCCAAATCAGCAATAGTGTTATCTTCAGTTTCACCTGATCTATGAGACATAACAGAAGTAAATCCTGCGTTTTTTGCCATATTAACAGCTGCAATAGTTTCTGTTAATGTACCAATTTGGTTTACTTTAATTAAGATTGAATTTGCGATTCCGTTTTCAATTCCTCTTGATAAACGTTCAACGTTTGTAACAAATAAATCATCACCTACTAATTGTACTTTATCTCCAATTTTTTCAGTTAAATATTTCCAACCTTCCCAATCGTTTTCATCCATTCCATCTTCAATAGAAATAATAGGATATTTTCCAGCTAATTCAGCTAAATAATCAGCTTGTTCTTTGCTAGAACGTATAACACCTTTATCTCCTTCGAATTTAGTATAATCATATTTACCATCTACATAAAATTCAGCAGCAGCACAATCTAAAGCGATTTTTACTTCGTCACCAAATGAATATCCAGCATTTTCAACAGCTAAAGCAATAGTTTCAATTGCATCTTCTGTTCCTTCTAAAGTTGGTGCGAAACCTCCTTCATCTCCTACAGCTGTAGATAAATTTCTATCGTGTAAAACTTTCTTTAAGTTATGAAAAATTTCAGATCCCATTTGCATAGCTTGTGTAAAAGTTTCTGCTTTTACTGGCATCACCATAAATTCTTGAAATGCAATTGGCGCATCAGAGTGAGATCCTCCATTAATAATATTCATCATTGGAAGTGGTAATGTATTAGCAGAAACACCACCTACATATCTATATAAAGGCATTCCTAATTCGTTAGCTGCAGCTTTAGCAACAGCTAAAGAAACACCTAAAATAGCATTAGCACCTAATACAGATTTATTTGGCGTACCATCTAAATCAATCATTAATTGATCAATAGCGTTTTGTTCGAAAACTGAAACACCTAATAATTCTTGAGCAATAACTTTATTTACATTTTCAACAGCTTTTAAAACTCCTTTACCCATGTATGCTTTACCTCCATCACGTAATTCAACTGCTTCATGTTCTCCTGTTGAAGCTCCTGAAGGAACTGCTGCTCTACCTAATATTCCATTTTCAGTAGTAACATCTACTTCAACTGTTGGATTTCCTCTTGAATCAAAAATTTGACGTGCGTGAACGCTAATAATTATGCTCATTTTTATTTTATTTTAATAATTTAATTTTTCTATAATTTGCTGCAGCTAATTTACAAAATATGACTGTTTTTAAACAGATATTTAGCACATACTTACGAAAACGTTTTCAGCAAACAATTGGAAAAACTAGTAGTTTTTTTAATTCTTATTCTTTTTAATATTTTCTATAAATTGATCAAATAAATATTCAGAATCATGTGGTCCTGGACTAGCTTCTGGGTGATATTGTACAGAAAAAGCATTCTTATCTTTAATACGAATACCTGCAACAGTATGATCATTTAAATGGACATGAGAAATTTCTACATTAGCATTTGCTTCTGTTTCTTCTCTCTTTATTGCAAATCCATGATTTTGAGAAGTAATTTCTCCTTTACCAGTTACTAAATTTTTTACAGGGTGATTAATACCTCTGTGTCCATTATGCATTTTGTAAGTAGAAATCCCTTGAGATAAAGCTATTACTTGATGACCTAAACAAATACCAAATAAAGGTTGATTTTTTTCTATGATTTGTTTTGCTACTTCTTGAGCTTCGATTAATGGCTCAGGATCTCCAGGTCCATTAGAAATAAAATAACCATCAGGGTTAAAATCTTCTAAGTCTTTAAAACTAGTATTATATGGAAAAACTTTTACATATGCTCCTCTCTTTACTAAGTTTCTTAAAATATTCTTTTTAATACCGATATCTAATGCAGATATTTTAATATTTGAATTTTCATCACCAACAAAATAAGGTTCTTTCGTAGATACTTTCGAAGCTAATTCTAAACCTTCCATACTTGGAACTTTAGATAATTGATCTTTTAATGCATCAATATTATCAACGTCAGTAGAAATAATTGCATTCATAGCTCCATTATCTCTAATATAAGCAACTAATGCTCTGGTGTCTACATCAGATATAGCAACCAAATTATGTTTCGTAAACCAATCTTTTAAATTTCCATCTGAATCTACACGTGAATGTGAAAAACTAAAATTCCTACAAATTAAACCTGAAATTTTAATTCCATCAGATTCAACTTCATTATCGTTTACTCCATAATTACCAATATGGGCATTAGTAGCTACCATTAATTGACCGAAATAAGATGGGTCTGTAAAAATCTCTTGATAACCTGTCATACCTGTATTAAAGCAGATTTCTCCAGTAGAAGTCCCTTCAATTCCTACAGATTTACCATAAAAAATAGTTCCATCTGCTAATAAAACTAAGGCCTTTTTTCGCGTTTGATATTTCATTGTTAGTTGTTGTGTTTGTCAGCGTAAAAATATAAAAAAAGGGATAAACATTTATGTTTATCCCTTTTTTTTATAATGAATTATAATTGATTATAATATTTAAATATTTTTGCAATATCTTCATCATTCTTTATAGAAAGTTTTTCCTTTTTTATAAACTTTTTGATTTTTAAAGAATTATTGCCAAATATTTTTAGAAATGATTTCTTTTTTAATTTAAATTCTTCTATACCATTTTTTGAATTAAGAAAATATTTACTTGAATTAACATATTTATCTTTATTTTTCTTATTTGTTAATGGATCAATACTACCTTTTTTAATTAATTTAATGCTTTTCTTTAAAATATCCTTTCCTTTTGATAAAGCAACCAATTGAAAATATTCATATCTATCATTTCTGTCAAATCTTTTAAATTTTTTATTATTTAAAGTAACTTCTTTTAAATTTGAAGCGTCAAAAACGTACACAGAATCTAATGAAACTTTTGAAACAAAACGATCAATTTTGGTATCATAGTTTAAATTATTAATAGTGAATTTCTTTCCATTTGAAATATGAATTATTGCAAAGGTATTCCAATTTTTAAACAAATAAGGACTACCTTCAATTCCTGGATCAACTTCACCACTTACCAATATTCCAGAACCATTTGGACGAACATCAGCATTAACAAAACTATTTACACCTTGGCTAAAACTATCATTTCTTTCTTGTGAAAATAAAAATGATGTCATTAAAATAAATAAAGTAACGAAATAAATTTTCATAATTTCAAATTATAAGCTTAAATATACGAAATAAAACACTACATAAAAAAAAAGCATAAAAGTTTAATTTTTTATGCTTTTTTTTTATGTAATGTTTTATAATTGATTGTAATATTTAAATATTTCGGCAATATCAATATCTTTCTTAATAGAAAGCTTATTTTTTTTGATAAACTTTTTAATTTTAGAGGATTGATTTTCAAAAACACTTAAAAAAGGGTTCTTTTTTAATTTAAGTTCCTTTATACCTTCTTTTGAATTAATGAAATATTTTGTTTTTAACACATATTTATCAGGTTTCGTAGAATTATCAAAAGGGTTTCTTTCACCACTTTTAATAACTTTAAAGTTCTTTTTTAGAATTTCTTTTCCTTTACCATATCCTATTTGTTCGTAGAAAGTATATAATCCATTAACATTATAACGTTTAAATGATTTATTGCGGATTATAATTTGTTTAATATTTTGGGAATTGAAAACAAAAACAGAATCTAATGAAACTTTAGAAACAAATTTATCTTTTGTTGTGTCAAAATTTATATTATTTATTGAATAATGCTCTCCTTTATCTGTAGTAACTGAGGCAAGGTTAGACCATTTATCAAATAAATAAACTGATCCCTTTATTTTGTTAGAGTTGTTAGATTTCATCCATAAACCAGAACCATAACCTGCTATATCTCCAACAGACGATAACCTTATATTGGATTCTTTATCTACATCTTGACAAAAAGAAATAGAGTATACAAGAGAGAATAAAATAAGAAACATTTTTTTCATAAAACAATTAATTTTTTTACAAATATAAAAAAACAGGGATAAACATTTACGTTTATCCCTATAATATATTTAATAAAATTTATTTTATTCTTCAGATTTTTCTTCTGTTGTAGTTACTTCTACCTGAGCAGATTCAGCCTTTTTGCTTCTTCCTCTACGAGTAGTTTTCTTAGTTTTTTTACCTTTAGGGTTATAGATTTCGTTATAATCAACTAGTTCTACCATTGCCATAGGAGCATTATCTCCTTGACGATTTCCTAATTTAATAATACGAATATAACCTCCTGGTCTATCTGCTACTTTTACAGAAATTTCTTTAAATAATTCTGTAACTGCAAATTTATCACGTAAATAAGAGAATACAATACGTCTGTTATGAGTTGTATCTGCTTTAGATTTTGTAATTAAAGGTTCTACAAAAACTCTTAAAGCTTTTGCTTTTGCAACTGTAGTGTTAATACGTTTGTGCTCAATTAAAGAACATGCCATATTAGCTAACATCGCTTTTCTGTGCGATGTTGTTCTTCCTAAATGATTAAATTTCTTTCCGTGTCTCATTACGTTTGTTTTGTTCTTTCATCTTGCTCAACCCATTTTGAGGAGCAAAATATGAAAGGTTAATCTCTATCTAATTTGTATTTTGTTAAATCCATTCCAAAGTTTAAACCTTTAACAATAACTAATTCTTCTAGTTCTGTTAATGATTTTTTACCAAAATTACGGAATTTCATTAAGTCGCTTTTGTTAAAAGAAACTAAATCTCCTAATGTATCTACTTCTGCAGCCTTTAAACAATTTAAAGCTCTTACAGATAAATCCATATCGATTAATCTAGTTTTTAATAATTGACGCATATGTAATGATTCCTCATCATATGTTTCAGTTTGTGCAATTTCATCAGCCTCTAAAGTGATACGCTCATCAGAGAATAACATAAAGTGGTGAATTAAAATTTTAGCAGCTTCTGTTAATGCATCTTTAGGATTAATTGATCCATCAGTATCTATATCAAATACTAATTTTTCATAATCCGTTTTTTGTTCTACACGAAAATTTTCGATTGCATATTTTACATTCTTTATTGGAGTGTAAATAGAGTCAGTAAAAATTGTTCCTATAGGAGCAGAAGCTTTTTTGTTTTCTTCAGCTGGTACAAATCCTCTACCTTTTTCAATAGTGATTTCTGCATTTAATTTTACAGATTTATCCATATTACAGATTACTAAATCTGGATTCAATACTTGAAAACCAGAAATAAATTTCTGTAAGTCACCAGCAGTAAACTGCTCTTGACCAGATACTGAAACAGAAACAGTTTCTCTATCTGTTTCTTCTATTTGTTTCTTAAAACGTACTTGTTTTAAGTTTAAAATAATTTCTGTAACATCTTCTACAACTCCAGGAACTGTAGAAAATTCATGCTCAACACCATCTACTCTTAATGAAGTAATTGCAAAACCTTCTAAAGAGGATAAAAGTACTCTTCTTAAAGCATTACCTACTGTTAAACCAAAACCTGGTTCTAAAGGTCTAAATTCAAATCTACCTGTAAAATCAGTAGATTCAATCATTATTACTTTATCGGGCTTTTGAAAATTTAAAATTGCCATATTTCTTCTTTTTGATTGTTATTCAGTTGCGCGGTCTATAAGTATGAAGAAATACAAATAGACCCTTTGGCTGAATCTCAATATGATTAAATTATTATTTAGAATATAATTCTACGATTAATTGTTCTTTAATGTTTTCTGGAATCTGTAATCTTTCTGGTACTTTTACAAAAGAACCTTCTTTTTTATCGTCATTCCAAGTTAACCATTCAAAAACATTACTATTAGAAGCTAAAGCATTTTCAATTGTTTGTAATGATTTAGATTTTTCTCTAACTGCAACAACATCACCTTCATTTAAACTATAAGAAGGAATATTAACGATTTCACCATTAACTGTAATATGTCTGTGAGAAACTAATTGACGAGCTCCACTTCTAGAATTTGAAACTCCCATTCTAAAAACAACATTGTCTAAACGAGATTCGCATAATTGTAGTAATACTTCACCAGTAATTCCACCAGCACTTTGTGCTTTTTTAAATAAGTTTCTGAATTGACGTTCTAAAATACCGTAAGTATATTTAGCTTTTTGCTTCTCCATTAATTGAGTAGCATACTCAGATTTCTTTCCTCTTCTTCTTGCATTTCCATGCTGTCCTGGAGGAAAATTTCTTTTTTCGAAGTTTTTATCTTCTCCAAAGATTGCTTCGCCAAATTTACG
>CBDUHF010000066.1:0-13561 GCA_965367085.1 uncultured Polaribacter sp.
CTAAACCATCTTTGTGAAATACCGAAATTAATGCGGATTTAATTGTTTTTGAAGTGCTCATTTAGTGTTGTGTTGTTAAGCACGCGAATTTACTAAAATCAATACTGAAACACAATAAAAGATAGTAACAAAAAGTACAAGTAATTAACAACTAATCTAACTGAACCCTAGTTTTAAAGCTTTCTACAAGCGCATTGTAATTTCTAGGAGGTTTTTTTTGTTGATTCTTTTTTAAAAACGGAAATATTTTTAAAAATACAGGTTGAGTTTGTTTTTTCATTTTTAGGGGGATAAAATGTTATTCTGCGTTTTCTAAGAAATTTCTAAACCAATCTATAAATTGGTCTACTAAAGATTCTTTTTTAACGGTGTAATTTGAGTTAGAATTGCTTGAAGCAACAGATGAAGAGTATTCTTGTTTTCTCATTATTTAGGGGATTAATGATTGATAGAATTTAAAATAAAATATATACCAACAAACTTAAAGAAAATTTCACTAAAAATCAAGTATTATTATAAAATACTAGCTACTTTTTCACATACAAACTCTAATAATTGCTCATCTTTTTCTGTAAATGTATTTGCAGTATGAGAATCTATATCTATTTGACCTATATTTTCTTCATTTACAAAAATAGGAATCACAATTTCTGATTTTACTTTCCAACCACAAGAAATATAATTGTCTTGTTCAGAAACATCTTGTACCACAAAGTTTTCATTACTCACAGCAACTTGCCCACAAATACCTTTTCCAAACGGAATAATTGTATGTTCAGTTTCTTCACCAGTATATTGTGCTAGCTTTAATTCGTTTTTATCTCCGTTTTTAAAATAAAAACCAACCCAATCATAATAAGAAATTTCGCTTTCTAAATAATCACAAATAGATTGTAACTTGTTTTCTATTGAAGAATTAGAAGTAATTATATCGTTTATTCTTCGTTGTAATATATCTATATTCATTTTTTGTATATTCGTGTTTTTAACAGAATGCAAAAGTAAATTAAAATAGATTGTGAAAAAACATAAAAATATTGTCATTTTTCTGGTTAAGTTCTTTGCAACATATTTTATTTTGTTTGCACTTTATTCGACGTATTTAAAAAATTCTCAACAAAAAGAGAATGGTTTTGTAACATCTTCTATAACAACTAAAGTTGCAGATCAAACTGTTGGTTTATTAGAACTTGTAGGTTATTATGCTGATGCAAAGCAACATGAAGAAGAATTGTCTGTAAAGATTTTAATAGAAAATCAATATGTGGCAAGAGTAATTGAAGGATGTAATTCAATAAGTTTAATTATATTATTTGTTGCGTTTATTGTTGCATTTTCTGGCTCAATTAAAGCCACAATTATTTTTTCTCTTTTAGGAAGTATTCTCATATATATAATAAACATTATAAGAATTGCTTTTCTAACAGTGATGATTTATAAGTTTCCAAATTATCAAGAGTTTTTGCATAATTTGATGTTTCCTGCCATTATTTATGGAACCATATTTTTATTATGGGTTATTTGGGTAAATAAATTTTCTAAGTATAAACGATGAATTCATACATTAAAATAGGATTACTTTTTTTACTTGTTTTATTACTATTTGTAATAAGAGCTTATGCTGCTGAAATATTTTATGATCCATTAATTGAATATTTTCAAAACGATTATTTATATTCAACCATTCCAGAAATTAATGTTTGGTATTTAGTTGTAGATATGCTTTTTAGATATGTGCTAAATTCATTAATTTCTCTGGGAATTATTTGGGTGCTTTTTGAAAGAGTAGATTATTTAAAGTTTACAGGATTCTTTTTAATGTTGGCTTTTATGATTTTAATTATAGTTTTTGTTTACTTAATAAGAGACCAATTTGAATCTGGTTATCTATTACCATTTTACGTTAGAAGATTTATTGTTCATCCATTGTTTCTACTACTTTTGTTACCTGCATTTTATTATCAAAAATTAAGCAATCGATAATTTAACATAATCTTAAAAAACCTTGTTGTAAATTTGCAATAGAAATGAAACAAGCTTTTATCAAAATATCATCAATCTTAATAGCCTTTTTAGTGCTTTTTTCTACATTTTCTTTTACTGTAGAAAAACACTATTGTGGAGATTTTTTGATGGATATTTCGTATGTTGGTGAAGCTGATGGTTGTGATATGGAAATGGATAAAGTTTCTTCAACAAAGAAAAATTGTTGCAAAGACGAAGTTCATAAAATTGAAGGTCAAGATGAGTTACAGCAGACTTCTGTTGATGATTTCGATCTTGAAAAACAACAATTTTTAGTAGCTTATATTGTTTCTTACAATAATTTATTAGTAGAAGTAGGTTCTCAAAATAACTTTTATAAAGACTTTTCTCCACCAGATATTCCTTTTGATTATCAGGTTTCTTATCAGACTTTTTTAATTTGATTTTTTAATAATTATCTAAACAAACCACTTCTTCTCTAGAGAAGTACAAGTTAATTATTATTAAATCTAAAATTATGAAAAAATATATAATAAGTAGTGTTTTACTACTAATTCCAATCCTATTATTCTCTCAAACAAATTTAAAGGGAATGATTATGGATAAAAATAATCCTAAAGATAACTTAGGTGTTTATGGAGCAAACGTTCGTTGGTTAAATACCAATATTGGTGTTGTAACAAATGAAAAAGGATGGTTTTCAATTCCGTATAAACCAGCTTATAAAAAACTAATTGTTAGTTATATTGGTTATAAAACGGATACAATTTCAATAACAAACTTAAAACCAATTCATCATTTTATAAAAGAAGAAGGTGAGTTATCAGAAATTACAATTACAAGTAGAAAGAAAGCAACACAGAAATCATTTTTGTCTACAGTTAATGTTTTCACAGTAAATAGCGATGAGTTATTAAAAGCAGCATGTTGTAATTTAGCTGAAAGTTTTGAAACAAATCCATCTATAGATGTTAGTTTTTCTGATGCTTTAACAGGAACAAAACAAATACAAATGTTGGGTTTAACAAGTCCTTATTTGTTAATTACCCAAGAAAATATTCCATCAGTAAGAGGAGCGTCTCAAGCCTTTGGGCTAACTTTTACGCCAGGAACTTGGGTAGAAAGTATACAAATTACAAAAGGAGCAGGAAGTGTTGTAAATGGTTACGAAAGTATTTCTGGTCAGATAAATGCAGAATTAGTAAAACCGTTTTCTGATAATAAATTTTTCTTAAATGCTTACAGTTCTTTAAACGGAAGGTTAGAATTAAATACACATTTTAATCAACGAATTTCTGATAAATGGCAAGCAGGTTTGTATGTTCATGGAAATTATAGAGGAGAGAAATTTGATAATAACAACGACAATTTTTTAGATGCTCCATTGGCAAATCAAATAAATGTAATGAATAGATGGCAATTTACAGATTCAGAAAAAGGTTGGGTAAGTTTTATCAATTTTCGTTTTTTAAATGATGAAAAACAAACAGGAGAAATTAATTTTAATCCAACTTTAGATAAAGGGACAACAAATGCCTGGGGAAGTGAAATTGACACAAAACGTTTTGAAACTTCTGCAAAACTTGGGTATGTTTTTCCTGAATTGCCTTTTCAAAGTATCGGCTTTCAATTAGCTTATAGTAATCATCAGCAAGACTCTTACTTTGGATTAAATGTATATGATATTCAACATGAAAGTGTGTATTCTAACTTGTTGTTTAATTCAATAATTGGTGACACCAGAAATAAATTTAAAACAGGAATTAGTTTTACATATGATAAATACGATGAATTTGTAAATACAACAGATTTTGATAGAAAAGAGAATTCTGTTGGTGCATTTTTTGAATATGCTTTTGACAATCTAGATAATTTTAGTTTTACAGCAGGATTAAGAGTAGATTCTCATAATTTATTAGGCACGTTTGTAACTCCACGTATACATTTACGTTATGTTCCTTGGGAAAAAGGCGTTTTTAGAGCATCTGTTGGAAGAGGAAAAAGAAGTGCAAATATCTTTGCTGAAAATCAACAATTATTTGCAAGTTCAAGACAAATTAATATTGATAATTCTGGAGGAAATATTTATGGTTTAAATCCTGAGATTGCTTGGAATTATGGAGTTTCATACATGCAGAAATTCAATCTTTTTGATAAGAAAGGAGATATTACATTCGATTTTTATAGAACAGATTTTAGTAATAGAGTAGTTGTAGATTGGGAAAATCCACAAGAAATTTCTTTTTATGATTTAAATGGAAAAAGTATTGCAAATAATTTACAAGTAGAAGTAAATTATGAAATAGCAAAGAACCTGAATTTTAGAACTGCTTATAAATATTTTGATGTTTCTACAGATTATAAAAGTGGAAATCTTCAAAAAGCTATTCAACCTGAAAGTAGATTTTTTGCGAATTTATCTTATGAAACCCATTTAAAAGAAAACGGTGCTCAGTGGAAATTTGATATCACTTATAATAATATTGGTAAACAACGATTGCCAAATACTTTATCAAATCCAGTTAAATATCAATTACCAGAATATTCAGAAAGTTATCAATTACTTAATTCACAGGTAACTAAAGTTTTTTCAGAAAAATTCGAAATTTATTTTGGAGCAGAAAATATTACAAATGTGAAGCAGAAAAATCCTATTTTAGCAAGTGATGATCCTTTTGGTTCAAATTTTGATACGACTATTGTGTATTCGCCAATTTTTGGACGATCACTTTATACAGGTTTAAGATTTAAAATTAATTAAAATGAAAAAAATAATATTTATAGTTAGTTTGTTATTGATTGGGTTTTCAGCTCAAGCACAAACAAAAGGAGTAAAAAAGAATAAAAATGCTAAGATTTCTTTTGAAGTAGATGGTATTTGTGGAATGTGTAAAAAGCGAATAGAAACTGCTGCTTTAAAAACAAAAGGAGTAAAGTTTGCAATTTGGAATGTAAAAACACATCAATTAAATATAATTTTAGATGAACGTAAAACAGACGTTTTAGATGTTCAGAAAAATATTTTAAAGGTGGGGCATGATGTTGTTGGTTTAGATAAGAAAAAATTAGAAGCTACAACAGAAGCCTACAATTCTGTACATCCTTGTTGTAAATACAGAGATGAAGAAATTGTATTAGATCATGAAGGTGGATTAATAAAACAGAAAAAACAATAAAATCAATTCAATTATGAAAAAAGTAATTTTAGTATTAGTAGTCATTTTTGCAGCAACGTTAGCTTTTACGGCTTGTAAATCTGACAAAAAAGAAGTTAAAGAAGAAGTTGAAGTTGTCGTAGAGAAATCAGAAGTTGCAACGAAAGATGTTTATCAATGCCCTATGAAATGCGAGAAAGAGAAAACCTATGATAAAGAAGGTAAATGCCCTGTTTGTGAAATGAAACTAAGGAAAAAAGTAGCAGATAATCATGAGAAAGAAGAAAGTCATGAAGGTCATAATCATTAAATAATAAAAAAATCCGTTAGATAATTCTAACGGATTTTTTATTTATTTAATTTCGCAAGAATGAGATACTTGCAAACCTAAGCTATGGATTACATCATTCCTGGCATTCCTCCACCCATTGGAGGCATTGCAGGAGCATCTTCTTTTATGTCTACTAAAGCACATTCTGTAGTTAAGATCATTCCGGCAACAGAAGCAGCATTTTCTAATGCAACACGAGTTACTTTCTTAGGATCTATAATACCAGCATCTAGCATATCAACATATTTATCTGATTTTGCATCATAACCAAAGTCTTTTTTACCTTCTAAAACTTTATTGATAACAACAGAACCTTCTCCACCAGCATTTTCTACAATTGTTCTTAAAGGAGCTTCAATTGCTTTGTTTACAATTTGTACACCCGTAGTTTCGTCTAAATTATCAGTAGTTATTTTTTCTAAAACTTTTTTAGCTCTAACTAAGGCAACACCACCACCAGCAACAATTCCTTCTTCAACAGCAGCACGAGTAGCGTGTAATGCATCATCAACTCTATCTTTCTTCTCTTTCATTTCTACTTCAGAAGCAGCACCAACATATAAAACAGCAACACCACCAGCTAATTTAGCCAAACGTTCTTGTAGTTTTTCTTTATCGTAATCAGAAGTTGTAGTTTCTATCTGTGCTTTAATTTGGTTTACTCTTGATTTAATAGTTTCTGCATTTCCAGAACCATTTACAATTGTAGTATTGTCTTTATCTACAGTAATAGTTTCTGCAGTTCCTAATAAATCTAAAGTTGCATTTTCTAAAGAAAACCCTCTTTCTTCAGAAATTACTGTACCACCAGTTAAAATTGCGATATCTTCTAACATTGCTTTTCTTCTGTCTCCAAAACCTGGAGCTTTTACTGCAGCAATTTTTAATCCACCTCTTAACTTGTTTACTACTAAAGTAGCTAAAGCTTGTCCATCTACATCTTCTGCAATAATTAATAAAGGTCTACCAGATTGAGAAACTGGTTCTAAAATTGGAAGAATTTCTTGTAAGTTAGAAATCTTTTTATCAAATAATAAGATATAAGGATTATCTAAATCAGCAATCATTTTGTCTGCATCTGTTACAAAATATGGAGATAAATATCCTCTGTCAAATTGCATACCTTCTACAACATCAACATACGTTTCCATTCCTTTTGCTTCTTCAACAGTAATAACACCTTCTTTACCAACTTTGCTAAAAGCAGTGGCAATTAATTCTCCAATAGTGTTATCATTATTTGCAGAAATTGCAGCAACTTGTTTTATTTTATCAGAAGAATTACCAACTTTTTGAGTTTGCTTTTCTAAGTCAGAAACTATGGCAGCAACTGCTTTGTCAATTCCTCTTTTTAAATCCATTGGATTTGCACCAGCCGCAACATTTTTTAATCCTTCTTTTACGATAGCTTGTGCTAATACAGTAGCAGTAGTTGTTCCATCACCAGCTAAATCGTTAGTTTTAGAAGCAACTTCTTTTACCATTTGAGCTCCCATATTTTCTAAAGGATCTTCTAATTCTACTTCTTTTGCAACAGAAACACCATCTTTAGTTACAGTTGGAGCGCCAAAAGATTTAGAAATAATAACATTTCTTCCTTTAGGTCCAAGGGTTACTTTTACTGCGTTTGCTAATGCATCAACTCCACGTTTTAAGCCATCGCGAGCTTCAATATCAAATTTTATATTTTTTGCCATTTTCTTAAATTTTTAAATAATTGCTAAAATGTCGCTTTCACGCATCATTAAATAATCTTTTCCTTCTAACTTTAAATCAGTTCCACCATATTTGCCATATAAAACAGTGTCTCCAACTTTTACAGTTAAAGGTTCATCAACTTTACCATTACCAACAGCAACTACAGTTCCTTTTTGTGGTTTTTCTTTTGCATTATCTGGTATAATTAATCCAGACGCTGTTTTTGTTTCTGCTGGAGCAGGTTCTACAAGAACTCTGTCTGCTAAAGGTTTAATGTTTAATCCCATTT
Organism: uncultured Polaribacter sp.; assembly: GCA_965367085.1. Classification (GTDB taxonomy): domain Bacteria; phylum Bacteroidota; class Bacteroidia; order Flavobacteriales; family Flavobacteriaceae; genus Polaribacter. The sequence continues at coordinate 7,460 of CBDUHF010000066.1, forward strand.
TTATAAATTTTGATTAATTAAATTATTTTTTATGAATATTAAGTAGTCAGAAATTATGCCAACGCTATAAAACTGACAATTTTTCTATGATTGAAATTTTTCTTAAAAATAAGGCATAAAAAATGCCAACGTGTCATTTTCGTTGGCATTTTTTATATGATTCAAACTGATGATTATTTTAAACTATCATTAGTTGTTGCAGGATTTGTGTCTGTAACTGGCGCTGAAGTTTCAACTCCTTCTAAAGTGTTATCCAATTTAAAATTGTTGTCTCCACTTCTTGGGATAGCAAAATTTGCTAATAAAATTAAAGCAAACATCGCTATTGCTAATGTCCAAGTTGTTCTGTCTAAGAAATTGTTAGTGTTTTGAACGCCTCCTAAAGATTGTGCTCCACCACCACCAAAAGAAGAAGATAATCCTCCACCTTTAGGGTTTTGTACCATTACTATTAATATTAATGCAATGGCTACAATCAAAATTAGAATTAAAAATGCTGTATAACTCATGATTTATTTTTTTGTAAAATTTGTATTCTTTTAATTTGGTCTGCAAAGAAACCACTTTTTTCTGGATATTTCAAACTTAAAATTCTATAAGCTTGTATTGCGTTTTCATACTTTTTTTGTTCGAGATAAACTTTTGCTAAAGTCTCTGTCATTAATGCAGAGTCTTGTTTGTTTTGTGCAACAGGAACAGTAATGTTTTTATCTTTAGGTAAGGGCTTTATTTTAGGATTGTTTTTAATAAATTTGTCTATTATTGATGCCTTTTTTACTGGTACTTCTTCAATTTTTTCTACTGTTCTAATTATAGGTTTCTTAACAGATAATTGTAACCATTGATTAAAAGAGTGGCTTTCTGTAGTTGTAAATGAAATAGGTTTCCCTATTTCTAACTTTTCTTCAATCTCAAGAACTTCTTCAGTTTTTTCTATTGGAATTGTAGTAACTTCTTCAATAACCTCAGTAACATTTTCTGCTTTCGTTTCTTTTAATACTTCTTCCGTTAATTTTTCTGAAATCTGTTTATGAATGTCTTCTTTTTTATTGTTGAAGTCTTTGGTTGTAATAAAATTAAATAAAACAGTTCTGTCTGTTGTATAAGCTGCTGTTGTTTTTAATTCATTATTGTATTTAAAGCTATTTTGATCTTTTAATCCTTTTAAATATAATGCTCTTGCTGTTTGAAAATACGGAAATTCTTCTACAACAGATTTTAGTTCAGCTGTTTCTATTTGCTGAACTTGTTGTTTTTTTTCTAATAAATCTAAAAAGGTTGTAGTTTTCAAATTAAAATTTATCTAAATATTTACCATTTTGCTACAGATGCATTAAAAATATCTTGAGTAATACGTTCTAGAATTTCTTCTAATGCATTTTCTAAAATAGAACCTGTAAGTTGTGCGTTTGCATCAAAATCTGAATAAAAAGAAAACTGTTTTTCAAAATCGTCTTTTTCTTCAAGTTTATTTACAAACCTAACATTTACAGTTATTGTTAATCTGTTTTGTGCAGCTGTTTGGTCTGCAGTTGCACTCATTGGCGTAATTCTGTAACCTGTTATTTCTCCGCTAAAATATAAATCTCCGTTAGAATTTACCAATGTTAAGTTGGTTTGACGGGTAAATAAATCTTGTAGATTTTGCGTAAAATTTTGGCTTAAGCTTGGTTCTATTAATGAAGCCTGATTTTGAAAAAAATCTACTTGTAATGTTTTTGCATCACCTGTATTACCTCCAGTAAAAGAATACGCTCCGCAAGAAATCATCAATAAAGAAGTGATAGAAAATAATGTTATAAATACTAGTTTTTTCATTGATTATAAATCGTATTGTTTAATTTTTCTGTACAAAGTTCTTTCAGAAATACCGAGCTCTTTTGCTGCTAATTTACGTTTATTATTGTTTTTTTCTAATGATCTTTTAATCATTTCGATTTCCTTTTCTTGTAAAGATAAAGATTCGTCTTCTTCTATGGTCTCAATAAAATCATAATCTTTTTCTGCAGAAGAATTCTGAGGAATATTTAAAACTTCAATATTGTTATCTTTAATTTCTTGATCTCTGTATATTTTTTCGATTAATTGATGATTCTCTTCCTGAACTTTATCAATGTTTTCGTTTTTCATTAAATCTAATGTCAACTTTTTTAAATCGTTGATATCATTTCGCATGTCAAACAATATTTTATACATGATATCTCTTTCTGTAGAAAAATCAGTTTCACTTTTACTGCCAATTACTGCAGGAAAATTACCTTTATTATTTGGTAAATATTGTATTAATTTAGGTCCTGTGATTGTTCTACTCTCTTCAATTACAGAGATTTGCTCTGCTAAGTTTTTTAATTGACGAATATTTCCAGGAAAACGATAATTTAATAAGGCAGATATTGCATTTTCATCTAAACGAATAGAAGGCATTCTGTATTTTTGTGCAAAATCTGAGGCAAACTTTCTAAATAATAAATGAATATCTTCATTACGATCTCTTAAAGCAGGTAAATGAATTTCTACGGTACTTAAACGGTAGTATAAATCTTCTCTAAAACGTTCTTTTTGTATAGCAGTTTGCATATCAACATTTGTTGCTGCTACAATTCTAACATCTGTTTTTTGAGTTTTGGAAGAACCTACTTTTATAAATTCTCCATTTTCTAAAACACGTAATAAACGAACTTGAGTTGTTAAAGGAAGTTCACCAACTTCATCTAAAAAAATAGTTCCACCATCTGCTACTTCAAAATATCCTTTTCTGTCTGATGTTGCACCGGTAAAAGATCCTTTTTCGTGCCCAAATAATTCACTGTCTATTGTTCCTTCTGGAATAGCACCACAGTTTACAGCAATATATTTTGCATGTTTTCTATGTGATAAAGAATGAATTATTTTAGGAATATTTTCTTTACCAACGCCACTTTCTCCAGTAACTAAAACAGAAATATCTGTAGGTGCAACTCTAAGTGCTTTTTCTAAAGCTCTATTTAAATGAATATCATTACCGATAATTCCAAAACGCTGTTTTAATGCTTGTAAGTTTTCCATAGTTTATTATTCTTTGTAATAATAAGAGATATCGTTACTACCCCAAAAACCACTTTCATAGCCTAATGTTGGTAATTGGTTTTGTTGTGTACTTTTTACACCATAAGAAAATGTATGTGATGTTGGTGGTGAATTTCTGCTCATATAAGAAAGAAATTCACTACTAAAAACACCATGTCTTATGTAAAATGATTGAGATAAAATGTCGTTTATTAAAACATAATTTTTATATATTTTTAATAATGGAATAGCCATAGGATTCTTAATGTTATCTATATAACCATAATTATAACCATAAGAATATGGATTTGTACCTGTTCTTTGGGTATCGTAATAATACTGATTGGAATTTCCAATTGAATTTATAACATCACCATTAGAATTATAAGAAAATGTTTCTTTTGAGTAGGTAAAAGTATTACTAGAAGTTGTTTCGTAGTAATGCTCTTCATTAATCAATTTGTCATTTTCATTAAAATCATATTTCCCATCAAAAAGGTCATCAGGTAATAATCCACTGTAAACAAAAATTGAATTCCCTTCATAAACTACATCTAATGTTTCCTCTTCGGTCTCTTGTTTTTTTATAATTTGATGAATTTTATTATTGGAGTACTTAAAAGTTATTATAATTGTACCTTCTTCGGAATTAATAATTACTTCTTCTAAATTATTATTGACGTATTTAAAGTCGGTTAAAACTTTATTATCCATATTAATTATTTGATCTAATCTAGTACCGTTTTCTGTAAAAATATGTCGATGACGATTTGCATTTATAATTTCTACAATTTTATCACCTTTACCTATAAAATCGTTTTTATCTGTCGGGTTTGTGTTGTTTTCTATTTCAGTTCTATTTGTCCTTCCATCTTCATCGCAATCTAAATCTAACCAAGATTCACTAGATTCTATGCTAATACTTGATGGAATAAAACTACAATTGTCAAACAAAGATGTATCATCTGTAATTTCTTGATAATTTGTAACACCATCGCCATCACAGTCAGAATTTCTCCATTCATCTGAGGTTAAATCAATTTGTATGCTTTCGATTTTAAATTCACAAGAAAAGAGAACAGCTGTAAGGTCTATTAATTCTTGACCATTTGTAACTCCATCACCATCGCAATCTAATTGTTTCCAACTCTCTGGAATAGAAGGTGGGTATTGACTTTCGCTATGAAAACTACAGGGGTCGTTTGGGTTTGTATTGTCAATATATTCTTTTTCATTTGAAACTCCATCGGCATCCCAGTCATCAGGGTCAAAAGAATCAACTTCATTTTTCGAACAACTGACAATTGAAAGAAATAGAAAAAATAATAAGAATTTTCCGTTTCTCATTTTCTAATTATTATCAGAATACCCAACAACAGTTCCTTTTAAGGTTGCAGAAGTACAATCTTCTACTTTTACCATTACAAAATCTCCTAATTTATAATTTCCTTTATCAAAAACAGCTACGGTGTTTTGGGTGTTTCTACCTTTCCACTCATTCGGATTTTTTTTAGAAGTACCTTCAATTAAAAATTCTTCTACTTTTCCTAAATGTTGCTGTGTTCTGTATAAAGCGTGTTCTTGTTGTAAGTCTATAACTTCTTGTAATCTTCGTTTTTTTACTTCTAAAGGAATGTCATCTTCAAACTTTTTAGCAGCTAAAGTTCCTGGTCTTTCAGAATATGCAAACATAAAACCAAAGTCGTATTTTACATATTTCATTAATTCTAAAGTATCTTGATGATCTTGTTCTGTTTCTCCGCAAAAACCAACAATCATATCTTGAGATAAAGACATTTCTGGTACAATTCTAAAAATATTATCTACCAACTCTATGTATTCTTCTCTTGTGTGTTGGCGATTCATTGCTTTTAACATTGCATTACTTCCACTTTGAACTGGTAAGTGTAGGTATTTACAAATGTTTTTATGTTTTGCCATTGTATAAATTACATCTAACTCCATATCTTGAGGATTAGACGTAGAAAAACGAAAACGTGTTTTTGGGAATTCTGTAGCACACATATCTAGTAACTGAGCAAAATTTGTAGCAGTTGCTTGTGCCATTTCAGTTGCTTTTTTGAAATCTTTTTTCAATCCACCACCAAACCATAAATAACTATCTACATTCTGACCAAGAAGCGTAATTTCTTTAAAGTTTTGATCTACCATAGATTGAATTTCTTCAATAATACTTTTTGGATCTCTACTTCTTTCACGTCCTCTTGTAAAAGGAACTACACAAAAAGTACACATATTGTCGCAACCTCTTGTAATTGAAACAAATGCCGAAACTCCGTTAGAATTTAATCGAACAGGAGCAACATCACCATATGTTTCATCTTTCGATAAAATTACATTTACAGCATCTCTTCCTTCACTAATTTCTTCTAATAAATTAGGTAAATCTCTGTAAGCATCTGGCCCAACAACTAAGTCTACAATTTTTTCTTCCTCTAAAAATTTTTCTTTTAAACGTTCTGCCATACAGCCTAAAACGCCTACTTTCATTTTTTTATTTACTTTTTTTACAGCATTGTATTTTTGTAAACGTCTTCTTATTGTAGTTTCTGCTTTTTCTCTAATAGAACAAGTATTTACAAGCACTAAATCTGCTTCTTCTAAGATTTGAGTAGTGTTGTATCCTTCTTTATCTAATATTGATGCAACTATTTCACTATCATTCATATTCATCTGACAACCATAGCTTTCAATGAATAATTTCTTAGTGTTTTCTTTTTTATTTGCAGTAGTTAAGGCTTTACCTTGTATTTTTTCGTCTATAATTTTCTCTACGGATTCCATGTATCAATTTTCATTCAGATAGGATGCAAAGATACGACCAAAAAGTAACTCTTGTGACAAATTGGCAGAAAAATTATTCTTGTTTTTGTGTTAAATATGTATGGAAAATCAAGTAAATAATTTTTAATAAAAAAAAACTACATACTTTTGCAATCCAAAAACACATAGAATTATTGTGTTAATTACGACAAAAGAAAGATAAATGGCAAAGAATTTAGTAATTGTAGAGTCACCAGCAAAAGCAAAAACCAT
>CBDUHF010000067.1:0-13532 GCA_965367085.1 uncultured Polaribacter sp.
AGTTTACTATTAAAAGGTGAAACTCGTAAATATTTTAAATATGCAATTGGCGAAATTGTACTTGTCGTGATTGGAATTTTAATTGCCCTACAATTAAATAACTGGAACGAGACAAGGAAAACCAATGATGAATTTAAGGCTGTTTTACAACAAATGTATACTGTCATAGACCAAGATTCAGAAAATCTTACGCTAATTAGACATCAAGTGTCAAAACAGATAGAAATTATTGATAATTTAGTTCAGAATCCTGAAAACATAAATAATAAATTGCTACCCCATTTATTGTTTTACTTAGATTTAGAACCTTCTGATGTAAACTCAGAAATTTCATATCTCTTGGGTTACCTAAAATTCAACCCTAAAAATAAAAGACAGAGTAACTTAAACAAGAGCCTTTCTTCTTACGGTAAAGGTATTAAGGAGAGTTATAATGGCAGTAGAAAAGAGATCACTTCATTTTTAGATGAATTAAATTTACCCTATCCAAGCATTACTTTTGGATATTCTGCATTAAACGATTATCAAAATATAGACACTACCTTTTTTAATGATAGCGATATCAAACGTACCCTTAAGCTACTTGAGAATTCTAAATTTCAAAACGCTCTAAAATCATTAAGAAGTATAAAATTTACGAGTTTGATTTTCATAGATAATAACATCAGCTTAACAAATACCAATACACGCTTGATTAAAGACTATTATCCAGATGTTAAATTACTTTATTCAAATATTGGACTTGTAGGAGATGCAACACAACAAAATAACTGGACCAAAAACGTTCCTCTTGCGTTAACTGATGAATCAAAGGCAATCTGGGAAGGAGATGTCATTTTATCAGACGGTTCGCTTAAATTTAGAGAAGGTGAAAATTGGAATTTTAATTGGGGTGGAGATACGTTTCCATCTGGAAACAGCTTTTCCTATGGCGACAACATTAAAGTTAAATCAGGAAGTTATCACGTCATTTTAAATTTAAGTGCGAAAACATATCAATTTATTAAAATTGATAAATAACCAAAGCAGAACATTTAGAGAGAATTTATTGAAGGAGATTTCACCGGTAAAAAACAATAACTGAAGACTCGATTCTACCCAAAATGAATGAGTTTTATGGGTTGAAAAGAAAAAACGAACCACAACACCATATAAACTTAATTGCTAGTTCTAGCCTACTTGCTAAAATCCTCGGAAATCTTTTATTTGGTTTATTTTTTTGTTAAATTAGTTGTTTTAAACAAGCTACAAAGCTAATACATACATGTTATAAACAATTCAAACAAACGACTAAGTAATTTAAATAATGTTGACATGAAAAAAGCATTCATTTTACTAACAATTATTACAGTTGGACTTTTAACTAGTTGCAATAAAAGCACAAGGAAGATCCATCAAAATGACCTAGAAAGCACTAAGACTAAAAATTCTTTTTTTGGTAAATGGGTAAGGATTGGACATTCAGGACCAATCAGTTTTGATTTTAAAGAAAATGGAATAATAGAAGGTGATTTTGGAAACGACCAAACAATTGATATAATTTCAGAATATGAAATAAGAAATGATACCATCATTTTCAAAGACAAGGAAGGTAAAATGTGTCCAGAAAAAGGAATTTATAAAATTTATGAAACTAAATACTATATAGCTTTTGATTTAATAGATGACAATTGTAACGGAAGAATAAAATCAACAATGGGATTTTGGACAAAACCAAATTTCAAGGAATTACTTGGTGAACTCGATAAAAAACTATCTAATAATGCAAATACAATTTTGTACCTAAATAGAGCAAGATTATATATGGCAATTGGCCAACCAAAGAAGGCAAGGCCAGATTTTGATAAGTATATAAAAAGTGATTCAATTAATGCACGAGTTTATATTAACAGAGCAGGTACAAGGTTTCCAAATGATATGAAAGGGGTTGTATTAGACTGCAATAAGGCTATTGCATTAGATTCAAATCAAAAAAACGCATATTTCATGCGCGGATTAGCTTTATATGAACTGGGAGAGAAAGAAAAGGCTTGTGAAAGTTTTAGTAAAGCCATTGAGCTGGGATTTTCAATATTGAGAATTGCCGAACAGGAAAAATGTGCTGAATATTGGAATAAGGAGTTATAGCAAAAGAATGAAATAGCTATAACAACCAACAAAGCTAAAAAACAACTCTTTACTTCATGTATCTTGTACAATCCTATGTTGAGCATCAATTATTATTTAAACTTGTTAATATCACGTACCAAACTTCACTGGCTTCCCTCCTATGGATGTTGGTTGCATACCCTTGTAAAATATAAATACTAGGCAGCTATAAAAAACCAAATAAAAACTTGTGCCTTTACAGAAAAAAATACCAAAAAGCAATATATTTGAGTGCATATAACCTGTAGTATGTTATTAAAAATTGGAACTTGAATAGAAAATTAATCTTAAATATCATAATTATAGTTTCAATTTTGATAATTCAAAGTTGTGCTTCATTCCAAGAGAACGTAATTAATCCGAATCTTTTGACAGAAAAAAATATTTCTGAATTGAACGGAAAATATAAAATTCTGAATATTGAGGCGGATAGCATTAAAAACAAATATTGGGCATCTAATAATTTCTTCACAGAGTTGGAATCAAAAATTTCACCTATTTCAGACAAATTGGACTATCTGAAAACTTATCACTTTGAGATAAACGTATTGAGTAAAAAAAGAATACAAATTAACTACATTGAAAACGACAAAATATATAGAAAAAGAGTAATAAAAGGAAAATTGAAAAAAGACGGCTATTTCTATCTGAAAAATAAAAATGTAAAACTATGGGGAATACCATATTTAGCTGGAGCTATTCATATAAATAAAACTCGAATAAGCAAAACAGATAATGGAAATTTGATTTTTGACTTAACACATCATCAATCAGGAGCTTTTTTATTATTGGTTTTTCCAGGAGGAGCAAATTGGGAATATAGGAACACGTATGAAAGAACGGAATAAAAAACGCCATACAACATCTTACAAAATTAATTGCTAGTTATAGCTCACTTACCAAAGTCCTAGAGGATTGTCTATTCGGTTTGTATTTGCTAAATTAGGTGCTTAATCACACAACTTTCAATAACACAAACACGTTGTGTGTGTAACACGAAAAAAAGGAAAATAATAAATGAAACTAATTAAAAAATTTGGCCTTCTAGTTACTGTTTTAATAATTTTCAGTTGTGAAAAATTGGTTAAAACCGATGAAATTGGAGATGTAATTACTAAAAATGATCTTAACATTGAGTTAAAAATTGATACTCACAAGGAATATGAAATTGAAAAAATCACGAAAAATGGAAAGAATAACAATTATCTTAAAATTATTGTAGCAGATGAATTTTATATAAGAGGTAAAGTAAAAATTAAAACAAATAAGAAATATAAACTTTCCGTTACTTTAAAGAATAACAATGCAAATCCAGTTGTAATGTATTCGTTTTGGAAAGGGCTTAAAACTTCAGTACGAAGTTATACGTTAGGAGGTAAAAATGAAAATCCTCCAACATCAGAAACTCAAAAAAAACATTCAGATTGGATAACATTTGAAGAAAATTTTCAGGCCCAAAAAAACGAAGATTCATTTATGATTGTACTCTTCTCTAGAAAAGGTGTTTTTTATTTAAAAGATATTAAAATAGAGCAAGTTAAGTAGTAAAGAGCAAATTACTTGATCTATTGACAAAAGTACTTCACACAACAATTGATATATTTTATTGTTTGGTTCTAAACACTTACAAAAATCTTATCGCTTTTTCTTTGTCGGCAATTATTTACTAAATTAGGTGCTTAAACACGTAACAAGCCAGACAGAACCAGTTGTAATCAGGCAGAAAACAAATTCTAACATTAACAAAAAACAGTAAAAAGTGAGAAAATTAAAACTTCAAATTCAACTCTCAATTGACGGATTCATTTCTGGTCCAAACGGAGAAATGGACTGGATGATTTGGAATTGGGATGAAGAACTAAAGAACTTCGTAAAAGAAATAACAGAATCGACAGACACCATTGTATTAGGACGAAAACTTGCCGAAGGATTTATTCCACATTGGAATTCTAACAAAGAATTGGAAGGTGCAGATACAATTAATAACTCAAATAAAATAGTTTTTACAAAAACCCTCGAAAATACTGAATGGGAAAATACTCTTTTAGAAAGTGGAGATTTAGTCGAAAAAATAGAAAAACTAAAGTCCTCAACTGGAAGTGACATAATTACCTATGGAGGTGGCGAATTTGTTTCTTCATTAATTAGAGAAAATTTAATTGATGAATATTATTTTTTCATAAATCCTTCGATTTTGGGGAAAGGAATGCCAATATTTGAAAAAGTTAAGTATAAAACTGAATTAAAATTGGAAAGTACCAAAGCATATGAATGTGGAATAACAGTTTTAACATATAAAAAGTAAAAAGTTAGCTTATAACACCATACAAGCTTAATTGCTAACATTTTCCTACTTTCTATAATCCTCGCGAATTTTCTATTCAGTAATTATTTGCTAAATTAGATGCTTTAACAACGTTGGTAACATGCTGAAAATTAGACGAGATAAAACATTAGAAAATAAAATAAAATGAAAAACATAAGATGGTTTTTTAAAGAAACAATTCCTGTAATAATTGGAATCTTGATTGCCTTATTAATCAATAATTGGAATGAGGACAGAAAGGACAAAAAATACCTGAATCAAATATTTTCATCTATACAAAACGAATTGAAAGAAAGTAGCTTAGATTTAAAAAGGGTTATTCCTAAGCAACTGGCATCTGTTGACACCATAAATATCTATATGAACGATGAAAAAGTTACTTTATACGAAATAATGATGAAATCTAATGGTATTCAGAAGCCCATTATAAAAACTAATTCGTGGAATGCTATTTCCAATTCTAAAATTGAATTAATTGATTATGAAAAATTATCTGCTTTATCTGATATTGAAGAAAGGAAAGAAAACCTAAATGATAGAATAGAAAGGCAAATGGAATATGGTTTTCAAAACTTTGAAAAAGCGGATAAAAACAAAAAAATAATTTTTCAAATGATGATATTAGACATAATTGGTGCGGAAAAAGAATTACAAGCCAAAATAGAAGAGTTAATTAAAGAATAAAGCCAATTGCCAACACCTACAAAATTAATTGCTAGTACTTCCCTATTTTCTATATTCCTCTCGGACTTTCTATTTGAATTTTATTTGCTAAATTTAGTGCTTAAATCACACAACAAACCGTATATAATAACTATGTAGGTAATTAAACAGTATTTTATGAAAGTATTTAAATCTTCTATACTTCTTTTTACAATTCTTCTTTTTTGTACATCATCGAATGCACAAAAAGGACACCATTTAGAGTTTGAAATCAAAAACTACGCAAGTAAAGAAGTAATTGTTTTTTATTATTTAGGTGACAAGCAATACATCAAAGACACTTTAGTGTCTACAAAACCAGGTTATTTTTTAGCCAAAGGAAAAGAAACACTTAAGCCTGGGATGTATGGAATTTTTAATACATCAACCAAAATAAAATTTGATTTTTTAGTAAATCAAGGAGAGCAGCATTTTAAGTTAACCACAGATGCTAAAAATATTATTTCTTCAATGCAAGTCGTTGGGTCAGATGAAAACTCTCGTTTTTATGACTACTTAAACTTCATTTCAGATCAACGTATAAAGTTTAATAATACAACCAACTTATTGGAAGAACTACAACAAAACAAAGAGGCTAACAGAGGTAAAATTGAAGAGTTAGAAAGGAAAAAGAACAACATAAATAAAACAGTTACTCAATATCAAAAAGAAATAATTGATACATACCCTAATAGTTTTACGTCTGGTATTATTAAAGCAAACACCCCTGTGCATGTACCTACAGAAGTTCGAAAAGACAGAGACAAGAGCTTTTATTATTACAAAGAACACTTTTTTGACAATATAGATGTAACAGATGACCGTTTGTTACGATCACCTTTATTAATTTCAAAAATTGATTCTTATATAAGTGATAAACTAACAGTTCAACATCCAGACTCCATAATTATTTCTGTAGATAGAGTTTTAAAATTATCGAAGGGAAATCATGAAATATACCAAAATATATTAGCCAGATTACTTAATAAATATGCGAAATCAAAAATAGTATGCTTGGACGCTGTTTACGTGCATTTGGTAGATCAATATTATTCTAAAGGAAAAGCAAATTGGCTAGAAAAAGAACAATTAGTTAAAATACAAGCATCTGCAGATGCGTTACGCCCAATATTATGCAATAGTATTGCCCCTGAAATTAGTATACAAACTGTAAACGACCCAAATCAAAAAAAGAGTTTACACAAAATTAATTCAAAATACACCGTTTTATTCATGTGGAACTACGATGCTGATATTGTTGCTGAATTAATGCCTGATATGATAAAATTTTATGATGTATTCAAAAGTCAAGGTGTGGCATTATTTTCAATTTGTACCAAATCTAACAATTTGGATAAAGCAGAATTACTAGGATTTATAGATGAACATGATATGAATCGTTGGCAAAACCTTGTAGATTGGGATAATCAATCTAATTTCATGAGCGATTATAATGTTTCTACTGATATTTCAATTTTTCTACTAGATGAAAATAAAAAGATTATTGCTAAAAGAATAGGTATTGACCAAATTACTAATGTGATGAATAAAATCTTAAAAAATGATTAAGATATTTCTATATAAATCTCATTCAAAAAAATATTGATTTTTATTGAATCAAAAATAAACTACCTACAACTATGTATATAAAATCAGAGCACCTTTCGGGCAGCTAAGCATCATATACGAACCGTTGACATTAAGAAAACTGAATTGAAAATTAGAGAAATACATAGAAATGATTATACCATTTCAACTGACAAGGATAAATTAGATATTTTGAGCATTCACAAATTCCTTGCAAAAGAAACTGATTGGGCTAATGGAATTCCATTGAATACTTTGAAAACATCAATTGAAAACTCTTTAAATTTTGGGCTTTATTACAAAGACAAACAAATTGGCTTTGCTAGAATAATTTCAGACTATTCAACTATTGCATATTTAGGTGATGTTTATGTTTTAAAGGAATATAGAGGAATGGGATTAAGTAAATGGCTGATATATGAAATAATGGAACACCCTAATCTTAAAGGGTTAAGACGCTGGATTTTATTAACCAATACAGCTGAATGGCTTTATAAAAAGTTTGGGTTTACAGAAATACTTAATCCTGAATTTTATATGGAGAAACATAATCCAAATGTTTACATCAGAAAATAAAAACTAGTGCCAACGCCCTACAAATTTAATTGCTAGTTTTTGCCTACTTGCAAAAGCCCTATCGGATTTTCTTGGTCAGTAATTATTTACTAAATTAGAAGCAAAATTCACGCAACAAACCATATACAACAACTTTGTACGCAAGCAGTAAAAACCAAACACACAATCATTAAAAAAATGAAAAATTCAATTTTAGTCCTGTTTATTTTAACTTCATTATCGGGGTTTTCTCAAAATTCTGAATATAAAGTTTCCTCATACCTTAAAGAGGGATCAAAGGCACCAAATACTCATTACATAGGAGAAGCTTGGTTGAATGCCATTATTCACGATGATGCTGAATTGGGGTATAATATCACAAAAGCAACTTTTAAAGCAAACTCAACTTTGGATTGGCATAAGCATAGTTCTGCACAAGTGTTAATTATTGTAGATGGAGAAGCATATTATCAGGAAAAAGAAAAAGAACCTGTAATTCTTAAAACAGGAGATGTGATTAAATGTGAAAAAGGTATCGAGCATTGGCATTCATCTACCAAAACCAGTGATGTGACTTATTTAGCCTTATATGGAGGCGGAAAACCAACAACTTGGACTGAAGTAGTTACACAGGAATATTACGATGCAGTTGCCGAAAAGCTAAAAAGTAATTGAAAATGACCAAATGTTGAGAATTGGAATTATAATGCCAGCTTACAACAAACAACAAAACTAAAAACAACTCTTGCCCACATATAAGTTCTATAATAATACTCTAGGCATTAATTACTGTTTAAGCTTGTTTTTATAACATATCAGACACCGCTGGATTCCTTTCTATAGTTAGGTTACTTACAACATACCATAGTAAACTAGAAATACTAGAAATAATAACAACCAAAGAAAAATATGGTGTTTTCCAAAAAATAAATTCCAAAAAGCAATTTATTTGATTGCATATATTGAGTTATGTGTCATAAAAAAATAATCGACACAGACTTTCAACTTTATTTATTGAAACTTTATAAACGGTTAAGAAAAACGCTCTACATTAAGTTCATTTATAACTGAACTTAATGTACCTTTGTAACATATAATATAAATTATGACAGAAAAAGAAAGATATATTGAACAAGTAGGCTTGTTTTATGAACAATATGGATTACCTAAAATGGCTGGACGAATATTGGGATATTTAATATCTTCAGATTCTAACAACAACTCCTTTGATGATTTAAAGAACTCATTAAAAGCAAGTAAAGGTTCAATAAGTGGAAATGTAAACTTGTTGCTAAATCAAAATATGATTGAAAAACATATGATTTCAGGTGATAGAAAATCATATTACAAAATAGCTTTAAATAATCTTGAAAATATTTTGGAATCCAAGGTAAAATCAGTAACACAATTTAAAATGATTTTGAAAAAAGGGTTACAATTTGATGCAAGTACAGACAGTTTAAAGAAACAAAACCTAAATGAAATTCTAAATTATTATGAATTTCTTGAAAGTGAAATACCACTACTAAAAATTAAATGGGAGCAAAAAAATAAATAGAATTATGACATTAGAAAAACGTATAGCAAAAATATTTAAACTTGATGGGGAGAACTGGATGAAGCATACTAATCCTTGGTCTATATGGACAAGGTTTTCTACATTACCTTTTTTAATACTAGCTGTATGGTCTAGAGTTTGGATAGGATGGTATTGCCTAATTCCAATTGCAATTCTTATTGTTTGGATAATTATAAATCCAACCTTATTTAAAAAGCCAAAAAATATAGATAATTGGGGTGCACAAGCCGTATTGGGAGAAAGGTGTTGGGCTGAACGAAAGACTTCCCCAGTCCCAAAACACCACTCTACACCAGTTCTTATTCTAACCATATTACAAACTATAGGCGGAATTATATTAATAATTGGTTTATGGAAATTGGAAATAAGTTTGACAATAATGGGATCAATTACTACTTATATGGCTAAAATGTGGTTTTTAGATAGAATGGTTTGGATATTTAGAGAAATGAAAACGAACACAAAACACCGTATATAATTTATTGCTGCTTCTTGCCTACTTGCAAAAGTACCTCACAGACTTTCTTGGTCTGTAATTATTTACTAAATTAGTTGATAAATTCACTCAACAAACCAAATACAACAACATTAGCTGTAATTCGAAAAAACAGGAGCTTAAATGAAAAAACGCATATTTTTTTTACTGTTAGTAATCATTTCAATTTTGGTTTACAATTACTATAACGAAGACACAGCCGAATTGGAAACAGCCCAAGAAAACTCAAATGACGAGTATCTTGAATTGGAGTTAGGAAAAATGCGCTACAAAGTTTATGGAAATGAAAAACCGGAATTGGTTAATAACGAAATAATATCATATCTGAACGAATAAGAACTACATAAAAAACTCAAAATTCAATGATTAATAATAAATTTCACGGAAAATTAGGGGAATTGATTGAAAGAGCAGAAAGTGGAAATGCTGAAGATGTAGATTTTATAATAGATCATTTAACTGATAAATCTAGTTTAGCTATGACTCGTTATGTTGACTATGCTCTGAGCTTGGTAAAAAATGAAATTGGAATTTTACGTTTAGAATATTATTTATTTAACGGAACACTTATTCAACGGAATTATTGTTGCTTATTTTTTAACAGAAGATTAGATTATGACATTGTAGATCGAGCTTACAGATTAGGTTTGATAGATGAAATTCAGGCATTTTCTAGATAAACTAACTCATTAAGAATTGTTAATTTAAACCATTTTTTATAGTAAAAAAGTTAATGTTAAAGAATGAACTTTTATTAACTGGTTGTAACTAGGATGATTAATTCTCTCTTTTATTCTTTCTGATTTAGTATCAAATTTAATTAAATAACAAACTTAAGCCGTGTATAATTAATTGCTAATTATAGCTCACTTGGAAAATCCTTCGGATTTTCGCCGTTCGTGATTTATTTAGTAATTTAGTTGCTTAACACCGCAACTAATCATAACACAAACACGTTAGCCAATTTAAGAAAATGAAGAACTTTCGACTAACTTTAATTACTGAAAACCAAAATTCTCTTTTAAAAGGGAAAAAGTTTGCGGAATTGATTTGTGAAACTCTGAATTGTAAAAGCGGATTTGAAATCTCAAAATACGAGAAACTAAAAAACTCATACCGAATTGAAATAGTTGGAAAAATATCTGACCAAAATAATTCAATTTCGGAATCGATTGAATTGACTGACAGAATTTGTTCGCCCTGGATTCTGAATTTTGACCGAATAGAAAACGAGGTAGAACTGATATTTAATAAATCGGAATTAACCAACTATCGGAATGAAAATTTCAATACTCTGAATTGGGCAAATTTCGGAATAGAAAAATAATAAAAACTGGCTACAACAACGTATAAAAAAAATTGCTGGTAAAAGCCTACTTTCGAAAATCCTCGCGGATTTTCTATTCGGTTTGTATTTACTAAATTAGTTGTTTTAAACACGCAACAAACCATATACAACAACGTTACAAAACATATAATGAAAAACCTGTACTTAATATTAATTTCATTTATAACCTTAAACGCTTGTACTCAAAAAAAGTCGATTAATTTAGTTGATTCTGTATTGAATGATCTGAAAATTAATGAAACAGAATGTTGGAGTGAATTTATAATAAATCAGAATATATCAAAATCTGAATCAATTGTGTTTATTCCCAAAATTCAAAAAGACCAAGAAGGAATGACTTTAGACGCAAACCTATTAATTGTAAATAATAAAACTGGAAAAATAGAATCAAGATTTACAAAAAAAGAATGTTGGTATAGTGATGCTGTTAGATTAAAGGATATAAAAATCATTTATCAGCCATATAAAATATCAGAAAAATCTGAAACTATTGGAATATCAATAAGTTATTATGGAAGTAGTAGAGTTAACCCCTACTCTTCAAAGGAACTTTCACTTTTTGAGAGAAAAGGAAAGAATTTGAATCGAATTTTAGAGGATTTTCCAACTTACACTTTAAATGGAGAAAATGATGGAAATAATAATGGAGAATATGTTGAACACATAAAGATTATAAAACCTCAATTAAACTCAAAAAAAGAGTTTTATAATTTAAAAGTTGTGGATTCAATTATAAAAACAGAATACAAAGAAGGAATTGAAAAAGTAATTAAAAAATCAGAGAAAATTGAAAAGTTAGAATTTAAAAACGGAATTTATAAAAACGTTTTGTAACACCGTATAAACTTTATTGCTGGCTTTTTGCCTACTTGCGAAAAACCTCGCGGCTTTTCTTAATTTGTGTTTTATTTACTAAATTTAGTGTTTAAACACTCAACAAAACATACCAAAAACCGTTGTGCTTCATTATAACCAACCACTAACCAATGATAAAATTCTTTAGAAAAATTAGACAAAACCTACTTTCAGAAGGAAAAACTGGAAAATATTTTAAATATGCAATCGGCGAAATTGTACTTGTCGTGATTGGAATTTTGATTGCATTACAAATCAATAATTGGAATATAAAAGTCAAAGAAAGAAATGCCGAAAGATTAAATCTTATTGCACTTAAAGAGGAATTTAAAGAAAACAAAAAAGAACTAAATAATGTAATAGCTCTAAATGATGAAATAATTACAGGTACAAAAAAAGTGATTCAGACTTTTAAAGTTAGCACTCTAGATACGATTTCTGAACGAACAATTGCAATAAATATATCTGGAGCCCTTGCAAGAGAAATAAACTTTGTTCAAAGTTCAGGTGTGCTTTCTGAAATGTTAAGTTCAGGAGAATTAAAACTTATTCAAAATATCGAATTAAAACATCATCTTGCTGGATTTGGAAGTTGGATAGAACGAAATGAGCAACAGGAGAATGAAGTTAACCAATTTAGAAAAGACATTACAACTCAAATCCTAAAATCAGGTAGTTTCAAAAAAATAATTACAGAATTAGGAAGTCCGGATTTTAATTGGGAAACATCTTTAGATTCAGTAAATAATAAATCGTTGTTTAATTCGATAGAACTATTAAACCATCTAATCGTATTTAAATCGGCATCAGAAATGACGACCAGACAAATTTATGAGCCTTTAAGCAAAGAAGTTGATGCAATTTTAAAATTGATAAATTCTGAATTGAAAAAATAAATAACGAAAGCACAACAAACAACAAAACTAAAAACAACTCTTTACTTCATTAATTTTGTACACTATTATTTTAGGCTTAAACTTTTTTTAAGCTTTTTTTATAACCTATCAAACAGCACTGGCTTTCCTCTTATGGTATGGTTGCACTAACTATACTCTAGTATAATAGAAATACTAGGAAGCAATAACAACCATAGAAAAAAGAAAAAAGTTGTTTTATCCAGAAAATAAATACCAAAAAGCAATATATTTGATTGCATATAACGAGTTACCCACCATTTGAAAAAAACATCATACATAGAATTTGAATTACCGAAAAGCAAGCAAAAAACTCAAGCAGAAGGAATTGTAAAACGGAATTTTAAAAAAGCGTTAATCGGAATTTTTGGCGCAATAATTCCAAAAGCAAATCCTGATTTTGAGAATAAATTTGACCTTGTAGAAAAATGGATTATTGAGTTAGATAATGAAACTGGAATTCCAGAACGTGAAATCGGAATGGATAAAAAAGGGCGAATAATTGTGAAAATGCCATTCAAAAAAAATTATGGTTTTTGGACTGATAGCAATTTAGTATTTAGCGATTTTAAAGGTCAATTTAGCACTTCAAAAATTACTAGAGATACTTTTGAAAATTATTGGAGTTTATTCGAAAAAACAGAAGACTTTGAAACTGAATTAACTGAATTTAAAACTCAAGTGACTGGAGCTGGTGGTGGACGCATATACTTATTAGCAAAAGTTGATTATAAAGGACAAAATCGAGATATAATTGTATATTTTACAAACAAATCTGACGAGCGGAAAGTAAAGGAATTGAGTAAAGTCAAAGTTAGAGGAAAAATAGTTGATGAAGGAATTGAACAATCATTATCATTATTAGAATCGGAATTACTAAACGGATAAAAACGGTGGGTAACACTGTATATAATTTATTGCTTGGTTCTAGCCTACTTACGAAAATCCTTGCGGATTTTCTATTCAGTTTTTATTTGTTAACTTAGTTGCTTAACCCGCAACAAACCATATACAAACACGTT
>CBDUHF010000068.1:0-13258 GCA_965367085.1 uncultured Polaribacter sp.
ATTGCTAAAGAAAAAGAAAATTTAAAATTAAAAGCACAGAATATAGAAACAGAAGCAAGGCGCAAACAAAACAGAAATTTATTAATTGGCGCAGTAATGTTTATTTTATTAGCTGGTACAATTGCCATTCTAACTTTAAAAAACTCTAAAAGGAAAAGAAAGCTTGCAGAACAAGAAACAGAACTAGAAACTCAAAAAAATCTAACACTTTTAAAAGAACAAGAAATAACTACAATTAATGCAATGGTTGATGGGCAAGAAAAAGAAAGACAACGAATTGCAGAAGATTTACACGATAATTTAGGTAGTGTTTTAGCAACTCTTAAACTTCATTTTGAAAACCTTAAAATAAATACAGAAAAAAAGAAAATAGACCAAAATACCTTATTTGATAAAACAGAAAACCTTATTGATGAAGCATATTTAAAAGTAAGACGCATTGCACATGCTAAAAATGCTGGTGTTATTGCCAACCAAGGTTTATTAGTAGCTATACAAATGATGGCTGAAAAAATTTCATCAGCAGATAAAATTAATATCGAAGTTATTGATTATGGTTTAGATAAACGTTTAGAAAATAGTTTAGAAATAACTGTTTTTAGAATTATTCAAGAATTAACAACCAATATTATTAAACATGCTGAAGCAAAAAACGCTACTATAAATATAGCATTGTATGATAAAAATTTAAACATTATTATTGAAGACAATGGGCTAGGTTTTAATATTGATAAAGTAAATCTAAAAAACGGAATGGGAATATCTTCAATAAAAACAAGAGTTGAACACTTAAAAGGAACATTTGAAGTAGATTCTACAATTGGAAAAGGAAGTTCAATAATTATTAATATTCCAATTACCTAATTATAGGGATTAATGCACTTCTTAAAAATGTTATTTTTGATTAAAATTGATATAATATGATAACAATTATAATGGCTGAAGATCATCAAATGCTAATTGACGGCGTAAAGTCTTTTTTTGAGTATAATGATGAAATAAATATTATTGGTTCTGTTAATAATGGTGAAGAATTGGTAAAACTTGTTTCTTTAAAGCAACCAAAAATGGTAATTACAGATATTAGAATGCCAATAATGGATGGAATTCAGGCAACAAGAATAATAAAGAAAAAGTTTCCTCATATTCATGTTTTAGCAATGACTATGTTTGATCAACCAGATGCAATTAAACAAATGTTAGATGCTGGCGCTATAGGTTATATTTTAAAGAATTCTGGAATTAAAATGCTTTCTAAAGCAATAGCTACAGTTGCAAAAGGAGAAACTTTTTTTGACCCTAATGTTGCTTTCAATTTTATGAATAACTACATAGACGAAAATGTAACTATAGGTAAATCAGATAAAATAGTCCTATCAAATAGAGAAAAAGAAATTCTTAATTTAATTGCTAATGGAAAAACTTCTAAAGAAATTTCTGAAACTTTATTTATTGCAAAAACAACAGTAGATACACATAGAAAAAATATGATTCGTAAACTAGAATTATCTTCTGGTAGTGAGTTAATTAAATATGCAATCGATAAAAAATATCAATTTTAATTAGCTACTTCATTAATAAATTTAATTCGCATTAATCTTAGTTCTTCTTCATCATAATCACCATCAAATTCATCTAAAGCATCTTGTATTTTATCACTTTCTGCTTCCATAAAATAATCATGAATTTCTTCTTGCTGATCTTCATCTAATAAATCATCTAAAGAATAATCTATATTTAATTTAGTTCCAGAGAAAATAATAGCTTCCATCTCCTTAATCAAATCACTCATTTCTAAACCTTTAGATTTAGCTATGTCAATTAATGGTAATTTTCTATCCGTATTCTGAATAATGTATAGTTTTAAACCAGAGTTTACACCTGTACTTTTTACAATTAAATCATCTGGTCTTAAAATATCATTTTCATCGACATAATCTGTAATTAGTTTTACAAAATCCTTACCAAACTTACGGGCTTTACCTTCTCCTACTCCATGAACTTTAGAAAGTTCATCAAGGTTAATTGGGTATTTAAGTGCCATATCATCTAAAGATGGATCTTGAAAAACTGCAAAAGGAGGAACTCCTTGTTTTGTAGCTACTCTTTTTCGTAAATCTTTTAATAATTTTACTAATTTTTCATCTGAAGCTCCACCAGAAGATTTTGTATTTGTAATGATAGAATTATCATCTTCTTCTGTATAAGAATGATCTTCTGTCATCATAAATGATGACGGATTTTTAATGAAATTTTCACCAACATCTGTTAGTTTTAAAACTCCATATTGCTCTATTTCTTTTCTAATAAAATGTACTACTAATATCTGACGAATTAATGCCATCCAATAAGCAGCAGATTTATCTTTACCAATTCCAAAATGAGGCTGTAAATGTGTTTTATGAGAAGTTAATAGTGCATTTTCTTTACCTGTTATAGTATTTACAACTTCTTTAGACTTGTATTGCTGCAAGGTATTTTTTATAACGGTTAATACTTTAACAACATCCTCTTTTGCCTCGTGTTTTTTCTTCGGATTTCTAGAATTATCATCCATATCTGCTCCTTCTCCATTTACTTCGTCAAATTCTTCTCCAAAATAATGCAACAGATATTTACGCCTATTCATAGAAGTTTCTGCATAACCAACAACTTCTTGTAATAATGCATGTCCAATTTCTTGTTCTGCTACTGGCTTACTAGCCATAAATTTCTCTAATTTTTCTATGTCTTTGTAGGCATAAAATGCTAAACAATATCCTTCTCCATCATCTCTACCCGCTCTACCAGTTTCTTGGTAATAACTTTCTAAACTTTTAGGAATATCATGATGAATTACAAAACGTACATCTGGTTTGTCAATTCCCATTCCAAAAGCAATGGTAGCAACTACAACATCTGTGTCTTCCATCAAAAACATATCTTGATGTTTTACCCTTGTTTTTGCATCTAAACCTGCATGATAAGGAACAGCTTTAATACCATTTACTTGTAAAATTTGAGCAACTTCTTCTACTTTTTTTCTACTTAAACAATAGATAATTCCAGATTTACCCATTCGTTGTTTTACAAAACGAATAATATCTTTTTCAACATCTTTTGTTTTTGGTCTTACTTCATAAAATAAATTTGCTCTATTAAAAGAAGCTTTAAATCTATTTGCATTGGTAATTCCTAAAGTTTTTAAAATATCTTCTTGTACTTTTTCTGTTGCTGTTGCTGTTAAACAAATAACAGGTACATTGTCTATTGCCTTTATTATGTGCTTTAAATTTCTATATTCTGGTCTAAAATCATGTCCCCATTCAGAAATACAATGTGCTTCATCTATAGCAACAAAAGAAATTTTCTGAGTTCTTAAAAAAGCTACATATTCTTCCTTTACTAAAGATTCTGGAGCAACATATAACAGTTTTGTTATACCATTTGTAATATCTTCTTTAACTTGATTTACATCTGTTTTGTTTAAAGACGAGTTTAAAACATGTGCAATACCATGATGTTCAGAAATTCCTCTAATAGCATCCACCTGATTTTTCATCAATGCTATTAAAGGAGAAACAACAATTGCTGTTCCTTCTTTCATTAATGCAGGTAATTGATAGCAAAGAGATTTTCCTCCACCAGTTGGCATTATTACAAAAGTATTCTCATTATTAGTAATACTTTTAATTACTTGCTCTTGTAAGCCTTTAAATTTATTAAAACCAAAAAACTTTTTTAGAGGAGTATGTAAATCCATTTATATAAATAATATTCGTTCAACATTAAAAAACAAATTACAAACATATATAATGTTTGTTGTAACTATTTTTTATAGTAAATTTGCCTTGTTTCTATATCTAAAGATATAACTTTTTTTTATTCTGATAAAATACTTAAAGCTTGAAAAATTTCAACACAATTATTGATACTGCCAAAAAAACTATTTTAACAGAAAGCAACGCTATTGCTAATTTAGCAAATTTAATTGATGTTAATTTTGAAAATGCCGTTAAATTCATATTAAATTCTAACGGAAGAGTAATTGTTACCGGAATTGGTAAAAGTGCAAATATTGCAACAAAGATAGTAGCTACTTTTAATTCTACTGGAACTCCTGCTATTTTTATGCATGCTGCAGATGCAATTCATGGAGATTTAGGAAATGTTCAAAAAGATGATGTTGTAATTTGTATTTCTAAAAGTGGAAATACTCCAGAAATTAAAGTTTTAGTTCCGTTAATTAAAAATTACGGAAACAAAATTATTGCAATTACAGGAAATATAGATTCCTTTTTAGGAAAAAATGCAGATTTCCCATTAAATACTTATGTAGAAAAAGAAGCTTGTCCAAATAATTTAGCACCAACAACAAGTACAACTGCCCAATTAGTTATGGGAGATGCGTTAGCTATTTGTTTGTTAGATTTAAAAGGTTTTACAAGTAAAGATTTTGCAAAATATCATCCTGGTGGCGCATTAGGTAAGCGTTTATATTTAAGAGTATCAGACTTAATTATAAATAATGAGCTTCCTAAAGTTGATGAAAATGACAGTATTGTAAAGGTAATTGTAGAAATTTCTGAAAAAAGATTAGGAGTTACTGCAGTTTTAAAAGATAATAAATTAATAGGTATTATTACTGACGGAGACATTAGAAGGATGTTAAGTAAAACAACAGATATTGATCATTTTACTGCAAAAGATATTATGGGTAAAAACCCAAAAACGTTACATCAAGATGCTATGGCAATTGAAGCTTTAGATGCATTAGAGAATAATAGTATCACTCAAATTTTAATTGTAGATGATGCTAAAAACTATGTTGGTGTAGTACATTTACATGATTTAATTAAAGAAGGAATTTTCTAATGGCAGAACAAAAAAATGAAATGTCCTTTTTAGGCCATTTAGAAGAATTAAGGTGGCACTTAGTAAGAAGTGCAGCGGCAATTTTTATTATCGCAATTTTATTATTTGTGTTTCAAAAAGAAGTATACGAACACTTTTTACTAGCACATAGAAAACCAGATTTTATTACCTATCAAGTTTTTTGTGATTTCTTCACATTTATAGGTTTTGACAGTACTTTTTGTAATGTTGAATTTAAAGATAATTTAATCAGTTTAAAACCAACTCAACAATTAATGAATGCAATTTGGTCTTCATTAATTTTAGGTATAATTATATCTTTTCCTTATATTTTATGGGAAATATGGAGATTTGTTGCTCCAGGATTAACAAAAAAAGAAGTAAGTAAATCTAGAGGATTTATCTTTGTTGCTTCTTTTTTATTTTTCTGTGGAATCTTATTTAGTTTCTATGTTATTGCTCCAATTTCAATTCACTTTTTATATAATTACCAAATTACAGATTTAATTCAGAATAACTTTACAATGGATTCTCATATTGGACTAGTTACCAACATGTTACTAGGAGTTTCTATTCTATTTGAATTACCTGTTTTGGTCTTCTTTCTTACCAAAATTGGTTTAGTTACACCAGAATTTTTAAAGAAATATAGAAAACATTCATTAGTAGTTGTATTAATATTAGCAGCTATTATAACACCACCAGATATTGCAAGCCAAATAATTGTAGCAATTCCGATTCTTATTTTATATGAAGTAAGTATTAAAGTTTCTAGAATGGTTATTAAAAAACAAAAAAAAGATGAGCAAAAAAGTCCAAGAGTTTAATGACTATCGTCAGAAAATGAACGATAAGATTTTATCTTCTGATAATAAAGTTATAAAAAGAATATTTAATTTAGATACAAATGCCTTTACAGAAGGCCATTTACCTGTTAAAACAAAAGAACTATTAGGATTGGTAGCTTCTGCTGTTTTACGATGTGATGATTGTATTGCATATCATTTAGAAACTGCACATAAAAATGGAGTTACTAAGGAAGAAATGATGGAAACAATGTCTATTGCAACTTTAGTTGGAGGAACTATTTTAATTCCTCACTTAAGAAGAGCCGTAGAATTTTGGGAAGAATTAGAAGAAAATACTTTATAATTACTTTAAGAATTCACATCCTCAGTTTTACTATATTTGATAAATGATTTTAAGAGCAGAAAATATTCAAAAAATCTACGGAAGTAGAAAAGTTGTACAAGGAATTTCTTTAGAAGTTCAGCAAGGTGAAATTATTGGACTTCTAGGTCCAAATGGAGCTGGAAAAACTACATCTTTCTACATGATTGTTGGAATGATTAAACCAAATTTTGGTAAGATTTTTCTAAATGATGAAGAAATTACTGATGACCCAATGTACAAACGTGCACAAAAAGGAATTGGTTATTTGGCTCAAGAAGCTTCTGTTTTTAGAAAATTATCTGTAGAAGAAAACATTATGTCTGTTTTACAGTTTACAGATTTATCAAAAAAAGAGCAAAAAAATAAGTTAGAATCTCTAATTGAAGAGTTTAATATTGGACATGTTCGTAAAAACAGAGGAGATTTATTATCTGGTGGAGAAAGAAGACGTACCGAAATTGCACGTTGTTTAGCTTCTGATCCTAAATTTATTTTATTAGATGAACCTTTTGCAGGAGTTGATCCTATTGCAGTAGAAGATATACAAAGTATTGTAGCACATTTAAAAGACAGAAATATTGGTATTTTAATTACTGATCATGATGTACAAGCTACTTTAGCAATTACAGATAAAACCTATTTAATGTATAATGGAGGTATATTGAAAGAAGGAACTCCAGAAGAATTAGCTGCAGATGAAATGGTGAGAAAAGTTTATTTAGGTAAAGACTTTGAGCTAAAGAAGAAAAAAGTTTTTTAATCTGAAATTACAGGAATTTTAATATAGAATTCAACTCCAGATTCATTACCATCTGTACATATTTCTATACTTCCTCCTAACCTTTCTAAAATTGAACTTACTGTAGACAAGCCAATTCCAACACCTTTTTTCTTATCTAAAGTTTCAAAAAGTTCAAATACTTTTTTGTGATATTTTTCTTCGATTCCC
This sequence comes from uncultured Polaribacter sp., assembly GCA_965367085.1. Taxonomy (GTDB): domain Bacteria; phylum Bacteroidota; class Bacteroidia; order Flavobacteriales; family Flavobacteriaceae; genus Polaribacter. The sequence continues at coordinate 6,977 of CBDUHF010000068.1, forward strand.
GTTCCATTATCTTTATAATTAATATGATAAAAATCAGACTCAATTTCTAAAGAAACAGAAATATTAGATTTCTCTAACTCAACAAATTTTATACTATTAGATATTAAATTTTGAAAAATTTGAGTAAAAGCTATTTTAGATTGTTTTATATTTTTATCACAATTAGAAAAATTAATTTCATATCTATCTTCCCAATTACAAGAACATTTTATATCGTCAAATATTTGTTTAAAATTAAAATTTTCATAATTAATTTCAGCATTTGTAGCTTTTGTAAAATCTAACATTCCATCAACTAAAGAATACAAATATGTACTTCGTGAAGAAATTAGGTTCAACCAAATATGTACTTGATTATTCAATTTCTCACCATATTCTTCCAATAACATTTCAGAAAGATATTTTATTCCACGAATTGGTGTTTTTATATCATGAGATAACCTGTAAGCAAATTCACTTAATTGTTTATTTAATCTAGAAACTTCATCGTTAGATTGAGATAATTCTCTATTTCTCAATCTCATTTCAAACTGATTAATCACAAGATTTGAAAGCGCTTTTAGCGATTCTTTTTGACCATCTGTTAAAGTTCTAGGTTTATGGTCAATTACACATAAAGTTCCTAAAGAAAATCCATCTTTTGTATTTAAAGGAGCTCCTGCATAAAAAATAACATTTGGATTTCCTGTTGATAAAGGGTTATCTATAAAGCGTTCATCTTTACTAGCATCATTTATTATAAACAGTTCATCTGGATTGTTAATGGCATGTGCACAAAAAGCTATATTTCTGGGTGTTTCTGTAGCGTCTAATCCATGATGAGATTTAAACCATTGTCTATCAGGATCTACTAAAGAAACTAATGCTATTGGAGTTCCACAAATTTCTGACGCTATTTTAGTAATATCATCATACTCTTTTTCTGGAGTTGTATCTAAAATATGATACCTTTTTAAAGCTTCAATTCTTTCTTTTTCGTTATCTGGTATTTGTGGTTCAATCATTACTTACTTTCAATTTGAAAGTTATTGATTACTGAAAGCAATACATAAATAACTATTATTAGAGGAATAGAAATATATTTTAAAGTGATAATTAAAACGATTGATGCTATTAAAAATAAATATTTTACAGCATTATTTTTAAAACTAAAGTCCTTAAATTTTAGAGAGAATAAAGGGATTTCTGCATTCATTAAATAACTCAGTATTAAAGTTACACCCAATAATAAAAAATTATTTTGAATTAAACCTGAAATAAATGAATAATTAGAAAACTCTAAAATTAATGGTAAAGAAATAACAAACAAACTCATTGCTGGCGTTGGTAAACCTATAAAAGATTCAGATTGTCTTGTATCGATATTAAATTTAGCCAACCTATAACAAGCTGCTAATGTTAATATTAATCCTAAGTAAGGTATATAATTTATAATTTCGAAATCATTAGAAAAATCACCAACATTTTCAATACCATTTTTTAACAATTGATACATTATTATTCCAGGAACAACTCCACTTGTAACCATGTCTGCTAAAGAATCTAATTGTTTTCCTAATTCTCCTGAAACATTTAATAATCTAGCCACAAATCCATCAAAGAAATCAAAAAATATACCTAATACAACAAAAAGACCTGCAGAAACAAAGTCTTCTTCTACCGCTAAAATAGTTGCAATTGTTCCACTTAAAAGATTTCCAAGTGTTAATAAATTAGGAATATGTTTTTTGATGTTCATTTTAATCGTTGATTGAAAAAGCTAAAGTAAGAAATCAATTTTTGGTAATTTTCTAAATCATTAATTTTTTATCATATTTGTAAGAATAAAAAAAATATGCCAGTATTTACAACGGACTTCTCACCTACTTTACCTTTCAAAAATGGTTACTTTAATACAATGTACAGACCACTTTTTATGAAAGACGTTTGTAGATATACACGTAAAAGAATTACTACTTGGGATCATGATTTTATTGATTTAGATTTTTCTATAGTAAAATCAAAAACTTTAGTTTTATTAATTCATGGTTTAGAAGGAAGTTCAGAGTCTAGATATATTGCATCTACCTCTAAACACCTAAATAAAAAAGGTTTAGATACCGTTTGTTTTAATTTAAGAGGATGTAGTGGTGAAGATAATTTGCTATTAGGTACTTATCATAGTGGAAAAACTGAAGATGTAGATTTTGTTGTAAACCACCTTATAGAAAACTATAAATATGAAAATATTATAATAATTGGTTATAGTTTAGGTGGAAATTTAACTCTTAAGTATTTGGGTGAGAAATCAAAGGATATTTCACCAAAAATAAAAGGCGGGATTGCAGTTTCTGTTCCTATAGATATTGCATCTTCTGAATTAGAAATGGACAAACTAAAAAACAAATTATACATAGAAATATTTTTTAAAACAATGAAAAACAAAGTTTTAGAAAAAGCTCATAAATTTCCTGAATATAATTTAGACAAAGATAAATTGTTTAAAGCAACAAAATTTAAACATTTAGAATATTTATATACAGTACCTGTTTTTGGTTTTAAAAGTCCAGAAGATTATTGGAAAAAAGCAAGCTCTAAACCTTTTTTATCACAAATTGATATACCAACTTTATTAATTAATGCAAAAGATGATACTTTTCTATCAAAAGAATGTTATCCTTTTGATGAAGCTCACGATTCTGAAAACTTCTTTTTTGAATCACCAAATTATGGAGGTCATGTTGGTTTTATGACTTCATTTAAACCTTCTGAAAATACTTGGTTAGAGAATAGGATTTCATGTTTTATGAAAGAAAACATTCAGATTGATATTTTATAAACAATATCTTTAGAAAACAACAGTTATTTTAGTATGTTTTTAGATATTTGTTATCAATAATTTTACAACCTTTGAAATACAAAATTTTACTCTTTTTATTCATTTCACCCATACTTTTAAATGCACAAGCATTTAGAAACTATTCAAACGAATTTTTAACTATTGGTGTAGATGCTGCATCTTTAGGAATGAGTAAATCTGTTGTTGCTACGAGTAAAGGGGTGAACTCAATCTATTGGAATCCTGCAGGTTTAGTTGGCATAGAAGATTACCAAGGTTCTTTAATGCATGCCTCATATTTTGCAGGTATTGCAAACTACAATCATGCTGCTTTTGCAATGCCTATAGACGCAGAAAGTGCTGTAGGAATTTCTATTATACGTTTTGGTGTTGATGATATATTAAACACAACAGAGTTAATTGATAGTCAAGGAAATATAGATTTTAATAGAATAAGCCTTTTTTCATCTGTAGATTATGCTTTTAATTTTGCTTATGCAAGAAATTTAATTTTTAAGGATTTAAAATTTGGAGTAACGGCTAAAGTTGTAAGAAGAGTTATTGGTGATTTTGCTTCTTCTTGGGGTTTTGGTTTTGATGCTGGAATTCAATTTGAAAGAAATGAATGGAAATTTGGATTAATGGCTAGAGATATTACAACAACTTTTAATAGTTGGGCAATTAATGAGGATGAATTCAATAAAATTAAGAATGCAATTCCTGGACAAAATCAAGAATTACCAGAAACAACAGAAATTACGAAACCAAAATTACAAATAGGAGTTGCTAGAAGTTGGCGAATTGGAAGGTTTTTTAACCTATTAACAGAAGTTGATGTAAATATGCGATTCGCAAAAACAAATGATCTTGTTTCTTCTAATGCAATAAGTATTGATCCTGCTGCTGGTTTTCAATTAGATTTTGATGAAATTGTTTATTTAAGAGCTGGTGTAGGTAATTTTCAATATATTACTCAATTTGATAATTCTAAATCACTTTCTATACAGCCTAATTTTGGAGTTGGATTCAATTATAATGGAATTAAAGTAGATTATGCTTTAACTAATATTGGAAGTGTTGGAAACGCTCTGTATTCTAATATTTTTTCAATTACTTTTGATTATAGTTTTTTTAGACGCTAGTTTTTATGAAAAAAAAATACTTCTTTTTATTATTTCTACTTTCCATTTATTCACCCTTAAAAGCTCAAGTTCAACTTTCTGTGTATTCTGAAGTAAGTATTATTACTGCAGGACCTGGAGAAGAACTATATGAAGCTTTTGGGCATTCTGCGATAAGAGTTAAAGATCCTGTTTTAAACTTAGATTTAATTTATAATTATGGAATGTTCGATTTTAATCAACCTAATTTTTATTCTAATTTTGCAAAAGGAAATATGGTTTATAGCTTAGCTCGTTATGACTTTAAATATTTTCTAGCTAGTTATAAAATAGATAAACGTTGGTTAAAAGAACAAATTTTAAATTTATCTAAAGATGAAAAACAACAATTTTTTATTTTTTTAGAGAATAATGCATTACCACAAAATCGAAATTATTCATATGACCCATATTTTGATAATTGTGCTACAATTTTAAGAGATATAACAAAATCAATTTTAGGAAATAAAGTTACATTTAATAATAAGTTAATTGATAAAAATTTTACTTTAAGAGAATTAACAAATAATGAGATTCACTGGAATACTTGGGGAAGTTTTGGATTAAATCTAATTGCAGGAGTAATTTTAGACAAAAAATCTACTTATGAAGAACACATGTTTTTACCAGATTATGTTTATAGTGCTTTCAAAGATGCTAGTCTTCTTATTGATAATCAACCAAATAAATTAGTAAAAAAAGAAAATGTACTTTTAAATTTTGAAGAAAAACAACAAAGTATTTCTATTTTCAATCCATTTTTAATTTTTAGTATTATTTCTCTTTTTGGTATTTGGGTAACATACAGAGATTATAAAAATAATAAAAGGACAAAATTATTAGATTTCACACTATTATTCACAACTGGATTAATAGGTTGTATTGTTATATTTCTTTGGTTTTTCTCAAGTCATTCTACAGCACCAAATAACTTTAATTTTTTATGGGCATTTGCTCCAAATATAATTATCTCCTTTATAATTCTAAAGAAACATCAATCAAATTGGATTCATAAATATTATCAACTATTATTAATATTATTAATTTGGGTTTTATTTATATGGATTCTTGGAATTCAAGAATTTCCTTTATCAATAATCCCATTATTAATTTTACTACTTACAAGATATTTGTTTTTATCAAAAAAGTAAATTATTGACCTCTATAATATAAAACTGTAGTTATTGTTTTTATTAAGATTTTAAAATCTAAAAATGCGTTTCTTTCTTTTATGTAATATAAATCATAACGCAATTTTGTTTCTTGCTCTTCTATAGTATTAGCGTATGGGTAATTAACTTGTGCCCAACCCGTTAAACCAGGTCTTACAACGTTTCTAATAGCATAAAAAGGTATTTGTTCTTCTAATTCTTTTACAAATACAGGTCTTTCTGGTCTTGGGCCAATGTTACTCATTTCACCTTTTAAAATATTAAAAAATTGTGGAGTTTCATCTAATCTAGTATTCCTTAAAAACTTTCCAAAGGAAGTAATTCTTGTATCATTTTTTTTAGCCCAAACAGCGCCATTAGCTTCAGCATTACTTACCATTGATCTAAGCTTATAAATTTTAAAAAGCTTACCATTTTGACCTACCCTTTCTTGAGTATAAAATAAAGGGCCTCTATTTGCAAATAAATTTCCTATTAACAATAAAGGTATTAGTAAAGTGAATATTGAAATTCCAATTAGAGAAACAATTATATCTAAAAACCTTAATCCAAAAAGATAAAACCTATTATTATTATTCTTACTAAAATTTAAATGTTTATAAAAATTATGACTTAAATATTCCCTAGGAACTCTAGAAGTTACTTCTTCATAAAAATTTTCATAGCTAATAATATTAACTCCTTGTTCAAACAATAAAATAAGTTGCTTATTTAAAGAATCAATAATTTCTGATGATAACTCTCTTTTAGAAACTACAACTTCTGTTATATAATCAGTAGTTATTAATGAGGATAATTTAGTAGTTAAGATATCCTTAAAACCATCTACATTTATTATTTCTTTATCTGAAATATAAGCTGTTAAGTTATGAAACTTATCTTTATTAACTTTATGAACAATTTTACTTATCTTATCTGAATTTCCAATAAATACAATGTTTTTAAAATATTTAGGAGAAAAGATAAGCCACATATAAATGAATCTCCAAAAGATAATAGGAACAGATAATATTAAAAAAAAGTAAACAATCTGAAGCCTATTTGCAGGTAAAACAGGAGAAATAAATGGGGTGAAAATATAAAATATTGTAGTAACGAAAGCTGTGAGAATAATACTTCGAACTACTAAATA
>CBDUHF010000069.1:0-13244 GCA_965367085.1 uncultured Polaribacter sp.
AGGTAGCTCAGTTGGTTAGAGCGCAGGATTCATAACCCTGAGGTCACGGGTTCAAATCCCGTTTTCGCTACAAAAATCCCAAACAAATGTTTGGGATTTTCTATTTCTTAGAATAAACATAAAATAAATTTCTAATTTTGTATTCTTTCATCAAACTCAAGAAAATCAACTAAAATTATTTTATATGACACCCTCTATAAAACTTATAAAAAAAGAAGAAATACGCACTATAATTCCGCTTTTATCAAAATTAAATCAAAAAACTCCAATAGATTTACTTGAAAAACGTGTTGTGGAAATGTCTGAAAACACAAATTATGAATGCGTAGGTTTATTTGTAGATGAAAAATTGGTAGGTATTTCTGGACTTTGGTACACAACAAGACATTATATAGGAAAATCTGCAGAACCAGATCATGTAATAATAGATGAAACTTTTAGAGGGCAAAACCTTGGTAAACAATTTTTTAGAATGATTGATGAACATGTAAAAAATAAAGGGTGTGAAGCAATTGAATTAAATGCATATGTTGCCAATCAAAAATCACATAAATTTTATTATAACGAAGGGTATAATATCTACGGTTTTCACTTCTTAAAAGTCTTAAGAGAAGACGAAAAATTTTATTAATTTTTTTATTAAAAAATTGTTGCAGAACTAAAAAATGATATTATATTTGCAGCTCTTTACCACGCGAAAGTAGCTCAGTTGGTAGAGCGTCAGCCTTCCAAGCTGAATGTCGCCAGTTCGAACCTGGTCTTTCGCTCAAAAAAACCGAAACAAATTGTTTCGGTTTTTTTTATTTATAAACTTTTTAATTTATCTCCAAAAAGTAATAATAAAACAATTGGTACTGCTAACATTATAACTAATGTTTTGTTTGCATTAAACACTATAGGATGCAATAATAATGTACAGACAAAACCTCCCATTGCTCCACCTAAATGTGCAGCATGACCAACATTTCCTAATTGCTTTTTCATTCCGTAAATAGAATATAACAAATACCCTACTCCAAAAATATAACCTGGAATAGGTATTGGAATAAAAAATAGATATAATTCCATTTCTGGATATAATAAAATAGAAGCATAAATAATTCCAGAAACTGCACCTGAAGCTCCTACAGAACTATAATATGGTTCTTTCTTATGATAATATAACGTAAATAAACTACCAGCTAATAAACTTCCAAAATAGATGATTAAAAAATCTGGGATTCCTAAAATTACAGCAACAATATTTCCAAATAAGTACAATGCATACATATTAAAACCAAGATGCATCCAATCTACATGTAAGAAACCAGAGGTAATTGCTCTTAATTTTTCTCCTGATAAAATTTTACTTATTTGAAACTTGTATTTATCTAAAAAAGAATAATCATTAAATCCTTTCATAGAAACCAGTACATTGGCTATAATTATTACCAAAACGGCTTGATTTATATTTTCTAACATCTAACAAACATAACAAAAAACAGTTTAGGAATACTATTACAGTTTAAATTTATATACGATATTTGCATCACTAAAAACAACTATATGCCATTTGTAGTTTTCGCACTTACATATCCTTTTATTTGGATATTTTCTAGACTTCCTATGAGGATTTTATATATGAAATCTGATTTTTTCTATTTCTTAATCTACTATGTTTTTGGGTATAGAAAAAAAGTAGTTTTAGATAACTTAAAACTTTCTTTTCCAGAAAAATCTGATGAAGAACTAAAACAAATTTCTAAAAAGTTCTTTAAGCATTTTACTGATTTGTTTATGGAAAGTGTAAAAGCTTTTTCTATCTCTGAAAAAGAAATTTTAAAACGTTATAAATACAAAAACCCTGAATTAGTTAATGAGTTTGCAAAACAAGGAAAAAGTATTGCTTTAGTTGGTGCTCATCAAGCAAATTGGGAATGGTCTATTAGTTTACCTTTAATATTAGATATTGATACTTATGGGGCTTATACAAGATTAAGTAATAAACATTTTGAAAAAGCTGTAAGAGATTCTAGGGAAAAATTTGGAGTTAAAGGATATAAAACTTCTGATACAGTTAGAGGAATGCAGAAAAATTTCAATGATAAAAAACAAGGTGCGTATATTTTATTAAGTGATCAATCTCCACAAGTTCATAAAACGTATTATTGGAAAGAATTTTTTGGGATAAAAGTTCCTGTACATACTGGCGCAGAAATGTTATCGAAAAAATTTGATTTAGTTGTTATTAATTATGTAACAAGAAAAGTAAAAAGAGGTTTTTATGAAACTGAATTTCAGTTAATTACTGACACTCCAAAAGAATTTGAAAATTATCAGATAACTGATAAATATTTAACCTTAACAGAAGAAAACATAAAAATGCAACCTGAACTATATTTGTGGTCTCATAAGCGTTTTAAACACAGAGATAAAGTACCAAAAGAGTTTCAATAACTATAATTGAAACCAAGATTCTACCAACTCTTTTTCTATTGGCTTTATCGTTTTATGCGTGTAATCATTTTTTATAGAGTCGTATTTATAATCTTTTGACCATTCTTCAATATTTACTGATAATTCTTTTAATGAATTACAAATAAACTCTAATTCTTCTGCATTAATTGTTGGATGAATTGATAAACGAACCCAACCTGGTTTTTCTGTATTACAACCATGTAAAATCTCATTTTTAATTCTATTAGATGTTTCTTGATTTACATTTAATAAATAGTGTCCATAAGTTCCTGCACAAGAACACCCTCCTCTAGTTTGAATTCCAAATCGATCGTTTAATAATTTTACAACCAAATTAAAATGATATTTCTTAAAATAGAATGAGAAAATACTTAATCTTGCTTTATTATTTGGTGCTAAAATATTTACTTCTGGTAAACTTTCTAGCGTTTTAAACATTACTCTATTTATCTCTTTTTCTCGATTATGAATGTTTTCAACACCCATTTTTTCTTTCAACTGAATTGATAATGCAATTTTTATAGTTTGTAAAAAAGCTGGAGTTCCTCCGTCTTCTCTAGTTTCTACATCATCAAAATAATCATGTCCTCCCCAAGGATTTGTATAACTAACGGTTCCTCCTCCAGGATTATCTGGAACGGTATTTTTGTATAAACTTTTATTAAAAATTAAAACACCAGAACTTCCTGGTCCGCCTAAAAATTTATGTGGAGAAAAGAAAATTGCATCTAAATACTCTCCTTCTTCTTTTGGATGCATATCTATATCTACATAAGGAGCACAACAAGCAAAATCTACAAAACACAAACCATTATATTTATGAATTAACTTTGCTACTTTGTGATAATCTGTTTCTATACCTGTAACATTAGAACACGAGGTTATAGAAGCTATTTTAATTTTTCTATGTTCGTATTTTTTAATACAAGCTTCAAACTTTTTTATACACAATAAACCTTCATCATTACAAGGAACAACTTCTACATCTGCAATTGTTTCTAACCAAGAAGTTTGATTAGAATGATGCTCCATGTGAGATATAAAAACAATTGGTTTTAAATCTTCTGGTACGTTAGTATATTCTTTTAAGCTATCATTTATTTTTAAACCAAGAATTCGTTGAAATTTATTTACAACACCTGTCATTCCTGAGCCTTCAGTAATTAAAACATCATTACTGTTAGCATTAACATGCTGTTTTATAATATTTCTAGCTTTAGAATAAGCAAGTGTCATTGCAGCTCCAGAAGTAGAAGTTTCTGTATGTGTATTTGCAACAAAAGGACCAAATTCATTACAAATCTTTTCTTCTATGGGTCTGTACAATCTTCCACTTGCTGTCCAATCTGTGTAAATAATTTTTTTCTCTCCATAAGGCGATAAAAATGTTTGGTCTATACCAATTATATTTTCTCTAAATTGACTAAAATAGTGTTCTAGATTCATTTCTATTCTTTAGAAGATTAATTATGTCTCAAAAAAACAACAAATATTATTCTTTGTGAGTTAAGCTATTATTTCTTTAATTTCATTGATAAATCTTACTGCTAATTCATCTGCAGATTTTTGAGATGTACTTTCTGTGTAAATTCTAATAATAGGTTCTGTATTAGATTTACGTAAGTGAATCCATTCATCTGCAAAATCAATTTTTACACCATCAATGGTATTTACATCTTCATTAGCATATTTAGAAGCCATTGTTTCTAAAATTTCATCTACATTAATTTCTGGCGTTAATTGAATTTTATTCTTGCTCATAAAATAACTTGGATACGAATCTCTTAATTCTTTACAAGACATTTTATTATTTGCTAAATGAGATAAAAATAAAGCAACACCTACTAGAGAATCTCTACCATAATGAGAAGCTGGATAAATAATTCCTCCATTTCCTTCTCCACCAATAACAGTATTGGTTTCTTTCATTTTTATTACAACATTTACTTCACCAACAGCTGATGCAGTATACGTTCCACCATGTTTTTGAGTAATATCTCTTAATGCTCTTGAAGAAGATAAATTTGAAACCGTATTTCCACCACCTAATTTACCTAAAACATAATCTGCACAAGCAACTAATGTATATTCTTCACCAAACATAGAACCATCTTCAGAAACTAAAGCCAATCTATCTACATCTGGGTCAACTACAATTCCGAAATCTGCTTTTTCTTTTACTACTAATTCAGAAATATCTGTTAAGTGTTCTTTTAAAGGTTCTGGGTTATGAGGAAATTGTCCATTTGGAGTACAATATAATTCAACACATTTTACACCTAATTTTTTTAATAAAGCAGGAATAAAAATACCACCAGTAGAATTCACACCATCTACTACAACTTTAAACTTAGCTTTTTTAATGGCTTTAACATCTACTAAATCGAGTTTTAAAACTTCTTTAATATGCTTTTTTAAATACTTTTTATTTTTTTTATAAGATCCTAAATCATCTACTTCTGCAAAAGAAAAGTCTTCGCTTTCGGCTAATGCTAAAATTTGCTCACCTTCTGCCCCATTTAAAAACTCACCTTTTTCGTTTAATAATTTTAAAGCATTCCATTGTTTAGGATTATGAGAAGCAGTTAAAATAATTCCTCCATCCGCATTTTCTAAAGGAACAGCAACTTCTACAGTTGGTGTTGTAGATAATCCTAAGTCTATTACATTTATGCCTAAACCAACTAATGTATTAGCTACTAAGCTAGAAATCATTTTACCAGAAATACGAGCATCTCTTCCAATAACTACTTTAATTTTCTTTTTTCCTTTATTTCTTTCTATTATAAAAGCTCCGTAAGCAGAAGCAAACTTTACAGCATCAATTGGTGTTAAATTGTCTGCAGTTTTACCTCCAATTGTTCCTCTTATTCCTGAAATTGATTTTATTAATGTCATATTTAATTTTTGTTACTTAAACAAAGATAATTTTTTCTGAACAATTAGTGTTTTATATACCAACTCTTTTTATTTGAAAAAAGACTATAACTTATTTCTGTATTCTTTTGGAGACTCTTTATAAGAGCGTTTAAACGCAGCACTAAAATGTGTTGCATTTTTATAACCAACTTCTTCTGCTATTTCATAAATTGGTAATTGTGTCATTTTTAATAATTCTTTAGCCTTTTTCATTTTTGCATTCAAATAAAATTGATGAATTGTGGAATCAAATAGTTTTTTAAATTTTGTTTTTAATAAGTTCTCATTTAAACCAAACTCACGTGACAATTGGTTAATTGAATAATTTTTATCTAAATTATTTTTCAAGAATTGTCTTACTTTATATAGTGTTTTAAGAGATTTATCGCTTTTAATATTGATTTTATTAGAATTAATATTTTTATAATTATTAATTTGAATTGCCAAAATATGCAGCACTTTTGCCTCTAATAAAATTTTTGATGAAATTGCTTTTGTATACTTTAATTCTAACGTAGCAAATACCATACGTAAATCTTCAGTAATCGGAATTATTAAATTTCTGTCTGTAATTTTTTTAAAAATTATCCCATTTTCTAATCCATGTTGAATTAAAAATTCTTTTGACAATTTTATCTTTACCTCTCTAAAAGGTTGATTTCCAGTAATTCTATTAAACCCTTTATAACCTTCTATAAATGCCATATAAGATTCTTGACTCTCATATAATATGTCTTCTGATTCATTTTTAAGATAAATTATTTTTTCTCCTTCAATTAAAAAAGATAATTGCAACCAATTATCATCGCTTTTATCTAATTGTAATAAGTCTGAATTAAGGATAAATTTACTAATAGAAATTGTGATACAATTAAAGCAAACCTCTATTATAGAGCCTTTACCAAATTTTGGTAAAACAGAATGTTCTGTATACAAATAACCATTTTCTTCTATCTTATTTTTTTCAATGGCAACTTTATTTTTAAAGCTCGTTTTTAGAGCAATTAAATCTAATGTCTTACAGTTTTCAAAATCACGTCTTTTTTTATTCGTCATGCGTCTTTTTAGATTCAAATGCTTCCCTAAATTTGCGGTAAATTTATTTAGACTAAATATAAATAACAAATAAAAATGATAAAAAATTTAATATTATTAACAATTATTTTTTCGGCATCAATAATAAATGCTCAAAGAGGAACAATTTCAGGTGAAATTGTAAATAAAAAAAACAATCCAATATCAAATGCAAATATTTCAATAAAAGGCACAAACAAAGGAACGTCAACCAATACAAAAGGAGCATATAAATTCGAAAATGTGATCTCAGGTGATTATACACTTTCAATTTCTTTCATAGGATTTAAATCAAAAAATGTAAAAGTAAAAGTTGCAGCAAATCAGGATATTATAATTCCTAAAATTGTATTACAACGAAAAGAAGAAAAATTAAATGAGGTTGTTATAAATGGAAGAAAAAATATTTATGTAACTAAAAAACCATCAGAAAGTTTACGATTAAAAACGGCATTAATCAAAGTACCACAAAACATTCAAGTTGTAAATAAAGAATTAATTAATGATCAAGCTTCTTTTACAATGATGGATGGAATTACACGAAATGTTAGTGGAGCTCAAATGATTGAACATTGGGGAAGTTTTGCACGTATAAATATGCGTGGTTTTAGAATTGCTCCAATGAGAAATGGAATGAACCTTACAACTGCTTGGGGACCATTAGCTGAAGACATAAGTATTGTAGATCGTGTAGAATTTGTTAAAGGACCTGCAGCATATATGCTTGCTGCTGGCGAACCAGGTGGTTTTTTTAATGTTGTTACTAAAAAACCTACTAGTACTAGAATTGCAGAAGTAAATTTTACCACTGGAAGTTTTAATACTTATAGAGGTGCTTTAGATTATGGAAATACGCTAGCTGATGGTAAATTACAATATAGAATTAATGTTATGAAAAGCACCCAAGGTTCTCATCGTAATTTTGAAAAATCAGAAAGAACTTCTTTTGCTCCTTCTTTAAAGTATTTATTTACAGAAAATACATCGTTATCAGCTGAATATATTTATCAAAAAGTAAAAATGCCTTATGGAGGCGCATATGTGTTTGCTCCTTCTTCTGCAGGATTTGGAAGTTTAGATAGAGATTTTACAGCCATTGAAGAAAACTTTCATGATACAGAAATGAAAGAGAGACATTATTTTACAAACTTCACTCATAAATTTAATGATCATTGGGAGTTTCAAGCTCAATATTCAAAATTAGATTATAAACAAGAAGGTATGTCTCCTTGGGCTGTTTGGGGAAGTGTAAAAGAAAATGGAGATTTAAATAGATATGTAAGCAGTGCAGATGGTATAATAGAAATTAATGCTATTCAATTCTTTGTAAATGGAAGTTTTAATACTGGAAAAATCAGCCACAAAATTCTATCAGGTTTTGATTACAATAGTAAAGATTCTTGGCACAATTGGAGTCAATCTGCTGTAGTAGATCTAATTCCTTTTAATATTTATAATCCTGTATATGGAAATGCTGTATATCCTGATTTTGATAGAAGTATTGGAGTAAAAGATAGAGATGGTTTGGTTAAATATGAAACACTTACAAAAGGTTTTTATTTACAAGATGAATTAGGTTTTTTTGAAGATAAATTAAGAGTAACATTAGCTGGTAGATATACCAATTCATATATTCTTTCTGGTGGACCTACTGAAGACGAAGGTTCTCAATTTACACCAAGAGTTGGTCTGAGTTTTGATCTTTTACCAGATTTTACAGTCTATACATTATATGATCAAGCTTTTAAACCACAAACTGGTGCTAGTAAAACGAATGAAATTTTTGACGCTGAATTAGCAACAGACATTGAAGGAGGTCTAAAGAAGTCTTGGTTTGATGGAAAATTAAACACTTCATTAACAGTATTTCAAATTACAAAAGATAACATTTTAGTTGCAGATCCAGAAGACAATAATTTTTCTATTCAAATTGGACAAGTACAATCTAAAGGATTAGAGTTTGATTTACAAGGACAAATTACTCCAGAATTGAATATGGTTTTAAATTATTCAAATACAAATGTTGAAGTTACTGAAGATTCGAATCCTTTATTAGTAGGAACTAAAGTTTCAGGACATTCTAAACACATTACAAATGGGTGGTTAAATTATAATTTTAATTCAACTTCAAAATTAAATGGATTTGGATTGTCTTTAGGGTATCAATATTTAATTGATCGTTCTTCATGGGCTTGGGCTACTGATGGTCAAGAACCAATATTGCCAGATTACTTTAGATTAGATGGTGGAATTTCTTGGAAAAACGATAAAGTGAGCGTAAGACTTAATGTAAATAATATTTTGAATGAATATTTATACTCTGGAGCTGGCTATGGAGATTACATTTATTGGCAATCAGAACCAGGAACTAATGCTAGATTATCAGTTTCTTATAAATTTTAATAAAAACTAAATCAATAAAAATGAAAAAATCAATAATAACCATTATTCTACTTGTATTTGTAGCAACTCAATCTTTTGCACATTACTTATGGATTGAAACAAATCCTTCAGGAAAAATAGGTCAAGAACAAGAAGTAAAAGTTTTTTACGGAGAATATACTTACGGAGTTCTAGAGAAAGTAACAGGTGAAGCTTTTCCTAAAGTAAAAAATTTTAAACTTTGGATTGTAGATGCTAATGGAGTAAAAAAACAACTAAAAGTTACTGCTAAAGAAAATCATTATCTAGCACATTTTACTCCAAAAAATAACGGAACATACACTGTTGTTTTAGATAATAATAAAATTGATGTTATAGATTATACACAATATGATTTCGGGATTTTTAAAACGCATTACAACTCTAGTACAAAAGTACAAGTTGGTGAAAAAATTTCTGAGACTATTGCAAACAACAAAAACGGAATTACTGTAAAAGATATTTCTAAAACTGTTGATGAAATTAAACTACAAGTTTTATATAAAGGAAAAGTTTTAAAAGAAAACGAAGTAAAAATTTATGTTGTAGATCTATGGTCTAAAACATTACATACTGATAAAGATGGTTTTATATCATTTAAACTTCCTTGGAAATCTAAATATATTTTAGAAACTACATTTAGTGAAAAAGTTCCAGGAAAATTTAGAGGAAAAGAATACCAATTTATATGGCATTGCGCTACATATTGTATTAAAAAATAAAATTTGAGTTGAACATTACAGCTCTGGACATTTAATGTTCAGAGTTGTTTTAATTATAAAAAACATGGTTTCTATAGCTACTTTTATTGTATTTATATCATTTTATCTTTTTTACAATACCTCTAAAAAAACATTAAAATACAATTTTTATAAATTAGACAGCTGCATAGATGAAAACATTCTGTTAACAAAAATAATAGCAACTATATTATTAATTATTTCAATAGTACTAAACATCTATCTATATGGTTTTGGAGCAGGATCTTTATTGTTTTTTATCCTTTTTATGACAATAGGAAGCTTAATTATTATAGCAACTCCATTAAAACTAATCAGCTATAAAAGTGTCCTTTATATATTTATGGCTTCACTTCTATCTGAACTTTTCATCTTTTAAATTATGCCAGCTAATCTTAAATACTTATCATCTAACTGGCAACGTTTTGCAAAAATTACTGCCGGATTTTTAGGTGGCTATTTTGTTACCATATCATTTCATTTAGCAATCTCTTTTTTTTTTAATCATGTTAATGTTTTGATTACATCAACCTACTCAGGATTTATTCTTTGGACAGTACTCATGATTCTTGCATTTCTTGCAAAAAACGGATGGAAAATTTGGGCAATTTATTTGCTAATAACATTTCTATTTTCAACCATTATTTATTTTGGTAAAATCTATAACCCTATTCTTTCTTAATAATGAAAAACAGAACTTATAATATTATTTTTCATACACATACTGTTAGTGGTATTGTAATAAGTGTTGTGCTATACATTATCTTTTTTGCTGGTTCATTTTCATTCTTTAGAGATGAAATTGTAAACTGGGAACGAAATCAATCTGTAGAAATTACTGACGATATTCAACTAGACTTTGATAAAGCTTTAGATTCTTTACATCAGAATTACAATCTCTTTGGAAGAGATGTTGAACTTAAAAAATACTTTATAGAACAACGAGTTGCTGTTTCTATGTCTGCTTCAAAAGATTCTGTAACATCAACTAAAACAGAAGGGTCTAAATTTTTCTATTTAGACACAAAAAACAACACAGAGCATACATATGATGATTCATATACTTTAGGTGAGTTTATATATAGATTGCACTTTTTAGCTCAAGTTTACTACCCAATTGGATATTATCTATCAGGCTTTGTTGCTTTCTTTTTCTTATTTGCAATTATTACTGGAGTAATTATTCATTGGAAAAAAATTATCTCTAATTTTTATGTTTTTAGGCCTTTGGCAAAATTAAAAACAATGTGGACAGATGCACATACAACTCTTGGTCTTATAGGTTTACCTTTTCAGTTTGTATATGCTGTAACGGGTGCTTTTTTTATGATTAAATTATTGTTAGTTGCTCCCAGTGTGTTGTTTTTATATGGAGGAAATGATACAAAATTATATGAAGATTTAGAATATACACATCCGTATTATAAATTTGAAAACAATGCAATTTCTTCTAATTTTAGTGTAAATTCTTATGTTGCATCAACTAAAAAATTATGGAATGATTTTAAAGTTACTGAAATTCATATTTTTAATTATGGAGATGAAAATATGCATGTTTTAGTAAATGGTCATTTAAATTATGGTTCTAAATTTAATGGAGTTGGAGAAGCTATTTTTAATGTAAAAACAAGTGAAATAGTTTCTAAAAAAAGTCCGATTACAAAAACTTCTTATTTAGACGGTGCTAAAAATGTATTGTATAGAATTCATTATGGTGATTATGGAGGTTACCCTTTAAAAATAATTAGTTTTATATTAGGTTTAATTTCTTGTTTTGTAATCATTTCTGGAGTTATGATTTGGTTAATGGCTAGAGATAAAAAAAATGTTCCTGAGAAGAAACGTCGTTTTAACGAACGAGTTGTTAGAGTTTATTTAGCAATCTGTTTAAGCATGTATCCTATAACTGCATTATCTTTTATTGCTGTAAAAGTGATTCAACCTGCAAATTCTTCATTTATTTATTATTTCTATTTTATTGGTTGGTTATTGTTAACGTTCTTTTTTATAGGAAATAAAAATTTACATTTTATAAATAAATACACCTTACTTTCTGGAAGTATTGTTGGTTACTTTATTCCAATTACTAATGGAATAATGACTGGTAATTGGATTTGGCTATCATTTATCAATAAACAATATCAAATTTTATTTGTAGATCTTTTTTGGATTGTTTTAGCTTCAATAACACTTTGGGTGTCGTTTCAATTAAAACAAGTTCATAAAAAATAGATATTATTAGATTTTATGAATTCCTTTATTCTAGTAAATAGTTTGCGTTAGGGATTGAAGTGAAAATCCTTTTTTGAAGTATGAAAAAAAGATTGAAACGTAAAGCCCGACCTTTAGGGAACGCCCTAAAAAAGCAATCAGTAATAAATAAAATACTTTCTATTAATACAGTATTTAAAAAGTATAAAGCATAAAAAAAGCCGTTGCAAATTGCAACGGCTTTTAAGATATTATAAATATCAGCTTGTTTTAAAAAGAATTACTTCTTTTTGTTACCAGCTTCCATTTTCTTTTTAAGATCTGCTAAACCACCAATGTCTCCAAATGTAGTTTTTTCTGCTTCAGCTGCTTTTTTAGAAGCAACTTTTACATTTCTTTTTTCTTCTGCTCTAAAGATAGAAGTATGAGAAACTACAACTCTTCTGTATTCTTTAGAAAATTCTAAAACAATAAATTCAGCTGTATCTCCTTTTCCTAATTTAGAACCATCTTCTTTATCTAAGAAACGAGTTGGTGCAAATCCTTCTACTCCATTAGCAAAAGTTACTACTGCTCCTTTATCGTTCTTTTCTTTAATTGTTCCTTCATGTTTAGAATCGATTGCAAATGTAGCTTCATGCTCATCCCAAGGATTATCTTGAGTTTGTTTATGACCTAAATTTAACTTTCTGTTCTCAACATCTAATTCTAAAACTTGAACTTCTAATTTATCACCAACAGTTACAAAGTCTGATGGGTGCTTAATTTTCTTAGTCCAAGATAAATCAGAGATATAAACTAAACCATCAATTCCTTCTTCTAATTCTACAAATACACCAAAGTTTGTGTAATTTCTTACAGTACCAGTGTGAGTAGAACCTACAGGATATTTAGTTGTAATATCTGTCCAAGGATCTGGATGTAATTGTTTGATACCTAAAGACATTTTTCTGTCTTCACGATCTAAAGTTAAAATTTGAGCTTCAACTTTATCTCCAACTTTTACGAAATCTTGTGCAGAACGTAAGTGAGTAGACCAAGACATTTCAGAAACATGAATTAACCCTTCTACTCCTTGTTCAACTTCTACAAATGCTCCATAATCAGCTAAAACAACAACTTCACCAGTTACTTTATCTCCAACTTTTAAGTCAGTGTTTAAAGCTTCCCAAGGGTGAGCAGATAATTGTTTTAATCCTAATTGAATTCTAGATTTGTTATCATCAAAGTCTAAAATTACAACGTTTAATTTTTGATCTAATTCAACAACTTCGTTTGGATGATTAATTCTAGACCAAGATAAATCTGTGATATGAACTAATCCATCAACTCCACCTAAATCAACAAATACACCATAAGAAGTAATATTTTTAACAACACCTTCTAATACTTGTCCTTTTTCTAATTGACCAATAATTTCTT
>CBDUHF010000070.1:0-13013 GCA_965367085.1 uncultured Polaribacter sp.
AGAAAAAGCATTGAAGTATCTATTATCTATAAAAACAAAAGATGATTTCTTAAAGTTGATATCTAAGATTAATGGTATATTTTCTATAGTAATAACCATTGATAAAGAAACATATATTGCTACAGACATTACAAGGTCATTTCCGCTTTTTTATACATTTAATAATGATGAAATTTTTATAAGTGATGCTATTTTAGATTTAAAAAATAAATTAAGTATCAATAATTTTAACTCTCTTGCAATTACAGAATTAAAGTCATCTAACCATACACATGGTAACAAAACATTATTAAATACTATTTTTCAGGTACAAGCAAATGAATATCTAATTATTAAAAATAATGAAATAATTAATAGTGATTTTTTCTTTACATATGCTACAAAAAAAGAAAGTTCTACACCTTATTTAGTTTTAAAAAAAGAGGCTATTATTGCCTTTGAAAATGCATTTAAAAGACTTACAGAATCTTTTAACAATAAAATGGTTGTCATTCCTTTAAGTGGTGGGTTTGATTCTAGATTAATAGCTGTTTTTCTAAAAAAGTACAACTATAAAAATGTAGTTTGTTATACTTATGGAAATACAAATAGCATTGAAATTAAAAATTCTAAGAAAGTAGCTAATAAACTAGGGTTTAAATGGTTTTTTATAGAATATGACATCAACTTAATAGCTAATTTTGCAAAAAGTAACGATTTTAAAGAATTTGCACATTTTGCTGGAAAATTTTCATCTACGCCAAATTTACAAGAATACTTTGCTGTAAAATATTTAAGCGAAAACAACCTCATTAATAAAGATGCTGTTTTTATTCCTGGTTATGCTGGTGACGTTTTAGGTGGAAGTCAATTTTTAAAAGTAATTCCTGAAGATTTAAAAATTGAAGAAATTGTTGATTTAATATTAACTTCAAAATTTTCAAATTATAATATTAGCCAAAATAAAATGGAAAAACTAAGAACCGAAATTGAAAATAATTTAAATAGCCTTGATAAAAATTATCATTTAAATACACCTAGTTCCGTTTTTGAAAACTATGATATTACTGAGAAATTTGCAAAATATATTTTTAACTCAGCTAGTTTTTATACTTTTTTTGGATATGAATACAGAGTTCCATATTGGGACAAAGAATTATTATTGTTTTTTAAAAAAGTACCTCAAAAATACAAACTATTAAAACTTCTTTTTGATGATGTTTTAATTGAGGAATATTTTAAGAAATTTGACGTTTATTTTAATGAAGAACTACAACCTAATCAAAAAGAAGTAACATTACAAAAGATTAAAGACAAAATAAAACCATTTTTTCCTACTTTTATAAAACAAAAGATTTTGAAAAAAAACGATTGGAATAATTATCAGCCCATTACAAATCAATTGCTTTTAGAAATAACACAGAAAGGATTAAAAGTAAATAGAAAGTCTAAAGATTATAATGAGATTATTGCTCAATGGTATATCTATTTATGTCAAAATAAATTAAATTAATGTTTAAAAAACTGGATTTTTTCTTTTTTGGATGGATTATTAATTTATTTTATCCAGAATATTACAGACCAAAATATGATTATCAACGTTATTATATTTTGTTTTTCCATTATTTAATTCCTCAAAAAATTTACAGATTAAATCCTAAGGTAAAATGGCCAGTTCATTATACTTCTAAAGTAATATCTCCTCATAATATTACAAAAGGTATTTTGTGTGATCCAGGAGATAATATTAACAATTACATACAAGCCAATAACAAAATTATTTTTGGCAACAATATAGAATTAGCACCTGGTGTTTCTATTATTTCGTCAAATCATAATTCCTCTAACTTAAGAAAACATGTAAATTCCAACCCAATTATTATTGGTAATAATGTTTGGATTGGAGCAAACGCTACCGTTTTACCAGGAGTAAATATTGGTGACAATGTAATTATTGGTGCAAATTCTGTAGTTACAAAAAACATTGAATCTAATTCAATTGCAGTAGGAAATCCTTGTAAAGTAATCAAAAAAAAAGAGCCGTATAAAGAGGATTTTTCTAAAATTATTTTTAATAAAAAGCTACTTAAAAAACATAGAGCTTTCTTAAATTCTAATGTTTAAAAAGCTTTAATAATAAAGGTAATTTATTATATTTTATTTGCTGATAATCAGCAGAAAAACCTCCAAAACTTAAAAAATAATTTGCAATTGTTGGCATTGATGAACCTCCAAAATTGAAGGTTTCAAAATTCTTTTGATATTTATAAATTGCTCTATCTATTAAAAACGTATTTGCACCGTTTTTTCTGTTTTTAAAATCTGTTGAAGAAACTAATATTGAAACCTCATCATTATTTTTAAGAAAAAAACCAGAAGCTACTAGATTGTTTTTTGCATCATAAATTGAGAGTATTTCTCCTACTCTATTCTTAATGCATTCATTTATCAGCTTCAATAAATTTACATAATCCTTTTCTACAATATATGGAGTTCTTTTGCCTACGTTATTTTTAAAAAGAGTAATTAATTGCTCTGGATTATCATTCCATTTTTCTGTTAAATCTTGATTAACTGCTTTCTTTAAGTCTTTTTTTCTATCCTTCTTATATTCTTTATAAATTGAATCGTAATTGTTTTCTAATGACAAATATTGCATTTTTTTTAAAATTAAATTACTAGATTCTAACTTCAAATTTTTAGAGTTCAATCGTAATTCTACAGATTTAAATTTATCAAATAGAACCGTTAAAAAAGGTTTTATACCTTGCTCTTTATCCAAAGAAAAAACACCTAATTGCAATAACCAGAATGGAGGATACACATATTTAATTCCGTACTTTTTACGCAATGGAATTGGCATTACAGCCTCATAATTATTTAAAACTAAAACATCCCAATTATCACAAACAATATCTAAATACCAAGAAAATGCAAAGACATTACTCTGTACAGATTTTTCTATACAAGTATTATATTTTTCTAAATCTAAAACTGTTCTTTTTATGTACTTTATCATCTTAAGAAACGCCAATTTTCATCATAGATTCATACAACCTTTTCCAACCTTTCCAACGTAAATAATTGCTTAAACTTTCATTATGAAATAGTGTAATAAAGGTTCCATTTACTGCTTTTACTTCATTTTTTAAATCTCTTATTCTACCCAAAGATTGTTTTGGCGTTAACTTCATATAATCATTTAAAGTAGTATCCATTAAGGCAAAAGGAAATACTTTTAGCGGTGTTTGAATTTCGAAATCTATATCATAAAAATAAAAAGGTGTACAAGTACTTGCTCTAAAACCAATATTACTTGCATATCCCATAGAATAATCTTCTTCTACTTCTAAATCTATTAAATGCTGATACGTTTCTGGCAAATTAAAACGTAAATAATGTTGTCTAGATCTTTGAATCGGCATATTTATAATACCTTCTAATCTTTCTTTTTCTTTCTTTAAAAGTGTAACATTATTCATAGTAAAATAAGATGGATGCAAACCTACTCTGGCATAATCTACCATGTCTTTAATTAACAACCTATACTTATTTTTTGATGCAGAAACATTTGTGTCAAAAGTTGTGTAATCTCCAATTAAAAAGAAGAAAATAGTTTTAATATCATGTTTGTTTTTTAAACTGATAATTTCACTAAAAGTATCAAAAGGATCTTTTTTTATTCTAAAAACTACAGCAAAACGATTCCAAAGTTCTAAAAGTTTAAATTGAAAAAAATCATTTAAAAAACCTCCAACAGTTCTAACTAAACTCTTGTATTTATATGCAAAAGCATTATCTATATCTACTGTAGAAATAAACTCATACGAACGATATTTATATTCATAATCTGGAAACTTTTCTTTTAAGGCATCTAACAATTTATAAGCCCAAATATCTATTACTGGCTTTTCTAAAAAACGATATTTAAATGCTAAACTTTGTTCTGCAGTAAAACGTCCATGAACGTCTTTTACATGTGGTAAATACTCTTCATATCTCGTTATTAAATAGAAACTTGCTGCAAAAATATCATAAGGAATAGATGATTTAGCTCCTGCATTAAAAAAACAAGCAATATCATCCCATTTTTGAATATTAATTTCTAGATCATTAACTCCTTGTTCAAAAAGTAAATCATTACTTTTTACAAAGAACTCATTTCCTAACGGATTTTTTGTGTACGTTAATTTAGGGCCATTATGTGCAACAAAATCTTCAATTTTAGAAGTAAAATCTACTGGAATTAATAAAGTTCTTGTAAGTATATGTTTAAATATATAACGAACTCTTGGCGTAATTTTATGTGTATAAACTAATATCATTTCTTTCAGTTAACTGCCATTCAGTAGCAGTATTCATTAGCAGTATTCAGTTAGCACAGTATTTTACTGTAAACCGAAACTGTAAACAGAATACTATAGTAACCCTTCATCTGCAAAGCTAAAATACGCTTTTTCGGTAATTATTAAATGATCTAGTAACTTTATATCTAAAGTAGTTCCTGCTTCTTTAATTTTCTGAGTAAGTTGTTTATCAGCATTACTAGCTTGTAATTTTCCTGAAGGATGATTATGACACACAATTATAGCAACAGAAGACAGTTCGAAAGCACGTTTAAAAAGAATTCTAATATCTACAACTGTGGCTGTTAGGCCTCCTTTACTTAACTGACTTTTAGCCATTACTTTGTTTGAATTATTTAAAAATAAGACCCAAAATTCTTCGTGTTCTAAATCGCCAATAATTGGTTTCATTAAATTAAAAACATCTTTGCTACTTGTAATTTTTGGCTTTTCTAGCACAATTTCTAACTGTCGTCGCTTCCCTAATTCTAATGCAGTGATAATAGCAATTGCTTTTGCTTCACCGATTCCTTTAAAAGTTGTTAATTTTTCTACGGATAATTTTGCGAGTTCATTTATATTTCTATCAACAGATTGTAGAATTCTTTTAGATAATGCTACGGCACTTTCTTGTCTGTTACCTGAGCCAATAAGTATTGCAATCAATTCTGCATCAGAAAGTGATGCTTTTCCTTTAGCCAACAGTTTTTCTCTTGGTCTGTCATCTAGAGCCCAAGATTTAATGGTTAACTTTTCCATTTTCTTTTTTTTTTATAAAAATACGAAAATGGAAATTAATTATAATTGACTAAGAAAATTTATATATTGTTGATTGTTTGGATATAATTCAATTAACTTTTTCACAATATTTTTTGCTTTCTCTTTTTGGTCAGATTTAGAATACATGTAAGCCAAAGCATATAATAAACTTTCATTGGTAGCATCAACTTTAAGCCCAGAAATTAAAGCTTTTTCTCCGTTTTTAAAATCTTGTTTTTTATCATATAACAAACCTAAATTATAATAAACACGAATGTTTTCTGGCATTTTTATCGATGCTTTTTTAAGTTGAATTATTGCATCGTCAACTCTATTTAATTCGGCATATAAGAGTGCTAAAGAGTAATAAACTGGTCCAAATTCTGGTTCTTGTATAATTACTTCTTTAAAAGTTTCTTCTGCTTTATCATATTGTTTTGTGTTATAATATAATGTTGCTAAGTTTATTCGAATTTGATTGTTAATATTATCAATAGCTAAAGCATTTTCATAGTTTCTAATAGCCTCCTCATTATTACCTTTTTTAATGTAATAATCTCCCTTTTTTATTCTTGCACCAACAAAATCTGCATTGGTTTTTAAATGAAGAAAAAACTCTTTTTTTACTTTATTATAACTCTCTTTGTAAACTTCTGGAACTTCAGATTCTGATAAACCTGCTAAACCATAAAAAGCTTTTATACGAATACTTCTTTTTGGGTCTTCTAATAAAGGTAAAAAGTAAGACATATAATCTGTAGAATTAATTGTACTTAAAACATCTACACTTGCTCCTCTTACCAAGGCTGAATCGTCATTTAAAAGTGTAATATATTGCTGTACAAAATTTTGAGCATTGTAATTAGATAATACTTTAGTGGCCGAAGCTCTTACTATTTCTGGTTGATGTGTATCGTGCATCAATTCAATTAAACCAACATGTCCATTTGGTTGCATTGTAATTCCTGGAGCTAATTTTTCTGAATAATGTATAGAATCTACAGCTCCAAATAACTTGGTAAAGTTTTTAGCTGCCCAAACATCATCTTTATCTGTATGACAACCTGAACAAGCATTGGGTGTGCCATATTTTACACTTAAATCTGGTCTTGGTACTCTAAAACTATGATCTCTTCTAAAATCATTACCCATATAAAAACGACCTGGCATATGACAATTTATACATTTAGAAGATTCTGTATTTTGTTCATGAAAATGATGCTTTGGAGTATCGTATTTTTCTGGAACATGACATTGAGCACACAATTTATTTCCATCAAACTTTAGTTTTAATGAATGTGCATCATGACAATTGGTGCAAGTAACATCATTCTGATACATTTTACTTTGTGTAAATGAACCATAAACATACACCTCATCTAAAATTTGTCCATCTGCTTGATATAATCTTTCTTCTAATAATTGAGGATAATAATGATCTAACATAGTTCCTTCAAAATTAAAAGCTTCAGAAAACTGCTCTCTTCTCATGTGGCAACGTGCACATTGATCAACCAATTCTTTTGGACCTGTTTCAGATGTCATTTGAAAACTGCCATTTGAAACATAATTTTCTCCCATTTTTTCAACATCAGAAACATGTTGTTTTCCAGATCCATGACAAGCTTCACAGTTTACATTTATAATTGCATATTCTGTATTATAACTGTGTGTTTTTTCATCGTAATTTTTTCTAACATTTGTAGAATGACAATCTGCACACATGTTATTCCAATTTAAACCTCCTCTAGACCAATGCAACCATTCTGAATGCACGACTTTAAAATCTGGATATAAATCAAACCATTTATTCTTAACAGAATCCCAAGCTGTTCTTAAACATTGATAATGCCCGTCTGGAAACTGAACTATATATTGTTGTAATGGTGTTAAACCAAATGTGTAAATAATTTTATAATCGTGATTTTTACCATCTGGCCCATCTGTATTTACATAAAAGTCTTTTCCTTTTTTAAAAAAAGTAGAAGTTACTCCTTGACTAGTAAATTTTTTATTATTAAAATCTGCTAAAACAGTAGCACTATCTGCAATTTGCATTGCTTTATCATGATGAGAACCTTCCCATTTTTTAAATTCATTTTGATGACATTCTTTACATTTTTGATCGCCCAAAAAATGACTATCTGGAATTATCTCACCTGAAAGAAATACACTTTTTTTCTTATCAACTTCTTTGTATTCAGACTTTTTATCACAAGAAGAAAAAGAAATTATTGTAGTAAAAATGATTAAAAATGAAAGTATTTTATAGGGAGACGAAGAATTATAATATTTTATTTTCACGAAATGTGGTTATTTTATCAATTTCAACAGTAAAATTAGAGTTTCTTATCGCCCTAAAAAAAGATAATTGTCATTTTTTTATTAAAAAAACTAATAAAATCTAGTTTTAAAGCTACTACAAAACTGGAATTGCACCTTTTATTTGCAATTCCACAAAAACTCTTTATATCTTTGTACTTTATTTCTATATTTAACATATGAAAATTATCATAGCTGGAGCTGGAGACGTTGGTTTTCACTTAGCTAAACTACTTTCTTACGAATCTCAAGATACGTATATTATAGATTTTAATGGAGAACGTTTAAACTACATTAATAATCATTTAGATGTAATTACCAAAAAAGGTGACGCTACATCTATTAAATTATTGAAAGAAATTGGAGTCGATTCAGCTGATTTATTAATTGCTGTTACCGATAGTCAAAACACAAATTTTACAATTTCTGTTATTGGTAAATCTTTAGGAGCTAAGAAAACAATTGCAAGAATTGATAATCCTGAATTTTTAAATAACTGTGAAGTAGATTTTACTCAATTTGGAGTAGATTTTATGATTTCGCCTCAAGAATTAGCAGCAAATGAAATAAAAATGTTGCTTAATCAATCTTCTTTTAATGATACCGTAGCTTTTGAAAGTGGTGTTTTTAATATTATGGGAACAGGA
The DNA here is from genome assembly GCA_965367085.1 of uncultured Polaribacter sp. Taxonomy (GTDB): domain Bacteria; phylum Bacteroidota; class Bacteroidia; order Flavobacteriales; family Flavobacteriaceae; genus Polaribacter. Next base: position 8,054 of record CBDUHF010000070.1, read on the forward strand.
CTTACCTACAAATCTCCACTTGTAGATTTAACAGTAAAAGAAGCAAAGCAAAAATTTTCTAGTGTAGATTTTACAACGATTGCCATAAAGAGAAAAGGTATTTCCCAAACTATTATTCCTAGAGGAGATACTGTTTACCAAATACAAGACCAAGTTTACTTTTGTGTGCCAAATTATAGCATGAAAGAATTATATCCTATAATTGGTAAAAAGCAGTTTAACATTAAAAATGTAATGATTCTTGGAGGAAGTAGTATTGGAGAAAAAACTGCAAGAAATCTTTGTCAAGATAATTTTAATGTAAAACTAATTGAAAAAAATAAAGAAAAAGCAGAAGTTTTAGCAGAAGAACTTATAAACACACTTGTTGTAAGTGGAGATGGTAGAGATTTAGAACTTTTAGAAGAAGAAAACATTAGAGAGATGGACGCTTTTATTGCTGTAACAGGTAATTCTGAAACAAACATCATGTCTTGTTTAGTGGCAAAATCTAAAGGTGTAAAAAAGACAATTGCGTTGGTTGAGAATATGGATTATATTGATATTTCTCAAACTATTGGAATTCAATCTTTAATTAATAAAAAATTAATTGCTGCAAGTAATATTTTTAGACATATTAGAAAGGGTGAAATTTTAGCACTTGCTAATTTACATAATATTGATGCCGAAGTTTTTGAATTTGAGGTTCAGGCCGGAGATAAAGTTACCAAAAAACCAATTAAAGACTTGCGTTTTCCTAGAGAAGCTGTATTTGGAGGTTTTATTAGAAACGGAAAAGCAATGATGCCTAATGGAAACGTACAAATTTTAGGTGGCGATAAAGTTATTGTATTTTGTTTACCAGAGGCAATACAAGCTGTAGAAAGTCTATTTAAATAACTAATGGGATCTTTAAATAAAAGAATAATTTATCGCTTTTTAGGTATAACAGCTGTTTTAAACGGTTTGTTTATGTTTATAGCATTTCCTTTTAGTGTTTATCATGAAGAAATAGAAAAATGGGGAATCTTAAATGCAGGAATTATTACTGTAACCATTGGTCTTTTGTTATATTTCTTTAATAAACCAACGAGCACAAATATTCAAAAAAAAGAAGGATACTTAATTGTAACCTTAGGATGGTTAACATTATCATTTACAGGAATGTTACCTTATTTGTTTACAGGTGCAATTCCAAGTATTACAAATGCTTTTTTTGAAACTGTTTCTGGGTATTCTACAACAGGGTCTACAATTCTTACAGATATTGAGTCTATGCCAAAAGGAATTTTATTTTGGCGAAGTGCAACTCATTGGATTGGTGGAATGGGAATTATTGTTTTAACAATTGCAATTTTACCTCTTTTAGGAATTGGTGGTATGCAGTTATTTATGGCGGAAGCACCAGGTCCTTCTGCAGATAAATTACATCCAAGAATTACTGATACTGCTAAAAGATTATACTTAATATACATCTTTTTAACACTCCTAGAATTTTTACTTTTAAAATTGGCAGGAATGACATGGTTTGATGCTATAAACCATGCAATGTCTACAATGAGTACTGGTGGTTTTTCTACAAAATCTGATAGTGCTGCTTTTTATAACGGAATGCCTTTTGTACAATATATTATTATAATCTTTATGTTTATTGCAGGTACCAACTTTGTACTAACCTATTTTGCTTTAAAAGGTAAAGTTCAAAAAGTAATACAAAGTGAAGAATTTAGATATTATTCTTACGCAGTATTAGGTGCTTCTGCAATTATAACTATAATTATCTTATTTTTTCAAGATCCAAACTTACATACCGTTTTAAGTCACCCAAAAGTATTTGGAGAAACAGAAAGTGCCATTAGACATGCTTTATTTCAAGTAATTTCTGTAGTTACAACTACTGGTTTTGTGAGTGCAGACTTTACCATGTGGAACTTTTTTGCAACCGGCATTTTCTTTGCTTTATTCTTTTTAGGTGGTTCTGCAGGTTCTACTTCTGGAGGTGTAAAAGTGGTTAGACATATTGTAATGCTAAAAAATAGTTTTTTAGAATTTAAAAAAGCATTACATCCAAACGCAATTATACCTGTACGTTACGACCAGAAATCTGTACCAAAAAATATTGTTTTTAATATATTATCATTCTTTATTATTTACATGCTTATTTTTATAATTGGTTCTGTAGTTCTTACGTTCTTCGGATTAGATTTTATGTCTGCAATTGGTGCGTCTGCTTCGTCTTTAGGAAATATTGGGCCAGCAATAGGTAAAGTTAGTCCTGTAGATAACTTTAATCATTTAACTATAGGGGCAAAATGGTTCTGTTCTTTTTTAATGTTAATAGGACGTTTAGAGCTATTTACCGTTCTTATTTTATTTACACCTTTCTTTTGGCGTAAAAGTTAATAGAAATTATAAAGTAACATTTAAATAGCACAGGTCGTTTTTAAATTCATACTAAAGCTTTAAGTATAGATAATAATGCAATTTTAAATAGCTTAAATATTTTTAAATCTGATGCAACTACTTTAAAAATAGTTGGTTTACCACAAAGAAAAACATCAATTTCTTTGTTTAATATTCTAGGAAAACAAATAATTCATACTACTTTTGATACTAATGGTGTAAAAGATATTTCTTTACCAAAATTAGCTACAGGTGTTTACTTTGCAGAAGTTAAAACAGAAACAGGTAAAGTAAGTAAGAAAATAATTTTAGAATAATACCGAGAATTTTAAAACAAAACATCATGATGAAAAATATAGATAAAACAACAAATAATAGTCAAGATATTTCTCGTAAAGACGCTATTAAAAAAATAGGAAATTATGGTAAATATGCAGCTTTAACTGCTCTTGGAACTTATTTAATCTTAAGTCCACAAAAAGCACAGGCACAAAATCCTGAAGCACCTGGAACTGGATTTTAATTTAACCTTTTTATTTCTAAATCGCTCTGAACTTTTCAGAGCGATTTTTTTATACTCAAACTTTAAAAACTATATTTGTAAGAGCTTTCTCTTTAACTAAAAAGATAAAGATATATTCACCTTTAAGTATTTCTTTTCATGAAGAAAAAATCTGATTTTTTATATAAAGTTGTTGAAGATAAAACCCTAGTTTGGTTTAAAAATAATAATGAATATTTAGTATTAGAAAATACCACAGCAGATATTTTAAAAAGAATTAGCAAAGGAGTTACTATTAAAGAAATAGCTTCAGCATTATCTAAGAAACTTTCAGTTCCTTTAGGGAAGGCTATCGATTTTATAATTGATTTAGAAAAACGAGTTTATGAACCAAAAACAAATGTAGAAGCTCAATTAATAAATGATTATAGAGATATAAAAAAACCAAAAGAAAATGCTTTTACCAAATTCTATAAAATAAACAGTATCATTTTTAAGGTAACATTCTCAAATGAATTAGAACTATCATTTGTTCACCCTAAATTTGGCCACTTAGAAATTGACTCAACAGAAAACTACCAACATGAATTTTCTGTTTTCACTAATAATAGTTTTATATTTTTAAAAGTAAACAATAAACTTATAGGTGCTTGGAGTAGAAATGAGATACATTATTTTCAAGGAAAATTCTCAATGGAACTTATTCAAAAAATTCATCAGAAAGAAGAAAGTGAATGGTTAGGTGTTTTTCATGCATCTGCAGTAAGTAATGGTAAAAAATCAATTATGTTTTTAGGAGATTCTGGAAATGGAAAGAGTACTTCTTTAGCAATTTTACAAGCAAACGGATTTACTTGTTTAGCGGATGATTTTGTACCAATGGACGCAAAAAGGCAAGAGGTATATAGCTTTCCAGCATCAATCTCGATAAAGAAAAGTAGTTTAGAAACCTTACTTCCAATTTACCCTGAATTAGAAAATTCTGCTGAATATCATTTTAAAAGATTAAATAAAATTGTTCGTTATTTAAAACCAAATAATGATAATTTTTTCGCTCATTTACCTTGCAACGATTTGGTTTTTATAAAATATGAAAAAGATTCAGGATTGGTTTGTAATCAAATCTCTAATATTGAAGCATTTCAGCAATTAGTGCCTGATTCTTGGCTTTCTCCTATTAAAGAAAATGCACAAATATTTTTAGATTGGTTTGAAGCATTGAATTGTTATCAAATTACATATTCTAATAATGAAAAAATGATAGAAGCTGTTTCTAAAATATTTAAAAATGAATTATAAAGAAACTTTGTTTTTTGTTGCTAAATGTTTAACTATTTCTTTAGAAGAAAGGAATAGGCTAGAGATAGAAGAACAATTAAAAACAACTGAAATTGATTGGGATAATGTTGTAAAAGTAAGTACTGGTCACTATGTTTTTCCTGCTTTGTATTGCAATCTAAAGAGAGCTAATTTCCTACATTACTTACCAGAAGAGCTCGTAAATTATATGGTTCATATCACTGATTTAAATCGTGATAGAAATCAACAAATTATTAATCAAGCTAAAGAAATTAATGAGCTACTTTTAAAGAATAATATTACTCCAATTTTCTTAAAAGGTACAGGTAACTTGTTAGAAGGTTTATATGAAGATATTGCTGAAAGGATGGTTGGTGATATTGACTTTATTGTTTCTAAAGAAGAATATAGTAATACCATTCAAGTTTTAAATTCTGATAAATATTTTAGAGTAAAAAAAGAAGAAGAAATCAAAAAACATCATTGGCATTATCCTCGAATGATAAAAGAAGGAAGTATTGCTGCAGTCGAAATTCATAACAAAGTCTTAAAAAAACCTTATTCAAATATTTTAAGTTTCAAAATGATAAATAAGAGTGCTTTATTATTTAATAAAATAAGAGTAGCTTCATTTGAAAATCAAATGCTTAACAATGTTCTTCCTAAACAAATTAATGATAACCTTTACCATTCTAAAACAATACAACTAAGAACTGTATTGGACCTTTATTTGATAAATAAAAACCTCGAATTAAATGTTCCAAAAACAAATGTAAA
>CBDUHF010000071.1:0-12678 GCA_965367085.1 uncultured Polaribacter sp.
TCTATTTTCATGACGTTTACGTCTTGTGAGGATAGTGAAGATTCTTCAGATGTAGATTTTGGCATTATTGCGGATCAAGAAGGAGTAATTACTACTCTATCTGGAACAACAGGTAAATTATTAGGTAATGCTTTAACGCCTTCAGATTTAGAAAACTCTGAAGTTGTATTAACTGATGATAATGCAGACATTAATATAACTTTAGCTGTTTTACCAGGATCAATTGCAACCAATATTAGTAAATACCAAATTGTAAAAACTTACAATGGTGGAGAAGAGGTTGTTGTTGTTGAAACAACTTCATTACCTATTACGACTAATTATAATTCAGTAAGTGAATATTATGATGGGTTTAATATGGATCTTAAAGATGTTAGAATTGGTGATATAATTGACTTTAAAGTAAAAGTTTTTACAGCTTCTGGAAAAGTTATTTATCAAGGATCTAATTCTAGTAAATATAGTGTAACAGTAAACTGTGCTTCTAGTTTAGCAGGAGCTTATAGCTTACATTTCACATCTAACTTTGGACATGATATTACTTTTCCAAAGGAATTTCTTTATGAACAAAACCCTGGTGAATATGCAACTACTTATACATATAGATGGGCTCTTGGAGATCTTGCATCACCTTCACAAGGATTCAGATTTACAGATGTATGTGGAACTTTAAATGTACCTCAACAAGGGTTAGGGCTAGATTATTATTCTAATCAAGTTTATGGATTCAAGGACGGTACTGTTGATCCAATTACAGGTGAATTGAAAATTTATTACATTATTGAATTTTCTGGAGGAGCTACAAAAATTGAGTGTACAGGAGTATATACTAAATTATAAAAAAAATAGAAATGAAAAATATTATAAAATACATATGCTTTACCATGTTTATTGGTATTCTAATTACCTCTTGTGATGAAGAAGATAATACTGGTGCATCTGGAATAAACTATACAGATGCTACAATTACAGTTACTAGTGCACAAAGTTCTTATACATTTGATGAAATATTAATTGATGAAGATGTTCCTTCAACTTTTACAGCATCTATAAGTGCTTCTATAGCAGAACCACAGCCAGTTGATGCAATTGTTTCATTTGTACAATCAAGTGGGAATGCGGATAGTAATGATTATACTGTTGGTGAGATTAAAATTCCTGCAGGAGCAACAACAGGTTCAACAGATATAGAAATTAATAGAACTGGTAATGTTGAAGGTTCAGAAAACTTCACTCTTAAAGCTATATCTGATGGTAACTTTAAATTAGCTAGTGATTTTACTTTACCAGTAACAATTACAGATTTTGTTGATGATACTTTATTATTCTCAACAACTTGGGCTGGAGAATACACATTTGAAGCTGCGGGCCCAACTGATGTTACTTTAGATTTTTGTTCAATAGACCTAGATGTTCTTTTATTTACTAGTGCTGGAGCATATGTTCAAGCTTTAGGAGCAACAGGAGCTTGTACTGAGACAGGTTCTACTATGGAAGGTTTGCCTGATGGTGATTACTTTGTTGTAGTTGAAGTATTTGCTAATCCATTATTAACTTATGCTCTAACTGAACCAGTACCACTTACAGTAAATTATAGTCAATCTAACTCTGAATCAGGATCTTTTACAAGTAACTTATTTTCTCTTGCTAGTCCTACAGGTTTAGTTGCTATTGCAACTATTACTAAAAGCGGATATAACTTTACAGTAACTCCTCTTTAATAGTAAACCTTATTATTAATACAAAATGCCTCTGTAAATTGTATTTACAGAGGTTTTTTGCCTAAAACATATAAAACATTATGAAAAAAAACATACTATATATAACCCTGTTAGGTTTTGGTCTCGTACTTTTTTCTATTTTTTATATTAATTCTAATGAACAAATTAGTTCTATAGAAATAATAAAAAAACTTCATAAACAAAATTTAGATAAAAACCCTTTTAAAGAAACTTTAAAATTATCTAAAAATGAAAGAAAAAAATTAGGTTTAACTCCTAATAAATATAATGAAGAACAATGGATCCTTACAATGAATCCAGAATTAGGAAGACCTACTCCTATAAAAGTTGCTGAATTACAAAAAGAATTATTACAAAAAAATAATTACCAGTCTAGAACTCCCGGAGATGGAACTGATAATATGTGGGTAAATAGAGGTCCAAACAATGTTGGTGGTAGAACAAGAGCATTAATGTTTGATCCAAATGATGCAACAGACAATACTGTTTTTGCAGGAAGTGTTAGTGGAGGTTTATGGAAAAACTCAGATATATCTAATGAAAATTCAGTTTGGGAAAGAGTTAATATTCCAGAAAACCTAGCTGTATCTAGCATTACTTTTGACCCTAACAATACTAATATATTTTATGTTGGTACTGGAGAATCTTATGTTGGCCATACAGACGGATCTGTTAACGGAGATGGTATTTGGAAATCAGTAGATGGTGGATCAAATTGGGAAAATATTTTTGGAGGAAATACAGGTGTTAGCTACTTTGTGTCTTCTTCTAATATTTCTGTGAATAGCCCAACTTCAATTGCTGGTAATTATGAATCATTTCCAACTACAAATTTTGGTCCTGAAATTACATCTGTAATTTCCGCAGATTTTATAATGGCTAATGATAGTTCTGGTATAGCTACGGAAGGATGTACTTCTTTTGGTGAAGATGCAACAGGTAAAATAGCAATTATAAGAAGAGGTGAATGTTCTTTTGTAGAAAAAGTTAAAAATGCACAAAATGCTGGTGCAATTGGAGTTATAATGTTAAACAATGTTTCTGGTGAACCTATTCCAATGGGAGGTGAAGATGCTTCAATAACAATTCCAGCAGTAATGATAACCAAAGAAAATGGTGATTTAATAGAATCAGCTTTAGCTACAGGTAGCGTTAGTGGGTCATTAAATCCTGCTGCAGGTAGTTTTACAGCAACTGTTATTCCCGGAATACAACATATAAATGATATTCAAATAAAAGATAACGGAGGAACTTCAGAAATATATGTAGCTGCTGCAGATGCTTTATATGGAACGTCTAATGCAACTACAACTGTTGGAGGATTATCTTATGGATTATATAAATCTGTAGATGAAGGAGCAAATTGGACAGAGGTATCTCTACCATTAACAACGGATGGAAATAAACATTGCCCTAATGATATTGAAATTGGAGCAGATGGTAAGATTTGGGTTTCTACAACTAAAAGTAAGTTATTTGGTGACGGTGGTGGAGAAATATTTTCTTCTACTGATGGAACTAACTTTACAAAAACTTATACAGTTTCAGATGGAGGAAGAACTCAAATTGCTGTTTCTTCAACAGATCCTGGAAAACTATATGTATTAGCCGAATTATCTGCAGGTGGTGTTATAATTAAAAAGACAACAGATGCGTTTACAATATCATTTTTAGTTCAATCTAAATCTTTACCTAATGATGCTGATACTGGTATTGAACCATCAGATTTCACTAGGGGTCAAGCATTTTATGATTTATTATTAGAAGTTGATCCAAACAATGATGAAGTTTTATACACTGGTGGTATTGATTTATTTAAATCTACCAATGGTGGTGGTGCTTGGACACAATTTTCTCATTGGTATGGTGGTTTTGGTTTCCAATATGTTCATGCAGATCAGCACATAGCAGCTTTTGGTCATAATGATTCTAATAAAGTCATTTTTGGAAATGATGGTGGTGTAGCTTATACTTCTGACGGAGGTACAACAACTGTTGAAAGAACAAATGGCTTAATTACTTCACAATATTATACTATAGCTGTTGGACCAACTTCAGCTTTTACTGGTGATCATTTTGCTGGTGGTTTACAAGATAATGGTACACAATTAATTGAAAATGGAAGTACAACAATACCAGATGGATCAACTGAGATTCAAGGGGGTGATGGTGCCTATACATTTTTTGATCAAGATGGAACAGATAGATATGTAATAGCAAATTATGTGTATAATGGTTCTATCAATTTATATAATTTTGATGGTGACAATGTCGTTATAAATGATGAAGATGGAAGTAATGGAGCTTTTATAAACCCCCAAGCCTTAGATTCTAATTTAGATATTTTATATTCTAATTATTCTGCTGGTGGAAATTATATTGTAAAAAGATATGCAGGAATTAAATCTAGTACAACATTAACAAAAACAAATCTAACAGATGAGTTATTAACTACAACTCCTACAGCTTTTACAGTATCAACACATACAACAACATCTTCTACACTACTAGTTGGTACAGTTTTAGGTGATGTCTTATTAGTTGAAAATGCAGAAGGAGATACTCCTAGCTGGACAAGCTTAGATCAAAATTTATTAGTTGGAAGTGTTTCTGATTTAGAATTTGGTGCAACTGAAAATGATATTTTTGTAACCATGCATAATTATGGAGTGAATAACGTTTGGTATTCAAGTGATAAAGGTGTTACATGGCAAGCTAAAGATGGAAACCTTCCTGATTTACCTGTTAAAGCAATTTTACAAAATCCCTTAAATTTAGAAGAAGTAATTATTGGTACAGAATTAGGTGTTTGGTATACAAGTAATTTTTCAAACGCAAGTCCTACATGGGAGACTTCTTATAATGGAATGAGTAATGTTAAAGTTCTTGATTTAGATGTAAGAGATGACAATATGGTGTTTGCAGCTACACATGGTAGAGGTGTTTTTTCTGGGCAATTTACGGCAGCTTCACTTAATGTAATCGAAAATGAAATTTCTGATTCAAAAATTAAAGTATATCCTACAATTTCTAATGGAGAAATACATATTACTTCACAAACTATTAGTGAAAAAGGTGAGTTATATATTTACAACTTATCAGGGCAAAAAGTATATACTGATGTAATTGACTTTTCTAATAAAGAAAAAGTATTAAATTTATCTCACTTTTCTAGTGGTGTTTATTTTATGAAATTTTCTAATGAGAATAAAAAACAATCGCATAAATTTATAATAAACTAAAAGTTTATATTTTACTTATAACTTAAACCTTCAGAAATATTAACTTCTGAAGGTTTTTTAATTTTGATATAAATCTTTTACCTATCTTAAATATTATTAGGTATAGAATTTTATTTTAGCATACCTTTGCAAAATGAATACAGAGGTAAAAGAAACAACAAACATTTTTGGTATTAGAGCTATTATTGAAGCTATTGAAAGTGGATCTACAATTAATAAAGTATATCTACAAAAAGCTTTAAGAGGTGATTTATATTATGAGCTTAACAAACTTATAAAAGAAAAAAGTATTGCTACTAGTGTTGTTCCTGTAGAAAAATTAGATCGTTTATCTAAAAATAATAATCATCAAGGTGCTGTTGCACAAATTTCACCTATTGAATTTTATGATTTAGAAAAACTAATAGATGAAACTGTAGAAAGTGGAAAAACCCCATTATTTTTATTATTAGACCAACTTTCTGATGTTCGTAACTTTGGTGCAGTAATTAGAACTGCTGAATGTACTGGGGTAAATGGAATCATCATCCAAAAAAATGGAAGTGCACCTGTTAATGCAGAAACAATAAAAACTTCTGCTGGAGCTGCTTTTAAAGTGCCAATTTGTAAAGTTGATCACATAAAAGATGCTTTATTTATGTTACAAGGAGCAGAAATAAAAACTGTTGCTGCAACTGAAAAAACAGAAGATTCTGTTTATGATATTAATTTCAATCAACCAGTGGCTATTATAATGGGTTCTGAACACAGAGGCGTAAACCCATCAATATTAAAAATGGTAGATTATAAAGCAAAATTGCCTTTGTTAGGTGAAATTGCATCATTAAATGTTTCTGTTGCTTGTGGAGCATTCTTATATGAAGCCGTAAGACAAAGAATAGCAGTTACCGATTAGATATTAAATTTCTATTTTATCTTGTAACTCCTCCTCTATTTCTGGTGGAGAAAAGTTTCCATTTTGGTCAAATAATAAATCGAACTCTGTTTCAGAAAATTGATGTTCTTTTTTAACAATTCCTTTTTTCCTTTTAATAATGGCAAAAATGAAACCTGTTAGAAAACCAGATAAATGACCTTCCCAAGACATTCCGTCTTTTATGGGTAAAACATACCAAATCATACTTCCGTAGAGAAAAATTATAATTAAAGAAAGCGCTACTAATCGGTAGTGCTTTTTTATGATTCCGCTAAAAAAGACAAAACTAAAAAGTAAATACACAATTCCACTTGCACCAATATGAAAAGATTCTCTAGCAATAATCCAAGTTAAAAAACCTGTAAAAAAACCTCCAAGTAATAAAACTTTAAAAGCTACATCTTTGTAAAAATAAAAAAGACTCACTAATAAGACAAATAGAGGAATTGAGTTATTAAAAAGATGACTTACATCACTATGTATAAAATGAGTTAAAAAGACACCTCTAAAACCGACCAAATCTCTTGGAAATACACCAAACTTATTAAAATTAAATCCAAAATTAATTTCAATCCAATAAATTACCCAAATACTAACTATATATATCGTTGGAATTAAAAAAACAGACTTAGAAAACTGTAAATGATGCTCATCTTTCATGGAAATAAAAATAACAAAAATCTAACCAAATTTAAAATCTACTACTTCTGTCAGAAATCTTTGCTATTTTTACTGTATGAATGAACCTTTGGCAGAAAGAATTAGACCTAAGAAACTAGAAGACTATATTAGTCAGCAACATTTAGTGGGTAAAAATGGTGTTTTAACCAGTTTAATTAAAAAAGGAATAATTCCTTCTTTAATTTTATGGGGACCTCCAGGAATTGGGAAAACTACTTTAGCAAATATTATTGCTACAGAATCTAACAGGCCGTTTTACACTCTTAGTGCTATTAGTTCTGGAGTAAAAGATGTTAGAGAAGTTATAGAAAAAGCAAAAAAAAGTGGCGGTTTGTTTACAGCAAAAAACCCTATTTTGTTTATTGATGAAATTCATAGGTTTAGTAAATCTCAACAAGATTCTTTATTAGGAGCTGTAGAAAAAGGATGGGTTACTCTAATTGGAGCAACAACAGAAAATCCTAGTTTTGAAGTAATACCAGCCCTACTCTCTCGTTGCCAAGTGTATATTTTAAATTCTTTTGATAAAAACGATTTGATTGCACTTTTACAAAGAGCAATGGAAAAAGATGAATTCTTATCGAAGAAAAAAATTACTTTAAAAGAAACTGATGCTTTATTACAAGTATCTAGTGGTGATGCTAGAAAATTACTTAACATTTTTGAATTATTAGTTTCTGCAGATGATGAAATTGAAATTACTAATGATTTAGTATTAGAAAAGATTCAGAAAAATACAGTTAGATATGACAAAACAGGAGAACAACATTATGATATTATTTCTGCTTTTATAAAATCTATTCGTGGTAGTGATCCTAATGCAGCGGTTTATTGGTTGGCAAGAATGATTGAAGGTGGTGAAGATGTAAAGTTTATTGCTCGAAGATTATTAATCTTAGCTTCAGAAGATATTGGAAATGCAAATCCTACTGCGTTAATTTTAGCTAACAATACATTTCAAGCAGTTTCTTTTATTGGACATCCAGAATCTAGAATTATACTAAGTCAATGTGCTATTTATTTAGCAAATTCTGCTAAAAGTAATGCTTCATATATGGCAATAAACGAAGCTCAAAGTTTAGTTCAGAAAACAGGAGATTTATCTATTCCTCTTCATTTAAGAAATGCGCCTACAAAGTTGATGAAAGATTTAGATTATGGGAAAAATTATCAATACTCTCATAATTACCCTAATAATTTTGTTGAACAAGAGTTTTTACCCATTGAAATTTCTGGAACAAAAATCTATGAACCAGGATCGAATGCTAGAGAAGATCAATTTAGAGAAATCCTAAAAAATAGATGGAAAGGTAAATACGATTATTAAAATTTAATCTGATATTTTTTTACAATCAATACATTATTTTCATAATATTCTGCAATCCAATTATCTTTACTTTTATAAAGAATGCCGTTTTTATTTTTAATAATAAACAACTCATTATTTTTTGTGTTTAAAATCTGAAAAAGAACTTCTGGTTTTGTATTAACCAGTTGAAAACCATTTTCTTTTGATTGCGCATATAAAATATTTTCTTTAATTACAGTTTCTTTAAGTTTACTTTTATCAGTGTTTTTTTCAAGTATGGTTTCTTTTACTAGCTTAACCACTGCAACTGGAGCATCCGTTTTTGCAGGAATAGAAATAGGTTTAACATCTTCTACTATAACCTTATTGTCTATATTTGGTTGATAAGAATATTTTATATCCATTGAAGCATGGGCATTTCTAATAGCTTCATGATATGATTTTTTATAATCTTTTAATTTACTCCTACCTTCTTTAGATGAATAAACCTCTTTACCATAACAATCTATTAAAGTAATAGATATTTTAGTAGAAAAAAGTGAAGAACTATTTATTAAGTTTGCTTTTAAAGCTAAACACCTATCTTTTAATAAGTCTACCGGCAATTTTTCATTTCCAAGAAAAACAATAAATCCGTTTTTCTGTAATAAAAACTTAGTAAGTGAACCTGTTTGGTATTCGTTTGATTCTTTTAAAAAATCGAACTTTTCAGGCACAATAATATACTTATAATTATTTATATTTTTTTGCTGACCTAAAGTTGAAACTGTTCCTAAAAAAAAGAAAATTATTACTATTTTTTTTATCATTTTAATTAAATATTACATTTATCCCTAATTGAAGAGAAATATTATTTGCAGATGCAATATCGCCAAATTCTGCTATATTATCTAACATTCCATAAATATTAACTTTACCAATTTTAGCAGAAATACCAGCTCCTATATTATAGAAAGAATAATCATCTATTGTATAAGTTACTTTTGCCTGAAATATCTCTGAAAATGATTTTTCGAAGAAACCAGTTAACGCTAATTGTTGAGATAAAGGTCTAAAAATTGAAAACAATTGAACTCCAACAGCATTTCTGTAAAAATCTTTGAAGGTATTATCATAACAATATTTACTTCTTTTTTGGCCAAAACTATATTTTAAACCTGCATTTATTTTTGTAGGTCTCCACGTAACATAAGAATCTGTATTATCTCCACTTGGTAATTGTTCTTTAAAATCATCATTTAGTTCTTCCCAATAATTTGAATTCGTAGCATCGTATAAAAACTCTATTCCCTCAAAAACATAACTACCTTTTGCTGTTGAATTTTTAATGTTTTTTTTATGATTTATAAAACCAAAATCTACAATACTACCAGAGATTTCTAATTGTGGAGTAATATGATATGTGAATCCAACATCAAAACCAAGTCCTAAATTACCACCCAAAAAAGTATTTTTTAAATAAGTACCTGGAGTATCTATATATTCATTATTCTCTACTATGCCAGCTGTTTTAAAATTTAAATCTATATTACTTAAATAATGAGCATAAATATTATTGTTCCCTTCTGATGTTGTAAATGTTCCAGAATTGTTTCGAGTTTCTAAATTTAAAGCTGAAGAATAAATTTTAAACCTTGCTCCTACCGTTAATTTTTCATCTATTTTTTTTGTAATTCCTGCGTGTAAAACCCCTACAAAATCAACTTTGTATAATAGTTGAGATAAATCGAAACTTTTATTTAAATAAGCAGTATTACCTTCATTTACTAACGTTATAATATCTTTTGGATAATAAGTTATTGCGTCTATTTCTTCATAAAACCCAAAACTGAAATATGTTTTATCATCATATCTAAAACCTGCATTAAAAACCTCTATTTGAGAATTAAATTTAAGATTATCTCTACTATTTAAACTAGATAAAACTTCAGCTACTTTGTCATTTATTGGCCTATTATCAGATAAAAATATGTCTGAAAGAACAACTCCAGATGAACCAAATTCAGCAGAGAAACCAGACATTAAAGGTACACCTGCATGAAACTTATAATTAGTTTCTGCTCCGGGGTTTAGAAGTAATGTTTGTGGAAGTTCTGCAAAATTATATAAGACTTGTTTATTTTGAGAACACAGTTGAATCACTGTAAACAAGAACAGAAAGGAAAATAACTTCTTCATATTACAACTTCGTTTCTAAATATAAAGTTGCAGAAGAATTTAACTCAAAAACACCATTATCATTTATATCTAAAGGAATTGAGGTGTCATCTAATTTTATAAGAATTTTTACTTTTGTTGTATTTCTAACATTCTTATTTAAATTAATATCAATGATTTCAACAGGAAGAATATTTAATTTGCTTCCCTCAACTTTTAAATCTTGTAACTTGTAAATTAAATTATTGTTATCTCCTAATAATTCAAATTCGATTGTAAAATCTCTATCAATTTCATTATTTACTTCTACATTAAAATCTAACCTAACAAGATTACTTTTAATGTAACCATTGTCAAAAAGTCTAAAATCTGAAATATCTTCAATTTCAGTTACTTGAAAAGTTCCTGTTGGATCTACAAATTTATTTGGAGATACTGCAAAATAAGTTACAGAACTTGTAAATATTGGAGTCGTATAATAATCATCTACTTGATTAAAATCTAAATCTTGAGAGCAAGACAATAGAAAAAGTGTAGTGAGTATATAAATTACTTTTTTGAGGGAATTCATAAATTATAATTACTTAAGCTAAAACGGAATTTAATTAAAGATATTGTTTAATTTCTATTAGCGAAGTTATAGAAATAACGTTTTCAGTTGGTTTTGGAGAATTATCAAAATTACAATGAATTGCCATTATACCAGCATCTAAAGCACCTATAACATCAGCTTCTAAATTATCTCCAATCATAATTGAATGTTCTTTTTTAGTATTTGCTAACTCAATTGCATAATTAAAAACTTTAGGATTTGGTTTTTTAACTCCTACAGATTCTGAGGTAATAATCTTATCAAAATAATGATAGATGTTAGAACTCATCATTTTTTTATTCTGCACTTCATCAAAACCATTGGTTATAATATGTAATTCATATTTATCCTTTAAATAATCTAAAATCTCGAAAGTTCCTTCGAAAAGATGATTAAAATCTGGAAGGAATTCTATGTACTGAATTGCAATAAGATCAATTAAGTCATCAGAAACTGTATAATTTACAGCATCAAATGCTTTTTTTAGTCTACCATATCTTAGCTCACTTTTGGTAACTTTTTCTTCTCTATAAAGTTTCCAATATTGAAGATTTAGAGGTTTGTACACGGTTAAAAAGGCACTTAAGTCTAAGTTAATATTATTATGAGTAAAAACTTTCTGAAATGTTAAGTCAGAATTTTTTTCAAAATCCCATAAAGTATGATCTAAGTCAAAAAAGACATGTTTTATCTGTGTCATTTACATTATATTTGAAAACACTATTTTAAGTTTGTAATATGCAACTATTTTCTTTTCTAAAAAAAGAGTTTGTTAAAAATGTTTTAACATTAATGACAGGTTCTGCTATAAGTCAAGTAGTTATTTATGCTTCTATATTAGTGCTAACAAGATTATTTTCTACAGAGTTATTTGGTGTTTATATGTTGTTTTCATCATCCATTTTAATTCTAAAACCACTTTCTTCATTACAATATGAAATAGCAATTGTTTTGCCAAAAGAGAATAAGGATGCCATAAATCTCTTCTTTTTTTCTATTATATTTATATTGTTCTTTAGTATTATATTAGGAATAATTGTTTTTCTTTTAAAAGATGAAATACTGAGCTTTTTTGAAATAGCTGAACTTTCTAATTTGATTTATTTGATACCTTTAAGCATCTTCTTTATAGGTACTGTTTCTGTTTTTGATTATTGGAATAATAGAACCAATATGTTTAAAAATATTTCAAAAGGTTTAATCACAAAATCTGCAACAATGAGCGCTGCACAAATAGCCACAGGTTATAGTGCTTTTAATTACCTTGGATTAATTCCAGGACTACTTTTGGGTCAGTTTTTACAACTTTTAATAATGATAAAACTCTCATTAAAATCTATCCTTAGTTTACTGAAAGAGGTATCATTAAAAAAAATGCTAATACAAGCTAAAAAATATAAAGATATTCCGCTTTTTAATACATTAATTAATGTTACCAATAATTTATCTAATGAGCTTCCTGTACTTTTAATTACTAAATATTTTGGACTAGGAAATGCTGGAATTTATGGTCTTGCTGTAAAATTTACAAAAGCACCAATTGGTATTATTCAACAATCTGTAAATCAAGTTTTCTATAACAAAGCAAGTAAAATATATAATAGTAATCTTTCTTTAAATGAGTTAGTTCTTAAAACATCTAAGAATTTACTTTTTATTAGTTTAGTAATTTTTACACCACTAATTATCATTTCTTTTTACTTAGATTATATTTTTGGTGAACTATGGGTAGATGTAGGTTTATATTCTAGAATTTTAATTCCTTGGCTATTTGTTGCCTTTCTAAGCAATCCTTTAACATCTTTAATTGTAATTTTAAACAAACAAAAAACAATACTTATTTTTGATTCAATTACGTTAATTTTTAGATTCTTAGCACTTTTTATTGGATACTACTTTTATCAAAATATTATAATTTCACTTGTGTTGTTTTCTGGAGTTGGAATGCTTTTTAATATTTTTATATTTTTCTATCTTTTACAGGTTTCTAAAGAAAAGAAAATAGCTTATCAATAATTATGAATATTTCATTAAAAATA
>CBDUHF010000072.1:0-12500 GCA_965367085.1 uncultured Polaribacter sp.
TTTTAATGATGATGCTTCTTTAAATTCTTTCGGATTACATTATCAAGGAAAAGATCGTTTTGTTGTTCGTAAAGAAATTAGCAAAGAATTAGAAGAAAAAGGATTTTTAGTGAAGACTGAAGTTCATATGAACAAAGTTGGAACATCAGAAAGAACAAAAGCAGTTATAGAACCAAGATTATCAGATCAATGGTTTTTAAAAATGAAAGATTTAGCACAACCTGCTATTGATGCTGTTTTGGGTGAAGATGCAGAAATTAATTTATATCCAAAAAAATTCGAAAACACGTATCGTCATTGGATGGAAAACGTTCGTGATTGGAATATTTCTCGTCAACTTTGGTGGGGACAACAAATTCCTGCGTTTTTCTATGGAGATGGAAAAGAAGATTTTGTTGTTGCAGAAAATATTGATGATGCAGTAATTCTTGCTCAGAAAAAAACAAAAAATACTTCGCTGTCGGCGTCCGACCTTAAACAAGATGAAGATGCTTTAGATACTTGGTTTTCTTCTTGGTTATGGCCAATGTCTGTTTTTGACGGAATTAGAAATCCAGAGAATGAAGAAATTAAATACTATTATCCAACAAACGATTTAGTTACAGGACCAGATATTTTATTTTTCTGGGTGGCAAGAATGATTGTTGCAGGATATGAATATAAAGATGAAAAACCTTTCAATAATGTTTATTTAACAGGTTTAGTTAGAGATAAGCAGCGTAGAAAAATGTCTAAATCTTTAGGAAACTCTCCAGATGCATTAAAATTAATTGAAGATTATGGAGCAGATGGAATAAGAGTTGGCTTGTTGTTAAGTGCTGCTGCTGGAAACGATTTAATGTTTGATGAAGATTTATGCCAGCAAGGAAAAGGATTTGCAAATAAAATTTGGAATACATTCCGTTTGATAAAAGGTTGGGAGGTAAGCGAAACTTTAGAGCAACCTGCTACTTCTAATATTGGTTTAGAATGGTATGAAGCTAAATTTAATAAAGCGCTTGCAGAAATAGATGATCATTTTTCTAAATATCGTTTGTCAGATGCTTTAATGACTATATATAAATTAATAAATGATGATTTTTCTTCTTGGTTATTAGAAATAGTAAAACCAGGTTATCAGCAACCAATAGATGCAAAAACCTATGCAGCTGTAATTGAAGTTTTAGAAAATAATTTAAAGATATTACATCCATTTATGCCATTCTTAACAGAAGAGATTTGGCAATATATTTCTGAAAGAACTCCAGAAGAAGCATTGGTAATTGCAAAATTTCCAGAACAAAAAACTATCAACGAGTCTTTAATTATTGAGTTTGAAGTTGCTACAGAAATTGTATCAGGAATTAGAACGATAAGAAAAGATAAGAATATTGCTTTTAAAGAAGCTGTTGAATTATTTGTTGTAAATAATGATAAGTACACAATAGAATTTGATGCTGTTATTCAGAAATTAACAAATACTTCTGTAATTAATTATGTTTCAGAAAAAGTAGACGGAGCATCATTTAGAGTAAAATCTAATGAATATTTTGTGCCTATTTCTTTAGATAATATTAATGTAGAAGAAGAAATAGAAAAACTAACAGCAGAATTAAAAAGAGCAGAAGGTTTTTTATTTGGTATTAATAAAAAACTTTCAAACGAACGTTTTGTATCTAATGCTCCAGAAAAAGTATTAGCTTTAGAACGTAAAAAAGAAGCAGATACATTGGCTAAAATAGAAACAATTAAAAGTAGTTTGGCAAGTTTAAAATAGTATTGTGTTCAATAAATAAAAAGTCCCTTTAAAATTTTATTTTAAAGGGACTTTTTATTTTACATTATTACATATTCTAAGTTTCTAATAATAAGTTTTTTATAAAAATAAAACACATTTAATTTAAATGTGTCTAATTATATTTATATTTAGCATATAACTAAACCAACTAACTTAAAATTAAAATGAAAAAAAATGTACCACTACTATTAATGTTCTTATTAATAGCAACTTCTTGTGTATCAAAAAAGAAATATGCAGCGCTAGAAACTAAATACACTGAGACCAATACCAATTTAAATAATTTAAAATTAAGGTTTGCAAAAATTGATAAAAGAGTAAAAATCTATAATGATAAAATAAACTCATTAAAAGGAGATAATGTTTCTTTAAAAAAGAAAAATGATTTAAAACTAGAAATGATAGATGGTAAAGCTGTAATTTCTAAAAAGGCTAGAGTCTTTATGAACAAAACGTTGGCAAAAATGGACCCTAGTAAAGTTGATGCTGCAAAGACTTTAAAGGATTCTTTAAATTTAGCAATTTCATATAATTTAGTTCAAAAAGCAATTGGGAAAACAGATTTTAATAATTCTGATGATATTAACATAGACATAGACCAAACTGTGGTGATGATTTCTGTTTCAGAAAAGTTGTTATTTAATTCTGGAAGTTATAAGTTTAACAAAAGTGCTTTAGAATTACTTACAAAATTAGCAGATATTATACAGTCTGAACCAAGTATGGATGTAATGATTGAAGGTCATGCAGATTCTAAATCGATTAGAAACGAAAGTGTACAAGACAATTGGGATTTAAGTGTAAAAAGAGCAACTTCAATTGTAAGAATTTTACAAGATAAGTTTGATATTGATGGTAGTAGATTAATTGCTTCAGGTAGAGGAGACACAATGCCTTTGTACCCAAATACGAGTAAAGAAAATAGAGCCAAAAATAGAAGAACACGAATTGTTATTCTACCAAATTTAAATAAGTTTTTTGCTTTACTGTCTGAAGAAGGTGTATTAGATTAAGTAGAAAACTATTAGTATAAATGTTAATTACCCTTTTGTAGCAATACAAAAGGGTAATTTTTTTATTTTAGAATTAAATTGATACTTTCTAATTCTTCAGAAGAAAACTTTGTGTTTTCAGTAGCTTTAATGCTATCTAAAATTTGTTCAGTTTTACTAGCACCAATTAAAACAGAAGTTACTCTTTCATCTCTTAAAATCCAAGAAATTGCCATTTGAGCTAAACTTTGGTTTCTACTTTCGGCTATTGAGTTTAATTCTTTTATTTTAGGAAGCATTTCTAAAACTTGATTGGTATTTAAAAACGGACTATCCTTGACTGCTCTAGAATCTTTTGGTAAACCATGTATATATTTATTGGTTAACATTCCCTGAGCTAAAGGAGAAAAACAAATTGCTCCAACGCCAGAATTACCTAATAATTCTAACAATCCATCTTCAACCCATCTATCAAACATGTTATATCTTGGTTGATGTATTAAACAAGGAGTTCCTAAATCGTTTAGAATTTTAAATGCTTTTTCAGCTTCTTTTGGTTGATAATTAGAAAGACCAACATACAATGCTTTTCCTTGTCTAACCATTAAATCTAAAGTACCCATAGTTTCTTCTAAAGGTGTATCATAATCTGGTCTATGATGATAAAATATATCTACATAATCTAAGCCCATTCTCTGTAAACTTTGATTTAGACTGGCAACTAAAAACTTTTTTGATCCCAAATCGCCATAAGGTCCAGGCCACATTCCATATCCAGCTTTTGTAGAAATGATTAATTCATCTCTGTATTGTTTGAAATCTTTTTTTAAGATTTTACCAAAATTTGTTTCGGCAGAACCTGGAGCAGGTCCATAATTATTAGCTAAATCAAAATGAGTAATTCCGTTATCAAATGCACATTTTAATAAATTTCTTGCATTTTTAAAATCATCATTATCTCCAAAGTTATGCCATAACCCCAAAGAAAGTTCTGGTAATAGTAAACCACTATTTCCTGTTCTTCTATAATTTATTTTATCGTAACGGTTTTCATCTGCTACGTAGTTACTTTTTGTACTCATAATTTTGATATCGATTTTTTAAAACCTAAAGCAGCAATTAAGCCAATAATAGGGATTATTGTAAATAATGTGTATAAATGTTTATATACTATAATTGTTGGATCTTCGCCCAACATATATCCTGTAAATAACGACATAAAAATGTCTGGTGTAAAACCTACAACAGAAATGATTCCAACTAAAGTTCCTGTCATTTGAATAGGTGTTTTTGTTTCTTCTATAATGGCAAAATACAATCCTCTTAGTGAATATGTTCCTAAGGCCATAAAGATAAAAACTGTTATCGACATAAAAATGGGTTGTTGATGAAATATTCCCAATCCTAAAATAGAAGATGTAATCACTAATATTGAAAAAGCTGGTACAATTAATTTAGAAGGGATGAATTTATCTGCAATCCAACCTATTGAAATAGCTGAAATTGGTCTTAAAAACTGAATAAAAACGGCAAAATAGGTAGCTTCTTCTAAAGAATAGTTCCAAACATCTTTGGCATAAGTTCCATAAGTTCCTGTAAGTTTATATGCAGAATAACCACAAAAAATTATAATAGAATGATAAATTACTTTCTTTTGTTTCATCAAAGAAAATGCTTTTTTAAAATTGAATTGAAACTCTTTATCAGTTTCAAATTTTACTTTTTCTTTTGGTAATGATTTCCAAACTAAAACAGCTACAATAAATACAATTAAAGTAATACTTCCAATAATATACTGTAACGTTGCTACTTTGTTTTCAAAAGTGATTTCTATGCCTTTATCTGGAAAGAAATAAGTTAAAATTGTTGCGCCAAATAAGGCAATACAAGCTGCAAAAAATCCTCTTCCTCCATCTAATAAACCAAAAGATAATCCTTGATTATGATGATTTCCCCATTGTCTTGTTGCTTTTATTAAGGATGCCCAAAAAAATAAAATTGTAGAAACTCCCCAAAAACTATATAAGATTTTTAGCGTAAAAATAGAAGGGATTAAGGTCATCCAAAAACCACCTATTGCTGTTAAAACTAAAGAAAAAGACAACAGTTTTCTAGCTTCCCATTTATCAGCAATAAAACCACCAAAAAAATAGGAGAGTACAGCTGTAATTCCATATAAAGCTTGGGCTTCACCTATTTGAGCATCAGAAATTGCAAAAACTTCTCTAATAACAGGTTTAAAAACACGCATTAAAATAAAAGGCAATAAAAAAATAGCTTCCCCTGCAATGATCAGAGCAAACATAGATTTTACTTTAGAATTGTTTAGCATTTGCCTAAGATAAGGCTTCTTTTAGAATAGTGATTGGGTGTTTTGCAATTCGTTTTGTTCCGTCATAAATTTGATGTCTACAACTTGTTCCTGCTGCAGCAATTTCTGTTTCTTCACTACAATTTCTCACCTTAGGAAATAATGTGTCTTCACCAACTTGCATACTTAACTCGTAATGTTCTTTTTCATAACCAAAAGAACCTGCCATTCCACAACAACCAGTATTCATAATTGTTACTTTATAATTTTCAGGAATATTTAAAATACTAAATGTAGCAAGTGTACCAGACAATGCTTTTTGATGACAATGTCCGTGAATTTTAATGTCTTTAGAGTTAGAAGTGAATAATGAAACATCTATGTTTTTCTGTTGATGCTCGTTGTTTAAAAATTCTTCAAATGTAAATGCATTTTTAGCCGTTTTCTTTGCAGAAGATTTATCATCAGCAAGTCTTAAATACTCATCTCTAAAAGTTAAAATAGCAGAAGGTTCAATTCCTATTAATGGAACATCATCTGTAATGATATCTTTAAAAATAGCGGTGTTTATATTGGCAATGTTTTTAGCTTCTTTTAAAAAACCTTTAGAAATAAAACTTCTTCCACTTTCTTCATGTTTTATAAACTGAACATTATAACCCAATTTTTCTAACACATTTACAGCATCTTTACCTATTTCAACATCATAAAAATTGGTAAACTCATCACAAAAAAGATATACTTTTTTCTTATTTGTTGATGGTTTTTGTTTAGAAATCCAACTTTTTAATGTTTTTGGTGCTAATTTAGGAACAACTCTTTCTGTGGCAACTCCCATAAAAGATTTTGCAACTGTTGTATTTAAAACCAAATTAGATAATGTTGGTACAAGGCTTCCTAATTTATTCAATTTAGCATTGTTAGCAAATAACCTACTTCTAAAAGAATACCCATTTGTTTCTTGATATTGATATAAAAACTCTGCTTTTAAAGCAGCAACATCTACATTACTTGGGCATTCAGAAGCACAAGCTTTACAACTTAAACACAAGTCTAAAACTTCTTTTAATTCCTTAGAATCAAATTTATTTTGAGCTTCGTTATTTGTTAAAACTTCACGCAAGGTATTTGCTCTAGATCTTGTGGTATCTTTTTCGTTTTTAGTAGCTCTATAACTTGGACACATGGTTCCACCAGCAGAAACTGGTTTTCTACAATCTCCAGAACCGTTACATTTTTCAGCTAACTTTAAAATACCTTCACTATCAGAAAAATCCTGAATGGTTTTAATAACTGGTTCTTTTCTATCTACTTCATAACGAAGGCTTTTATCCATAGAAAAAGCATCCGTAATTTTTCCTTTATTAAAAACGTTATTTGGGTCAAAAGCTTTTTTAATTCTTCTTAATAATTGATAGTTTTCTTCACCAATCATTAAAGGAATAAATTCTGCACGTACAATTCCATCTCCATGTTCTCCACTAAAAGAACCTTTGTATTTCTTAACTAATTGGGCAGTTTCTGTGGTAATTTTTCTGAATAAAACAACATCCTCTTTTTTCTTTAAATTCAAAATAGGACGTAAGTGCAATTCACCTGCTCCAGCATGCGCATAATACACAGCGTTTTGCTGATATTTATCCATGATTTTGGTAAACTCTTCAATATAATTTGGCAAATCTTCTAAAGCAACTGCAGTATCTTCTATACAAGCAACAGCTTTCATATCTCCAACCATATTTCCTAACAAACCTAAACCTGCTTTTCTTAAATAATGTACTTTAGGAATATCAGCTCCATAAACTTTAGGGTGATGATATCCGAATTTATTTTTTTCTAAATCTGCAATTAAATTATCTGCTAAAATTTCTGCTTCTTCTAGTGTATTAGCAGAAACTTCTAACATTAAAACAGCTTCTGGATCTCCTTGTAAAAAGAATCTATTTTTAGCAATTTCTCTGTTGTTTTTAGTACAATCTAAAATGGTTTTATCCATCAATTCACAATTATATAAATTGTGATTCATAGTGGTAACGGTTGCTTTTAAACTCTCATTTATACTTGTAAAATGAGAACAAACCATAATACTTTTTTGTGGAGGTAACTCATCTAATTGCAACGTGAATTTTGTTGAAAAAGCCAATGTTCCTTCACTTCCAGAAAGAAATTTAGCCACATTTATGGTAGGTGATGTTCCTCCAAATAAGTCAGATTTTAAAAATTCATCTACAGCATAACCTGTATTTCTTCTATGAATAGTGGCTTTAGGAAATTCTTTTATAATTTCTTGTTGCGTTGCTTCAACAGAAAGTTCGTCATAAATAGATTTATAGATGTTTCCTTCTAAAGAATCTTCTTTTGTTTTTTGTATAAATTCTTCTGAAGAAATTTCAGCAAAAGTAGCTTGTGTTCCATCACTTAAAATAGCATCAATACGCAATACTTTATCTCTAGTAACACCATATCTAATTGATGTACTTCCAGAAGAATTATTACCAACCATTCCACCAATCATACATCGATTAGATGTTGAGGTATTTGGACCAAAAAACAGGCCAAAAGGCTTTAAATATAGATTTAGTTCATCTCTAATAATACCAGATTCAAGCGTAATTGTTTTAGCTTTTTTATCAAGAGAAATAATATGTGTAAAATGTTTAGAAACATCAACAACAATTCCATCTCCTACACATTGTCCTGCCAAAGAAGTTCCTGCAGTTCTTGGTATTAAAGTTATACCATTGCTACTTGCAAAAGCAATTAAGGTTTGTAAATCTTTTATGTCTTTTGGATACGCTACTGCTAATGGAATTTTTCTGTACACAGAAGCATCTGTTGCATAAATTGTTTTATGTAAATTATCGAAAAGAACATCTCCAGAAAGTGAGTTATGTAAGGCTGTTAATTGTGTTTGTTCTACCATAAAAAAATACATTTAAAACATTTTCATTGTATTGAAAATACTCTAAACATTCTATAAAATTAGCATCAAAAGTAAGGTTTTTACTCAAGATATTTTAACATTTTTGCAGGATTATAATTTGCTATCTTTGATTTTATTAATAATTTATTTTCCGATGAAAAAACTACTATTTTTTGCCATATTCTTATCTTTTACTGCTTTTTCTCAACAAGTTGATTTATCTTATTATGTTCCAAATGAAGTTTACAATCCAAAAATACCAACACCAAAAAGTATAATTGGGCATGAAGTAGGTGAGTGGCACATTACACATGATAAGTTGGTAGAATATATGAAAGCTTTAGCAAAAGCTTCCGATAGAATTTCTATAGAAAATAGAGGAACTACTTTTGAAGGAAGACCTTTGCTATTATTAACTATTACATCGCCAGAAAATCATCAGAATTTAGAAAATATCAGAAAAAAACATATAGAAGCTACAGATAATTCTTCTATAGATGTTTCTAATCATCCTATTGTTGTCTATCAAGGATTTTCTATACATGGCAATGAGCCAAGTGGTTCTAATGCTGCTTTAGCAGTTGCATATTATTTAGCAGCTTCTAATAATATTGATGCTATTTTAAAAAACACAGTTATTTTATTTGATCCTTCTTTTAATCCAGATGGATTACAACGTTTTGCGTATTGGGCAAATACAAATAGAAGTAAAAATATAAATCCAGATCCAAATGATAGAGAATATACAGAGGTTTGGCCTAGAGGAAGAACAAATCATTATTGGTTTGATATGAACAGAGATTGGTTGCCTGTTCAATTGCCAGAAAGTAGAGTAAGAATTGCCTCTTTTCATAAATGGTTGCCAAATATTTTAACAGATCATCATGAAATGGGAAGTAATTCTTCATTCTTTTTTCAACCAGGAATTCAAAGTAGAACACATCCTTTAACTCCAAAAATGAATCAGGAGTTAACAAAAGAAATAGGAACCTATCATGCAAAAGCATTAGATAAAATAGGCTCTTTGTATTATTCTGAAGAAAGTTTTGACGATTTTTATTACGGAAAAGGGTCAACGTTTCCAGATATAAATGGAAGTATCGGTATTTTGTTTGAACAAGGAAGTTCTCGTGGTCATGCACAAGAAACAGTAAATGGTGTTTTAACGTTTCCATTTACCATAAGAAATCAATTTACAGCTGCATTATCTACTATAGAAGCAGCTAATAAAATGCGCACTAAAATCTTAAAATACCAGCAAGATTTTTACAAAAATTCTAGAAGTGCTGCTGTTAAAAAAGCAATTGTTTTTGGCGATGAAAAAGATGCTGTAAAAAGTTATCATTTGGCTGAAGTTTTAAAACGACATCAAATAAAAATTCACGAATTAAAAGCTGATTTTTCATCAAACGGAAAAAACTTTAAAAAAGGATATAGCTATGTTGTACCAATGAATCAGAAAAATCAACGTTTGGTAAAAGCAATGTTTGATGTTAGAACAAAGTTTAAAGATAGTTTGTTTTATGATGTTTCTGCTTGGACTTTTAATCATTCTTTTGGAGTAGATTTTGCTGATAATATATCTTTAAATAAGGCCGGAAAAGAGATTCTAGATTTACAAATGAACGTAGGTAATGTTTCATTTAATAGCAACAATGGATATTTAATGTCTTGGAATGAATACTACACACCAAAGGCTTTAAATGCAATCTTAAATAAAGGAATTAGGGCGAAAGTTTCAATGAAAAACTTTAAAAATGGAGGAATTTCTTATGATTATGGAACTATTTTTATTCCTGTTCAAAATCAGAAATTAAATACATTAGAATTATATCAATTTTTAAGCAAAGTTGCACAAGAAAACCATTTAAAAATTAACGGTGTCTCAACAGGGTTAAATGACGGAATTGATTTAGGTTCTAATAATTTAAAAAATATTAAACCACAAAAAGTGGCTATTATAGTTGGTAATTCTATTTCTAGTAGCGATGCTGGAGAAGTTTGGCATTTGTTAGATCAGCGTTTTGATATGCAATTAACAAAGCTAGACATGTCTTATATAGCAAGAGTTAATTTAAGTAAATACACAACTATTATTGTTCCAAATAGTTATTCTGTTGATAAAAATTTAGAAGAGAAATTAAAAACGTGGGTTAAAAATGGAGGAAATTTAATTGGGTATAGAAATGCTGTTAAATGGTTGTCTAGTAAAAAGTTTATAAACTTAGAATTTAATAAAACGAAGATGGACACAATAGATAATGTTTCTTTTGAAAATAGATCTTTAAAATCTGGTGCACAGGTAATTGGAGGAGCCATTTTTGAAGCGAAATTAGATCGTTCTCATCCTATTAATTTTGGTTATAAAAATGATAAATTGGCATTATTTAGAAACACCACAGTTTTTATAAAAGCAGATAAAAAGAGTTATAATAATCCTATTCAGTACACCGATAATCCACTTTTAAGCGGCTATATTTCTAAGGAAAATGCCAAAGTAATAAAAAATACTGTGCCTTTTAAAGTACAAAGATTGGGTAGAGGTAGCGTAATTATTTTTACAGATAATACAAATTTTAGAGCTTTTTGGTATGGGACAAACAAGCTTTTAATGAATGCAATTTTCTTTGGAGATAAAATGTAGGTTACAACTCAATGGAACTTTTTAATTTTAGTTTAAGAACAAATTTGTAACAAAATTGAATTAAACTCGTCTTATATATGTAACCAACTAAATATATAAATGAGTTTTTTTAGAGTTTTATTCGCCATTATTTTCCCTCCACTTTCTGTCATAGATAAAGGTTGTGGGTCTTTTTTTATTATCTTTTTACTAACACTTTGTGGATGGATTCCTGGAGTAATAGGTGCGTTGGTAATTTTAAATAACCCTAAAAATTAAGAAATTTGTTCCCCATTTTTTACAGGACTAGAAGCTTGTAATAAAACAACGTTTCCTTCAGTATTATAAACACCAATTACCAAAACTTCACTCATAAAATTAGCGATTTGTCTAGGTTTAAAGTTGACAATAGCAGAAATCTGTTTATTCAATAAATCCTCTTTAGAATATAAACTTGTTATTTGTGCACTCGATTTTTTAATTCCTAAATCTCCAAAATCAATAGTTAATTGATAAGCAGGTTTACGTGCTTTTGGAAAATCATTCACAGCTATAATTGTTCCAACTCTAATATCAACTTTTAAAAAATCTTCAAATGTAATTTCTTCAGACATATTTATTTTTTCTTACTTCCTAATTTTTTAATCACCCAAAGAGGGCCAATCAATAAAAATTGTAAATCTTTAATAAAAGAAGGTTTTTTTCCTTCTACTTTATGTCCGTAAAACTGACCAATCCAGGCAATAACAAAGATTAAAATAGAAATAATTGTTAAATTTCCGTATTTACTAATCCAAAGATTTCCAATAATAGACAATGCAGTAAAAAGAAACATTTCTATAAAATACCAAAAACCTAAGCGTAAATAAAATAGTAAAATAAGAATACCAATAACTGCTGCCCAATTTTCTATAATCGGATTGTAAAGTTTAAGCAGGTTTTCTAAAAAACCAGTTGGAATACTCATTAACAAACCAATAACACTAAAAAATATAGCAGGTACACAGATAAAATGAATTAATATATTGGTGTCATTTTTATGGCTTACAGCATACTCATCAAACCATTGTTGTGCAGTTTTCATCTTTTGTAAATTAGACTTTAAAAATAGGAATTAAATATTAAAACTTTTGGATAAAAATTTTTCGTTTGTTATATCCAGTTTTTACGAGTCATTAATTGCTCTATATGTGCAAAATGATGATTGCAATGCCAAGCATAAATACCAATATTTTCTTTTAAATCAACTTCTTTGTTTTCATAAGAATGAATAAATGATTTCTGTAAATCAGTATCAGATAAACTTCTTAATAAATACACCCATTTTGCATGTAATCCTTTTAAAGCATCTATAGATAATTGAATAGGAGCAGTAGTTGAATCTTTTAATTCAGCCCAACGTTCTTCATAATATGCTTTAATCACTGGTTTGTCCTCTGTTAAAGCCCATTTAAATCGGATGTATGAATTATGGTGACTGTCATAACAATGATGTACAACCTGTCTAATAGTCCACCCATTTTCTCTATAAGTTATGTCTAATTGATTGTCTGATAATTCTCTAGTTAAAAATTCTAAATTTTGAGGAAATGTTTCTAAAATAGAAATCCAATCTTCAATATTTTTTTTAGTAATGTTTTCTGGTATATCTGCTTGTCCTATTGGATATTTAAGCTCTTCTAAAGTCATTGTTCTCTTTTTATTTTATTGTGAATTTAAACTTTTTATATAATACATTAAAATAGTATCATAAAAAATAAAACAGGCTAAGAAATTTCTTAGCCTGTTTTTGGTTTTAATAAACCCCCTACAGTTTATCAAAAAGTTTAAAAGAATAGATTTTAATGTCTATTAGATCTTTCAATAAGTACTCT
>CBDUHF010000073.1:0-11799 GCA_965367085.1 uncultured Polaribacter sp.
ATCACTTAAAAAAATACATATTTTGTCATCACTATCTATTATTTTTTAAATTAATTAACAATTACTAGTAATAAGATTTTGTTCTTCAAATTCAAAGTACAATGGCATCCTAACTAAAGTATCTGCATACCTATCGCAGTTAGATAATCGTCTTCCATCATGTTTATTAATATAAAAAGAACTAGTATGCAAACTTACATAATGAAAAACTGGATTTATGTTTCTTTTTTTAAAACTGTTAATAAACTCATTTCGATGCTCTAAATCTCGACATAGCACATAAAATATATGACCATTATTTGTTGCGTAATCAGGAATATTTGGTAAAACGAAATCAGGATATTTTTTATACCATAAGTAGTAATTTTTCCAAATAGATTTTCTCTTAGTTTGAATTTCTTCTAGTTTTTCTAATTGTGCCCATAAAAATGCAGCATTCAATTCTGATGGTAAAAAAGAAGAACCAATATCAACCCAACCATATTTATCTATTTCACCTCTAAAAAAAGCAGATCTATTAGTTCCTTTTTCCCAAATAATTTCAGCTCTTTCAAAATATTTACTATCATTTATAGCTAGCAATCCTCCTTCTCCACATTGTATATTTTTTGTTTCATGAAAAGAAAATGTTGCTAAATGACCTATAGATCCAAGAGCCTTACCTTTATAAAAAGATTCAATAGCTTGAGCTGCATCTTCTACCACAGGAATATTGTATTTTTCAGAAAGAGACATCACTACATCCATATCGCAGGCTACACCTGCATAATGAACCACTACTATCGCTTTTGTTTTGGTAGTTATTAAATTTTCTATCCTATTTTCATCAATATTTGGGTTATCAACTCTTGAATCTACAAAAACAATTTTAGCTCCTCTTAATACAAAAGCATTGGCTGTTGATACAAAAGTATAAGAAGGCATTATAACTTCATCACCATCTTTTATGTTCAGTAAAATAGCACACATCTCTAATGCATCTGTACAAGAAGTTGTTAGCAATGCTTTTTTTATACCATACCGTTCTTCAAAAAAAGAGTGACATTTTTTTGTAAACATTCCATTACCAGATATTTTACCAGAAGCTACAGCTTCTTCTATATATTTTGTTTCGTTTCCTGTTAAATAGGGTTTATTAAAAGGAATATTAGCTTTTACTTCCATAAGTGATATATATATTCTTTTTGAAATGCTTTATAATTCATTTTCTTATAAAACCCCATGGCTTTAAAATTGTTTTCTTGAGTTTCAACCTCTATTTCATTACAACCATTCTCTAACGCCCACTTTTCTGCAGCCAACATTAGATTTCGTCCTATATTGTTACCTCTTTGTCTATTATCAACAGCTACTAAACCTATTCTACAAGTTTTTTTATTTTTTTTTATAGTAATCATACCAACATCAACTCCTTCAATTTTGTATGTATAAACTTCATCACTAATACTTCTATTTACTGAGTTTATAATCCATAAATAATAAAGTTCTAAAAATTTATTACTAGGAATTTTAGGATCTCTTTTAAATCTCGAATATTCTCCACTTTGATAAGATAAATTAAGTATTTCTTTAGAAACTTCTTTACATGATGAGTATGAAAAAATCTGTTTTACTACTTCTATATTATTTTTTTTAATTTTTTTAATAAAAGTTACTTTTTGATCGTAAAAAACATTTTTTAGACCTATAATCTCTTTTTCAGAAAACAAATAAGTTAATCCATTTCTTAATTTAGAGAAATCAAAAAAAGAATTATGATTATATCTACCTTTGTATACATCTATATCAAAAAAGTCTGAATCCCATTTTAAATAATTCACTTTCATAAATTATTTTTTTGATAGACTACATATGATGGTCTTGATTTCACTTTATCAAATACTTTTCCTAAATATACACCAATAACTCCCATAATTGAAATCATACAACCTGACAAAAACCAAATTGAAATAACAATAGTAGAATACCCCTTAACAACTATATGATTGGATATATTTAAATATACGTTATAAACAATCATTAAAACAGCTATAAAAACTAAGAGGAAGCCAAATTTAACAACTATTTTTAATGGTTTATTAGAAAAAGAAACAATATTATCAAATGCTAAACTCAACAATTTCCTGAAGTTATAACTAGAAGTACCTTCTAAACGTTTTGCGTGTCTAACTGGTACTATTTCTTTTTTAAATCCAACCCAATTAACCATGGTCGGTAAAAATTTTATAGCATCACCAAGTGATAAAATAGCTACAATTACATTTTGCTGATAGACTCCATAATTCCCAACTTCATGTGACAATTTAGAACCAGTAAAATAATTAAGTATTTTATAAAAAAATAATGAACTTATCTTTTTGGAATAAGTATCTTTTCTTTCTTCTCTAGCTGCCAAAACTACAGGAAACCCTTCAATTGCCTTATTATATAATTTTTCAATTTCTTCGGGAACATCTTGCAAGTCACCATCCATGACCACAACCCATTCTCCTTTCGAATGCTCTAATCCGCAAAAAATAGCTGGATGTTGCCCAAAGTTTCTACTTAAATTAATAGATTTTATATTGATATTTTCTTGAGATAATTTTGAAGCTATTTCCCAATCATTCTCTGGACTAGCATCGTTTACTAAGATAATTTCATAGGAAATATTTAGATTTAAAAAAACCTTTATCAGCCTTAAACATAACTCCTCTATAGTTTTAGAACACTTATATAAGGGAATAACAACGGATATTTCTATTTCCTTTTTCACACCTATAAAAAACTCTGAATAGCTAACTCATATCCTTTTAATCCAAAACCAAATAAAACACCCTTTGCAGCTGGAGCAATATAACTATGATGTCTAAACTCTTCACGAGCATGCACATTAGAAATATGTAATTCTACAACTGGAGTATTTATTCCTTTTACTGCATCTCCAATACCAACAGATGTATGTGTATAGGCTGCAGCATTCAAAATAATTCCGTCATAATCAAAACCAACTTCGTGTAATTTATCTATAATTTCACCTTCAATATTCGATTGAAAATATGATAATTCTACATCTTTAAATTTAAGTTGAAGTTCACTAAAAAATTCTTCAAAAGTTTTAGAACCATAAATTTCTGGTTCTCTTTTTCCTAATAAGTTTAGGTTTGGTCCGTTTATTATAATTAGTTTCATGAAAATTATTAAAGTTGTAAATATAAACTTTATTTTTAGCAAATGAATTGGCAAAACGCAATTAAAGATTATCAATTATTTTTAAAAATAGAAAGAGGTCTATCTAAAAATACCATTGATAGTTATTCTAGGGATTTAAAAAAACTAGAAATTTTTCTTCAGGAAAATGAAATAACCTTCTCACCTATCTCTATTGATGAAACTACAATTCAACAATTTATTTATCATATTGCAAAAGAAGTAAATCCTAGAAGTCAGGCTAGAATAATCTCAGGATTACGAAGTTTTTTTGATTATTTAATTTTTGAAGATTATAGAAAGACAAATCCTACAGATTTAATTGAAGCTCCTAAAATTGGAAGAAAATTACCCGATACTTTATCTGAAGAAGAAATTAACGAACTAATTTCTGCTATAGATTTAAGTCATCCTCAAGGAGAAAGAAATAGAACCATTGTAGAAACCATGTATAGCTGTGGCTTGCGTGTTAGTGAACTCATCACTTTAAAAATTTCTGATTTATTTTTTGATGAAGGCTTTATAAGAGTTATTGGTAAAGGAAATAAACAGCGTTTTGTTCCTATTCATTATAATGCTCAAATATATATTTCAAGCTATATAAAAGTAATTAGAACCCACTTAAATCCTAAAAAAGGATATGAAGACACTGTTTTTTTAAATAGACGTGGAAATGGGCTAACAAGGCAAATGATTTTCATCATATTAAAAGATTTAGCCATTAAAATAGATTTAAATAAAAAAATAAGTCCACATACATTAAGACATTCTTTTGCTACTCATTTATTAAAAAATGGTGCAGATTTAAGAGCAATTCAACAAATGTTAGGACATGAAAGTATAACTACAACAGAAGTTTATGTTCATTTAGATAAAAGTTATTTAAAAGAAGTAGTAGAAACATTTCATCCTAGAAAATAAAAAAATCCAGCATAAAGCTGGATTTTTAATTTATAAAATAAGGTTTATTTCTTATTGATTTCCTAAAATAATTGGCATTCCTGTTTTACCAGAACCAATTACAACTACCTTACTATTAGGAGATTCAGACAACTTAATTGTTGCTTCAATTCCTTTATCTTGTAAAATTTTGTCTGTTATAGAAGCACTTAAAATTTTATTTGCATCTGCTTTACCTTGTGCTTCAATAATTTGTTTTTCAGCCTCTTTCTTAGCAGTAACTAATCTAAATTCATATTCTAAAGATTCTTGTTCTTGCTTTAATTTACGTTCAATTGCATCTTTAATTGTAGATGGTAATGTTACATCTCTTACTAAAATCTCATTTAACTGAATGTATTGTTTATCGAGTATTTTTTTTGTCTCAACAAAAATTTCAGTTTGTATTACATCTCTTTTACTAGAATATAATTGTTCTGGAGTATAACGTCCAACAACACTTCTTGCTGCAGATCTAATTGCAGGTTGAATAACTCTAGAAATATAGTTTTCACCTTTTTCTTGATGTAAAAAACCTATTTTATCTGATTGTGGCTGAAACCATGCAGAAGCTTCTAATTGAATTTCCAAACCGTTAGAAGATAATACTTGCATTTTTTCAAAAAGTTCTTGTTGTCTTACTTCGTATATAAAAACTTTATTCCATGGAGCAACAATTTGAAAACCTTCACCCAATGCTGGTTCATCTGTTACAACACCACCTCCAAAAGTTTTATATAAAACTCCTGCTTGACCAGATTTAATAGTTACTGTAGCTTTAGAAAATAAAATAAATACTGCTACTGCTAATATGATAAATAAAACTCCACCTTTTGGGAACTTTAAATCAACTTGATTATTTGCCATTTAATTTGTTTTAAAATTGAACTCAAATTTACAATTTATGTTGCTCACACACAATCTATATATGCACAATCTTCTGTAGAAAGTTCAAACTCTAGCGTTATATGTTCTAAATGAAAATCATCATGTAATAATTTTCTAATACTTTTCTTTAAGATTTCTAATTCCTTCCAAGACATTTTCTCATTCATGATTAAATGAATTGTTAAAACGTTATACTCTCCATCCATTGTCCATATATGACAATCGTGAACATCTTTTATTTCTTTAAATTGAAGTACTTTTTTACAAATTTCATCTGTAGAAATTGCAATTGGCGTTCCTTGTAAAATAATTCTAATACTTTCCTTTCCACTTTTAAAAACATTAAATAGAATAAAACCCGCTATTAAAACTGATAAAATTGGATCTAAAATTGGAACTTCCCAAAACTGCATAATAATGCTTGCAATTAAAACAGCAACCCAACCTAAAACATCTTCTAATAAATGTAAAGAAACAACGCGCTCGTTTATAGAAGTTCCTTTTTTAAGCTTTAAAACTGCTGCTCCATTCACAATTATTCCTAAAATTGCAAACCACATCATTCCTTTTGCATCAGAAACCTCTGGGTTTAAAATTCTTGGTATCGCTTCTATAATAATAAAAATAGAACCAATTAATAATATAATAGAATTAATAATTGCTCCTAAAAGTGAAAATCTTTTATATCCATAAGTATATTTCTTTGTTGCTTTTTTTGTTGATATTTTTTGAAAATACCAAGCCATTCCTAAGCTAATAGAATCACCTAAATCATGGATTGCATCAGAAGTTATTGCTAAACTATTTGTATAAAATCCACCAATAAACTCAATTATGGTAAAGAATAAATTCAGAAAAAAAGCAGTACTTATATTTTCTGTTGATGAATTATGATGATGATTATGTCCCATTTTATGCTTTTAAAATTAGACGATTTGTTTTTAATAAAGATGCATTATTTAATCGTATTAACAGGACTTGTTGCTGGAGGCCCTAAATGACAAGGATAATCAATTGTTACATCTCTATAATTATTATGACCATCTGAAGTTTGATAGGTAAATTGGCAAATTTCATCATCTTCTTTTGTATAACTAACTATTGAGATAAAAACACAACTAAAAAGCAATAATTTTAATTTTTTCATAATCTTAAATTTTTCCATAATTTTTTCTAACAAACCATTCTGCAGTAAACAAACCTATTACAATAAATAAAATCCATTTCCAATCTATTAGATTTTCTTCTTTAATCGTTGATTTTTGAATTGAATAAAACAATTTATTCTCTAAAAGTTCTTTTGATAACTCTTTTGCTTGATTTTTATAAAACAACTTTCCACCAGATTTATTTGCTAATATTTCTAGCTTCTCTAAATTCGCATTCGTAAATTGTTCTTCTATTTGGGTTTCTGTAATTTTGAAACGTCCATATTTATTTATATTTTGTCCATTTACAGCAACTTTATATGAATAATCACCAGGATTAAGATTTTCTATTTCAACTTGATAAGCATTATTTACAAGAGAAAACGGAAGTTTCGTAATCTCTTTAGATTCTTTATTAGTAATTGTAATTTCTAACGAAGCTCTAGCATCAAATTGATAATTTTTATCAGTATAAAAAGCAGAAATATGAATTGTTGAATTTGCAGCATACAAGCTTTCTGAATTTACTTCTAAACGATTCCTTTTTTTATTTGAAGCTAAATATTGTACTAAATTCCCAACAAATTCATCAAAATCTTGAAATGAATTAGAGTTTAAAAAACTAGCAGAACGCCATTTCCACATTCCTTCTCCAAATAATACCGCAGATTTTTGGTTATTTTGCTCAAAAGTGGCTAATAAAGGTTGCTGAGTTTCTACACCGTTAATGTTTTGCATTAATAAATTCTGATGTTCTTTAGAAATAACAACTTCTCCAAATTTATCTTTTAAAGGAGTAAATTGATCAAATCCTATATTTTTTTGTTGAAAAATTAAATATGAATCATTAAAAACAGCTCCATAATTTTCAGATTCATTAATTGCTTTTTTAGAAAAACCAAGTTGTTGATTATTGATAAAATTCCAGTCTGTATTTGTACCTGAAATAATGAAGTAATTGCTGTTAAGCTTCTTTAAATCATTAAAAACAGATGTAAATTTACCTGTTGGCTGATTTAAAATAACCAACTGATAATCAAGTAAATTACCTTTAAAATTATCAACTAACAAAACTTCTACAGATCGTTGTTTATTACTTTCAATAGATTTTTTTAAGGCTCCAAGATCCGGATGTAAAACGGATGATAATACCAAAACTTTTGTTTGTTCATCTATCACTTCTACCGAGAAATTCTTTGAATTATTTTTGATATTTTTTTCATCAGCAATTTTTCTAATTGAAGCTGTATAATACTGAATACCTTCTTTTGTTGATGTTAAGTTTGCTGTAATTGTTTTAGATTTTTCTGTTGATGAAAACTGTACTTTTTCAGTAAAAACAGTTTTTCCGTTTTTATAAATCGAAAACTGTGAATTTACCCTTTCATTTCCTTCATAATTGAGTAGGACTTCAACAGGGAATTTATTTTTAATATAACTGTATTTATTTACATTTAATTGACTAATTTTTAAATCTGTATATTTAATTGTATCACCAACAACCACTGGAAAAATTGGTTGTTTAGAATTTAAAAATTCGTAATCGTTACCAATGGTTTGGTTTCCATCAGAAATTAAAACTATAGGAGAAATTTTGTCTTTTTCTAAAGTATTTATATCTAAAATTGCTTTAGAAATATTGGTTTCATTTTCATCAAAAGACAAACTATCCAAAACCTGTAAAGAATTTCCAAAAGTGAATTGATTTATTGAAAATTTATCGTTTAGCTGTTTGTTTTTCTTTAATTCATCAATAAAAACTTTTACATTTTCGCTTTCGTTAAAAAAGGAAATTGATTTAGAATTATCAGCAAGTAGAGCTAAAATAGGTTTACTTGTTTTTAGTTCGGTATTTTTAATTGTTGGGTTTATCCATAACAAAATCAATAAAAACAAACTAAAAGTTTTTAAAACAAAAAGCAAAATATGAATTCTTGATGTACTCTTTACTTTATAAAAGTATTGGAAAAATGCAACTGAAATACTCAGTAACAAAGCAATTATAATATATAAAATAGTTATTGGTTCCAAATGTTTTTATTTATTTGGAAAGATAACAAAGAACTTTTTAAAAAAGAAAAACCTGCAACATTAAATTGTTGCA
Organism: uncultured Polaribacter sp.; assembly: GCA_965367085.1. Taxonomy (GTDB): domain Bacteria; phylum Bacteroidota; class Bacteroidia; order Flavobacteriales; family Flavobacteriaceae; genus Polaribacter. Next base: position 8,269 of record CBDUHF010000073.1, read on the forward strand.
GGCTTGATTTATATTTTAATTTTAGTTAATTATTTAGTTTTTATAATTTCAAAAGAATCTAAAAACTGTTTTATTAGACTGTTTTGATCATTATCTGTTGAACAAATAACTTGAGAAATAAACATTGTGTTTTCTACTAAATAGGCATTAATATAGATATAACCAAAATCTATTTTTATTTTTATACTTCTTCCAGGATAACCATTAAATTGAACTTTATTATCAAATACTAATGTACCATTAACATTTGTAACTGCACCACTTACAGCACCGTCTAAAACCTGAGAATTATAAGATTCATCTGTGTTTTTAAATTGAGCTTTTGGATAATCTGATCTAATTATTGAATAAACTGCATTCTCATCTCCATTTATTGGAGTATACATAACCATATTCATGTCCAGTTCACCAACAGCTGTATCTACTTTTTGAACTGATCTTTTTGGTGTTTCTGGGAAATATGCTACAAAAGCTAAATCTTCGGATTTATATTTTTCCCATTCTTGAGCAAAGACAAAAGAAACTGAAAAAAATAAAAATAAAAACAATGTTATTTTTCTCATAATTTTAATTTAGAATCATTTACAAATACTAAAATAAATATATTAATTGAGAAATAGGTCAAATTCTGTATTAATAAAAAAAACCTGCAACATTAAATTGTTGCAGGTTTATCATTTTATAAAATAACTTTTTAGGTTAACATACCTCCATCTACAGATAAAGTTTGTCCTGTAATGTATGCACTCATGTCAGATGCTAAGAATACACATGCATTAGCAATATCTTCTGGTGTTCCTCCACGTTTTAAAGGAATATCATTTCTCCATCCTTCAACAACCTTTTCGTCTAATTTTGCAGTCATTTCTGTTTCTATAAAACCAGGAGCAACAACGTTACTTCTAATGTTTCTAGAACCTAATTCTAAAGCTACAGATTTAGAAAAACCTAAAATACCTGCTTTAGAAGCTGCATAATTAGATTGACCAGCATTTCCTTTTAACCCAACAACAGAACTCATATTAATGATAGATCCTTTACGTTGTTTCATCATAGGTCTAATAACTGCTTTTGTTAAATTGAAAACAGACTTTAAGTTTACTTCAATAACTTTATCAAAATCATCTTCAGAAATACGCATTAATAAATTATCTTTTGTAATTCCTGCGTTATTTACTAATATATCAATTGATCCGAATTCTTCTAAAACATTTTTAGCCAATTCTTGAGCTGCATCAAAATTTGCTGCGTTAGATTGATATCCTTTAGCATTAACTCCTAACGCTTTTAATTCAGTTTCTAAAGCGGTTGCAGCATCTACAGAAGAACTGTAAGTAAAAGCAACATTTGCACCTTGTTTTGCAAATTCAACTGCGATTCCTCTACCAATACCTCTAGTAGCTCCAGTTACAATTGCAGTTTTATTATCTAATAATTTCATAATGTAGTATTTAGTTGATATTCAAATATAAAAAAGAAATTCCCGATTTCTCGGGAATTTACTATTTCTTATTTAATAAATAGTTCTAGACTCCTCTTGAACTAACATTTAATTTTATTTTAAAACTTTTGCTACCATTTCTCCAATTTTAGCAGGAGAACTCACAACATGAATTCCATTTTCTGCTAAAATTTTCATTTTAGCTTGCGCAGTATCATCTGCACCACCAACAATTGCTCCAGCATGCCCCATTGTTCTACCTGCAGGTGCAGTTTGACCAGCAATAAAACCAACAACTGGTTTTCTATTTCCATCAGATTTAATCCATTGCGCAGCTTCTGCTTCTAGGTTTCCACCAATTTCACCAATCATAACAATTGCTTCAGTTTCTGGATCATTCATTAATAACTCTACAGCTTCTTTTGTTGTAGTTCCAATAATTGGATCTCCACCAATACCAATTGCAGTTGTAATTCCAAAACCTTGTTTTACAACTTGATCAGCAGCTTCATATGTTAAAGTTCCAGATTTAGAAACAATACCTACTCTACCTTTTTTGAAAATAAAACCTGGCATAATACCAACTTTAGCTTCATCTGGAGTAATTACTCCTGGACAGTTAGGACCTACTAATCTACAATCTTTATCATCAATATAAGCTTTTACCTTTACCATATCAGCAGTAGGAATTCCTTCTGTGATACAAATAATAACTTTAATACCTGCGTCTGCAGATTCCATAATTGCATCAGCAGCAAATGCTGGTGGCACAAAAATAATTGATGTATCTGCTTCAACTTTTTCTACAGATTCTGCTACTGTATTAAAAACTGGTTTCCCTAAGTGTTCTTGTCCACCTTTTCCTGGAGTTACACCACCTACAACATTAGTACCATAATCAATCATTTGACCTGCGTGAAAAGTACCTTCACTACCAGTAAAACCTTGTACAATAATTTTTGAATCTTTATTTACTAAAACGCTCATTGGGTATTTAATTTTATTAGTTACGCAAAAATAGTTTATTGAAAGTTTTTATAAAAGAAAATTAAGAATTCTTTCTCTCTTTTATAATTTGTTTTATTTCTGCTAATTCTTTTAATTTTATTCTTGATTCTGAAATTGGAGTTCCAAAATAACTTTTTCCTCCAGCAACAGACTTCGTTACTCCTGTTTGACCTAAAATAATTGCTCCTTTACCAATAGTAATTCCACTATTTGTACCAACTTGTCCCCAAATTGTTACTTCATCTTCTATGATAACACAACCAGCAATTCCTGTTTGTGAAGCAATTAAACATTTTTTTCCAATAACAGTATCATGTCCAACATGTACTTGATTGTCAATTTTAGTTCCTTTTCCAATGGTTGTATCTCCTGTTACTCCTTTATCAATAGTACAAGAAGCACCTAAATCTACATGATCTTCTAAGACTACTCTACCTCCAGAAATTAATTTATCAAATCCTTCTGGACGATTTTTATAATAAAAAGCGTCTCCTCCTAAAACTGTATTTGCATGAATGGTTACATTATTTCCAATTACTGAATTATCATAAATTGAAACATTTGGATGAATTACACAATTCTTACCAATAACAACATTATTTCCTATAAATACATTTGGCTGTATAATTGTTCCTTCTCCAATAATTGCAGATTCAGAAATACTAACAGAAGATGCAATAAAAGGATTAAAATGTTTCGTTATTGTATTAAAATCACGAAAAGGGTCATCAGAAATTAATAATGATTTTCCTGCTGGACAATCAACTTTTTTATTGATTAAAATTGTTGTTGCAGCAGAATTTAAGGCTTTATCATAATACTTAGGATGATCTACAAAAACAATGTCTCCTTTTTCTACAACATGAATTTCATTAATTCCTAAAATTTCGAAATCAATTTCACCAATAAAATCAACTTCTAATAAAGAAGCTATTTGATGTAATGTTTGTGGAATTTTAAATTTCATAGTCTATAATAAACTATAACAGTTTTCTGTCTCTAGTATGCTATTGCATGTTTTATACAGAAAACTGTTAAGTAATTTTTACTCTTTAATTCTTTCTTGATATGTACCTTTTGTA
>CBDUHF010000074.1:0-11657 GCA_965367085.1 uncultured Polaribacter sp.
TAATATTTAATCCAATTGCTAAAGGAATTAACCCTAAAATAGTAGTAATTGCTGTTAATAATACAGGTCTTAAACGAGCTCTACCTGCTCTAACTATTGTTTCAAATAACGTTTCTTTATCTAGATAATCATCTTCATCTAATTCTAATTCTGCTTTCTTTCTATCTATTAATAATTGTGCATAATCTAACAGTACAACTCCATTGTTTACTACAATTCCTGCAAGGGAAATAATACCCATCATTGTCATCATAATTACAAATGAAGCTCCAGAAATTACCAATCCTCCAAAAACACCTATAAAGCTTAAAAATATTGCTAACATGATAATTCCTGGTTTAGAAACTGAATTAAATTGAAAAATTAAAATGAAGAATATTAGCGCTAAACCAGTAAAGAATGCACCAACTAAAAATAGCATTTGTTTATTTTGCTCTTCAATTTGACCTGTATAATCTATTTTAATTCCTTTTGGTAAATCCTTAAAATTCTTCATTTCATTTTGAATTTTACCAACAACAGCACCTGCATCTGTTTCTCCTGGAGATAAAGCAGAATAAACGGTTACAACTCTTTTTACAGATTTGTGTTTTATTGCGCTAAAACCAGAGTTATTTTTCTGATTTGCTACCGTAGAAACAGGAATTTCTTTAACCTTACCAGAAGCCATATCTCTAAAGATAATATTCTGATTAAAAATGGCGCTTTTATTATATCTGTCTTCTTTATTAAAACGAACATAAATATCATAATCTTCTCCATTTTCTTTATAAACACCAGCTTTGTTTCCAAAAATTGAGGCTCTTAATTGTTGTCCAACTTGACCAGTACTAACACCTAGTTCTCCAGCTTTTTTACGATCAACCAAAACTTCCATTCCTGGTTTGTCTCTGTTTACATCAATTTTTAATTCATCAATACCAGAAATACTTTTTGTATTGATATAATCTCGCATTCTTTGTGCAGTATGAATTAATTCTGCATAATCATCACCTTCAATTTCAATATTAATTGGCGCTCCTGCAGGTGGACCATTTGCATCTTTTTCAACAGAAATTAAAACTCCAGGATAAATACCAACTAATGCAGTTTGTACTTTCTGACGCATTAATTCACTATCTAAACCTCTTCTAAATTTGTATTCTCTCATAGAGGCTGTAATTTTACCTTTATGAGGCATTTCTGCTGCAGAACCTCCATCCGTTTGAGGGTTTCCAGCTCCTTCACCAACCTGAGAAACTAAACTTTCTACCATAAAGTTATAATCTCCATCCATATATTCATCAGCATATAAAACAGTAGCCACTTTTTCTTCAATTAACTTTGTAATTGAATTTGTTTTCTGAATATCTGTTCCTTCAGGATATTCTATATATACAATAATCTGGTTTGGTTTATTGTCTGGAAAGAATTCTACTTTAGTTCTTTGTGTTCCTAAAGACCAACCAAATGCTATAAATGAAGTTATTAATAGAATAAAAGTTACCAAGACTAAAGCGTAAGGTTTTTTACCAGATAAAGCACTTCGTAAACGATTTTCGTACCAACTTTCTAATTTAGGTAATACTTTATTCTGAAAACTATTTGCCCAATTTCTTAAAAACAATCTATAAATCCACAACATAATAGCTGTAAAAATCATTAGCGTTCCTAATGCACTATATGCTCCTCCTGTTAACATTACAAGAATTCCTAAAACTGTCATTACACTTGTTAAAACAACAATTTTTTTAATAGGCATATCTATATCTTCTACACTCATAAATTGAGAAACCAATACCGAGTTAAAGAAAATTGCTACTAATAAAGATGAACCTAAAACTGTAGAAAGAGTAATAGGTAATAATACCATAAAATCTCCCATAACTCCAGGCCAAAGACCTAAAGGAATAAATGCAGCAACAGTTGTAGCCGTAGAAATAATAATAGGAAAAGCAATTTCGCTAATTCCTTTTTTAGCAGCTTCAATTCTGCTCATTCCTTCTTCATCCATTAAACGATAAACGTTTTCCACGACTACAATTCCATTATCAACCAGCATTCCTAATCCCATAATTAATCCAAAAAGAATCATGGTATTCATGGTGTAACCTAAAAAGTTTAATATCATTAAAGACATAAACATAGACATAGGAATTGCAAACCCAACAAATACTGCGTTTTTAAATCCTAAGAAAAACATTAAAACAGTTACAACTAAGAAAACACCAAAAATAATGTTGTTTACCAAATCATCTACCTGACCAATTGTTTTAGAAGATTGATCGTTTACAATAGTAACTTTTAAATCTTTTGGAAAATGATTTTCAATAGCTTCATCAACAATTAAAGCAATTTGTTCTGAAGCAGCAACCATGTTTTCACCAGCTCTCTTTTTTACATCTAACATTACAACTGCTTTTCCTTTTTCTCTAGCATAGGTTGTTTTGTCTTTGTCTTTAAATGCAATAGTTGCAACATCTTTAAGATATATAGGATTGTTAAATTCAGATTTAATTACAAAATCTTCTAATTCTGAAGGTTTTTCAATTTCACCAATAATTCTAATGGTTCTTCTTTGTCCACTTGTAATAAAATTACCTGCAGACATCGTTACGTTACCATTACTAATAGCGGTAGTAATATCATTAAAGCTAACTTTAGCAGCCATCATTTTATAAACATCTACTGCAACTTCAACTTCTTTGTCTTGAGCTCCACGAATATCTACTTTCTTAATTTCTGGTAAATCTTCTATTTCATCTTGTAAATACTCTCCAAACTCTTTTAGTTTATAAACAGGATAATCTCCAGAAATGTTGATATTTAAGATCGGAAACTCTTCTGACATACTTAAATTAAAAACATTTGGCTCTATTTTAGCACCATTAAATGTTGGCCAATCTTCGCTAGAAGTTTCTGTAGATAATTCGTCTTTTATCTTCTGTTTTGCAAGCTCAACAGTTATGTTTTCATCAAACTCTACAATTACCATTGAGTAATCTTCTTGAGATGTTGAGGTAACTTCTACAACATTACTTACAGATTTTACTTTGTCTTCAATTGGGTCTGTTATTAGTTTCTCTATATCTTCTGCAGTATTTCCAGGATAAACAGTACTAATATATATTTTAGTTTCTTTTACCTCTGGAAAATTCTCTCTGGCCATACTTAAATAAGCAGAAATACCATAGAAAAATAACACACCCATTATTACATAAATGGTTGTTTTATTATGAATTGCCCAAGCTGATAATTTAAACTCTTTATCTACTTGTTTTTTTTGTTTTGTCATCTTAATTTTTTATTATTTATTGATAACTTTTACAGTTTGCCCATTGTTTACACTACGAGCTCCTTCTTTAATAATCTCTGTACCAACAGATAGATTTTCTAAAACTTCAATATAATTTCCTTGCGTTTTACCAGTAATAATAATTACTCTTTCTGCAATAGCTTCATTATTTTCGTTTTTATCTTTTATTGCATACACAAATTGCTCTCCATTTGCATTTTCAGAAATAATACTCTGAGGAATTAAAATAGCTTTGTTGTCTGTATAATCGTTAATTTGAAGTTTTGCTGTTAAATTTGGTTTTACATTTCCGTTTTTATTAGCCACAGGAACTTCAATTTTAAAAGATCTATTATTTGGGTTGATAAAACTACCAACTTGTGTAACAGAACTAGTAAGAGTTTCACCTAAAACAGGGAATTCTACTTTTACTTCTTTGTTTTTAGTAATACTTGCAATATATCTTTCTGGCACTTCTGCTTCAACATACATGTTATTAAGGTTTACAATTCTAAAAACTTCAGATCCTTGTCCTGGAGCAATTACAGTTCCTGGTTCTTTCATTACATCATCTATAACTCCAGCAAAAGGCGCTCTTATTGATGCTTTAGATTGTTGACTTTTAAGCTGTTTTAATGTGTTTTTTTGTGCTTCATAACTTGTTTTTGTTTGTAAAAACTGAATTTCAGACCCAATTTTTTGCTCCCATAAACGTTTCTGACGCTCAAAAGTAGTTTTCGCTAATTGTGTAGTTGCTTCTAATTGGGCAACTTGGTTGCTTAAACCTCCATCATCAATAGTAGCTAATAATTGTCCTTTAGAAACACGTTGTCCTTCTTTAACAAAAATTCTTTTTAAAATCCCTGGCATTTCAGGATATACCAATATGTTTTGCTTTGTTTTTACACTTCCTTGAATTTCTAAGTAGTGATTAAAAACGCTTTCTTGTGCAGTAAAAGTTGTTATTAAAGGCAACTTTTTAATCGTGTCTTTTTTAGAAATAGCATTATTTATAGCTTCTAAATCATTATTTATAGCTTCTAAATTGGTTGTTATTTCTTTCTTTTTAGCAGACAACTCTTTTAGAGTTCCTGTAGCAACTAAACTTTCTATACTTACTGTTTCTTTCTTTCCGCAAGAAACTAATAGAAGAATACTTATAATAGTGATGTATGTTTTTGTCATTTCTGGTTGATTTTATTATTTGATTGGTATGTTTAATGCGTTTTCTAATGCAGCCTTTTTAGCAATAACTTCTAACATAGACTGAATGTAATTTTGTTGTTGTGTATATAGTTGGTTTTGAGCCTGTGATAAATCAAAACTTGAAGAAATTCCTTCAAAAAACTTAATTTGTTGCTTTTTTTCTATTCTTTTTGCTAAAGCTAAATTCTTTTGTGCTGTTTGGTAGTTTTCAATACTTAATTGATAATTACTTTTTGTACTAGCTACTTGTAAATTTAAACGCTCTTTAGTTTCTTCTAAACGAATATCTGCACTTTCTAAAGCAATTTTTGCTTGTTTGGTTTTAGATTCTCTTCTAAAACTACTAAAAATTGGGATGTTTAAAGAAACTCCTAACAAAGAAGAACCAAACCATTTTTGTTCGCTATTTAGAAAAGTAAATGAATCTGCGTTACCTGTATATCCATAATTTACAAAGGCAGATAAACTTGGCAATGCTTTACTTTGCTCTAAACGCATTAATAAACGTCTGCTTTCTCTATCGTTTTGTGCAATTTTATAATCAATATGATTTTCTAAATTAAAACTCTGAGTAGCTAAATTTAAGTCGATATTTTTATTAATTAACGAATCAAAATTATCCATTAACGTAAGTTTTGTGTTTATAGAATTTCCTAATGTTAAGTTTAACATTTTGTAAGCAATTGCTTTCATTCTAACTACATTATTTAACTGACTGTTTAAGTTTCCTAAAGTAATTTCTAACTGCTCAACATCTTCTTCTTCATTAAAACCGTTTTCATAAATTTTCTTAGCATCACTTAAGTTCTTTTCTAAAACAGTTTTATTTTGTTTTAAAATTTCAATACTTTTTTCGGCAACTAAAACATTTCCATAAGCATTAATAACAGCTTCTCTAGTTCCTAATTCTGTTTTTTCTTTAGCTTGTTCAGAAATCTGTAAATATGTTTTTGCAGATTGTAATCCTACTAAATAAGAACCATCAAAAATTAATTGATTTAGAGTTATTGCTGCATTTAGGTTTTGTTTTGTGCCAAAAGTAACTTCGGTAAACTCACCTTTATTTCCACCAAATATTTCTGCAGGTAATAAAGAAACTTGTTGTTTTAGCCAATTTTGATAATCAACTTTAGCACTAATTTGAGGTAATCCAATTGTAGTTGTCTCCCACTTTTTTTTATGAGCAGCTTTAATATCGTTTTCTGCAATTTTATTGCTATAACTATTCTTTAGAGCATAGTTTATTGCGTCGTCTAAAGTTAAATTTAGTCCTGTTTCCTGAGCTTGTATTGAGCTCATCATCAAGAAAATTAAAAATGTATATATCGTTTTTTTCATTTATCTATGATTTCTCTTCTAATTGTTTTTCTAATTTTAATACTCCTTTTTCGGTACAAATTCCCCTTAAATGATATTCTAAATAATAATTCATTAATGTATTCATGGAAAAATTATCTAACGGGAATAAATCTTTATTTTTTATTGAATTCATTCCGTTAAAATAGATTCTAGCAATAAATTCTGTGTCTATATTTTTTCGATACAACCCTTCTTTAATTCCGTGATTTAAATTTTCTATTACACAGCCTTTCATTACATCAAATTGTTTGTTACTTAATGATGCATAAATTTTCGGATAATATTTCTGTAATTGGTATTGAGGAGATGATCTTTCATCTTTCAAATTAGACATTACAAATCTTTTTATATCAAAAATTTCTTCAATAGGATCTTTTTTTAACTCACATATCATGTCTATTCCAGTACAAATGGAATTAAACATAAAATCTGTTACTGCAGCCACAAGCTCTGTTTTGTTCTTAAAAAACTTGTAAATAGTTTTTTTGGAAACACCTAGAGAACTGGCTATTTCATCCATTGTAACACTTTTAAAACCTAAATTTAAAAAGAGTTCTTTTGATTTTTCTAAAATTTTTTCTCTCATAATCAGGTGCAAATATAGACAAGGAAACTTTAGAAACAAAAATAGTTTCCAAAGTTTTAGTTATTTTTTAACATTTCAATAGAAAAGAAAAAAATCTTTACGCTATTTTTACCAAAAATTTAGATTTGGACATATTACATTATCAAAAAGATTTCTTAGAATATTTAGAGTCAAAGACTTGGGTAAGAGAACCTAGAAATTTGTACGAACCAATAGATTATATTCTTCAACTTGGCGGAAAAAGAATAAGACCTGTTTTAACTTTAATGGCGGCAGATATTTTTTCTAACGATTATAAAAAAGCAATGCCAGCTGCTTTAGCTGTTGAGGTTTTTCATAATTTCACTTTAGTTCATGATGATATTATGGATGATGCTCCTCTTAGAAGAGGAAAAGAAACAGTGCACGAAAAATGGGATGTTAGTACAGGTATTTTGTCTGGTGATGCAATGTTGATTTTGGCGTATCAATATTTTGAAAATTACGAACCTGTAGTTTTTCAGAAACTGGCAAAATTATTTAGCAAAACGGCTTTAGAGGTTTGTGATGGTCAGCAATTAGACGTAGATTTTGAAACCAGAAATGATGTAACAATTAACGAGTATATAAATATGATTCGTTTAAAGACATCTGTTTTAGTGGCTGCCGCTTTAAAAATGGGTGCAATAGTTGCTAAAACTAATGATGAAAATGCAAATTTAATTTATGATTTCGGTTTAAATTTAGGTTTAGCATTTCAATTACAAGACGATTATTTAGATACTTTTGGAGATCCAGAAACTTTTGGAAAACAAATTGCTGGTGACATTATAGAAAATAAGAAAACATATTTGTATTTAAAGTGTTTAGAAGTTGCTAATAAACAAGATAAAGAAAAATTAAAATTCTTTTACAATCAGAAATTAGAAGAAAATTCAATCAAAATTAATGAAGTTACAAGAATCTTCGAAGTAAATGACATTCCTGTCTTAATTAAAGAGCAAATAGAGAGTTATACAGAAAAAGCATTTGATACATTATCAAAAATGGATATAAGTGAAAACAGTAAGAATAGCTTAAAGAATTTTGGTTTATGGTTAATGAATAGAACTGTGTAATAATTTTTTAAAAAAGTATATTAAATAATTAAAAATAATAGTACATTTGCAGCCAATTATTCGGTCCCATAGCTCAGTTGGTTAGAGCATCTGACTCATAATCAGAGGGTCCTTGGTTCGAGCCCAAGTGGGACCACTTATGTTTTTTGATAAAAAAGCATTATATTTGTAAAAATATAAATTAACTAAGATTTCAAAATTTTAATCTGGGGGGATATAAAATGAAGAAAACAAAATATATAACGCTAGTAATAGCGTTAATTTTTACGTATACAATGAGTGGCCAAATTGTGCCACCACCTATACCACCGCCACCGCCACCTGGTTTACCCATTGATGGAGGAATGATTTTGCTACTATTATCAGGGTTGTTCTATGGTGTAAAAAAAGTTAGAGAATAACTTTTCTAGTAATTATTTAATTTACTAACGTATTTTCCAATTACATCAAACTCTAAATTCACTGAGTCTCCTTTTTCAATATATTTAAATGTAGTATTATCAAAAGTATAAGGTATTATTGCAACACTAAATTCATCTTTTTTAGAATCCACAACAGTTAAACTTACGCCGTTAATAGTAATAGAACCTTTTTCTATGGTTATATTATTTTTATCAGATTTATATTTAAAAGTATAAACTGTACTTCCACCTTCTTTTTTAATATTTATGCATGTTCCAGTTTCATCTACATGACCTTGAACAATATGGCCATCTAATCTATCGCCAAGTTTCATTGCACGCTCTAAATTTATTTTAGAAGATACTTTTAAAGAGCCAATATTAGTTTTGCTTAGTGTTTCTTTAATGGCTGTAACGGTATATTCATTTTCATTAATGTCTATAACAGTTAAACAAACTCCATTATGAGCAACGCTCTGGTCTATTTTTAATTCTTTAGTAATATTACTTTTAACAGTTAAATGAATGTTTTCTTGTTCTTTAACAATATTCGTTACTGTTCCAAGTGTTTCAATAATTCCGGTAAACATATCAGTAAAATTTGGTTACTTTTGTACAAATCAAAAATACTAATATTAGAAGAGTTACTATGGATAAATCTGATAAAATTATAGTTGGAATTTCAATTGGAGATTTAAATGGAATTGGTGTAGAGGTAATCCTTAAAACATTTCAAGATAAAAGGATGTTAGATTTTTGTACTCCAGTTATTTTTGGAGCTACAAAAGTGGTTTCTTATCATAAAAAAGCACTAAATTTAGATGTTCCAGTTCATGGAATTACATCTATTAGTCAGGTAAACCACAATAAAATAAATTTATTAAACATTTGGAAAGAGGATGTTTCTATAGAATTAGGGAAAGCAACAAAGGTTTCTGGAGAATATGCAGCAAAATCTTTGGCTTCGGCAGTAAAGCATTTAAAAGAAAAAAGTATTGATGTTTTATTAACTGCGCCAATTAATAAAGAAACAATTCAATCAGAAGACTTTAATTTTCCTGGTCACACAGAATATTTAGAAGCTAATTTAGACGGAAAAAGTTTAATGATTTTAATGACAGATAAATTACGCATAGGTTTAATTACAGGTCATATTCCTATTTCTAAAGTTGCAGAAACAATAACTCCAGAGTTAATTAAAGAAAAAGTAGACACAATGTATACTTCTTTAGTAAAAGATTTTGGAATTAGTAAACCAAAAATTGCTGTTTTAGGATTAAATCCACATTGTGGAGATAAAGGAGTTATTGGCAAAGAAGATGATGAAATTATAAGACCAACAATACAAGAAATAAAAGAAACAGGTAAGTTAGTTTTTGGACCTTATGCAGCAGATGGTTTCTTTGGTTCAGAAACTTATAAGCAGTTTGATGGTGTTTTGGCAACCTATCATGATCAAGGATTAGCGCCTTTTAAGGCACTTTCCTTTGGAAATGGAGTAAATTTTACCGCAGGTTTAAATGAAATTAGAACGTCTCCAGATCATGGAACTGGTTTTGATATTGCAGGAAAAAACCAAGCAAACCCATCGTCGTTTAACGAAGCGTTGTTTACTGCACTACAGATTTTTAACACAAGAAAAGAGTATATAGGTTTAACTAAAAATCAACTTTTGGTAAAGTAGTTTTAGAAGATAAAACTTTTTTAATATAAAAGATTGTATAATAGCAATTTTTTATATCTTTGCCCGCTCAATTGATGTTTGATAATGAAAGACTTGAAACAATTCAACATACCATTTGTAGGATTAAAAGAAGGAAAGCATTTATTTCAATATGAAGTTGATAATACGTTCTTTAAGACATTTAATTACGACGAATTTGAAAATTCTTCAATAGATGTTGCATTAGAGTTTGTAAAAAAAAGCACTCATTTTGAGTTAGTTTTTACGGCTTCAGGAACCATTTGTGTTCCTTGTGATGTAACAAGTGAATTATATGACCAAGAAATAACATCGGTTTTACCCCTTGTTGTTAAGTTTGGACCAGAATATAATGATGAAAATGAAGAGATTTTAATTTTACCACATGAAGCTTTTCAGCTAAATGTAGCACAATTTATTTATGAAATGATTGTGTTAGGTCAACCGTCTAGAAGAGTGCATCCAAAAGTATTAGATGGAACAATGAAATCTGAAGCTTTAGATAAATTAAAAGAATTACAAATAAAAGAAGTAAAAACTGTTGAAGAAACAGACCCAAGGTGGGATAAATTAAAGAATTTAATAACAGAAAAAAAGACATAAAATGGCACATCCTAAAAGAAAAATATCTAAAACAAGAAGAGATAAAAGGAGAACGCATTATAAAGCAGCTTCTCAGCAAATTGCTACAGATCCAACAACTGGAGAAGCGCACTTATACCACAGAGCTCACTGGCACGAAGGTAAATTATACTACAGAGGACAAGTAGTATTAGAATCTGCTGCAGCTGAAGCATAGAACAACTTTAATATAGTGTAAAAAACCCTCAATTATGAGGGTTTTTTTGCGTTTTTAAAGTAAAAATGAATGTTTTTGATAACTTTTGAGTCAAAAATTGAAATAAATTTCATTACTTTGAATTTCCTTAACATTAGGATAATAAACAAGAATTATGACTAAAATCACTGCAGCAATTACAGCAGTAGGGAAGTATGTTCCTGAATATGTTTTAACTAATAAAGAGTTAGAAAAATATGTAGACACTAATGATGAGTGGATTACTACAAGAACAGGAATTAAAGAAAGAAGAATCCTTAAAGGAGAAGGCCTAGGTACTTCTTACATGGCAATAAAGGCGGCTCAAGACTTATTGCAAAAATCAAATATAAATCCAGAAGAAATAGATTTAGTAATCGTAGGAACTGCTACGCCAGATTTACCAGTTGCATCTACAGCTGCATATGTTGCTACAGAAATTGGAGCAGTAAATGCATTTGGATATGATTTGCAAGCAGCTTGTTCTAGTTTTTTATATGGGATGTCTACAGCAGCTAGTTATATTGAATCTGGTAGATATAAAAAAGTATTATTAATAGGAGCAGATAAAATGTCTTCTATTATAGATTATACAGATAGAGCAACTTGTATTATTTTTGGTGATGGAGCAGGTGCTGCATTATTTGAGCCAAATAATGAAGGATTAGGTTTACAAGATGAATATTTAAGAAGTGATGGAGTTGGAAGAGATTTTCTTAGAATTGAAGCAGGTGGTTCTATTATGCCAACAACAGAAAAAACTGTAGAAGATAAAAAGCATTTTGTTTATCAAGAAGGAAAAACAGTATTTAAATATGCAGTTTCTAACATGGCAGATGTAGCAGAAAAGATGCTTACTAGAAATGAGTTAGAAGAAAAAGATATTCAATGGTTGGTAGCGCATCAAGCAAATAAAAGAATTATTGAAGCAACTGCAAGAAGAGTTGGAGTTTCATCAGAAAAAGTAATGATGAATATTCATAAGTATGGAAATACAACTTCTGCAACATTGCCTCTTTTATTAGCAGATTACGAAGATCAATTGAAAAAAGGAGATAATTTAATTTTTGCTGCATTTGGTGGAGGCTTCACATGGGGAGCTATTTACTTAAAATGGGCATACAATTCATAAATAATTAAACCAAACAACTAAACAATAAGAAAAATGGATATTAAAGAAATTCAAAATCTTATAAAATTTGTAGCTAAATCTGG
>CBDUHF010000075.1:0-11394 GCA_965367085.1 uncultured Polaribacter sp.
ATGATCAGTCTGTGAATAAAAAAAGTAGTATGCATTATTCTTTAGTTAACAGAATATAAATTCATAGATGTGATATCTAGCATTCAAATAATGATATTGCAAAATTAAAGAATGATCTTGAATATACACCAAGTATAAATACCTGTTTTTTAACTTCTTCTTTTTCTTTCAATTCTATTTTCAGACTTTATTTTCTTTTTAGAATCTGTTTTTCTTTTACTATTTTCAGTAGCAGGTTTTTTATAAGTATTACTATTGCTTCTTTCGTTTGTTGTTACTTTTCTTCTAGAATCTATAGTATTAGGTTTTCTATATGTAGAACTCCCTCTTTTAGTATCAGCTGTAGATCTTCTATTTGCTGTAGTAGATGTTGGTTTTCTATAAGAATTATTATTCCTTTTTGTGTCTATTGTAGAATTTCTCTTTGTAGATACAGATGCTGGTTTTCTTCTTCTTAAGATTTTACTTCTCTTTCCTACTTTATCATTAGTATTAGATCTGTAGTAATAATATTTATTATCTTCTCTAATTTTAGAATAGTTTCTTCTAAAATCTCTATGAGAGAAATATGCATCATTATAGTTGAAAATGTCTCCAATATTTAAGTTAAATCTAATTCCATTATAAGAGTAGAAGTTGTTTTTTACGTTTCCGTAGAAAATTGGTTCTCCCCAACTATTATAGTGAACTCTTAAATTACCAACATTTGTTAATTTACCTCTATGATATCTCATAAAAACATTTCCAATTCTAGTTACATTTCCATATCTATCATAGCTAATAAAAGAACTTCCAATTCTGTTAATTCTTCCTCTATAATCTCTATTGATACTATTGTAATTGTAATAGTTATTGTTAGAAAGAGTATTAAAATCAAATTCACCATTTGTGAAAATAAAAAATTCAACACCTCGTTCTATAAAATTTACTGCGTTATTGTATGTGTAGTAAACCCCATTTCTGTTTGGTAATTCATTGCCGTTTTTGGCTTCAACAGTAGAAACCATCATGAACATTCCTAATAATATAAGTACACCTTTTTTCATAATTTATGGTTTTAAGGGTTTTGCCTACTCTAATTGCTTTTCGGCTTCCGCATTTGATTATCATAATTTCAAATAACGTGCCAAAAAATTATAGAGTTGTTATTTTTATTAGTATTTCAATAAATAATATGTATATAAATTACTGATTATTATCTATTTGTGAATTTTAAAAAATAGTTTCAAAAAAGAGAAAGAACTTGTAAATTGAGCAAAGTTTTAACGACCAACCAGATTGAATATAGCATGTATGATAAAAGCAATAGAAAAGAATTTACAGCGGGGTATTAATTTATTAAATGCTATTTCTGAAGAAGAGTATAGTAATTCTACAATTCCTCCTTATTTCTCAAGTATAGGTTGTCATATGAGACATGTTTTAGACGTTTTTTCTTGCGTAATAAATGGAATAGAAACAAAATATGTAGATTTTTCTGTGAGAGAAAGAAATGAATTAGCAGAAATAAAGACAGAAAAAGGTTTAGAATATTTTTATACTATTATCCAACAATTAAAAAACATCGATGTTGAAGAATTTACATCGAAAATTAAAGTAATTGACGATTTAGGATTGGGAAAAGTAACCGTAGAATCTACAGTAGAAAGTGTTTTAATGCAGGCACAAAGTCATGCAATTCATCATTTTGCAAGTATTGGTTATATCATTCATCAATTAGAAATAGAATTACCAGATGCTGATTTTGGATTTAACCCCACAACTCCAAAATTAAAAGTTTAATTTTTTTTTAAAATACAAATACTACTATTTTGTTCTATATAAACTTCTTTACAATTTGTAGGATGAATAAAAGTATAACTACTATTATATTCAAAAGATGAAGTATTTAATGTAAAAAAATCTTCAAAATCTTTTTTTCCTTCAGAGGTATATCTAGCAATTTTATAAGTTTTAGAATCTATTTTTTCTTCAATCTTAAACCAACAGCCACTTCCAATACCACCTAGCCAAGTAGCATCATTTAAAATAAATACTTCAGTATTTGGGTTTTCAGTTCCTTTTAAATTAGGTTCAATATCGAATTTCTTAAAAAACGAAGCCTTGTATTCTTTAACAATAGATCTATTCTTGTAACTACTAATTTTTTTGTTTTCTACGTTGTAAATTTCATTAGTTGAGGTTCCTTTAATTACATTTCCAATAGGACTTGGTGTAAAAAGATTAGATTTTGTTAAAAGAGATGTTATTCTTTTATTTGTTGATGACGCTATAATTGTATCTGTAACAAATCTTGCACAATTACTGCCATTTTTTATAAATGCTCCATACTTAATTTCCTTTTTATTGATAAGTTTTTTTATATAATTCTGGGCGTTATCAAAGTTGATTTCTGTATTTATTGAAGCAACCAATCTTCCTTCTCCGTGCGTTTTTTCTGGATGTTTATCTAACCAAATTAAGATTTCATTTAAGTTGATTAGTTTTCCGTTATCAAACTCTGCATTTATAGGTATATGAAGCTCTGCATCTGTTTCTTTAGATCTAACACGTCCATTACCATAAGTAGTTATATATCTTCCAAAATCGAAATAATTAATTTCCTTTTTGTTTTTATGTATCAATAATAAAGCAGCATGTCCAGCCTGAATTGCATGTTTCCCTCCAATACCAATTAAAGGCCATATTTTACTTGATAATTCCCAATAAGCAGGTCTAACAACTGTATCTGGATAAGATAATATGACAATAATTCCGTTTGAATTTAGCATTTTAAAAATAATAATTTAAACTTTTTACTGGAAAAAAGCTGAAAACAAACATACTAATTATTGATAGAATAATTTTTAATTTTTTTTGTGTAAGACCTTAACTGTAGCATTTCAGAAACAAATTCTTTAGAACTTTTATACGGAATTTTATATTCTAAATGATTTACTGTAGCAATTTCATATAGAGATTTCCAATGAGTTCTAATGGCTTTTAAAGCTTTAAAATACGAGTAATTTTCAGAATCATAAATATGAGTTGGTTCTGCTAAAATTCCGTTTATTTCTAAAATTTTAAAATTAATTCCATTTTCTAGTTCATCAAATGAATTATATTTTAAATCAATTCTACCATAAAACCAACCAGGAATCGAATTTGATAAAAGATCAAAAGTTTCAGTTAAGTTTTTTGAAATTAAATGATTACCGTTAATAAATTGAGTTCCTTTAGAATGATTTCCTATAACAGAGAGTTTAATTTTATCACCATTATTTGGAACAGCGTTTAATTTAGTTTGATGAATTTCAGAAAGCAACTCAATATATAATTTTGCTCTTTTGTCTTTTAAAATAAGCTCATTTATAGTTGATTTTCCATCACCAGAAACTGTTAAAAATTTTTTTAAAGTTATTGATGAAATTTTACCTTTTTTTAAATTTGGATTTCTGTGATAAAAGATACCACATTCATTTTTGAAATCTAAAAATTCTTGTAAAATAATATCAATTTTATACCTTTCTAGATATTCTTTTAGTTCAATTTCGGAGTTTATTTTTTTTACCAACATACCTCTAAACCCAATATCGGGTTTTGCAATAATAGGGTATGTAATATTATTTTTTTTTAGACAATTTAGAGTTTCTGTTATAGAACAATTTAAAGTGTGAAATATACTTTTTGGTCTATGTTTTTCTGGAATTAGTTGTAATGTTTTAAACTTACTTTCTGTGCCATTTCCAGAACTTTTTATTGAAGGATTTGCAGCACTAAAAAAGGCTAAATGTTTTGCTTTGAAGGCTAAATAAAAAGCATATGGTAAGTTGGGTAAATAAAATAAAGACGATGGCCAATATTCCCAATTTAAAACTTTATGCAACTTGTTCGTATTCAAATTACTTGTTCTGAAATAAAGCGTCTAAGATTATCTTAAATGTTTTAAAAGCAAAATAGATTGTAAAAATTATTAAAGCAACTCCAACAAAAAGTAAAATGTAAGCTAAATACATTTTAGGAGTATTTTCAAACTTAGTTAAAGCTTTAAATCCCATTGTTAATGTAATAGGAGAGAAGATAAAAAGAAGTACCAAAAAGCCTAAATATTTTAACCCTTTACCTAATAAATTTACATCTGTACTCATTTTTTATAATTTTTAATGGCGTTTCTTACATTACCAAACTTCTCTAAAAGTGAAGCTGCTTCCTCTTGGTCTATATTTAATTCTTTAACTAACATTTTTTGTCCTCTTTCTACTAGTTTTTTATTAGAAAGCTGCATATCAACCATTTTGTTTCCCTTAATTTTTCCTAGTTGAATCATGGTTGCAGTAGAAAGCATATTTAAAACTAGTTTTTGTGCAGTTCCAGCTTTCATTCTAGAGCTTCCTGTTACAAATTCTGGTCCAACAACAACTTCTATCGGAAATTTTGAAACAAGAGCTAAAGGACTGTTTTTATTACAAGTAATACAACCAGTAATAATATTATTTTCATTGCATTTTTCTAAAGCAGCAATTACATAAGGAGTGGTACCAGAAGCAGCAATACCAACAACAACATCTTTATCTGAAATTTGATTGTTTTGTAAATCTAACCAACCTTGATTTTTAGAATCTTCTGCAAATTCTACTGCTTTTCTAATAGCAATATCTCCACCAGCAATTAAACCTACAACTAATTCATGTGGTACGCCAAAAGTTGGAGGACATTCTGATGCATCTAAAATACCTAATCTACCACTAGTTCCTGCGCCAATATAAAACAGTCTTCCACCTTGTTTTAATTTAGCTATAATTTGTTCTGTAAGTTTTTTAATTTGTGGCAAAGATTTTTCTACGGTCAAAGGAACCGTTTTGTCTTCGTTATTAATATTTAATAACAAATCTGATACAGACATCTTTTCTAGATGATTGTAGTTAGAATCTTGCTCTGTTGTTTTTGTAAAATTCATCAATCAAAAATACAGTTTTTTGTATTCTTGATTGATGAATTATTGTGAAGTTTTAGTTTTTTTCAACTAAATCTATTTTAAATGTATCAGTTTCTGAAATATGAAAATATCCTAAAGGGAAATTATCTTCATTAGTTTTATTTACAATATTGCCTAATAATGAAGATGGAACAGACTCAAAAGGACCACCACCATTTACACCACTTTGGTTTTGTAGTATTCTAAAATAAGTGAAATATTCTTTTGTTATTCCTGAGAAAACTACAGTTCTAGTAGAAGGTAAAGTTATTTCTTCTCTATCTAAATAAAAGGAAAATGGATATACAGAGCCATTAAAGTAACGATCTTCAATAGTAACAAATTCATTTTCATCAAAATTAAATAAGTAATAATTATCTATAGCACCATTATCAGTAAATATAACTTCTAATTCTATTTCATCACCAGAAAATAAAGTATCATCTCCTTGAATTAGGCTATCTATTTTGGTTCCTTTAATTTTAGTTGCTTTTCCTTTATAAGTTTCGTTATTATAAATAACAGTTAATTCATATTCAGTGTCATCTTCAGGTATAAAGTTTGAAGTTGGCTCAAAATTTCCAGCTAAATTAATATCAGAAAAATTAATTATTGTATTGTCTGATAAATTTGTTAAAAACACGGTTGCATCAGAAACAGTTGGTATGGTTTCTTCAAAATAATCTGCAGACAATCTTAACTTTACAGTATTGTTTGCTGTAACTGGAAATTCATCAAAATTTACTTCAAAAGAAGCATCGATAATTAATTTTGGTTCTATTGATGGAACCTCAATATCAACAACTTTTTCACAATTAGCAAAAAAGAAGATTATTAAAATAGGAAGTATATGTATCTTTTTCATTGTTCTAAAATTTAAAGTTGTAAGTTATAGATGGAACTAAACCAAAAATGGATGTTTGTAACGCTTCATTTCTATTTGTTTCTTGGTTTTGTCTAAATGCTAAAGAAGCAGCATTTTGTCTGCCATAAACATTATAAATTCCAAAAACCCATTCTCCTTGCCATTTTCTATTGTTATTTTTTGTTGGTGTTAAAGTGGCAGAAACATCTAGTCGATGATAAGCAGGAAGTCTATCTGCATTTCTACGATTATCATCAAAAATAGGGACATTTAAACCTTGAATTTCATATTGCCCAACAGGATAATTTGTTGGTTGGCCGGTTTGAAAAATGAAATTAGAATTAAATTTCCATTTTTTATTTAACTCATAACTTCCGTTTATAGAAAAATCGTGAGTTTTATCATAAGGAGTACTATACCAATTTCCTTGGTTAATACCTGGTTCATTCGCATTTCTACCTGCTGTTAATTGTTCTGATCTAGATAAGGTGTAAGACAACCAACCGTTTAATCTTCCTGCGTTCTTTTTAACTAAAACTTCTAAACCATAAGCTCTTGCTTTTCCGTTTAAAATTACAGTTTCAATTTCATTATTTGCCACTAGATTTGCTCCATTGATATAGTCTATTCTATTTTGAATGTCTTTATAAAAAACTTCTGTTTCTAAAGAATAGTCTCCATCTTTTATAGATTTAAAATAGCCAATAGCTAATTGATCTAATAATTGAGGTTGAATATATTTACCACTTGGTGCCCAAATATCTAAAGGAGTAGGAGAGGCAGTATTAGATAGTAAATGTAAATATTGTACCATTCTATTATAACTAGCTTTTATAGAAGTATTATTGTCTATAGTATAAGACATAGAAACTCTTGGCTCAAAATTATTAAAACTGCTAATTACATCGCTTCTTTTAAAAGAATCTGTACTTATTGCTTCAGCAGATTCATATTTTTTAAATTCATCATTATAAATTACTGCTTGGTCATCTGTATAGACATTAAGCTCATCTTGACCTAATCTATTAAAATTACTAAAACGAACACCATATTGCAATCTTAAATTACTAGTTATTTTGTGTTCTGCATCTATATAAGCTGCAAATTCATTAGCATATTTATCTGTTAACTTTTCTGCATTAATTCCAGAATCTTCTCTATTTGGAATTATTTTTCCAGGATTAAATTTTGTGTAAATATTGTTGATACCATAACTTAACTTAAACTTATTATTTATGTAATGATTGAAATCGTATTTAAGATTGAAGTTTGTAATTCCAGAATCCCATTCAAAGCCTACAAAATCAAGAATTAATCCATAAAAATAGTCTGAATAAATTAATGATAAATTAGAAAATAATTTATCAGAAAAAAGATGATTCCAACGTAAGTTTGCTACTTTATTACCGTAAGAATTTACGAAGCTATCATTAATTCCAAAAACATCTTTTCCAAAATAACCAGAAAAGAAAATGCTGTTTCTATCGTTAATTCGGTAATTTACTTTTGTGTTTAAATCATAAAAATAAGCTTTGTTATCATTATCAAATAATGGTAAAAACAAATGTGCATATGAAGATCTACCTCCAACTAAAAAAGAAATTTTTTCTTTTTTGATAGGACCTTCAATTAATAATCTAGAAGAAACCAAACCAATTCCACCAGTAATATTAAAGTCTTTACTGTTACCTTCTTTTTGATAAATATCTAACACAGACGAAAGTCTTCCTCCATATTTTGCAGGTATTCCTCCTTTATAGAGTTTTACATTTTTTATTACATCAGGGTTAAAAACCGAGAAAAATCCGAATAAATGAGATGAATTAAAAACAACTGCTTCATCTAATAATATTAAATTCTGATCAGCAGCACCACCTCTCACATTAAATCCTGAAGCACCTTCACCAGCACTTGTTACACCAGGTAATAGAATTAGAGACTTTATAATGTCAGCCTCTCCTAAAACAACTGGAATTTGCTTAATTGTAGCAGATGAAAGTTTGTTAACGCTCATTTGTGGAGTTCTAACATTTATGCTTTCAATATTACTTTCAATTATAATTTCATCTAAACTTTCAGATTCCACAATAAGTTTAAAATTTCTTGTTGTTTTTTCTGAAAAATTAATGGTTTCATTAATTGTTGTAAAACCTAAATAACTAATTTGAACATTATAAGTTCCTTCAGGTAAGGTTATTGAGTAAAAACCGTATTCATTTGTAGTTGTACCAGAATTAATTTCTGGAATATAAATTGAAACACCAATTAAAGTTTCATTATTAGAATTATCATAGATAGTTCCACTAACAGTAAACTTTTCTTGCCCCAAAATTGTAATCGATATAAAAAGGGTTAAAAAGAGTAATGATTTTTTTAAATTTTTCATTGACATTTATTTTGTTAAGCAAAAATAGTAAAAGATTAAACAAAATACTTAGTATATCTTAAAAAATATTTTTGTCATAACTTTAAAATAAAAAAAGCTGATGTTTTACATCAGCTTTTATTGAAAAATTATATTTTAAAGATAATTATATAGATCCTAAAATAGAATTTAAAGTAGTATTTGGTCTCATTGCAGCATCTGCTAAAGTATCATTTGGTTTGTAATATGCACCAATATTTACAGCAGAACCTTGTATATCATTAAGCTCAGAGATGATTTTACCTTCATTTTCTGCTAATTGTTTTGCAACTTTTGAAAATGTGTTTTTTAAATCTCCATTTTTATTTTGATTAGCTAAAGCCTCAGCCCAATATAAAGCAATATAAAAATGACTTCCTCTATTATCTATTTCTTTAACTTTTCTAGAAGGTCCTTTTTTATTCTCTAATAATTTATCAGTAGCATCATCTAATGCTTCAGATAATATAATTGCTTTATTGTTATCGTTAGAAGTACCTAAATGCTCTAAAGAAACAGCCAACGCTAAAAATTCTCCTAAAGAATCCCAACGTAAATGATTTTCTTCTACAAATTGTTGAACATGTTTTGGAGCAGAACCTCCAGCACCAGTTTCAAACAATCCACCACCATTCATTAAAGGAACTATTGATAACATTTTTGCAGAAGTTCCTAATTCTAAAATTGGGAATAAATCCGTTAAATAATCACGTAATACATTTCCAGAAACAGATATAGTGTCTTCTCCTTTTATGATTCTTTCTAAAGTAAATTCTGTTGCTTTTAAAGGCGATAAAATTCTAATATCTAAACCAGAAGTATCATGATCTGGTAAATATGTATTTACTTTTTTAATAATTTCTGCATCATGAGCTCTATTTTCATCTAACCAGAAAACAGCAGGAGTTTGAGAAGCTCTTGCTCTTGTAACAGCTAACTTTACCCAATCTTGAATTGGTGCATCTTTAACTTGACACATTCTCCAAATATCACCAGTTTCTACTGTATGTTCAATTAAAGTATTTCCGTTTTCATCAACAACAATTACTTTTCCATCAGAAGAAATTTCAAAAGTTTTGTCATGAGAACCATATTCTTCTGCTTTTTGAGCCATTAAACCAACGTTAGGAACAGTTCCCATTGTTGTTGGATCAAATGCACCATGTTTTTTACAGAAATCTATTGTTGCTGTATATATACCTGCATAAGAACTATCAGGAATAATAGCTTTAGTATCTTGTAACTTTCCTTCAGCATTCCACATTTGTCCAGAAGTTCTAATCATTGCTGGCATAGAAGCATCAATAATTACATCAGAAGGAACATGTAAGTTGGTAATTCCTTTATCTGAATTTACCATAGCAACTGCAGGATTGTTATTGAATGCAGTATTAATATCTGATAATATTTCTGCTTTCTTTTCAGCAGAAACTTCATCTAGATTGCTTAATAAGTTTCCAAATCCATTATTTACATCAACACCAATTTCATTAAAAACTTCTTCATGTTTTGCAAATAAGTCTTTAAAGAAAACACGTACAGCATGACCAAAAATAATTGGATCAGAAACTTTCATCATAGTTGCTTTCATGTGTAATGAAAGTAAAACACCTTTATCTTTGGCATCAGCAATTTCACTTTCTAAGAAAGAAAGCAAAGCTTTTTTACTCATTACAGTTGCATCAATAATTTCTCCTTTTAATAAAGGGAAAGATTCTTTTAAAACTGTTTTTGTGCCGTTAGGTGATATATGTTGAATGCTAATGCTTGTTGCATCAGATAAAGTAATCGACTTTTCATTATTTGCAAAATCACCAGAAGTCATTGTTGCAACGTGAGTTTTAGAGTCTGAACTCCAAGCACCCATTGAATGTGGATTTTTACGAGCGTAATTTTTTACAGCTTTTGGAGCTCTTCTGTCAGAATTTCCTTCTCTTAAAACAGGATTTACTGCAGAACCTTTAACTTTATTATATCTTGCTAAAATTGCCTTGTCATCTTCATTTTTAATTTCTTCAGGGAAATTTGGCAATTCATAACCTAATTCTTGTAATTCTTTTATGGCAGCTTTAAGTTGTGGCACAGAAGCACTAATATTTGGTAATTTAATAATGTTAGCTTCTGGGCTTTTTGCTAAAATTCCTAATTCAGCCAAGGCGTCTTCTACTTTTTGATCATCCTTAAGATAATCTGAAAAGTTAGCAAGAATTCTTGCAGCTAAAGAAATGTCTTTTACTTCGATCTCTATGTTAGAAGATTTTGTAAAAGCTTTTACAATTGGTAAAAAAGAACGAGTTGCTAATGCTGGCGCTTCATCTGTTTTAGTATATACGATTTTAGCTATTTTGCTCATATAAATATATTAAGTTGTTGTAAAAAAATTTAATAATTTCTTGTTACGAAATCCTTTTCGTATTCAAGCGGAGCAAATTTATGAATTAAAGATGAGATTTTTAATGGTAAATTACTATTAATTAGATGCTTTTTTGGTTATTTAATAATATTTTGAAGCAAATAGCAAATTATAAAAATAATAAAAGCCATATCATACAATTTCTTGCAATGATATGGCTTCTTTGAAATAGTTTATTTAATACTGATTTGCATTGCTACAAATTCAAATAAGATTGAATCTTATATTTCTTCCGTAGAAAAAATTACATTTTTCACTATTTCAGTTTTGAAACACCCTTACTATAAAAGCATTCTACCTTTAGAGTTTTATGAATGTTTCTATTGTTCTTTAACTCATCTTTGCACAATTATACAACTACACATTTTAAAAATTAATTTGTTACTTACGTAACTTCTACCTTTTTAAAGAATTTCTTCTTTTTACTCTTTCAAATAAAAATCTGATTTATAGATTTCGTTAAATTAACAATATATAAAGAACGTTACCTTATAAATTACTCAAAAATAATAAGTCTCTCTTTCGATTTTCTAAGTTATTCTCTTTGTAATTCTATTCAAATATAGATATGTTTTTCAATTACACAAAGAAATTAACTATTTACTAATCAACACAATATCAACCGAGGTTATTAACATTTGTTCATTAAAAAAGCGTTGTGAAAATCACAACGCTTTTTTAATACTTTTATTTTGAAGAGATTATTTTCTTCTTTTTTCAGTAATTCTAGCTTTCTTACCAGTAAGACCTCTAAAGTA
>CBDUHF010000076.1:0-11125 GCA_965367085.1 uncultured Polaribacter sp.
ACAGTTGCTGGTGTTATCGTTGTTTGAAAATAATCTTCTGTTCTAAATTCAAATTTTTCAAAAGCAAAAGAAGGAATTTCTGTATCTATACTGATGACAGAACCCGATTTTCCGTCATTTCTTGCTGTAGTTACAATACTTTTCCAGTTTGTAAATGAATGCGGATTAGGGTTTTCATAAGCTTCATAAGCTGTAAATCCAGCTTCTGTTAAAATTCTATCAGGAGAACCTCTATCATTAAAACCACTTTTTACAAAACCAGTATTTTCTTTTAAGAAATTCTGCAATTTGTTATTGTCTTTACTGTAAGCTATATTTCTGTAATATAGCGTTGTACCTTCAGGTAATTCTGATGTAAAAGAAACGTTTACATTTTCGCTATCTCTATAGGTTAAAGAACTATTGTTATAATTAAAGAGTAACACATCGTATTCTGTAGCATTTGCTTTTTTTGCAAAAATAGCATCAATATCATTGGTTGAATTTTGTGGAGTTCCAGAAGTAGTTGTTGTATAGTGATCTTTACCATTCATTGTATTTAATACAGTAATTCCTGGAGGATCTACAGTACCAGTTTTATTACCCCATCTGTATACTAAATCTAAGCCTTTGTCTTTATTCTTATAATAAATATTAGAAAAATATAGTTCAACAATTTCTGCGTGAGTGGTTTCTGCGTTTATAAATCCTTTATCATCTGCGCCATCCATTGTGGTAACAGTTGCGTATTCCATTAGGTCAATAATGGCATTAGTATTCCATTTTGGGTGATTTACTAAATCAGCAAATAAATGATCATATTTAATGCTCATATTACGTAAAGTACCACTACCTAAAACCACGTAGTCAGAGACTCCCCAAAAATCATATCTTACATTATTATCGGCACAATATTCTATTAAATCTTTAGCAAAAGAAGCAAATGGTTCTCCTTTGTAATTTAAAACAGTTCCATTTTTGAATAAAAAATCTGGAGCTCTTGTATGCAAACCAATTACAGCATTTGGCAAAACTGCTCTTACTGCTTTTTCAGTATTTTCAAAATGCTCAATAAAATCTTGTTTGGTACCAAACCAATGATCTGGAGTTTCAATTTCTGAACCTACTCTAAAACGCCAAGACAATACTTTTTCTTCACCATAAGTAGCTACTAAATGCGTCATTAACGCTTTTATATAATCGTGATACGCTTGTTTATTGGCTGGTGGTAATGAGTTTCCATAAATGGATATTTGTTCATCTTCTCTAAAATTTACATTATCTCTAGTTCCTGTTGGGATAAACGTGTAACCGTGTTGAAAAGCCCAAGAAGGTTGGTCTAGTACAATTTGATGAATTTCTGTTTGTGAGTTGAGAATTTTATCTAATCTATCTGTTAATCGCTCAAATTTATAGACATACACATTATTGATAGAATCATATAAACAGGTATCAAAATCTAAGTCTTTTACGTTTTGTCCATTTACAGTTTTCTTGATTCCACCAATCATTCTAACAATGTTCATTTTTAGTCCAGGACGAATATTAGAGCCATTTTGGGGACTAATTCTATTGGCGATAGACCAAATATTATGCAAAGGTTCTTTTTTATTAGCATCGTCTGTAAAATCTGTGGACACTTGAACCTGAGCATGTATACTTGAAAAGAAAAAAGCAAGCAGCACTAAAATCAAACTTTTTTTCATATTGTTAATCGTTTGCATTAATAGATTATAAATAATTAATTTTACGCAAAATACTTTAACAATAATAATTTATTGTCCTGTTCTGTACTGAATAAATCATTCTTTAACAAAAACAATTATTAAATCTAAAACTTTAAATATAATTTCTGGATTTAATTAGTACCAATTCTAGCTTTTTGCTTTACAAAATAAGGTTGAAATGTGTAGTTGGATTTTGCATCCCATTTTACATTTATTGTAGGCAAAAGCTTTTTCATTTCTTCAATTTGAGTTTTGTATTTCGGATTGTTAGCTTCATTAGTCCATTCATTAGGATCTAAACTATGGTCGTAAAATTCTTGAGTTCCATCTTCGTATTGAATATACCTAAAACCATCTTTTTTTATGGCGTGATTGTTCATACCAAAAGTTGTCAAAGCATAAGCGTTGTCAATTTCTGAATCATTTTGCATCATAGCCACTAAACTATTCCCTTCGTTTCTTTTGTAAGCTGGCAAACCACTCAATTCTAACAAAGTAGGATAAATAGACAACATCTCAACTGGTGCATTAATTTTCTTTCCTTTAGGCAAATTTGGAGCTGCAAACATCAAAGGAGCCTTTGTTGCAGTTTCCCAAAGTGCGTGTTTAGCAAATGTTCCTTTTTCTCCTAAACGATATCCATGATCTGACCACAAAACGATAATCGTATTATCTGCATATTTGCTACTTTCTAAAGCATCTAAAACACGACCCAATTCATAATCTACATAACTGATACACGCCAAATAAGCCTGAACAATTTTTTTCCATTCGCCACTTTCTTTTGCCCATTCAGTAGATGGCATCATTGGTAAATCATTGATTTTCATACCTACAGGTGGAATATCATTTAAATCATCTGCTTTATAAGGTGGTGTTTCAATTTTATCTAAAGGATACAAATCGAACCATTTTTGAGGCACATACAAAGGAACGTGCACACGTAAAAAACCAAGTCCCATAAAAAAGGGCTTGTAATAATTTCTTTTTAAACGTTCTTTTACCCAATTTACAGATTGATGATCTGGCATTAAAGTATCGTTTTCTGGAAAAGCCCCCCAATCTGTACTTGTTCTTCCGTATTTTTCTTTTTTAGATTTTGATGTTCCAAAACCATCCCAAACAAAACGCTTTTTAGGATAAGGACCAAAACCCCTAACACGTCCACCAGACTCATTAAAAACCCTATCTGGAGCGTGAATATGAAATAACTTTCCAATTCCCATTGTATGATATCCATTCTGCTCAAAATATTCTGGTAAAAACGTAATATCTTTGGTTGCAGGATTATCTTTTCTTCGTATTTGATTGTCTGGCGTCATTCCATAAATACCAGTGGTTGATGGTCTTAAACCCGTCATTAAAGAAGCTCTTGAAGGTCCACATAATGGAGCTTGTACGTGAGCGTTTGTGAATGTAACGCCCATTTTTGCAAGTCTATCAAAATTGGGCGTTTTTACATTTGAAAAGTTTTGAATTGGACTAATCCAATTGTTTAAATCATCAACCGCAATAAAAAGTACATTTGGTTTTTGAACCTTTTTTTCTACTTTTTTTTCAGATTTACAACTACTTAAAAATAATGTTACTATTACTAAAAGAAAACACGTTTTATTCATATGAATTTATTTAGATCTAAATTCTTTAATCTTATTTTTTAGTCTCTCTACTACTTCTGGATTACTTGCTGCGATATTTTTTTTCTCATAAGGATCTTCATCAATATGAAACAATTGAACAACTTCAGCTTTCTTTCTAACTGGATCTGGAACGATAATTTTGTAAGGAGGGAAAATAGCCATATTGTAAAACATACTATTTTCAATCGTATCAAAATCGTGTGCATACACTTCTCCGAAAATACCTTTACGCTTATTTAGTGCTTCTGTGTCTAAAACACTTATTCCTGGTAAATTATTTGGTTTCTTAATCCCTAGTAAATCCAATACAGTAGGTATCATATCTATACTACTTACCACTGTTTCATTATCCATCTTAGGAGAAATTTTACCTGCCCACTTATACATAATTGGTGTACGAATTCCCATATCATAAGGTGCACGCTTAGAGTCTGACATATAACCACTTTTATCTGGGTTTTGTCTCCAACCATTATCACATACATACACGAACAATGTGTTTTCTGTAAGCTTTTTTTCTTCAATTAAATCGAATAATTGTCCGCAAGTTTCATCAAACCATTCTATCATTGCCCAATATTTTGCAAGATGTTCAGAATCTGTTTTCTTTTTGTATTTTTCAAACAAACGTTGTGGTGGGTTGTGAGGTCTGTGAGGTAAAAAAGGTGCATACCATAAAAAGAAAGGTTTCTTTTCTTTTAATGCTAAATCTACATAATTGTTGATGGTATCTAAACCTTCTCTTCCTATTTTAAGACCATAATCTCCATGTCTTCCTCCTCTTTTTGGATTTCCATGGGTCATACCATAATCAAATCCACCTATTTTATGATTACCATGCCACCATTTTCCTGTTTGAAATGATAAATAGCCTTTTTCTTTAAGCATATCTGGAAGTGTCGATTGCTTTTCAAAAGCTGAAATAATAGGTTTGTAAGCTTCTGCTCTATTTTTTTGACTTGTTTTACGATCACCTTTTACACGTTCGTAAACTTTATCATTTCCTAAAATTCCGTGGTTTTTAGGATACAGACCTGTAATTATTGAAGCCAATGACGGAGAGCATAAAGGAGTAGGAACGTAACCTTTTGTAAAGGTTAAACTTTCGGAAGCGAATTTATCTATTCTTGGGGTTTCTATATTTTCATCACCCATAAAACTATAATCTGTCCATGATTGATCGTCTGAAAGAATGAATACAATATTTGGTTGATTTTGCACTTTACTAGACGTATTTTCTGTCTCTTTTTTAGTTTCTTTTCCACAAGAAATTAAAATGCTTACAGCAAATATTCCTAAAGATATTTTTTTAATCATTTTCATTTTAGGCTAGATTTTTTGGTTTGTTTTATTAATGGTTTTTCAAGTATCGTTTCTTTTTTATTTCGTTTTATTGGTCCATTATCTCCTACAAGATACATTTTTCTAAAATCTGAGCCTTCTTCTTTTTGCCCAATAATAATTCTAGCATCTGGATGTGGATTGTCAATAAGCGCAGATATTACAAATCCTGAATTTTCTTTACTTAAAAAAACTTTGTTCTGTTTAAAAGACGCTCCTCCATCAAAACTATCCCATCTACTTATTTCTCCAATATCATCGTTTGTTTCACTTTCTAAATAAATGCTGACTTCTTTTGCTGATGTTACTTCCAAATCTCCATTTCCTCTTGGAAGATCAGTATTCTTACTTTGCAGCCACTCTTGTCCATTCCATCTATAATGTTGTAAGCGTTTTGGACCACTTCTTTTTGCACCAATATCTGGCCCAACTAGTACAATAACTTGCGGATTTCCATTAGAATCTACATCGGTTACACCTTGAAAAGTCCAATCGTTTGGTATTACATTTACTAAGGCTTTTTCATCTGCCATTTCCTTAGTTATAGGCATTTCTAAAGATTCATTTTTAACATTTTTCCAAATATCTTTTTTTGTATCAAAAACCATATAATACAAATTGTGTCTTTCTGGAATGTGTCCTCTTGCATCTTGACTGTTTTTATTATCTCTACAAATATGGTAATCAAATGTCACAAGAATATCATCTCCATTTCCTTTACTTACCCAAGGATACCAAGAATCTTCTGCTTCGATATTTTTTTGTCGTTTGTGTTTTAAAAATGAAACTGGCTCATCAAATGTTTTTCCATTATCTGTAGACTTTTGATATACCCAATTACTTCTATGTGCTCCATGACGATAAAACAAATAGATATCGCCATTATCCATTTTTACAAACTGACTGTATGTACCAAATATGGATATATTATCTAAGATTTCCCAAGCAGAAATGTCTAAAGGTTTTTTAGAAACTACATGTAGGTTTTTTCCATAATGATGATTTCCTAAAGGATTGTCTCCATCTGAAGGAGTTCCTCCATGACCTCCAAAAGCGATATGAATATAACCTGCATCGTCAATAAGAATTGCAGGTTTACCATGATTATCTATCTTTTTCTTTCGATTTGGGTCTTTACCCATTTGGCTAACACCAGCTTTGAACGGACCTTTCCATTCTTTAGTTGTATGATTATAAGATGCTACATAAGGATCTTCTAGGGCACCTTGATACGCCACAAAAGTTATTCCTTTATGATACACTCCTGATGGATGTTGCACAATCGCAACAGCATTTCCAAAACCATTGTCGGCAAAATAGTCAACCATTTGTTCTTCTTCATCATTAATTTGTAAATCTTTTTTAGTAGCCTTACAGCCTAATAGAATGAATCCTAAGAAAAATAAAATTATGTGTTGCTTATTCCTCATTAATAGCTATTATTTTACGATTAGTTTTTTTGTAAATTGATTTCCTTGTTCGCCTTGAACAACAATAAAATACATTCCACTTGCCATTTTATATTCTTGAGTATTAATCGTTAATTCGTTTTGAATCTTATTATTCGTATAAACTCTTCTACCAAGAACATTATAAATGCTTACGTTTTTCCAATTAGATTTATTCACTTTTACTGTAAATGAATGACTCGTAGGGTTTGGAAATACATTTATTTTGAACTTATCTTCATTTTGAATATCAGAGACTGAAAGACTATTTAGTTTTAATTCAAAGGAATCTAAATCAAAGCCAAAATCTAATAAACTAAACCTCAACACATGCTCTCCTGCTACTAAATCAAAATTTCCAATAGATTCTGTTAAATATGCACCAGAACCAGTATTGGTTAATATAATATCATTTAAAAAGGTTATATTTTCATCTGGAAAAGAAACCGTAAGTTGTTCAAATGCTGGGCTTCGTCTTGTTTGGTGAGTTACTTCTAATTCATAATTTCCTGATTGGGTAACATCAATAGTATATTCTAACCACTCTCCATTTTTTATATCTCTCACTATTTGACCGTTAGTGCTAATATCTACCATTTCATCTGGTCTAAAAGAAGAACTATTTTGATTTTTCTTGTCCCAATACGCAATATCAATTCCTCCATTATCATAATGTTCAAATTCTATTTTTCCGGGAACAGAATGTGGTTGATTATCTGAAGTATATGCCCATTGATTAGGTGTTACAATGGTTAATGATCTTTCTACAACATTACCCTGTACATCTTTAGCTTCAATTTTAAGTACATAGTTAAGTTCTGTTAGGTTTGTTAATTCAGGTATAGAAGACCAAACAAATGGAGCTGCTGTTTTTTTACCGACATTCGTATTATTTACATATAATGTAGCTTCTGTAAAATCTGTACCTACCAATGCTTCAACTGTTACATCTGCACCTTTCGCAAATTCTTGATTATTCACAAGATTTTTAAATCCAAGAACTCTACTATTATCAACTGCCACTTCAATAATCTTTTGTCCTTTATTTTCATCACCTACTTGTAACGAATGTTCTCCAAAAGACAAACTTTTACCTTCACCAATGTATAAAGTGATGAACGCTTTGTCGAGATCTTGTTCATGTCGTATAATTGCAAAGTGCCCCGTAAAGTTGATGCCTAAACTAGCAATGCTAAGTACTTTTGTAGCATCTTCTTGTGTAAGGATATAATCTACAATGACCTTATCACCTATTTGACTCTCTACTTTAGCTCCTACAATTACGTTATCTCTATATAAATGTTCAACAGATTTAACACTTGTATTTATAGATTTAGAAGGTTCAAAAATATGAACATACGGTTTATCCCAAGCTTCACCTTGTTGTCTTATGGCAAGTATTTGTGTTTTTTTATTTATGTATCCTCCTTTAGCTTCACGAGTTGCAGGCCCTAAAGCTTTAGTATATTCTCTAGAAACTCCAGATGGAGCAAACATATTCATATACGTGTTGGTTTCATTCAAATCGAAACGCACATTTATTGTTGCATCTGTAGATTGTGTAACGTTGGTATCTTCGAAAAATCGCCAACCTGGAGATTTTTGTAAATCTCCAATGTCATTTTGATATCTATCAGTTGGAGAAACCGCTAATTCTGTTCCATCCATTGTCATTACATTCGTAACATCACCTATATTATGATATACGTAATCATGAAAATTATTTTCGCCCAAAGATTTTGAACGGAACATATCAAAATAATACCCTGTGGTTTTACTGGTTCTAATTATACTTAAGGTTCTTTTTTGTTGATCTTTATTGACTTTATCATCTAAGAATTGTGTAGCAAAACTAAAATTAGTGTTAATAGGGTCTTCCAAATGTTTTGGTTCTGCAGCTTCATTAACAGTGGTGTTCATCCATAAATAAGAATCCGAATTCCAAGAACCAGGTTGAATACCGTGCGTAGTCCCATTTACAATCATTGTATTATTTCCTGCGTGTCGCCAAAAATAATTTGTATGTTCTGGTAGTTTTCTTTCTGCAACTGTTTTGGGTAACCCCGCACCAGGAGCCATAATATAATTCGCTCCATACAATTCCATCGTAATTCCTGTAGCATGGGAATGCACATAATGTGCACCTCCAATAATACCAGTAAGACCGTAATCTTCGTTATTTTCTTTTACTAAATTACGTTGCAATGCTACTCCTGCGTGTTTGATAATAACGGTTGGTTTTTCAAAATCAATTTCTCCATCTATAGTTTTAGGTATATCTGTAGCCCAGAATAATTGTTCAAAAGCATCAACGTTTTCATATGTACTTATTTTGATGTTTGGTGTATAACCTCCAACAGCGTCATATCCTTGTCTTAAAGCTATTTCTGCTTTTTGAACATAGTCACTTAACCCCTTTCTTGATGCAAAATTGTGTGTGTATCTATAAATTTTTCTTGTTTGATCACTGTATCTTTTAGAATCGCCAAAACGTACAAAAGTCCTGTTAGGATGCCTTAAATTATCAAATAGAAAATTTCCGTCTAATATTTTTGTGTAATTGTTCAAAACGTTCAATTCTGGTTTCAAACGATCTACCATATTTAGTACCATAGTTACATTGGGCATAAAGCTATAGCTTATAGGTTCTGGCCAAATACCTTGATCTCCGAATATTGGTAAAATTGTTTTTGTAAAAGAATTTTGACGTTTAGTTCCTGCGTTCCAGAAAATGTTAAACAATCTTTCTCTTTCAGCATCATCCTCTACACAAAGTATGGTAAATAAAGAACCAGGAGCTGTCAATATAGGATGGTTACTTACTACTCTGCCATATCTGTTGTCTTGCCCTATAAATTCTCCTAGTGCATTTACTGCAATATTGTGAACTGCTTTTTGTGCCTTAACATTATCAAATGAAATTCTATTTCCTGAAGCTATTTGATACACTTTGGTCTCCGGTTTCTTTAAATAATTCACCATAAAATCATATGCAATCGCAAATTGCAAATAGCCCGTTCGAGGGTCAGCAAAGTAATTACCGCTCATTGCAGTTTTATCTGGTGTTCGTGGAGCAAGTTCTTCTATGTAATACCATAAAACATCTGCAGCAAATTGAGCATATTTCTCTTCTCCAGAAAGATAATAAACCATAGCTGCATATGATGCGTGATTTAAAATTGAAGCATGTCCTGAAATGGCAGAACCTGCATTTGCTTCTGAAATATTATCGTCTGCTGCTAATGCTGGAATAGTATTTAAAAATGCTGCTGGATTGGAAATATGAGCATTTACTTTAGCATCTACAAGCCCTCTTACTTGAGATACAATGGTACTTGCCCAATTATAATTTTGAATTTTTTCTAAAATTGCTGGTTTCTCAGCAGCAGTAGTCCAAATAATAGGATGCTCTAAAGATTGTGCAGACATTAACATCACCTTAAATAAGAATAATCCAAAGAGTATTTTTTTCATTTTTTTTTAATTTATTAATTCAATTCTATTTTTTCTAAAAGATTTGATTTTGGTTAGTCTAATGTTTACATAAAAGAATTTCGTTTTCATCAGATTTTTTCCTAATCTATCTTTTAATTTTTAATTTTACTACTATTTGTAGCAATTATGTGGAAATCTCTTTTTAAAAAACTCACAATATTTTAAAAAATTGAATTTAAGAAGATACCTTGGCTAAACTATCCTTAAGTCTCCTGTACTCTTAGGCACATTTTTTTTGAGAAATTACTTTTCTAATTTTACAGTTTTTTAGTCATTTTACTTTTGTGTATTTTATCTTACAAGTAAACTATTTCTATTTGGTTTATATTGATTGAAGTTTACAGTTCTGAATAATTAATTCGTTGTTTTTCAATAAGTTTTGATTCCTAACATTAAGCTTTAAAAAAGTTGATCTAAAGAAATTTAATATATTATTAATCTTTTTATGTAGAATTTATTTTATAGGCTTTAACTTAAACACAATTATTTTGACTGCCCCTATTAAACCAGACATTTTTAATTCATCATCTTTACTCCAATGTTTCCATGAGGAGAACGTTTGCCTTTTGGAATCTCGAGATTCTGGATTTGACAACCAACTAGGAAGCGCTTTGGTTTTTGTACCTCTTCGTTTGTAATCTAAAGGTTGTTTTTCATCACCAATTAGACGGTTTACCCATAAATTTGTGATTTTTATTCTTACTGTATTGTTGCCTTTTTTCACATAATCATCAATGGATACTCTAAAAGGCGATTTCCACAAAGTGCTTACTTTTTTATCATTTATAAAAACTTCTGCAATTATTGAAACACTGCCTAAATCCAATTCGTAAGCATATTCTTTTCCTAATTGTTCTTTAGTTAGCGTAAATTCCTTTTCATAAATCGCAGTTCCAGAAAAATATTGAATTTCTTCTTCTTTTGCTTCTGACCAAGATGTTAATGTTTTATAATTCTTTTTAATTGATGTTCCGTTTTTTAAAGGAAAAGTAACTTGCCAATCCTTTGAAAGGTCAATAGGTTTTGGAACCTTTACTTTTACTTTTTTCGATTTTCCTGAGTATGTCTTATACGACAAACTTCCAGAAAAAGGTGTTTTCCAAATCGTTTTGCCTTTTGTTTTATATATTTCTGAGGCAGGAAAAGATCTGCTTAAGTTCAAAAACTCACCTTCAGGAATTATACTGGTTCTTAAACTTCCATCGGTTTCAAATGTAATTTTTAGAAAATTATCAGCATTTTTTAATGTTTTGCCATTTACCAATTCATCTGAAATTTTGATATTCAAATTCCCAGAAATCAATTGTTCTTGAATATTTTCAGTAACATCAAAAGCTTCAAAGTTTTTAGGAACTCCTTTAGTTTCAGATTTGAATTTGCCAAATACAGCAGAAATTATTTTGAGTGGTTGATTACCAGAATCAATGCTAACCAGCTCTCTTTCTTCTGCGTGAATATGTTCGACTTTATCACCAATTTGATATTCCATTCTAAA
>CBDUHF010000077.1:0-10961 GCA_965367085.1 uncultured Polaribacter sp.
AAATTAACGGACAAAAAATGTGGATTTCAAACGCAGGATTTTGTCGTTTAATGATAGTTTTTGCACGTATTGAAAACGATAAAAATATTACTGGATTTATTGTTGAATATGATAAAGAAAATCCAAACGGAATTACAATGGGAGAAGAAGAACACAAATTAGGTATTCGTGCTTCTTCAACTAGACAAGTATTTTACAATGATACTATTGTTCCTGTAGAAAATATGTTAGCTGGTCGTGGTGAAGGTTTTAAAATTGCCATGAACGCTTTAAATGTTGGTCGTATTAAATTAGCTGGTGCTTGTTTAGATTCTCAACGTAGAATTGTTTCTCATGCAGTAAATTATGCAAATGAACGTAAACAATTTAAAACTCCTATTTCAGAATTTGGTGCTATTAAAGTAAAGTTAGCAGAAATGGCAACAAATACTTATGTTGGTGAATCTGCAACTTATAGAGCTTCAAAAGATATAGAAGACAGAATTGCACTTAGATTAGAAGCTGGAAACACACACCAAGAAGCAGAACTAAAAGGTGTAGAAGAATATGCAATAGAATGTTCTATTTTAAAAGTTGCAGTTTCTGAAGATGTACAGAATTGTGCAGATGAAGGAATTCAAATTTTTGGTGGAATGGGATTCTCTGAAGAAACTCCTATGGAATCTGCTTGGAGAGATGCAAGAATTGCACGTATTTACGAAGGAACCAACGAAATTAACAGAATGCTTTCTGTTGGAATGTTAATTAAAAAAGCCATGAAAGGTCATGTAGATCTTTTAGGTCCTGCAACTGCTGTTGCAAATGATTTAATGGGAATTCCTTCTTTTGATACACCAGATTATTCAGAATTATTTTCTGAAGAAAAGCATATGATTTCTAAGTTAAAAAAGACGTTTTTAATGGTTGCAGGTGCAGCGATTCAAAAATATGGTCAAGATATCGAGAAACATCAACAATTATTAATTGCTGCTTCAGATATTTTAATTGAAATTTATATGGCAGAATCTGCAATTTTAAGAACTGAGAAAAACGTTAAACGTTTTGGTGAAGATTCTCAATCTGTACAAATAGCAATGTCTAAATTATACTTGTATCACGCAGTAGATATTATTGAAGAAAAAGGAAAAGAAAGCATTATTTCTTTTGCTGAAGGTGATGAGCAACGTATGATGTTAATGGGCTTAAAGCGTTTTACAAAATATGCAAACTACCCAGATATTGTAGATTTACGTAACGAAATAGCAGAAAAAGTAAAAGCAGAAAATAAATACTGCTTCTAAAAATCTCTTGATGTCAAACTGGGCTTGTTGTTTTTTTAAACTTGCTCAGGCTGACTGATAAAGAATAAAATATTTAAAATTTTCTAAAAACTTATCAAAGTTTTAGAATTTAGTTGTTTGTTTAAAAAGACCATCTTTATTGATGGTCTTTTTTAGTTTTATTATTTTTTATGCCTGACTTTTATCATATGAATTAGTTATAAAAAGCTGTACTATTGTTATTAGTTTTCTATTTTAATTTCGTTTTAAAAACATTATTGTTATGAAAAAACTTAATACTATTCTAACAGAAATCACTCAACTCACAACAAATATTGAAACAAATTACCCTGAATTGTATCAGTTTTTAGATGAAAACCCCATGACAATTCCTTCAGTAAATCATCCTCATATGGATGCAAAAATTATGCAGGAATATCTTGAAAGTTTGAAACAATTATTACTTCATCATTTAGAAACACATAAAAAAACTAATTAGTAAAATATAAAACTAATAATATGGGAGAAATAGCTACATCAGAAAAACAAATTACATTGTTTTATCATTCAAAATCTGCAAGGGCTAAACAAACTTTAGCATATGCAAAGGCAGAAGGTTTGGCTATTTTAGAGGTTGATATACTAAAAACAACATTGACAGGAACTCAAATTGTAGAACTTGCAGAAAAACTTCAAATAAAAGTTTCAGATTTAGTAAATCAAGAACATCCATCTTATAAATCTAATTTTGAATCTCATAATTTTTCTACAAATGATTGGATAAAAATGATTCAACACAATCCAGAAATAATGAAACAACCAATAGCTTTGCGAGGCAAAATAACCATTTTAATAGAAACTCCTTCAGATATTATTAAAATATAGTTTGTAATGAAAAACAAAATTCTTATTTCTTTTTTGGCTGCTATTTTATTTATTGGATGCAAATCACAAATACCTCAAATTAAGCAAGAAAACATATCAAAAGCGCGAGTTAAAGAACATACAATTCAAGCTGTTTTATGGCAACAAAACGCAGCAGAATACAGAGCTTTAACTCATCAAGCTTATAATTTAGCTAAAATTCAACTAGACGCTATTCTTTCTAAAAATAATTTTGATAAGCCACTGGCAATTGTTACAGATATTGATGAAACGGTTTTAGACAATAGTCCATATAGTGGTAAACAAGTAGAACTCGACGAAAACTATTCTACATTTAGATGGACAGAATGGGTTAAAAAAGAAAAAGCAAAATCGATACCTGGAGCTTTGGCTTTTTTTAATTACGCAAAAAGTAAGGGTGTAGAAATTTTTTATATCTCAAATAGATCTATTAATGTTACAAAAGAGACTGTTAATAACCTAAAATCCATAGGTTTTCCTTTTGCAGATTCTATACATGTTATTTTGAAAAATAATAGTAGCGAAAAGGAAGCAAGAAGAAATTTTGTAAGAAAAACACATGAAATAGTATTGTTTCTTGGTGATAATTTAACTGATTTTTCATCAGTTTTTGAAGACCAATCTACAATTGAAAGGAATAAAAGTGTTGATAGTTTAAAAACTTTATTCGGCAAAAAATATATCGTTTTTCCAAATCCAATTTATGGAGATTGGGAAACAAAAGGCATTCTAGAAGGTAGGTTTAAATGGACAGAATTTCAAAAAGATTCTATTCGTCTTAAAAAAATACGTTCTTATTAATCCAATAAATTTTATAAAAAAGTGGTGTAAATCATTTTACCTTCCCCTAATATTAATCATTTAGCTATGAATATTATTCAATAAATTTTTAAATATATTATTATGGAAGAGGCAATTATTTTTAACTCAAATATGCATTTTGAGCATCAACAATGGAAAGGTGAACTTGCTTTCTGGGGTGAAGAATTAAAATTTTTTAACGACAGATTAGATGAACTTATAAATCGTAAGGAAAACAAAAATATTCTCCCTAAGCTAGAACATTTCCAAAACGAATTTATGCATCATCTAGAAATCATGGAAACTATGTACAAAGAAATTGAAGAGCATGAAACCCAAATTGAAGCCCAAAACAAGGAAAACATAATTGAATTCGATAATCATACAATGAAAATGCATGGTGATTTCAGAAAAAAATTTGAACAACAAAGACTCGTTTATTCTAATCTTAAAAAAGGTTTTTTTAGATATATGTAAACAAGTTAACTTATAAAAAAACTTAAGATTTACACATAAAAAACAGTTATTAGAACGACTAAAAGTATAGTATTTATTGTTCTAATAACTGTTAACACTCTGTAATAAACAATTTGGGGATTTAATTTACTTTTCTGGTTTAATTATTTTATGAATCACTAGAATATCTATTAAATAAACTTCTTTGAATTACTTTTTGTGCATCACTTAAAAGCTTTTCAACTTCTGTAATGCTTTTCTTTTGTATTTCTGAAATTTCTTCGATCTTTAATTTTTGATTTGTATATAGATAGAAAACAATTCGCATTTCAGAAGGCATATTATGTAATATCAATTCTATATGTTCATTAATTTTGTCATCTCCTAATTCTTGATCTAACAACTTTACCAAACTTTTTTCTTTGTCTTCTACAAAGACATGATTTAGATTGTAATCATTATGATTATATGACATATCATCTAACTCTTCTATCATTACAAGATCTCCATCTCCATCAGTACTAAACTTTTCTTGCATTTCCTCCCATTCTGGTTTAGAATAATCGTCTATATTTTCATAGAAAAATTCGTTAAACTCTTCTTCTACAATAATATCTTCTAACAATTCGTTTGTTTTTTTAAACAACCAAGAATAGAAATTTTCTTCATTTTCAACTTCATCTATATTATCATATACTATTATAAAAAGTTGATCGATAAAATCATCTGCTTTGTATTTCTTTTTAGAAAAATGTCCTTTTTTTATTGCTGTATTTAATCTTAGGTTTACATATTTTTCTATTTCTGGTAAAATTTTTAAAACCAATTCATTAAACTTAGCTTGATTATCTTCCTTTTTTAGATTAATTAAATTAGAAAAAGATTTTGTTACAAAAAGACGAAACTCACTTTTTTCTTGGTGATAAGATATACTTGTTTTCATAATAAATACCTTTAGTGTTCCTATAAAGATGCAAACTAAAAAGGAATTTTAAAATGATATAAATCAGTTATAAATATAAGTTTTCGTTTTAAAGATATATTTCTTCACAATAAAAGTCATTGATTAAAAGTAAATTACTTCTTTATTTTTCAGATAATTAGATTACTTTTGCCCGCAATTAAAAAAAACAGGAGTTAATGAAACGTATTAAAGAATACAAAAAACTTTTTAAAGTAGAAGGTCCTATTGATTTGAAAGAATTAAAAAAGGCTTATAGAGGTTTGGTAAAAGAATGGCATCCAGATAAATTTACTGATGAAGTAAAAAAAGAAGAAGCAGATGTAATGAGTACACAAATTATAGATGGGTATCATTTCTTAGTTAGCATTGCTCCAGAAACAAAAGAAGCTAATTTAGAAGCTTATAAAAAAACAATTACCCAATTTCAGGTTGCAGATTGGCATCATAAAAGTATGTTGTTAGAAGTTACTTTTACAGACGGAAATAAATATGAATACTTTGGTGTGAGTAAAATACTTTTTGGAAAGTTTATTAACGCTAAATCGATGAATAATTTTGGTAAAAGAAATATCTTTAATTCTTTTACTTATAGAAAATCTATGAAAGCATCAGTTACTGCTTAATATTGGTTTTAAATAAACAAAAAAGAGATTGCTTTCGCAATCTCTTTTTTGTTTAAATAGTATTAGAATCTTATTCTAAAGCACCTAAATAACGTTCTGCATCTAAAGCTGCCATACAACCAGTACCTGCTGCAGTAACTGCTTGCCTGTATTCTTTATCTTGAATATCTCCAGCAGCAAAAACTCCTGGTAAATTTGTCTTTGTTGACTTTCCTTTTGTTATTAAATATCCTGTTTCATCCATATCTAAAACACCTTTAAATAAGTCTGAATTTGGTGTGTGACCAATGGCAATAAAAACTCCAGTTACAGGAATCACTGTTGTTTCTTTTGTTTGATTATTGATAGCTCTAACTCCTTCAACAACATTAGTTCCTAAAACCTCATCAATTTCGGTATTGTATAAAACTTCTATGTTTTCAGTTTTGTTAACTCTATGCTGCATTGCTTTTGAAGCTCTCATAAAGTCTTTACGAACTAAAATTGTAACTTTATTACAAATATTAGATAAATATGTAGCTTCTTCTGCAGCTGTATCTCCTGCTCCAACTACCACAACATCCTGACCTTTATAGAAAAAACCATCACAAGTTGCACAAGCAGAAACACCTCCACCAATTAAACGTTGTTCACTTTCTAATCCTAAATATTTAGCAGTAGCTCCAGTAGAAATAATAACTGTTTCAGCTTCTATTTCTTTAGATTCATCTACAATAATTCTATGCTTTCCTCCTACTTCATTACTTAAATCTACACTAGTAACCAAACCAAAACGAACTTCGGTACCAAAACGTTCTGCTTGTTTTTTAAGATCCTCCATCATTGCAGTACCATCTGTACCTTCAGAATAACCCGGAAAATTATCAACCTCTGTAGTAGTTGTTAATTGTCCTCCCATTTGCATTCCGGTATACATAATTGGTTTCATATCTGCTCTAGCAGCATAAATTGCGGCTGTATAACCAGCAGGACCAGAACCAATAATTAAACATTTTATTTTTTCTATATTATCTGACATAATTTTGCATCTATTTTAATACTGTAAAAATAAAGTTTTTTGACTCTTTTAAAAACGAATGTTTATAAGTTTTTATAATGAAATAATAAGAAAAATAAATCTTCATTTTAATCGATAATCTTCTTAATTTAAATTGTTTTTCTAATAAAAGAATGTATCTTTGCAGTCCAAAATTGAGCAATCAATTTCGGGGTGTAGCGTAGCCCGGTCATCGCGCCTCGTTTGGGACGAGGAGGTCGCAGGTTCGAATCCTGCCACCCCGACTGAAATTAATACCAATAGAAACTAAAACCTTGTAAATCGTATGATTTATAAGGTTTTGTGGTTTTTAAGCTATCATAAGAATTAAATCAATATGGTTTAATTCGGTTAACAATTCGGTTAACACATTTAAAATTGCAAAAGTGTGAACCGAATTAAAACCTAAAACATTATAATTGAAATAGTTGATTTGACTTTCGTCTAAAATTAGTTTAACTAAAAAGACGGCAACTATGCAATCACAAACAAATTTTAACCTACTATTTTGGGTAAACGCTTCACGAGCAAAAAACAATAAAGTTTCTGTTTATGCACGAATAACTGTAAATGGAAAAAGAGCTAACATTAGTTTAAAAAGAAAAGTAATTGTTTCTGAATGGAATTCTGGCAAAGGAATGGCAAAAGGAAATAAACAAGAATCTCGATTACTAAATCGCTATTTAGACAATGTAAAAAAT
The DNA here is from genome assembly GCA_965367085.1 of uncultured Polaribacter sp. Lineage (GTDB taxonomy): Bacteria > Bacteroidota > Bacteroidia > Flavobacteriales > Flavobacteriaceae > Polaribacter. Next base: position 6,747 of record CBDUHF010000077.1, read on the forward strand.
AGAATCTATGAGGCACATCAAGAACTTGTTAAGGAAAAGGTTTTTATATGCTCACAAAGTATCAAAGCTCGTTTTTTAGGAGAAGATAATGAAGAATATTCATTGCTTACCTTAATTGATTATCATAATACTCAAATGAGTGAATCTTTGACTTATGGTACCTTAAAAAATTACTTCACAACTCAAAAATACATCAAGTTATTCTTAACAGATAAAAGAAAAATTCAAGATGTTTACTTGTCGCAATTAACATTTCGATTTGTCATTGATTTTGAAAAGTTTTTACGAACTCACACTCCAGAGGACCATCAAAAGAAAATGGAAAACAATACAGTTATGAAACATATTCAAAGGCTTCGTAAAATGGTAACATTAGCGTATAAGATGGAATGGATAGATAAAGACCCTTTTATAAAATTTAAACCTACTTATATTAAAAACGAACGTGAATTTTTAAGAGAAGATGAATTACAAGCTATAATAGAAAAAGAATTTAAAATTGAAAGACTAACTTTAGTAAAAGACTTATTTGTTTTTAGTTGTTATACAGGGTTGTCTTACATAGATGTAATGAACCTCAACGAAGATAATATTGCATTAGGTATAGATGGTGGGAAATGGATTATTACTAACAGACAAAAAACACATAATAAAGTTAAAATTCCACTTTTACCTATTGCTAAAGAGTTAATTTATAAATATGAACGTCATATCAAAACCAAGAAAACAAAAACCTTATTTCCTAATATTTCAAATCAAAAACTAAATTCGTATTTAAAAGAAATTGCAGATTTATGTGGTATCAAGAAAAATCTAACATTTCACATTGCAAGACATACTTTTGCTACTACCATAACTCTAAGTAATGGAGTTCCAATAGAGACAGTTTCAAAGTTATTAGGTCATACAAAAATTGCAACTACTCAAATTTATGCAAAAGTAATTGAGAGAAAAGTTAGTGAGGATATGGCTTCATTAAGAAATAAATTAGAAAAACCAGTGTATAAAGATTACAAATCTCAAAATCAATAAATAGTCAAAAAAAGTGAGTTATTCTTTTTTTTAACATAAAATTTAATCTTTTTTAATTCATTATTGTACCTTTGCTATAAGAATGAAAGAATTTCCTCATAAAATATTGGCTATTTTAATGTCGTTTGTAGTTTTATTTTCTACAACTTCATTTGCTATCACAAAACATTATTGTGGTGATACCCTTGTGGATACAGCTATTTTTGAAAAAGCCACTTCTTGTGGTATGGAAGTTCAAAACACATCTTCTTTGTCTGATTGCTCAAGTTTAAATATAGACTGCTGCAGTGATAAACAAATTGTAAAAAATGCTCAAAATGAACTACAATCTTCAGTAGATAAAATTTCTTTTGAGCAAAAAGTATTTATTGCTTCATTCATTTATTCTTATGTAAATCTATTTGAAGGTTTAGATAAAAAGGTATCTTCTTTTGAAGAGTACGCCCCACCAATCGTCACAAATGAAATCTACAAGATTGACGAGAGTTATTTAATTTGATTTTTAAACAATAGACCGTTTTATCCTATAACTGCATAGTTATAAGGATAATTTGCTGTATTCGGTGTTTTTTTCAAACACCATAGTCTAATTGTTTAATTATCAAAAAAATGATAAATAAAAGTATAAAATTTTTAATAGAAAATAAACTAGTAGCAGTTCTATTACTTTTCCTATTTATAGGATGGGGAACTGTAAATGCGCCTTTTAATTGGGACACAGGATTTTTACCAAGTGATCCTGTTGCTGTTGATGCAATTCCTGATATTGGCGAAAATCAACAAATAGTATTCACCAAATGGGATGGTCGTTCTCCTCAAGATATTGAAGACCAAATTACCTATCCTTTAACGACTTCCTTACTGGGAATTCCTGGAGTAAAAACCATTCGTAGTTCTTCTATGTTTGGCTTCTCTAGTATCTACATCATTTTTGAAGAAGATATTGAGTTTTACTGGAGTAGAAGTCGAATTCTAGAAAAACTAAATTCATTACCTAGCGGATTATTACCTGAAGGTGTAAATCCTGCTTTGGGTCCAGATGCGACAGGTTTAGGTCAAATATTTTGGTACACCTTGGAGGGTCGTGATGAAAAAGGAAATGTTACTGGTGGTTGGGATTTACAAGAGTTACGTAGTATTCAAGACTACTATGTAAAATATGCTTTATCATCTGCAAGTGGAGTTTCTGAAGTAGCTTCTATTGGTGGATATGTAAAGGAATATCAAGTTGATGTTAATCCAGAATTAATGAGACAGTATAATATCACTTTAAGTGAAGTGGTAAAAGCTGTAAAACAAAGTAATAAGGATATTGGTGCTCAAACTTTAGAAATCAATCAAGCGGAATATTTGGTGCGTGGTTTAGGTTATGTAAAATCAATATCAGATATAGAAAATGCAGTAGTAACATCAGAAAACTTTACAGCTATAAAAATTAAAGATATAGGAAAAGTTTCCTTAGGTCCTGCAACTCGTAGAGGGTTATTAGACAAGGAAGGAGCTGAAGTTGTGGGTGCTGTTGTAGTAGCAAGGTATGGTGCAAATCCAATGGAAGTTATTAATAACGTTAAAGAAAAAATTAACGAATTAAGTGCAGGTTTACCTTCTAAAGTGTTAGCAGAAGGTAGAACCTCACAAGTAACTATTGTTCCATTTTATGATAGAACAGAACTAATCCAAGAAACCTTAGGAACGTTAAACGAAGCTTTAACATTAGAAATTCTAATAACAATTTTGGTTATTATGATTATGGTTTTTAATCTTCGAGCTTCAATACTAATATCTGGCCTACTTCCTGTTGCTGTGTTAATGGTATTTATTGCGATGAAACTTTTTAATGTAGATGCAAATATTGTAGCACTTTCAGGTATTGCAATTGCTATTGGAACGATGGTTGATGTCGGCGTCATACTTTCAGAAAATATTATTCGTCACCTAGATGAAGATGATGGAACACTACCCATAAATACAGTTGTTTATAATGCAACCGCAGAAGTTTCTGGTGCAATTATTACAGCAGTAATGACAACAATTATCAGTTTCATACCTGTATTTACAATGATTGGTGCAGAAGGAAAACTTTTCCGACCATTAGCATTTACAAAAACCTTTGCTTTAACAGCTTCTATAATTGTTGCCTTATTTTTAATTCCACCTTTCGCAGCGTTTTTATTCAGAAAAAAAACTATAAAAAAGAGTTTTAATTATGTAGTAAATAGCATCTTAATAATTGTCGGTTTTATAGCGATGTTATATGGCTATTGGTTAGGAATTATCTTAATAGGTTTTGGAATTACTGGAGTCTTAAAACTTCAAGGAAAAATAAATGAAAAGAAAGCAAACCTTGTTAATATTATCATTTCTGTTTCAGCAATTGTAATTCTATTAGCAGAATATTGGAGACCATTAGGAGTTGATAAAAGTATCTTTTGGAACCTCATTTTTGTAAGTATTATTTGTTTTGGTTTACTAGGTGTTTTCTCATTATTCATAAAGTTTTATACCCGTATTTTAAAGTGGTGTTTAGATCATAAATTATTATTCTTATCTGTTCCTACTGCTATCGTAATTGCAGGTGTTTTCATTATGAAAAATACTGGTAAAGAATTTATGCCATCATTAAATGAAGGTTCATTTCTTTTAATGCCAACTTCAATGCCTCATTCTGGTGTTGAAGAGAATAAAAGAGTATTGCAACAATTAGATATGGCTGTTGTAACTATTCCAGAAATAAAAACGGTTGTTGGTAAATCAGGTAGAACAGAATCTGCTTTAGACCCTGCTCCATTATCAATGTATGAAAACGTTATTCAATACAAATCAGAATACGCATTGAATGAGAACGGAAAAAGACAACGATATAAAGTAAATGAAGAAGGTTTATTCGCTTTAAAAAATGGTCAATTCATAGCAAACCCAAACAATTCTGAGAATACTACTTTCAGTAGTATTAAAAGTTCTCAATTAGTTGAAGATAATGATGGGGAATTTTATAGAAACTGGCGTCCAAAAATTGAATCACCTGATGATATTTGGAAAGAAATTGTTAGAGTAACAAAACTTCCTGGTGTTACTTCTGCTCCAAAATTACAACCTATTGAAACACGTTTGGTAATGTTACAAACTGGTATGCGTGCACCAATGGGAATAAAAGTAAAAGGGCAAGATTTAAAACAAATTGAA
>CBDUHF010000078.1:0-10924 GCA_965367085.1 uncultured Polaribacter sp.
TATAATGTATCTGTTTGCACCACGCTCTCCATTTCTTTGTTGAATTTCTTTCAACGCATACATGGATTCTATTGTTTTTACAGAAATTTCATTTGTTAAAATAGCAGGATCAATTGCTCCTTTTACAACAGACAAAACTTTTATTTGTTCTTCTTCAGATAGACTTAAATAATTTTTTGGGAAAGTAGTATCTCCTGTTTTTTGTAAGTCTTCAACAATTTGTATAAAAGCTGTGTGATGCACTCTACTATCTTGCCTAATATCTAGTGTTGCAAAGTGAAAACCAAAAATTCTAACTTTATTGATAAAGTCATTTAATTCTTCTACAAATAAAGATTGATGTTCATTTACAATGATATCTCTAGCAGCATATAATTCTTCTAACAATATTTTTTGGGAAAAGTTTACTTTCGCATAGCTTCTTACTACATGTTTGTATAATCTTTTTTCAACTCTTGCTAAAATTTCTTGAACACCATCAAAAGTAAATCTTCTTTTTAAACGTCTTACATCTCTATAATAAGTTCTTAATATTGTCTGTCTTAATCTTTCTGCAACATCTAAAGTTATTTTTGTTGTTACAAAAGGATTACCATCTCTATCTCCACCAGGCCAAAAACCTAAGTCTATTATTTCATTTTCTATAGGTTTTCCATCATAAATATGATGTTGAATATAGTTGTATATTTTAGGAATTGAATGATAAAAAACATGTTCTAAATACCAAACTAAACTAACAGCTTCATCAAAAGGAGAAGGTTTTTCTTTTTTGTAAAAAGGCGTTTTTCCTAATTGAGCTAATAATTTTTTAATTAAAAGTAAATCATCATTTTGAATAGCTTTGTCTAAATCAGTAATAATTCCTAATACACTACCAGGATAAAACTGAGTTGGATGTGCTGTTAAAACAATACGCACTTTAAAATCTTCTAAATGTGCTTTTAACTCCTCTTTTTTATTACTTAAAGTTGCTATTTCTTTTGAGTTTCTTAAAGTTCCAAATCCATCCATGTTATTTACAACCGGATAAGCAGCGTCTTCAACAGCATCAAATAATACAACTTGACGTTCTATAAATTGTATAAAACGAAAAAGTAAATCTGTTTGTTCTTTATCTGAAGGATTTTCTTGATACTTCTTAAAAAAGTGCTCAATAATTTCTGTTGGATTTTTTTCTAATTCAAAACCTTTATCACATACTTTATGTAAAAGTGGTAATAAAACTCCAGTGTCATCTATAGTATCAAAAGGAAGTGTAGTAAATATACTATTGTAAATTTGATACTTAGAAAGAACATTTTCATTAAATCTTTCAATCTTTGGTAGATTACTCATTTTGTTATGGTTTTATGGATTAAAATTACAAAAAAGCGAAATCAAAGAACCTACCTTTTTAAGAATAATTCTTTGATTATTTACGAAAACGATAGAAATATTAGCCATTTTAAAGAGAATGTTTAATTTGTCTTTCTATCTTCAGGTTTTGTAATTTTTAAAAGTTGATAAATATTTTTGAATACCTTAAAAGATACTTTTACTTCTTGTTAAAAATTAATAAACTTTCTTTTAACCAGTTGTAATAGGTGTCTCTGTCTGTATATTGCTGAGGAGAATTTAGAATTTCTAACTTAGAATTCATTAAAACATAATAAGGTTGTGATGCCGTTTTAAAATTTATTGCTTGAAATGTAGCCCATTTATCGCCAACAGTTTTAATTTTTTTAACCTTTCCATTTGCCTTTAAATAATCGAATTGCTGTTCCTTTGGAAGCTTTTTCTCATTATCATCTACATAGAGAGAAATTAAAATGTATTCATTTTTTAATAGATTGTAAATATCTGGTTCGCTCCAAACATTTTCTTCCATTTTTCTACAATTTACACATGCCCAACCTGTAAAGTCTAATAAAATGGGTTTGTTTGCTTCTTTAGCAGCAGCTATACCTTCTTCAAAATCTTTGTAACAATCTAAACCTAAGGGGCAATCGCTTTCTTGTTCGTAAATACTATAAAACTGTGGTGGCGGAAATCCACTTAATAAATTCTGATTCCATGTTGGATTTTTTAACACACCTGGAAATAAATAAACTACAAAAGCAACCGTTAAAATACCAAATGAAACTCTAGAAAACGATAATTTTTTTATAGGTGAATCATGTGGAAACTTAATTTTTCCTAATAAATATAAAGCCAATCCTATGAAAATTACAACCCAAATTCCAATAAAAACTTCACGTTTTAAAAGATTCCAATGCCCAACTAAATCTGAATTTGATAAGAATTTAAAAGCTAACGCTAATTCTAAAAATCCTAAAATAACTTTTGTTGTATTTAACCATCCACCAGATTTTGGTAAAGAATTTAACCAACTAGGGAAAAGAGCAAACAAAGCAAATGGTAACGCTAAAGCCAATCCAAAACCTGTCATTCCTGCTGTTAATTGCATTGCTCCACCATCTGAAGTTAAAGAACCTGCTAAAAGAGAACCTAAAATAGGACCTGTACAAGAAAATGAAACAATGGCTAATGTTAGAGCCATAAAGAAAATCCCTATGATTCCTCCAACGCTAGAAGCAGAGTCCATTTTGTTTCCCCAAGAGCTTGGTAATGTTATTTCGTAAAATCCAAAAAATGAAAATGAAAAAAAAACTAGTACCACAAAGAAGAAAATATTTAACCAAATGTTGGTTGAAATTGTATTTAATATTTCTGGATCTAAACTATCTAAAAAATGAAAAGGAAGACTTAGTAAAATGTAAATTGTAACAATAAAAACACCATATAAAATGGCATTTGTAATTCCCTTACTTTTACTTTGAGATTGTTTTGTAAAAAATGAAACCGTTAAAGGGATCATTGGAAAAACACATGGCGTTAGTAATGCTAATAAACCACCAACAAAACCCAGAAAGAAAATATTAAAAAGTGTATTTCCAGATTCAGATTTTTCATCAGAATTTACCTTTAATAGTGATGTGTTTTTTAAATTTAATTTTAAATTTTGAGTAAGTGTTTTACTTTTATCATCTAAAACAATAGCTTCTTTTACAATTTTTTCTCCATTTAAAGAAAATGTAAAATTTTCATCTATTTGAATACAAGCTCCTTTACAAACTTGTGCAAATAAATTTAATTTAACAGTTGTAATATCTTTATTAGTAAGTTGAATTCTCTGTGTAATTACGGCTTTTTCTTTGAAGAAGATTTCATCTTTTTCCCAGATTTCAGTATATTCTGTATGAGTTTCACTTTCTTTTGCTTTACCAATTAAATCAAATCCTTTTTCTCCTTCATAAATTGAAATAACTAATGGGAGTGAAGCATCATCTGGATTATACTGTGAATATAAATGCCATTCATCTAAGATTTTTGCATTAAAAATTAAATCAAACTCTGTATCTGTAACTTTTTCTACAGACGTTTCCCAAACAACAGGATTTTGTTCTGTTTGTGCATTTATTGAAATGGCAAAAAATAAAATAAGTACTGCTATGAATTTCTTCATTTTTTAATTTTGAATAAAGTGTAAAGAAAAATTAAGTTTATATGTTTAATTCCTCAAAAAATTCAACTAATTTTTTGTCTGATGGTCTTGGTGCATTTGCACTAATGATATTTCCTTTTGGGTCTACTATAATAAAACGAGGAATTCCTTTTATCATATAATCTTCAACAAATTTAGATTTCCAATCACTATCAGCAAATAATTGTAACCCTCCTAATTCTTTATCAACAATCATTTTCTTCCACTTTTCGTGGTCTTTTTTTACATCAATAGATATACTTACAAACTCAATATTTTTATTATGGAATTGTTTTTCTACTTTTTTTAATGATGGAATTTCACGAATACAAGGTCCACACCAAGTTGCCCAAACGTCTATGTAAACATACTTTCCTTTTAAATCATCTAAAGAAGTTGTTCCTCCAGCATTATTCTCATAATCTGTAAATTTTGGAGAGACATTCCCTTTTACCAACTTTTTTAAAGCATGATAACTTTCAGTAATTTCTTTGTTGTTTTTTTCATCTGTAGAACCTTTTATGTATTCTGCATAGAAGCCTTCTAAATCTTTTGTGTAAGTAATTGAAAATCTAGCATTGTTATATAATAAAGAGTTCTTTATTGTTTTATTAGTGATTCCATTTGCTATTTTTAAGATTGCAATATCAGTTTCAATAGAATCTTTCTTAGCTAATTTACTTGCATCATCTCTATATTTTGATGAAACTAGATTGGTATAACTTGTAGAAAATTTATAATCTTCTTCATTACTATAATCTAAACCATTTAATTCTTCTAAAAATCCTCCTGAAGGTTCGAAATTTGGTTTCTTAGCATAATAAGAATGGTAATTTTTATACTTATTTAAATTTGCTAAGAATGTATAGTTAATGTTTTTAGATTCTTCCTTTTTAAATTCTTCAGGTAAACCATCATAGTTATAAAGTAAATCCTCTTGTGCTTTTTTAACATCTAAAAAAGCTGTTTTGTATGCTGCTTCTTCTTTTGTGTAAATTTCTGTTCCATTACCTAAAAGTGCTTTTGTATCTTTTTCTTTTTGGATAAGGTAATTACATACATTAGACCCTTTACCAGTAATAGTTAATGTGTTTTCGTAATCTTTTGCATCATAATTTATAACAACATTATCGCCTTTTGATAAATATAAATTATTCATATTTCTATTTTGTCTCATAGCAAATAATGATGAACCATCTAGTTTTATAGTGTCTATAAATTTTCCATCATTTTCTAGTGATAATTTTTTCTTCACAGACATATCTACTTTGTTGTAAAGCGAAAATATTTCAGAATTCGCATTTGTAATATCACCAGAAATAATGGCGTAATCTATTTGAGGTTCGTTTTTACAAGAAACAATTGCAAGAATTGTAATAATAAGCCATAATTTTTTCATGAAACTAGAATTTATTTGAATTAATAATATTACGAAAACCTTTTTATTTAGAGGTTATTTTTAAAATGTTTTTAGTCGTATTTTTTGTTATAAAACGGTTGTCTTGCCTGTAATCTATTACCCAAATAATTTCGTTATCGGCATTTGCAAGCAACCAAATATTTTCTTTATCTAAAAGGGATAATTTTTTGTCTTTAAAATAACGACTTATTTTTTTTGTTCCCTTCATTCCTTTTGGGCAAAAATAGTCGCCATATTCCCATTTTCTTACACTTAAAGGGAATTTTAACAAGTCTCTATCTACATAAATTGTTTTATTATCTATGTCAATTTCTTCATCAACAATATTAAAATTTAAAGAAATAGGGTTGTTAATTTTCTTTGTTGAATCTGTAATTTCAAATTGTTTTTTTGATTCTAAATTGGCGTTAATTTCAGTTAGAATGATAAAGTCTCTATCTTTAATTAAACGATATTCTTTAGAAAACAATTGTTTCCCAGATTGGGCTTTAGTTAAATCTAAAACGTCATTCCATTCTGTAAATCCGTAATCTTTTAAAATTTGATATAAATAAGCTTTTTTATTAGCTGTTTTTTCTAACTCTAAAACAGCAATCTTAAAAAGACCATTTGCATCTTTTTTAATTATTTTAGATGAAATTTCTGATACTTTTTCATCAATAATTTGTTGACTTTCATTTAAATACGTCAAAGTATTTTGAAAAGTACTTAAAAGGTTTGGGTTAATTTCTTTAAGAATAGGTAATACTTTATGTCTTATTTTATTTCTAACGTATTTTATAGAAGCATTAGATTTATCCTCTCTCCAAGTAATGTTGTTTTTTATTGCAAATAAGACAATTTCATCCCTAGAAAAAGCAAGTAAAGGTCTCACAACATTTTCATTTATTGGAGGTATACCTGTTAAGCCTTCTAAACCTGTTCCTCGAGATAAATTGATTAAAAATGTTTCTAAATTATCATTAGTGTTATGTCCTGTAATAATATAATCGAAATGATGTTCTTTTACCAGGTCTTTAAACCAATTATAACGTAATTCTCTTGCTGCAATTTGAATAGATATCTTGTTTTCTTTTGCGTATTTTTCAGTGTCAAAGCAGGTTGTTAAAACCTTTATATCAAATTTATTTGCAAGTGCTTTTATAAAAAGTTCATCTTCATCACTTTCATTACCACGTAACTTAAAGTTACAATGTGCAAAAGAAATATCAAAATGAGAAAGATGTAATAAATGACTTAAAACAATACTATCAATTCCGCCAGAAATAGCAATAAGTAATTTTTTACCGTGTAAAAACGGGAAATTAGTTTGAATATGGTTTTTAAATTTCTGTAACATTATATATTACAAAAATAGTTCATTTAAAGTAATGTTTATAAATGTTTAACTAATTTTATGATACTTGTAAAAGAGAAATTTTCTCTACTAATTATTCGCTTTTTTTGTGATATTGAATACGTTTAAATTTAACCAATTTAGCATGTCTTCCATAAACTCTTCTTTGCACAAATCGTTATGCAATTCATGGTATCCATTTTCGTATAGTTTTAAAGTTGCTTTATTGGTTTTGTTTGCAAACTCTTCAGATCCTTTATAATCTATGATTTTATCACCTGTTCCATGTAATAAAATCATAGGAGTATTTAAAAATTTTGCATTTTTAATTGCCCAATCTCCAGTATCAATAAAAGTTAAAGAAAAATTAGGACTAATTTTATGATGAATTAAGGGGTCATTAATGTATTTTTCTACTTCTTTTTTATCTCTAGAAACATCATTAGGATCTAATTCATTGCCCATAGTTATAGATGGTGCAATTTTTTGTAATATTTTTCCCATTGATAATTTCCAAGCAGGAGGTTGAAAAGCTAACTTTAAAAACGGACTTGTAGCTATTACTCCTTGAATAGAATGTTCTTTTCTAAGTACATAATTAATTACAGCATTTCCACCCATTGAATGTCCATACAAGAAAATAGGTTTGTTAGGATATAGTTCTTTTGCTTTTTCAATTCCTTTAGAAATACTTTCTAAAACGGCTTCAAAACTTGGATTATGACCACGTTTCCCAGAAGTTTTTCCATGTCCAAAATGATCAAAAGCAACAACACTATAATTTTTTTCTACCAAAGTCGGAATCACATAATCTGTATATCTTGTAGAATGTTCTCCCATTCCATGTACTAAAACAATAACCGCTTTTGTGTTTTCTGCTTCCCAAAACTGACCAAAAAAATCTGTTTTATAAATATTAAAAGTAAATTCTTTATGTGTCATAATTGTAAGCTTTACTTATTACTGTTTTTCTTTTTTAACCAAACTCTAATGTCTTTTCTTAATGCTTGTTCTGGTCTTGGTAATGGAATTGTTCTACCAAATTGTTTACTTCTTTTAAATTTAGAAAAAGTAATTTTTAGTTGTTTCCATTCTTCAGGATACAATTCTAAAAACTTATTAAACATTGATTGTTCTGAAATTCTATCTGTAATTTTAGAATGTACGTTCTCAAATTTTTCTTCTGGTTCTGTAATCATAGAGTAAATATAAGTAAATCTTACTTTGAATTTAATAAAACATATCTCATTGCTTTGGCTTTAAGCAAGCATTCTTCGTATTCTTTTTCTGGAGTAGATTTTGCTGTAATTGCACCACCAACAGAATAAGAAATGTATTTTTTTTCTTCGTTATATAAAATGCCTCTAATAACAACATTAAAGTCAAAATCACCAGTAGGAGTAAAGTAACCAACTGTACCAGAATACAAGCCACGCTTGGTTTCTTCTAGTTCTTCAATTATTTTCATTGCAGAAAATTTTGGAGCTCCAGTCATACTTCCCATAGGAAAAGTATCTTTTATAATGTCTATTGGATGTGTATTTTCTTCAACTTCTGAAACAACTGTAGAAATTAATTGATGCACTTGTTTAAAGGAATAAACTTTGCACAATTCCTCTACTTTTACGCTTCCTTTTTTTGCGGTTTTAGATAAATCATTTCTAACTAAATCTACAATCATTACGTTTTCTGAGCGCTCTTTTTCGTCTCTAGACAAATCAAAAGCAATTTTATCATCATCAATCTTACTTCGTAATCTTTTTGCGGTTCCTTTTATAGGTTGAGAAATAATTTTTGATCCTTCTTTTCTCAGGTACCTTTCTGGTGTTGCTGATAATAAATACTGATGCTCCATTTTTAAAAATGTTGCAAATGGAGGTTCTGAAATTTCGTTTAAATGTTGATAAACTTCAAGCGGATTTATCGTTGCATTTTCTGCATAAAATTCCTGACAAAAATTAGCTTCATAAATATCACCTCTATGAATATGTTCTAAAACTTTAGTTACTTTTTGGTGGTATTCATCTTTGTGAATTCGAAGTTTTATTTTAATATCTGATTTTTCTTTAATGTCTTGTTGAGAGTAGGCGAGACCTCTTGATTGCGCTTCAGGTGACAATTTAGAAATCGTTTCAAAATCACTTTCAATTTCATCATCAACCATTCTTAAGTATTGAAATTCAACAGAGTTTCCTTTTATAAAAACTAATTTTTGTGGTTGAAAGAAAAATAAATCAGCAAAATCTAAACCATCAAAATTCTTAGAAGTAAGTTTTTCAACATCATTTTTAACATCATAAGAAATGTATCCAAAAATATAATCTTTTGTAATTGTTTGATATTCTTTTAACTTTTCAAAAGCATTAAAGTAATCTGTTTTTATCGATGTAAATTCATCTGCAGCCAAAGCACAATCAAAAGTAGAATAACTCTTGTTGTATTGGTTAGAATCTAGCCAAACAACAGTTTCATATTGTTGTGACCATGTTAATAAATTCGATTTAAATTCATCAATTTTATCAACAGAAAAAGTTTTGATAGTTCTTTGCATAGTTTTTGCAAAAATACAAATCTTATTATTTAGAAAGCGGAATTTTTAAACTTACTCCTGTTTGTATATCAGGAGCATTATTTACATACAAATCTTCTTTTAAATAGAGTGATAATTTGTAGTTTTTTCTACCGTAAGTATATAACAAAGTCCATGCAGAAAGGTGTTCGTAAAGTTTTTGAACTCCATTTTGCCAACCAGAATGTATTTCTTGCCACAAACCTACATACAACGTGTAATCTGCTTCTTTTCTGTTGTTATAACTTGTTTGTCTTTGATAATTTACGCCAAATGAATGATAATTCTTTTTCTGAGTATATTTTGTAAATTCAATTTGTGGTTCTATAGTTCCTAAAAAAGTATTGGTTCCCAACTCTACAACATCTTTAAAGTTGATAATATTCTTTCTTAAAGCACTAATTCCTAATCCAAAACGCAAATCATATTTATCTTTTATATTCCATTTTTTAATGGCATTTGCAGACAAACCAATATCTATTGATGGATTAAATTTTGAGGTATTTATGCCCAAATGAGAGCCAAAATTTACTTTAAAATCAGAACTTTTTTTATTGATGAATTCTGGATAATAAAAATGATTCAATTCAATTCCAGCAAAAATAAAGTCGCCGTTTTTCATTTCCAAAATGCGTCCATTTCTATCTGTGTATTTTACATTTGCTTTATTTAAACCATAATATCTTCTTCCAAAAGGATCTTCACCTCCAGCAATATTACTATGAAACCATTCTAGTGTTTCATCACCAGAAAAAAGTGAAAAAGGATAATGACCTTCTGAGACTAAATAAGTTCTTAAAGAAATTCCTAATTCGTGATTCTTAGCTATTTTTGTAGTAAAATCTACCCTAAAACCTTTAAAAACAGCATCAACAATTATATTCATATAATCAGCAGGAGTTGTTTGCTGATCAACAAAATTAAAACGTCTGTTAAACCAAATAACCTTACTTAAATCTTGCTGAACTAATTTGTCTTTTGGCAAATAAGCTTCTACAAAAGGATGAAAATTATTACCACTTTCTACAGTAAATTCTATTGTTGATTTTTTTGGAGGACGAATTTTAAAATTCTGATTTATTCTTGCGCTAAAAATTCCAAAATGATGTGTTGTAAGAATACTTGGTCTGTCAATTCCGTTTTTTAATACGATTGAATCTTTTTCTTGAGCAAGAAAAAAAAGGGGTAGTAAACATAAAAAAACAAATAGTACTCTTTGTAGCATAATGTAAAAATACACGAAAGTTTAGAAACAAAAAAAGCAATCCAAAAGGATTGCTTTTCATTTATATATTTAAAAAAGTGTTACATTTTTTGTAACCAAGTTTTAACATCAACTTCTGCTTTAATAATGTCTTTTAAATCAGAAATAGCTACACGTTTTTGTTCCATTGTATCTCTGTGTCTAATTGTAACACAGTTGTCATTTAATGTGTCATGATCTACAGTAATACAAAAAGGAGTTCCTGCTGCATCTTGTCTTCTATAACGTTTACCAACTGCATCTTTTTCATCATAAAATACATTAAAATCCCATTTTAAATCGTCCATAATTTTACGGGCAACTTCTGGTAATCCATCTTTTTTAACTAATGGAAATATTGCTGCTTTAAATGGAGCTAAAACTGCTGGTAATTTTAAAACAGTTCTTGTAGTTCCGTTTTCTAGTGCTTCTTCCATTAAAGAATGAGAGAAAACAGCTAAAAACATTCTATCTAAACCAATAGATGTTTCTACAACATAAGGTGTATAACTTTTATTTTCTTCATGATCAAAATACTGTAATTTCTTTCCAGAATATTCTTCATGTGCTTTTAAATCGAAATCTGTACGAGAATGAATTCCTTCTAATTCTTTAAATCCGAAAGGGAAATTAAATTCAATATCTGCTGCTGCATCTGCATAATGAGCTAATTTATCATGATTATGAAAACGATAGTTTTCAGCGCCCATTCCTAAAGAAAGGTGCCATTTTAAACGTGTTTCTTTCCACTGATCATACCATTCTTTTTGAGTTCCTGGTTTTACAAAAAATTGCATTTCCATTTGTTCAAATTCACGCATTCTAAAAATAAA
>CBDUHF010000079.1:0-10772 GCA_965367085.1 uncultured Polaribacter sp.
TATATACGTTATTTTAATTTGAATGGACGTCTGTTGTTTGAATGAAATCCTCAATGGATTGAGCATTTTCAACTTTGAAATTACCTATTTTAGTTCTTCTTAATGCTGATAAATGTGCTCCTGAATTTAATGCTTTTCCAAAGTCGTGAGCTAATGATCGCATGTAAGTACCCTTGCTACAAACAACTCTAAATTCTACTTCTGGTAAGTTTATTTTTGTGATTTCAAATTCAGAAACAGTAACTGTTCTTGATTTTATTTCTGTAGTTTCTCCTTTTCTAGCTAGCTCATACAAACGTTTGCCATCTTTTTTAATTGCTGAAAAAATGGGTGGCTTTTGCTGAATTTCACCAATAAATTGTCTGGTAGTTTCTTTTAATAATTCTTCTGAAACATGCTCTGTAGGGAACGTTTTATCTACTTCTGTTTCTAAATCGTAACTTGGTGTAGTTGCACCAATAGTAAATGTACCTGTATATTCTTTTATCTGACCTTGATAAGTATCTATTTGTTTTGTTTGTTTTCCTGTACAAATAATTAACAAACCTGTAGCCAAAGGGTCTAAAGTACCTGCATGACCAACTTTAATCTTTTTTATTTTAAAACGTTGTTTAATTTCCCAACGTAATTTATTTACAGCCTGAAAAGAAGTCCATTCTAGGGGTTTATCTATCAATAAAACCTGGCCATTTTGATAATCTTCAGCAGTCATTCTAATATAATAGAGAATACCCAATTGCAATAAAACCTACGATTGCACAGTACAATGAAAAATATGATAATTTACTTTTTTTAACCAAAGAAATCATCCATTTACAAGCAAGTAAACCTGCTACAAAAGCTGCTATAAAACCAGCAGTTATAGGAATTATTTCTGAAGATTGAAAACTAATATCTCCGCCTAATAAATCTTTTCCGATTTTACCAAAAATTAACGGAACAACCATTAAAAAAGAAAAACGTGCAGCTCTTGTTCTATCAATTCCTAATAAAACAGAAGTAGAAATTGTTGCTCCAGACCTAGAAATACCTGGTAACATTGCAATTGCTTGAGAAATTCCAATAATTACAGAGTTAGAAAATGTAACTTCTTTATTTGTATTTTTAGCTTTATCTGCTAATAATAAAAGTACAGCAGTTATTAATAACATAACTCCAACTAATAAAATTCTACCTCCAAAAAAAGATTCTAATTGTTTTTCAAAAAGCAATCCGATAACAACTGCAGGAATCATTGAAAGAATAATTTTTAACGAGAATTTAAATTCATCATTCCATTTAAACTGGAATAAACCTTTTATAATCTCTGCTACTTCTTTTCTAAAAATAACTAATGTACTTAATGCAGTTGCAAAATGTAAAACTACAGTAAAAGTTAAACTTTCCTCTGGTACAGAGGTGTCTCCTAAAATTGCTTTTGCCAATTCTAAATGTCCACTAGAAGACACTGGTAAAAACTCAGTTAAACCTTGTATAACTCCTAATATAATTGCTTCTATAATATCCATTTATTATTTTTTTGGATTTGCTAAAATAGCGTAAATTTCTATTCCTAAGCCAATAATTACTAATGTTGGCGCCAAACGAATTCGTTGCCAATTATATATTTCTTCATTAAAAACTTCAGGATTATCACTTCCTCCGCCAGACATAAAAATAAATCCTAGAGCTATAACAATAAGTCCAATTATCATTATAATATAGTTTCTTTTACCAAATAAAAATTCTGGTTCTTGTATGTTTTCGTTTTCCATTTTTTTAATAATAAAGTTCGTCTGTTTGAAGGTTTAAAAAGCGCTGAGTTGCAAAAAATGTGCTTATCCAAGTAATAATAAAAGCCGATAAAAGTACGCCTCCAACTAAAATACCTAAAGAAGTATAATCTTTTAAAAGTTCTAATGCTGGTATGTATTTATCTATATAATAAATAACAACTGCTAACCCAATAAGAGCTAAAATTGCGCCAATCATCCCTAATTTTATACTTCGCCAAATAAATGGCCTTCTAATAAAACCTTTGGTAGCGCCAACCATTTGCATGGTTTTTATATTAAATCTTTTAGAATAAATAGATAATCTAATAGAACTATTAATTAAAATCATTGCAACCAAACCACAAAATCCGCTTAAAACCAATAACCAAAAACTAATTCTCTTTATATTCTTAGTTAATAATTTTATAAGAGGTTTATCATAAGAAACATCTGCAACAAAGGCATTTTTTAAAAACCTTGTTTCTAATTCTAGCATTTTTTCTGGAGTTACAAATTCTGCTTTTAGATAAATATCAATTCCATTTTTTAATGGATTTTTACCTAAAAATTTTAAAAAATCTTCGCCAATTTCTTTGCTGTAAGATTTTGCAGCTTCCTTTTTTGAAATGTAAAATATCTTTTTTGTAAATTCTTCCTTTTGTAAAGATGTTCTTAAAGTTTCTATATTTTCTTTAGAAACTTCGTCTTTTAAAAATAAAGTAATAGCTACTTTTTCTTTAAAGTGGTTTGCTACTTTTGTAGATTTTAATAAAACTAAGCCCAAAACACCAACAATAAAAAGCACTAAAGCAATACTAATTACTACAGATAAGTAAGAAGATTGCAGTCGTCTTTTTTGATAAGAATCAAATTTAGTTGACATTATATTTTTTGTTTTTTAAACGTTGCAAGATAATAATTAGTAAGCAGTTGACAGTAACTGTTGTGAGTATTTTAACTAATCTATTTCTTGGCACAATTCTATAAGAACTCCATTTGTAGTTTTTGGATGTAAAAAAGCTACTAATTTATTATCTGCTCCTTTTTTTGGAGTTTCATTTAACACAATAAAACCTTCTTTTTTAAGCCTTTCTATTTCTGAAACGATATCTGAAACTGCAAATGCAATATGATGAATTCCTTCGCCTTTTTTAGCTATAAATTTAGCAATAGGGCTTTCTGAATTTGTAGCCTGTAATAGTTCAATTTTATTGGGTCCAGATTTAAAAAAAGAAGTTTTTACTCCTTCTGAAGCAACTTCTTCCATCTTATAATGCTGTTTTCCGAAAAGAGAAGCAAACAGCTCATTAGATTTTTCTAGATTTTTTACTGCAATACCAATGTGTTCAATTTTTTCCATAGTGTAAAAATAAGAAAAGTGCCTCAATTTAAATTGAAACACTTTTCATAATCAAAAAATAATCATACAAACTAATTTTCGTAACCAAATTTATTATTCTCATCCATATTTAACTTTTCTACTTTTAAATAAATATTTTTCATATGTGGGTTTTGAGTATTTAAAAAATTTGCTTCTAAAGATATTGTTTCACCTTCTCTAAAAAGAAATGTAAAAGATTTATGAGATGATTTTAATGCGTGAAAACTTGGAGTTTCTTTTGTTATTTTTGCTTTTTCATCTTGTGTTTTTTCTTTAATTATCAATCCTAGTTCTGCCACACTATCTTTGTAAAAAGTTTGAATTGAATTTTGATAAAATCCCCAAGACACTTTATAAACTCCATAAACAGGAATGGTTATTTTTTTGCCATTCCAAAAAGATTGAAAATTATCTGAATTATTATTCGAATAAAAATTTACAATACCACTTACATTTAATTCTTTTAGCTCAACATTAAAAGTAAAGCTACTTTTATTAACAGGCTTTTCTAATATATGTACGTTCATAATTTTATCTTTATATACTTCAAAACTATGAAAAACAACATGTTAACAAAAGAGGAAAAACACCCAAATACTAAAAATTAATTTTTAAGTGCTTACTATTTTGCATTTATAATGACATTATCTAATTCATAAGTTCCGTCAAAATTCGGGTTTCCATTTCCTGTATATTTAAAAGCAATAAATGCAGTTCCAGTATAATTTGATAAATCTATATAAGTAGAATGAATCCAACTTTTAAAATTTTCTCCATCTGAAACTATTTTTGCAGGTAATACATCCCAAGTTGCCGCATTTATATTGTTTTTATCGCCATTAAAATTTGTAGAAATTAGAACTTCCAATTCGCTTCCATTAGCAAAACTATTTGAAGTTTCAAAAGATAGAAATTCTTGCGATGTACTGTCTAAATCTATACTTTCTGTAATTAACCAAGTAATTGTTTCATCATCATTAGAACTGCTAGAACCAATTCTTGCTGCCTTACTTTGAGAATAACTATCTGTATAAGATCTCCATGATTTTGTACCAACTTCTCTAAAATTTATCCAATTTGGAACAGAAATATCTCCAGATTGGTCATCAAAATTTTCATCTAATAAAATTGTTGTAAAATCTTCTATTGGCAATGGCGAACATCTTTCATCATTCATAACAATATCATTGCTATCATTTAAATTTAAGACAATAAAATTTCCTCCAAAATCTTTAGAAACAACAGCATTTATTGTTCCTGCTTTTTCTGGTAAAGTTTCATTTGAAAATTTTGAAAAAGAACTGGTTTCTAATAATAAATGATCATAACCCAAGCCTAAACATGTCTGAATTTTACGTTGTGTATCAAAATCTTCTTTTGGGTCTACATATGCTTTTCCTGTTAAACTCGATTCGAAAAACACGTTTTCTAAAGTGATAAATGTTCCTATATGAGTTTCATTTATTGCTGCAAAATCTATGATTTTTGGCACAATTTCTTCTGTAGTTTCTGTTCTAAAAATATGATTTGGAATTTGATTTGTTGTTACATTTTCAATTTCTGAATTATCTGTAGCGCTTATTTTTCCTCCAATCGTAATAATACCATCTCCAGAATTTGTTTCACCAATATACAATCCTTTTAAACGGATATAAATCTCTCTACCAATATTAAATTTATTATAGCTATTACTTAAGTTTAAAGCAACTTTTATTCCTGCACTTGGATTTTCAGGAGCATCTTGCATGTAAAATTCTTTGTAGAAGTTTCCAGATTTATCTGAAGAAATAACATATCCTTTTACAACAATTTCTGATTCAATTTTTAAAGGATCATTGCCTTTTATGTATAATTCTTTTACTTGTTTAATTGTTTTTAATTCTAAAGTTCCACTAGAAATACTATCTAAAATTTTATGTACTGCTTCATTTTCTTCAGTGCCTAAACTTTCTGGAATTGTAAAATCTCCATCTTCTACGCAAGTGATAAAAGATATACTTACTATAATAACCAGCATTAACTTATTTATAATTTTCTTTTTCATTTTCTCTTTTTTTTTATTTTTTCACTAAAAAGATACACTTACATTCATAAAATAAGTTGCACCTCTACCATACCAATATTTGTTTCCAAAAACAGGCTTATCTAAAGATTTATCTTCTAATAATTGTCTGTAATTGGCATTTCTTCCTTGTTCAAATCCACCAGATTTATAAGTTTTGTTTAGTAAATTATTTACCGTTGCAAAAACACTGATGTAATATTTTTTGATTTTATATGATTTCCCTCCAACAAAATTTACAATAGCATACTTATCGAATTTTTCTTGTGTTAAAAGCTCTTTTGCAATGTTTGTGTCATAATCTAAAAAAGGCAAGCCATCATCATCTAAATAAAAATTCTTAGATCTATTTAATGGTGAAATATCTATATAGATATTATCGAAAAAGTTTACAGTAGCTCCAAACCACCAATAATCTGGATCACGATATTCAAAACCTAAAGAATATGCATTTTGTGGTCCTGAAGCTAATTTGTAATTCTTCAAATTTGAGATTCCATAATCTTTAAATCCGTTAACAAAACCTGCAACTAAAGATTCTGTATCTGCTTCTGTAGTTAAATATAAATTCGGATTATTATCATAAGTAAATTGCCCAATAGAAGCTGCTCCTTTCAAGTTTAATGTTGATGTTACTTGTGCTTCTATACCTAATTCTAAACCTAAATGTTTCTTGTTAATTCCACTAAGAATTTCTTGAACAAAAGCAGTATTATCTCCTCCAACTCCATCAGCAAAATAAAAAGAAATCTCTGTAGCGTCTTTTATAGAAGTATAATACGCTGTTACTTTTGATGTAATAATTGGACTTCTAAAAATGTAACTAACATCTGCTGATAGTGTTTTTTCGCTTTGTAAATCTAAAACTACATTGTTATTTTCTCTCGAATTAGAAAATGTGTTTCTAATCGTTGGTGCATTTGTTATATAAGCTGTATTTACATCAAGCAAATGACGACCATTAAACTTATAAGTTGCTCCAGTTTTAAAACCATAATCAATAAAATTTTGTTTTTCTGATGCGCCTAAAGAATTCTCTGGAAAGCCTCCATTTTTATACAATCCTTCTCTTTGATGTGTAGTATTAGTAATATTAAAAGCTGTAAAAAAATCTATTTTATTATAAACAAATTGTGCTTGTGCAAAACCAGAAATAATATCAGAATTTAAGTTGAAATTATATTTGAATTTATTTCCTTCTGAAACTAACCTATTAGGTTCTAAAAGGTTGTTTTGCTTTTCATCTTCACTAGCACCAAAAGGATCAATATCTAAATATCCAACTCCACCTAAAAGATCTATTACCTCTGCAAAATTTTGAGAACGTAAACGCTTATATTCTACTTTTCCGTTCAAAGAAACGTTATTATTAAGTTCAGTATTAAGAATTGTATTAATTGTAAATTGTTTATCATCATTTCTATCTTCATACAAAACATAGGCATTTTCTAAATCTGCATTTTTATTTGTTCTGTTTGCATCAAAAATTGTATTCCAATTTACTTGTCCATCAATTTGAAAATTATTTTGAGCATCATAAGCTGCTTCAAAATCTCCACTTCTTAAAAAATAACTTGGTAAATACTGATAATAGGTTGGACTTGGACTTGAACCTCCGTTATAATCTAATCTACTATTTCCAATTTTACCAAATTGATAGGCGATATTTGTATTTATGGATGTGTTTTCAGAAAGATTCCAATAATGATTTAACATTAAAATAGGTTCACTAACTTCTTTAATTCTTGAGTTTGTTTTTTGTCTATTTAAAAAACCCCAATAATCATTATATTTTATTCCTTTTAAATCAAAAACCTCTTGTGTGTTTGGTGATGATTTTCCTCTTCTATTTGGCGTAAAAATACCTGTAAAGTTGATACTACTTTTATTGTTAATTTTTTTTTCGATGGATGTAAAAAAGGAGTATGCATTATAAGAAGTTGCATCGTTAAAACCTTCGTTACCAATTCTTCTACTTCCAGAAAAGGTAAAAGCCCAGTCGTTTTTTAACATTCCACTAGAATAAGTAGCCATCATTCTATGCTGATAACTTCTGTTAGATGAAGAGTATGAAACTCTAACTCCTGCTCTTTGTTCTGAAGCTCTTGTATCTATATTTGTAGATCCTAAAAGTCCACCAAAAGTAACATCAGAGGCTGTTAAACCACTTCTAAATTCTTGGTTTCTTAACACATCATTTAAACCTCCCCAATTACTCCATTGTGCTCTTCCATCATAAATTTTGTTCATTTCAATGCCATTAATCAGTAATATTCCATTACTGGAATCTAAACCTTTCACTTTAAAAAAGGAGGAACTGAACTCAAAAGCAGCAGTTCTTAGAAAAATATCCATAGAAGATTGTAAAAGTCCAGAAATATTATCTGCAGAACTTGCATCATCATTTAACTCATCATCTGAGAGTGTAATTAAGCTTAAATCTTCAGTTTCTGTATATGCTTTAAAGAGAAGAATATTTCCTAAATCTAAATTCTTACCAGAAAATTCTATGGGGATATTTTGAGTTTCATACCCTGCAAATTTAATTTCTAAAATGGCTTTCCCATTTTGAAAATTCTTAATTATAAAATTACCATTTAAGTCTGTAGTTTGACTTTTAGATGTGTTTTTTACTTTTACAAAAACACCTTGGAGCGGTTTTTCAGAATCATTATCTAAAACAATTCCCTTCACATTACCCTGCCCATTAACCTCTAAAAATGAAGCTAATAGCAAGCATGTTGCCATAACAATTTTTTTCATAAACAATTTGTACTCTAAATTTTCTTTTTTAAATAGCACTTAAATTTAATAAAAAAATATTTATTATACCAAAAAATGAGCTTTCTAAATTCTTGATACCACTTTAGTTTCTTACTTTTACTCAGTTAAAAAAACCCTAAAAATGAATAAAAAAAATATTCTTATTTTCATTTTTTCATTTGTTATTACAGTATGTAATGCACAAAAAAATGGAAAAAAATATAATATTAGAACGATTGCTTTTTACAATCTAGAAAACTTATTTGACACCATTAATGATGTCACAAAGAATGATGAAGCGAGTCCAATAATGGAATTAAAATCTAATAAATCTAAAGTTTATTGGGATAAAATTGATAAACTTAGTAGTACAATTGCAAAAATTGGATTAGATAAATCTAAAACAAGTCCTGCAATAATTGGAGTTTCAGAAGTAGAAAACTTGAATGTTTTAGAAGATTTAGTGAAATCTAAACATTTAGTGAAAAATAATTACGGAATTGTACATTATGATTCTCCAGATAAAAGAGGAATTGATGTTGCTTTGTTGTATCAAAAAAGATATTTTAACCCAATTCATCATGAAGTTTTTGACCCAAATATCTACAAAGACAATCATAAAGTTTATACAAGAGATCAATTGTTGGTTTCTGGATATTTAGATGGAGAATTAATTCACCTAATTGTAAATCATTGGCCTTCTAGAAGAGGTGGTGAAGCTGCAAGTAGACCCAATAGAGAAAAGGCAGCGTATCAAAACATAAAGATTATAAAGCAAGTTAGAGAACAAGATCCAGGTGCTAAAATCTTAATTATGGGCGATTTTAATGACGACCCAACAAATGCTAGTTTTAAAAAGGTATTAAAAACTAAAAGCAGAAAGAAAAATGTAAATGATGGAGATTTGTTTAACCCATATGAAGACATGTTTCGTAGAGGATTTAACACCTTAAAATATAGAGATAAAATCAATTTATTTGATCAAATTTTATTTACTTCACCATTATTAGATAACGGAGAAAAAGATTTTTCTACTTATAAAATGTACAAAGCAATGGTTTTTAACAAGCGTTTTTTAACTACCAAAAAAGGAAAATATAAAGGATATCCTTTTAGAAGTTTTTCTAACGGTGGATATTCTGGTGGGTATTCAGATCATTACCCAGTTTATATTTATTTAATTAAAGAAAATAAATAGAAACTATTATATAAAACAAAACCCCGCAACTTAAAAGTTGCGGGGTTTTTTGATAAAAAATTATTGCCTTTTTATATTAAGAAACTATTTTTTAATAGTTTTAAATTTATAATATAAATATGTGTAAGCATCTCTAGGTATAATTGTAATCCACTTTTTGTGTTTTAAATACCATTTAAAACGAATAGAATTTACTCCTTTTGTTAAATAAGCAGCAATAAAAGGATGCACATTTAACTGTATCTTTTTATTTTTTGGATTAGAAAGAAATTTTTCTAAATCTGCTTCAATTTTGTCTAACAAAACTATTGGAGCTTCTACTTCTCCATTTTTGTTTGGGTTGGCTTCGGTAGTTTTTATACTTAACTCTGGTCTTACCCTTTGTCTTGTAATTTGTACCAATCCAAATTTACTTGGAGGTAATATTTTGTGCTTTGTTCTATCTAAAGACATTTGCTCTTTTAAATGCTGATACAGTTTGTTTCTGTTTTCAGCTTTATGCATGTCAATGAAATCAACTACTATAATTCCACCCATATCGCGCAGTTGTAACTGACGCGCTACTTCTGTAGCTGAAATTAAATTGACTTCTAATGCAGTGTCTTCTTGAGAGCCTGCTTTATTAGAACGGTTTCCGCTATTTACATCAATAACGTGCAAAGCTTCAGTATGCTCTATAACTAAATAGGCACCTTTGCTCATTGAAACTGTTTTACCAAACGATGTTTTTATTTGTCTTTCGATTCCATGTTTTTCAAAAATTGGAGTTTCTGACCTATGCAATTTTACAATTCCCACTTTTTCTGGATTTATTTCTTGCAAATACTCTTTAATTTCAACTTGAAGAGTTTCATCATTAGTTACAATACTAGTAAAAGAGTCATTCATTACATCTCTTAAAATAGAAGATGCTCTGTTTAATTCGCTCAAAATCTTTGTTGGTGTATTTGTGTTAGCAATACGCTTACACATTGTTTTCCAACGATCTAATGAGTTTTGCAGATCTTTATCTAATTCTGCAACTTTTTTACCCTCTGCAACAGTTCTTAAAATAACACCAAACCCTTTTGGTTTAATGCTTTTTGCTAATCTTTTTAAACGTTCTTTTTCTTTTGGGTCTTCTATCTTTTGAGAGACCGAAACTCTGTTAGAAAAAGGAACTAAAACCAAAAATCTACCTGCAATAGACAACTCAGAACTTAATCTTGGTCCTTTTGTAGAAATTGGTTCTTTTACTATTTGTACTAATAGGTTTTGCCCTGATTTTAGTACGTTGTTAATACTACCGTCTTTGTTAATTTCTTCCTGAAATTGGAAGTTCTTTAAAGTGAATTCTTTATACTTACCTATACTTACTTTCTTAATGAATGCGTTTAATGAGTTTACTTGCGCACCTAAATCATGATAATGTAAGAACCCATCTTTTGGGTAACCAACATTTACAAAGGCTGCATTTAAACCTGTTAACACTTTTCCTATTTTGGCTAAAAATATATCGCCAACAGAAAATTTGTTATCAGTTGTTTCATTATTTAATTCAATAAGTTTTCCATCTCTTAATAAGGCAAAATCAATATCAGATGAATTTGAACGAATTATTAATTCTGTTTTCAT
>CBDUHF010000080.1:0-10695 GCA_965367085.1 uncultured Polaribacter sp.
TAGCATTCGATTTTGGCTTAGCTTTAAATTCTGGAGCTCATTTATCAGTTTTACGAAGAACTAAAATTGGAGATTTTTCAGTTGATAATGCAGATTCTATAGAAGGTTTTATCAATAAGTTAAAAGCGGAATAGTTTTTGTTTCTAAAGAAACAACCAAAAACTATTCCATGAAAAAATTTCTACTTTTTATTTCCATTTTTTGTGCAATACAGACTTCAATTTCTCAAGAAAAAAAGGGAAAACCATTTTTTACAGGTTCTGTAAATTTAACTTTTGCAATTAATGAATATTATACATTAGATCCAGATGATGGTGAACCTCTTATAATTCCTGCAGCTTTGTTTCTAAGAACAGGTTTAGGATATCAATTTAATAGAAGAATTGCAGCTAGTTTTAATGCTGGTTTTGATTATCATTGGAATTATGCGGTAAGTGCTTTTCCTACTTATGGAACCTTGCATTATAATATTACAGAGAAAGATAATAATACTTTGTTTATAGAAACAAGTTATGGTAAAATGTGGAGACCTTCATCTAAATACACAGATGGAAAATATTATGGAATAGGAATTGGAGTACAAGCAATTGGAGAAAAAAGATGGAATACTATTGTTCGATTAGATTTTCATAGAAAAGCTATTTTAGGATTTCATAACAATAGGCTAGATAGTTTTTCTTTAGGAATTGGTTTTTCTTTTTTTTAGAAAATTATTTCAAAAAACGACTGTACCAGCTATCTTCAATAGCAACTTCCCAAAGGTTATCAAATTCTTGTTTAGAAGTAATTAAGTTATCAAAAATGATGGTTTTTGCAGTAACTGCTTTGTTTTTTAATAACTTTTTAAAGTCTTTAAGTTGTTTGTATTGTACAAATTCACCTTGTTTAAAACAAACGTTCATTCTGTCTAAAAGTTCAACTTCATATTCTTGTTGTAATTCTAAAATAAAAGAAACAGAAGTATCTATATCTGCATTTGTAAGTGCAGAATCAGTATCATCTGCTGTTAAGATGATAAATCTGTTGTATAAAAATTTGTAAGAAGCCTTAAAGTTTTCATCTTCAGCTTTCCAATTTTCTACAAAAGTTTTCACTTTTTTTTCTATAACTTCAATTTCATTTGGATAAAATTTTCTGCTAGAAGGATAAATCCAAACTTTAGCTTCTTCAGGAATTGAATTGTAGTCTACAAACATGAGTTATTTTTAAGTATGCAAATATAGCTAAAAGAAAAACCGTAAACTGATTTTCAATTTACGGTTTTAAAACTGTTTTCGATTTTTAATTAAGCTTCTCTTGCAAAAGAGTTTTTAAAAAGTTCAATAAAATCTTCTTGTAAACTTTCGCCTTTATTTTTGTTATACCAAACTTGTAAATCTTGTTTAAACTGTGCGTCTATAATACCATGTTCTGCTTTATAATCTGCAACCATTTTAGTTGCCACAGTTGGTCTTGGTCCCCAAGTATTTATTACGTTATTATCTTTGTCTAAAGCAATTAATTTAGGAATTGCTCTTCCTCCGTTAGTTAAAAACAAATCCATTAATTCAAGATTTTCATCACGTAAAGCAACTTTTAATTGAATTTTATCATTTACTTCTGCCATTTTATTAATTATAGGAGAATTTTGTGCAGCATCTCCACACCAACCTTCAGTAATTAATAACCAAGTTTGCTCTTCATTAATTTCTTGTAAACTTTGTATGGTTTCTTCAGATAATTTAGTGGTTTTGTTTAAACGTTTCATTCTTTTATCGTTTAACAAACTATAATGAGTTAAATCTTCAGATTGGTTAGGTCCTGTAGCTTTTCCTTCTGCCAATAAATTACTTACTAAATCTGTATATTCGTTATATGAAATAGTGTTTTCTAAACTTTTTTCTATGATATTTTTCATTATCTAATATTTGATGAACAAAGATATTTTATTTAAAAAATTACAAGAGTAACCTTTGTTACATTTCTATTTATTTTCTTTTAAGAATTACAAATATAGACGATGAAAAAATAAAAAACTTACAAGTAGTTTTAAAGGTGTTATTTTTTAACGCTTAAACTTTCAAGAATATGATTTGTCATAGAAGTTATATTAAATTTGTGTTGCCAATTCCAATCTTTTCTAGCTTCAGAATCATCTATAGATGAAGGCCAAGAATCTGCAATTTCTTGTCTGAAATCTGGGTTGTAAGTAATTTCAAAATCAGGAATGTGTTTCTTAATTTCTGCAGCCAATTCTTTTGGTGTAAAACTGATACCAGATAAATTGTAAGAAGATCTAATTTTAATATCTGAAGGTTTTGCTTGCATAATCTTAATAGTTGCATCTACAGCATCTCTCATATACATCATTGGTAAACGAGTATTTTCAGATAAAAAACATTCAAATTTACCTTCTTTAATAGCTTTAAAATAAATATCTACAGCATAATCTGTTGTTCCTCCTCCAGGTTTAGATTTCCAAGAAATGATACCAGGATAACGCAAGCTTCTTACATCTACACCAAATTTTTCATGATAATAATTACACCAAAATTCGCCAGAAATTTTACTAATTCCATACACTGTGCTTGGTTCCATTATTGTTTTTTGGGGTGTATTTTCTTTAGGAGAAGTTGGACCAAAAACAGCAATAGAACTTGGCCAATACACTTGCTTAATATGCTTCTCTTTAGCTAAATCTAAAACACCAAGTAATGAGTTCATGTTTAAATCCCATGCTTTCTGAGGAAATTTTTCTGCCGTTGCAGATAACATTGCCGCCAATAAATAAATTTGAGAAACCTTATATTTTTTTACCACTTTTAAAATGGTTTCTTTATCTGTAGCATCTATAATTTCAAAAGGCCCAGAAAGCATCATTTCTTCACCTCCTTCTCTAATATCAGAAGCAATAACATTGTTGTTTCCGTACAAAACACGCAGTCTTTGGGTTAGTTCATTTCCAATTTGACCACTAGCACCTAAAATTAAGATGGTTTCTTTCATTTCTTGAAATTATGTATTTATCAAAAACAAAGGTAATTAATTTTATTATTCGTAATATATAATCCTAAAAATAATTATTCAATAAATTTACATTTAATAAATATCTATTTGTTACTATTTTCTTAAAATAAATTGTACTGTTTTTAAATTATGTATTTTTACTTTTTTAATTATATCTGTGAAAAACGCTATCTACTTATTCCTTTTTGTATTATTTGTTTCTTGTGCTGATAAAGAACAAAAAACAGTAAACAATAATCAACCCAAAGCTTTATTAAGCGTTTCTAAAACGCACGCTTCTATTGAGCAAATAAAACAAGAATTTAAAAAAGAAGTAGAAGGTTGGAAAGAACTAAATTCTATAAATACTTTTATTTCTAGATTTGAGAAAACGTCTCCAAATGCTGCCCTAAGTAATGCATTAGAATTAAGAGATTTGGTAAAGAATTTAAACGATAGTATTGTACCTAGTCTTTATGACATTCCTTCATTTAAAGCCCGAGTAAATATTTTAAATAATGAAGTATTAAGATTAGCAGATTTAACTTCAATACCAGCAGTTACAGCTGATGAAGTTAATATAGAAGTAGATAAAATTATAGCAGCAGTTTCTTCTCTTAATTCAAAAATTAATACCATTCACTCTCAAAAAAGATTTGAAGATTCTATTGATGTAGATTTCGAATTTATAGGAATCGATTCTACTAAAATAGATAGTATCTCTAAAAATTCTATAGATAAAAAACTAAAGGAAGAATTACTCGAAGAAGAAGATAAAATGAAGAATAAAAAACGAGCAGATTTAAAACCATTTAAACCATTAAAGAAGAAAAACTAATGAGAAATTACGTTTACATAGTAGTTGTGTGCTTTTTTTTTGGCTGTAATCCATCTAAAAAAGCAGTTTCAAAAGAACAAGTTTCTTCAATTAAAAAAGAGGTAAATACCTTATTAACAAATTGGCATAAAGCAGCATCAGAAGCAGATTTTAATGGCTATTTTAATAAAATGGATAGTATTTCTGTTTTTATAGGAACAGATGCTACAGAAAATTGGACAAAAACTAAGTTTGCAGCTTTTAGTAAACCTTATTTTGATAAAGGCAAAGCGTGGGATTTTAAAACCTTAGAACGCAATATTTATGTAAATGATTCTGGAAATTTTGTTTGGTTCGACGAGCTTTTAAACACTTGGATGGGAACATGTAGAGGTTCTGGTGTTTTAGAAAAAAAGCAAGATATATGGAAAATTAAACACTATGTGTTGTCTGTAGAAATTCCTAATGAAGATGTGCAAGCCGTAATTTTAGCAAAGAAAAAGAACGATTCTATTTTTTTAAGAAAGTTTCAATAAAAATTTTTAGAAGCTATTTCCAGCTTTCAATTATATCTTTTTTTGTGAAAAACAAAAAAAGGATGTCATTTCAATCTGGGCTAAGCCATTTATAGTCTTTTAGCGAACTAAAAAATTGACTCATTAAATTAAGAAACTACCTCGCCAACAACTTTATAAATTAACTCATTTTCAAAACCTTTTCGCATTAAAAAATCTACAAGTTTTTTCTTTCTTTTATAAATGTTGGGTTCAGAAATTACTTCATTTCTATTTTCAGTAATTCTATAAATTGTTTCTATATATTCTTTTTCATCAATTTCTTTTAACGCAGTTTTAATATTGTAAGCAGAAATATCTCTAAATTTTAATTCTCTAACAATACGCTGTTTTCCCCAGCTTTTTATTCTAAATTTTCCTCTCGCAAAACTTTTAGAAAAACGTTCTTCGTTTAAAAAATTATCTTTCATTAAACTCAGTAGTATTAATTCTCTTGCTTCCGGAATCAATTTATATTCAAACATTTTTTGCTCAACTTCTTTATGACATCGGTCTTGATATACACAATATTGTTCTAGTTTGCGTTTAATTTCATCAACAGTAAAAGAAGTTTTTTTATTCATATTTTTTATGCAAATTAACTGCTTATTTAGAAGTGGAATTTAAAAAACTTTACCTTATTTAAGGTTATTTATTTTTTTTATCTATATTTGATGTTCATTTAACCCCCCTAAAAATGTTTAAAAAGCTATCCCTAATAGTTCTTTTGGCAATATCGGCAGTCGCCTATGCTCAAATTCCAACGTATTATAACGATGTTAATCTTAATTTAACAGGTACTTCTTTAAGAGATGAACTTGCTACAAAAGTAATTAATACACATACAACAACTCTTTCTTATGGCTGGACAGTTATACAGCAAACTGATTTAGATCCAAGTAATAGCGCAAATGTTTTACTAATTTATGGTTCTAATGATGCTGATGGTAATTATATTACTGATAGAACTAGAAGTGTTAATAGTAATGGAGGTACTAATGGAACAGATTGGAATAGAGAACATACGTATCCAAAATCTTTAGGAAACCCTAATTTAGGAACTTCTGGTCCAGGTGCAGATGTTCATCATTTAAGAGCTTCAGATGTTACTTTAAATAACCAAAGAGGTAGTTTAAAATTTGCATCAGGTTCTGGAGTAGCAGGCTCTTCAGGTTCTGGTTGGTATCCAGGAGATGAATGGAAAGGAGATGTAGCAAGAATGATGATGTATATGTACATCCGTTATGGCTCTAGATGTTATCCTTCTGGAGTTGCAATAGGAACTACGAATTCTGTAGATTCTAATATGATAGATTTATTATTAGAATGGAATGCAGCAGACCCCGTTTCTCAATATGAAACAAATAGAAATACAATTTTAGAAGGTGCACAAGGAAATAGAAATCCTTTTATAGATAATCCTGCTTTTGCAACTACAATTTGGGGTGGTACTCAAGCTGAAGATAAGTTTTCTGGTGCTTCAGCGGAAAAAGAAATAAATTTACAAGGAAATGGTGTTACTATAACAGATGGTTCTGTAGTTACAACTACTACAAATAATACAGATTTTGGTTCTATAGATTCAGCATCTGGAACAATTTTAAAAACATTTACCATCCAAAATACAGGAGGAGAAACTTTAACATTATCTGGAAACCCATCAATTTCAACGGGTAATGCTGCAGATTTTTCTATTACAACAAATCCTGCAACTCTAACTTTAGCTGCTGGTGCTTCAACAACTTTTCAAGTAACGTTTGATCCAAGTGCAGATGGAGTTAGAACAACACTTATTACTGTTTTAAGTGATGATGCTGATGAAGCAACTTATACTTTTACAATTAGTGGTACAGGAACTTCTAGTGGAGGAGGTTCTGGAGGAGGAAGTTCTAGTGGAACTTGTGGTACAGAATCGTTTACAAATTCTAATGTAGCCTCTGGAGGTTATAGTAGTGGTAGTTTTACAGGAGATAATAGCGTAACTTGGACATATGTAGGAGCAAGAGATGATGAAGGTTACGAAATTACAGGAAAAGGGATAATGTTACAAAATACGAGTAGCAAAGTAACTTCTTCCTCAGTTATAGGTGGGATAGGAGATTTTACAGTAAAATTAAAAAAAGGATTTACTGGTGGAGGAAATAGACAGGTTGAATTATTTGTTAATGGAGTTTCCAAAGGAAGTTCTGTTGCTTGGGATAATACAACAATTCAAACTTTTACTGTAAATGGTATTAATGAAACAGGAAACATAATTATTGAAATCAGAAATATAACTAGTAAGCAAGTAGTTATAGATGATATTTCTTGGACGTGTTACTCTAGTGCTTCAGCTCAAGAAATAGATCTAGAAGGAAATTTAACATCAATACCAAATGGTTCTACATCAACAACTACAACAAATAATACAGATTTTGGATCTGCAGATACTGCTTCAGAAACAATTGCAAAAACATTTACAATTAAAAATTTAGGAGGTTCTGTATTAACGTTATCTGGAAACCCAACAATATCTACAGGAGATACTGCAGATTTTTCAATTACATCCAATCCAAGTTTAACGGTTGCTGCTTCAGGTAGCACAACTTTTGAAGTTACCTTTAATCCAACTTCAGATGGTGTTAAAACAACAACAGTAACAATTGCAAGTGATGATGCTGATGAAGGATCTTATACTTTTAATGTAAGAGGAACAGGAACAACAAATTCTAGTGCTTTATGTGGTACAGAATTATTTATTTCAGAATATATAGAAGGTTCTGGTGAGAATAAGTTTTTAGAAATTTATAATCCAACTGGATCATCTATCAACTTATCAGATTATGATATTGTTACATACGTAAATGGGTCTGCTACAGTTTCTCAAACTCAAGCTTTATCTGGAAGCATAGCTTCTGAAAGTACATTTGTTATAGAAAATAGCGCAGAAAATTTATCAGTTACCGCAGATTTATCAGTTACCGCAGGTGTTATGGCTTTTAGTGGAGATGATGTTGTAGCTTTAAGAAAATCTGGAACTATTATAGATGTAATTGGTCAAATAGGAGTAGATCCTGGTTCT
The DNA here is from genome assembly GCA_965367085.1 of uncultured Polaribacter sp. Lineage (GTDB taxonomy): Bacteria > Bacteroidota > Bacteroidia > Flavobacteriales > Flavobacteriaceae > Polaribacter. The sequence goes on from CBDUHF010000080.1 coordinate 7,418, forward strand.
ACTTGGTTAGGTACTTGTGGTACACAAGGAAATACATTAATCAGAATTTCTAGTGTTGGTGCTGGAGATATAGATGGAACAGATGCATTTACTACAGACACAGAATGGACTTGTACTACAACAGATGATGTTTCTAATTTAGGTTCGCACTCAATTAGTTGTGTTACTGGGCCAGAAATAAGTATTCAAGGAAATTCAAATAATATTATAGATGGTTCAACAATTACATCATCTTCAAATAATACTTTTTTAGGATCTGTAAGTGTTTCCTCAGGATCAATTATGAAATCGTTTACGATTTTAAATACAGGAACAAGTACATTAACTCTTTCTGGAAACCCAGCAATTTCAGGAGCAAATTCGGCAGATTTTTCAATAACTTCTAATCCAACCTTAACAATTGCGTCAGGAACAAGTACAACTTTTGAAATTACTTTCGATCCAAGTGCAGTAGGAGCAAGAGATGCTATTATTACTGTTTTAAGTGATGATGTAGATGAAGCAACTTTTACTTTTAATATACAAGGAATTGGATTATCAGGAGCGATACCATGTGCAAGCGCATCTGGTGCGACTTTGTTTAGTCAAGATTTTGAAACTGTTCCTGCATTACCAACATTAACGTATACTGTAAGTACAGGTTTAACTGAATCTACAGGTACAGGTAGTTTCCCAACAGGAGATAACATGTTTTCTGGGGGATCAAAGGGGTTACAAGTAAACGATGATACATCATCAATAGATTTTGCAACATTTGATAGTACAAGTTATTCAAATTTAGAATTTTCAATTAGATTGGCATCTTTTGCTGGAACTTCTGGTAATGGAGCCGATGCTGCTGATTACGTAAAAGTTCTTATTAGTACAGATAATGGAGGTACTTATTCAGAAGAGTTAACTATTAATGGAGCATCATCAGCAAATTCATTTTGGTCTTTTTCTAGCGGAACAGGAGAGGCAACAACTACTTATGATGGAGATAATACAACAACAACTTTTGCTCCTTCAGGTTCAGGAGCAAGAACAACTGATGGATACAGTACTTTAAAAGTTTCTTCTTTACCTCTTACCACAACATTAAAAATTAGATTAGAAATAAAAAATAATAGTGGAAACGAGTACTGGGTAATAGACGATGCAAAAATCACAGGAGATTCAGAATCTTTAGCAACTTGGGATGGAAGCTGGTCAGGAACTGCATTATCAAGTAGTGTAAAAGTTGTTTTTGATGGTGATTATGATATGACTTCAGAAGCAAGTATTAATGCTTGTGAATGTGAAGTAAATTCTGGAAGTACACTTACAATTTCTGCGGATAAATATTTAAAAATTGAAAATAATATTATTAATAATGGAACAATAATTATAGAAGACTCAGGAAATTTAGTTCAAGTAGCAGACGATTCTACAATTTCAGGTTCTGGTAGTTATTTCGTAAAAAGAAACACCACAAACTTAACATCTAGTGCTATTTATACCTATTGGTCTTCACCATTAACATCTTCTACATTAGCAGATGTTGCTTCAGATGCAGGTTTGTATTATTCTTTTAATCCAAGTAATCAATCTTGGCAACGTGGTAGTGCATCAACTTCTATGACGCCAGGTGTTGGGTATATAGTTCAAGGTCCTGCAAGTATTAGTTACCCTGGTTCTTATACTGCAGAATTTTCTGGTTCAGAATTTAATAACGGAACAATATCTGTAAGTTCTTCTGTAGGAGAATCTACAACTAGTGGAGCAGATGATAATTGGAATTTAATAGGAAATCCTTATCCTTCTGCTATAGATGCAAATTTATTTTTGTCTGAAAATGAAGATTTAAACGGAACAATTTATTTTTGGACACATAATACCGCTAAAAATTCTTCTGCATATTACACACAAGATGATTATGTTTCTTGGAACGGAACAGGTAGTACTGCAAGTTGTAGTGGTTGTGCTGCTCCAACAAGTTTTATTGCGTCTGGACAAGGATTTTTTGTGCAAGCAATTACATCCTCATCCATAGATTTTAATAATAGTATTAGGGTAAGTAGTGGCAATGATAATTTCTATAAGAATGAAACAAAAGCAATAGAAGACGATAAAATTTGGTTAAACTTATCTAGTAATAAATCTTTTAATCAAATATTAATAGGTTTCTTAGAGAGAGCTACAGATGGTATTGATAGGTTATATGATGGCGAAAAATTAGACGGAGGAACAAGTGCAAATTTTTATTCTTTAATTGATGGAAGGCAGTTTGTAATTCAAGGTAAATCTCCTTTAAAAGAAATTGAAGAAATTCCTTTAGGTTTTAGCTCTAGTGTTTTAGGAGATTTTACAATTAGCATTGATAAATTTAATGGAAATATTGAAAATTCTGAAATGTATTTACAAGACAACTTATTAAATATTCAGCACAGTTTAAAAGAAAGTGATTATAATTTTTCAATAACAGAAACAGGTACGTTTAACGATCGTTTTGTGTTAGTTATTGGTAGAAGTGCTAAAGTTTTATCAGTAATAAGTGATGAAATTTCAGGTGAAGTTAGTATAGAAAACTTTAAAAACAACCTAGTAATAAAAACATCTAATAATTCACTTATTAAGAAAGTTTCTGTTTATAATTTATTAGGAAAAGAGCTAATTACAAAAAAGGGTTCTTCAGAAAATGTTCAGTTAACTTCTAAGCTATTAAAAAGAAATGCTGTTTTAATTGTAAAAACGTTATTAGAAGATGATACAATTATAGTTCATAAAATAGTAAAAAATTAATTTTTGGGGTAGTAATAGAAAAGGGTTGAAATTTAATTATTTCAACCCTTTCTTAATAAAATAAGATTGTTAATTCTAATGTTTTGCAATTAACTTTGTCTAAAAGTCTTTTGTTTAATGAAAAACTTTATAATACATGGTGAGTAATAAAACAATATACTATCACCATCCATAAAATAATATAAAAAGGCTGAAACAATATAGTTTCAGCCTTTTTAATTATAATCTAGTATACTGTAATTTAATCATCTAATCGTTTATCCATATTAAAAACTTCTTAAGGAATCATTTTTTTAGAAGATGTTTTGCTTTTTAACCACATTTTAAATTGAGTAATTAAAAAGAATAAAATTGGCACAACAATTAAAGTTAAGAAGGTTGCAATTAGTAATCCATAAATAACTGTCCAAGCTAAAGGACCCCAGAAACCAACATTATCTCCTCCAAAATATATATTAGCATCAAACTCTGTAAATAAAGTAAAGAAGTTAATATTTAATCCAATTGCTAAAGGAATT
>CBDUHF010000081.1:0-9815 GCA_965367085.1 uncultured Polaribacter sp.
TGCTTTAAAAAAAATACAGCAAATTTTATTAAAAAAGAATTTAAGTCTTAAAATTTTTGATGCATACAGACCTCAACAATCTGTAGATCATTTTGTACGTTGGGCAAAAGATTTAGAAGATACTTTAATGAAAAAACAATATTATCCTAATGTTCCTAAAAGTCAACTTTTTAACCAAGGTTATATCGCTTCAAAATCTGGACATACAAGAGGTAGTACTTTAGATTTAACTATTGTAAATATTAAAAATGGTAAAGATTTAGATATGGGAAGTCCATATGATTTCTTTGGAGAAGCATCTCATCCATTTTATAAAAAAATTGGTACAATTCAAAAAAGGAATCGATTGTTTTTAAGAAAAATAATGTTAGAAAACGGTTTTAAGCCTTATGATAATGAATGGTGGCATTTTACATTAAAAAACGAACCATTTCCTAAACAATATTTTAATTTTCCTGTAAAATAAATACTTTTAACAAAATCTAAAGAAATTCATTTTAAATCGGCATTATATTTGTATTCTATTTTATCAGCAATAAAATCAATAATGAAACAATCTCTTAAAATTTTTACTTTTTTACTTTTTATACTCTCTGCTGCTCAATTATCAGCACAATTTGACAATACAAAAAGTAATAATAAAGCTAGTAAAATAAAAGCAGTTGTAAAAACAAACACAAAAGTTATAGAAAAAACAAAATCTATTGAATTAAACAGTAATAGTGGTTTTAAAAAAGCTTACGATGAAGAAACTTTAAAACTGAGAAAAAAACAAGCTGAAGAAGATTTTAAAAACAAAGGTATTTTAACAAGAGAACAGTTAAATAACATGAGGGTTACAGAAATGTATGGAAAACGTACAATAAAAAAAGTAGATAGCCATCAAGGAGATTTTTTAACTAGATCAAAAACTGTAACCATTTCATTTAGAGACTTTGGAGCAATAGATGGAGATGTAATTGCAATCTTTCATAACGATGTTGAACTGGTAAGTAGAACCACACTAAATCACCATTATCAATCTTATCAATTAGATTTAGAAGATGGTAATAATAAAATTGAAATTATTGCTTTAAACCAAGGTTCATTAGGAGCCAATACTGCACAATATAAACTAGTAGATAATTCTGGAATTAAAATAGCTTCTAAATATTGGTTTTTAGCTACAGGAGCAAGAGCTATTTTTAATGTTACGAAAGACAAATAAAGACCAACTACATCGTTTTAGTTAAATTTTTTTAAACTCTTTTTTTTATTCTATTTAAAACAGTTATTTTTGTCCCTCGGATAAAATTATCATCTGCTTAAACGATTAAACAAAAAACAATTCATTAGAATGAAAAAAATCACCAAACAAACCTACTTAGATTGGTACAAAGACATGTTATTCTGGCGTAAGTTCGAAGACAAATTAGCTTCTGTTTACATTCAACAAAAAGTAAGAGGTTTCTTACACCTTTATAATGGTCAAGAAGCAATTTTAGCAGGAGCATTGCATGCAATGGATTTATCTAAGGATAAAATGATTACTGCTTATAGAAATCATGTTCAGCCAATTGGTATGGGAGAAGATCCTAAACGTGTAATGGCAGAGTTATATGGAAAAGTAACTGGAACTTCTAAAGGAATGGGAGGTTCTATGCATATTTTTTCTAAAGAATTTCGTTTTTATGGTGGTCATGGAATTGTTGGTGGACAGATACCTTTAGGTGCAGGTCTTGCTTTTGGAGATAAATATAAAGGAAGTGACGCTGTTACTTTAACATGTTTTGGTGATGGTGCTGCAAGACAAGGTTCTTTACATGAAGCTTTTAATATGGCAATGTTATGGAAATTACCTGTAATTTTTATTGTTGAAAATAACGGTTATGCAATGGGAACTTCTGTAGATAGAACTGCAAATCATGATGATATTTGGAAATTAGGTTTAGGTTATGAAATGCCTTGTGGACCTGTAGATGCAATGAATCCTATTAAAGTTGCTGAAGCTGTAGATGAAGCAATACAAAGAGCAAGACGAGGTGATGGTCCTACTTTTTTAGAAATGAAAACATACAGATATAGAGGTCACTCAATGTCTGATGCACAACATTACAGAACAAAAGACGAAGTTGAAGAGTACAAAAAAATAGATCCAATTACACAAGTATTAAATGTAATTAAGGAAAACAACTACGCAACTGAAGAAGAAATTGCTGCAATTGTTAAAGATGTAAAAGATAGAGTAAAAGAATGTGAAAAATTCGCAGAAGATTCTCCTTATCCAGAAACTCAACAAATGTATGACATGGTTTATGAACAAGAAGATTATCCTTTTATAAGTTAAGATATGGCTACAATAATAAATATGCCGAGATTAAGTGACACCATGGAAGAAGGTGTTGTGGCAAAATGGTTAAAAAGTGTTGGTGATAAAATTGAGGAAGGCGATATTTTAGCTGAAATTGAAACTGACAAAGCTACTATGGAATTTGAATCTTTCTATGAAGGTACATTATTACATATTGGTATTCAAGAAGGTGAAACTTCTCCAGTAGACGTATTACTTGCTGTAATTGGTGAAGAAGGTGAAGATATTTCTGCAATTATAAGCGGAAGTACAGAACCTGCTAAAGCAGAAACGAAAGAGGTTGTTAAAGAAGAAACTGTTGCAGAAGTGAGTACTTCTGAAACTGTTGCTATTCCTGCTGGAGTTCAAGTAATTACAATGCCTCGTTTAAGTGATACAATGACTGATGGAACTGTGGCAACATGGTTAAAGAAAGTTGGAGATTCAGTTGAAGAAGGTGATATGCTTGCTGAAATTGAAACAGATAAAGCAACAATGGAATTTGAATGTTTCTACGAAGGAACAATTTTATACATTGGTGTACAAGAAGGAGAAACTGCTCCTGTAGATAGTTTATTAACTATTATTGGACCTGCTGGAACAGATGTTTCTGCATTGGTTGCTAATGGAGGCGCAGCTGCTGCACCTGCAACAGCTACAGCTGATAAACCAGTTGAAAATAAAGAATCTAAACCTGCAGCGAAAGTTGAAGAAAGTAAGCCAGTGGCTGCAACAAGCTCTACTTCTAACGGACGTATTTTTGCTTCACCATTAGCTAAGAAAATAGCTTCTGACAAAGGAATTAATTTGGCTGATGTAAATGGTTCTGGTGAAAACGGAAGAATTACTAAAAAAGATGTAGAAAACTATAAACCAGCTGCAAAAGTAGTTGAAGTTGCTGCTTCTAGTAATTTAGTTGCCTCTGGTCAAGAAAATTCTGAAGAAGTTAAGAATTCTCAAATGCGTAAAGCAATTGCAAAATCTTTAGGTAATTCTAAATTTTCTGCTCCTGATTTCAGTTTAAATATTGAAGTTGATATGGACAATGCAATGGCTTCTAGAAAAATCATAAATGCAATTCCAGATACTAAAGTATCTTTTAACGATATGGTTGTAAAAGCTTGTGCAATGGCTTTGAAAAAGCACCCACAAGTAAATACTTCTTGGACAGACGCTAATACTGTTTATCATAGTCACATACACGTTGGTGTAGCTGTAGCTGTAGATGATGGTTTATTAGTACCTGTTATTAAGTTTACAGACCAATTAAGTTTAACTCAAATTGGTGCTGGCGTTAGAGATTTAGCCGGTAAAGCTAGAAACAAGAAATTAGCTCCTACAGAAATGCAAGGAAGTACTTTTACAGTTTCTAACTTAGGTATGTTTGGAATAGAGAATTTTAATTCTATCATCAATCAACCTAACTCAGCCATTTTATCTGTTGGTGCAATTGTACAAAAACCAGTTGTAAAAGACGGACAGATAGTTGTTGGAAATACAATGAAATTGACCTTAACTTGTGATCATAGAACTGTTGATGGTGCTGTTGGAGCTCAATTTTTACAAACATTAAAAACATTTATTGAAAACCCAGTTACAATGTTAGCTTAGTTTTTTATAAAAATTTAATAAATTAAAAAAACTCGCAAATTGCGAGTTTTTTTTTGTGATATTTACAACATGACAGCTTTAGAAGAAAAGTTAAAAAACCCTGTTTGGTATTCTTTAAAAGAGACACATAATGATTTTCTTGTAGAATTTGATGGAGTTCAATTTTACAAGCCTGACATATGTATATTTGGTGCCTTTTTAGATGTAAACAAAACAGCTAATGCATTAAATGAATACGCTAAAATGTCAGATAGATTCTTTCTTGTTTCTGAAAACCTAACTCCAATAGTAGATGCAAATAATGTAATTCTAGAGAAAAAAATTAATGGTTGCCAAATGGTTTTAGACACTTTGGTAGATATTGAAATTACTGAAAACATTGTCTTACTAACAGAAGATTATATAGATGAAATTTACGATTTAATATGGTTAGTAATGCCTGGTTTTTATCAGAAAAGAGGTTTTGATATGGGTAAATTCTTTGGAATCTTTAAAGACTCTAAATTAGTAGCTATTACTGGGCAAAGAATGCAAACAAATGATTTTATAGAAGTAAGTTCTGTTGTTACGCATCCTAATTATACAAGAAGAGGATTCGCTAAACAATTAATTTCACATGTAACAAAAGATATTTTAAAAGAAAACAAACTTCCTATTTTACATACAAATAAAGGAAATTCTGCCATTCCTCTTTATGAAAAACTAGGTTATAAACTAAACAAAGATATGAACTGGTGGTTATTCAGTAAAAAACAATTATAAGAAAATAAAAAAGCCTTGAGAATTTCTCAAGGCTTTTTATATGTATAAATTTATCATTTAATTTTTAGACATATCCATAGTCACTTTTGAGACTAACTCTTGTCCGCTAACAGATAATACCATATTTATTTCAGTAGTTGTTGGCACACCAGATGCTCTATCAATTTGCATATTTCCTGTAATATCTCCAATAGCCATTCCAGAAACTTTACCAGATAAATCTAATTCAACTTTATCTTTTAAAATAGATTTTACTTTATAAACAAAATCCATTACCATTCCTTTTTCAGTTTTAGACATCGTCCAAGTACTTCCAACTTTTACAGCTTCTTTAGGATAGACTACGTTACTTGTTTGTTTCCCCATGTCACTAACACCTGGTACATTTGGTTCTGCTCTAGCTTCAAGAACTTCACCTAAATCATTCCCCTTAGCATAGATTACAGCTTCTAACATTGGTCCCATTTGAGTTTTCATCATTTTACCCATATCATCTAATTCATCATCAGATTTAGAAGAATCATAACTCATTACATTTCCTCCTTGTAGCATGTCCATAGAAATTTTTGTAAATTTCATTTCACTTTCATAAACACCATCTACAACATCTAATATTTTAATTCCCATGTTCATAGACATCCCCATAGACATTACTGTTCCCATATCTTGAGACATTTTCATAGATACATCATAAGTTGCTCCTTTTTCGTAATTTAAACGAAGTAAAGTAGATTCTTGAGCGCTACTATTTATAGCTAGAGTTAATACAAATAAGAAGATTAATTTTTTCATTTTCATTTTTTTTTAAAATTTATAGTAATTGGTTTATTAAGTACGAATATAGTTTTTTAAATCAAAAAACGCTTGGATTTACCAAGCGTTTTATAATTCTATTTATGTTTTTTTTTTAAAAGTCTTGATTCAAATCCCAAGCTTCTAAGGTTTCTTTTAATGTTTTAATAAACATACCTCCTAAAGCACCATTTACAACTCTATGATCGTAAGAATGCGAAACAAACATCTTTTGTCTTATGCCAATAAAATCTCCTTCAGGAGTTTCTATTACTGAAGGCATTTTTCTAATTGCTCCTAAAGCTAAAATTGCCACTTGTGGTTGATTAATAATTGGTGTTCCCATAACAGAACCAAAACTACCAACATTAGTTACAGTGTAGGTTCCTCCTTGAATATCATCTGGTTTTAAAGCATTATTTCTAGCTCTAGTAGCCAAATCATTTACAGACTTAGTCATACCTACTAAATTCAATTGATCTGCATTTTTAATAACAGGAACAATTAAATTTCCATCTGGTAAAGCTGCTGCCATACCAAGATTAATATTTTTCTTTTTTATGACTTTATCACCATCTAAAGCAATATTAATCATTGGGTATTTTTTTATTGTATTTGCAACTGCATGCATTAAGATTGGCGTATAAGTTAACTTCTCTCCTTCTCTTTTAAAGAAAGCATCTTTTACCTTATCTCGCCACTTTACTATGTTTGTAACGTCTATTTCTATAAAAGATTGAACATGAGCAGCAGTTTGTATAGAATCTACCATATGTTTGGAAATCAATTTCCCCATTCTGGTCATTTCTATTATTTCATCTCCTCCAACTATAGAAACTGGCGCTACTTTTGGTTGCTCCTTTTTAATAGGTTGTATAGTAGTTTTTTCTTCTACTTTTAATTCTTCTTTAACAGCTTTGGATACAGAAGTTTTATTTTCTATAAATTGTAAGATATCGTCTTTAGTAACTCTACCATCTTTTCCACTTCCAGTAATGGTTTCTAATTCTTGCATAGAAACACCTTCTGTTTTTGCAATATTTCTAACTAAAGGTGAATAAAACTTACCTGAATCAGAAGTTTTAGCTATTGGAGTTGAAGTTACATCAATAACTTTTTCAATGGTTTCTTCAATTTCTTTAACAGCTTTAGGTAACTCATTTTTAGGTTCGGTAGCAACAAAAGAATCATCTTCTCCTAAAGTTTCAATTACAGCAATTGTTTGCCCTACTTCTACTACAGTATCTTTATCAAATAAAATTTCGACTAAGGTCCCTTCTACTTCACTAGGCACTTCAGAATCTACTTTATCTGTAGCAATTTCTACAACAGCTTCATCTAATTCTATAGAATCTCCAACTTCTTTTAACCAAGAAGTAATTGTTGCTTCTGCAACACTTTCTCCCATCTTAGGTAATTTTAATTCGAATCTTGCCATTTATATCTTTTTTACAGAACGCAAAAATACTAAAAAACAATGTTTTTTCAGTTAAAAAGATGAAAAAATAAATTATAAATCAAAAGTAAAAATTGCATTATTAATGCAATACTGTAGTTTAAATTAAATATACCATATAATTAAAGTGGTTTTTTAATTATTTTTTATTTAATCTGCAAAATATTACAAACTTCATGACTTATATCATGAAAATTTCTTATTAACTAATATAAATTTGCCTCATAAATAATATAAGTCATGAAAATATTAATGAGCCATTTTTTTTAAGATTAGCTTTTGACAAAAACCAATTAAATGAAAACTTTAATAAATAACACTTTTTTATATTTCTAATGCTTTTACTTCACCCCATAAGAATGAGCAATAATACTATTTGTCTGGTAAAAGAATAAAATTAAATTGTTATTAAAAACTATTCTTTCATTTTAATAATTATATTTGAATTAATTAAAAAGCAGGAACAATGTTCCTGCTTTTTTAATTTTATATTAAATCCAATCTCTTGGTTTTTCTAGCACTTCTAGAAGTTTAGCTTCTTCTGATCCTTCTTGTGGATGATGATTATAAACCCACTGAACATGAGGTGGTAAAGACATTAAAATACTTTCTATTCTTCCGTTTGTTTTAAGCCCAAAAAGAGTTCCTCTATCATGTACTAAATTGAATTCTACATAACGACCTCTTCTAATTTCTTGCCAATCTTTATGTTCTCTAGTAAATTCTATTTCTTTTCTTTTATCAACTATAGGAACATAACTTTCTAAAAAGCTATTACCAACTTCTGTTACAAAATTGAATCTATCTTCAATTGAAAATTCATCTGTTTCCTTTTGATAATCGAAAAATAAACCTCCAATTCCACGAGCTTCATTTCTGTGAGTGTTCCAAAAATAGTCATCGCAAACTTTTTTAAACTTCGGATAAAAATCTGAATGATGTTTATCACAAGCATTTTTACAAACCGTATGAAAATGAGTAGCATCTTCATCAAATAAATAATAAGGCGTTAAATCTTGTCCTCCACCAAACCATTGTGTAACAATTTCTCCAGCTTCATTATACATTTCAAAATAACGCCAATTTGCGTGCACAGTTGGCACAAAAGGATTTATAGGATGCAACACCAAACTTAATCCACATGCAAAGAAATTGCCTTCTTTTACGCCAAATTGTTTTCTTAAAGCTTCTGGTAATTCTCCAAAAACTTTAGAAATATTAACACCTCCTTTTTCAAAAACATTTCCGTTTTCAATTACACGCGTTCTACCTCCTCCTCCTTCTTCTCTTTTCCAAAGATCTTCTTGAAATTTAGCACCTCCATCTACTTCTTCTAATTTAGAAGTAATTATATTTTGTAAATTCTCTATATATTTATAAAACTGATCTTTCATTTTCTTTATTTAATAAGGATACTGTATTTACTGATGCAGCAGTTACAGAAAGTGGTAATACTATTATAATTCCTATTACAGGTATTAATAAACACAACATAAAAACAATTCCATTTCCTATTGAAACACCTTTGTTATTTCCAACAAAATTAATGCTGTCTCTATAATTAAAATGACGTTCTAAGGTGTAATCTATATTTCCAAAACCTGCATAATAAGCTTGTACCAAAAACAGTAAAACAGTAGAAAATATATTTACAACAGGAATAAACTTCAATAACAAAATAGGCATTGTAATTAGTAATTCCTTTCCTAAATTTCTAATGTTAATTTTAATTCCTCTCCATAATTGTTCTTGAAAAGTAGTTTTTCTATGTTGATCTTTTAAGTCTCCATTGATATGAAATTCTATTTTCTCTGAAACTACACTCATAAATGGTGCTGATAAAGCTAAAACAATATGTTTATACAAAATTAAACCAATTACTAAAACAAAGATTCCCCCAATAATAGAAGTAATTGTAGTAACTGTTTCTTTAGCCCAATCCCAAATCCAGATTTTTGCTAAAAAATGACCAATATTATCTGACAAACCATAGGCTGAAAAGCCAATAGTAATTGCCGTTAGTAAACTAATTAAAATTGGAATTACAAAATATTTCCAGAGTTTCAATTGAGATAATAAACTAAAAGCACCTATGTAAGATTTTATTCCTGAAAGTATGTTTTTAATCATTAGCGTTAGTTTGCGTTAGCGATTGAAATGACATCCTTTTTTAATGTCAGTTCGAGTGAATTTGCTTTTTTGCAAATTTGTATCGAGAACAAATTAAAAAAGATATAATGGAAAGCGCGACTTTATGCTGTTTTTTCTCAGCATAAAGTAACGCCCAAATTTATATTTTAAGAAACTTTATACTCTTTTACAGCATCTATAAATGCTTTTGCATTTTCTAATGGAATATTTGGCAAAATTCCATGACCAAGATTTACAATATATCTATCTTTACCAAATTCATTAATCATTTGATGTACCATTTTTTTGATTTCTGCTGGTGGAGAAAACAACCTTGTGGGATCGAAATTACCTTGTAAAGTAATTCTTCCGCCAGATAAATAACGTGCATTTCTAGGAGAACATGTCCAATCTACACCTAAAGCAGATGCACCAGATTTAGCCATATCACCTAATGCAAACCAACAACCTTTACCAAAAGCAATTACTGGAATTTCTTCTTTTAAAGCATCGATAATTTGTTGAATATATTGCCACGAAAATTCTTGATAATCTACTGGAGATAACATTCCTCCCCAAGAATCAAAAACCTGAACTGCATTTACTCCAGCTGCAACTTTTGCTTTTAAATAAGCAATTGTAGTATCTGTAATTTTTTGTAACAATGAATGTGCTACAACAGGATTTGTAAAACATAATTCTTTAGCTTTATCAAAGTTTTTAGAACCTTGACCT
>CBDUHF010000082.1:0-9571 GCA_965367085.1 uncultured Polaribacter sp.
ACTGTAATCTTACAATTTGCTGAATATTTTCTTTAGATAATGGCGTAAACATAATAATATCATCAATTCTATTTAAAAACTCTGGTCTTACAGATTGTTTTAGTAATCCTAAAACTTCAACTTTAGCAAGTTCCATTGTTGTTTCAATATCACCTTTTATGTTATCAAACTTCTCTTGAATAATATGACTTCCCATGTTTGAAGTCATGATTATAATAGTGTTTTTAAAATCTGCAACACGTCCTTTATTATCTGTTAATCTTCCTTCATCTAAAACTTGTAAAAGCACGTTAAATGTATCTGGATGCGCTTTTTCAATTTCATCTAAAAGTACTACAGAATAAGGTCTTCTTCTAACAGCTTCTGTTAATTGTCCACCTTCATCATAACCAACATAACCTGGAGGCGCACCAACCAATCTACTTACAGAATGACGTTCTTGATATTCACTCATATCTATACGTGTCATTGCATTTTCATCATCAAACAAATAATCTGCTAATGCTTTTGCAAGTTCTGTTTTACCAACTCCAGTTGTTCCTAAGAAAAGGAAAGAACCAATTGGTTTGTTTGGGTTTTGTAAACCAGCTCTAGAACGTCTAACGGCATCTGACACAGCAACAATTGCTTCTTCTTGTCCTACAACTCTTTTATGTAATTCGTCTTCTAATTTTAATAGTTTTTCACGTTCAGACTGAATCATTTTTGTAACAGGAATTCCTGTCCATTTTGCTACAACTTCTGCAATATCATCTAAAGTAACTTCTTCTTTAATTAATGAAGTTTCAGATTGATTTTCTTGCAACGCTTTTTGCAATTCTTCTAACTCTTCTTGCGCTTTTTGAATTTTTCCATATCTAATTTCTGCAACTCTACCATAATCTCCTTCACGTTCAGCTTTTTCTGCTTCAATTTTATAGTTTTCTATGTTTAATTTTGCATTCTGAATGTTATCTACAACTTCTTTTTCCGATTTCCATTTTGCGTTAATCTCATTGCGCTCTTCTTTTATATTTGCCAAATCAGAACGTAAAGACTTTAATTTTGTTTCGTCTTTTTCTCGCTTAATTGCTTCAATTTCAATTTCTAACTGCATTATTTTTCTATCTAAAACATCTAATTCTTCTGGTTTAGAATTTATTTCCATTCTTAGTTTAGCAGCGGCTTCATCCATTAAATCAATGGCTTTATCTGGTAAAAAACGATTGGTAATATATCGTTGAGATAATTCTACAGCACCAATAATTGCTTCATCTTTAATTCGAACTTTGTGGTGAGTTTCATATTTCTCTTTAATTCCTCTTAAAATAGAAATAGCACTTTCTGTATCAGGTTCATCAACAATTACTTTTTGAAAACGTCTTTCTAAAGCTTTGTCTTTTTCAAAATACTTTTGGTATTCATCTAATGTAGTTGCACCAATTGCACGTAATTCTCCACGAGCCAAAGCAGGTTTTAAAATATTTGCTGCATCCATAGCACCTTGTCCACCTCCAGCGCCAACTAAAGTGTGAATTTCATCAATAAACAATACAATATCACCATCAGCATCTGTTACTTCTTTAATAACAGCTTTTAAACGCTCTTCAAATTCCCCTTTATATTTTGCACCTGCAATTAATGCTCCCATATCTAGTGAGAAAATTAACTTGTCTTTTAAATTATCTGGAACATCTCCATCTACAATTCTGTGTGCTAAACCTTCTGCAATAGCTGTTTTACCAGTTCCAGGTTCTCCAACTAAAAGCGGATTGTTTTTAGTTCTACGAGATAAAATTTGTAATAATCTTCTAATTTCTTCATCTCTACCAATTACTGGATCTAGTTTACCATCTTCTGCTAATTTGTTTAAGTTTTTAGCGTATTTATTTAAAGAATTATAATTTTCTTCAGCATTTTGTGAAGTAACATTTTCTCCTTTTCTTAATTCTTCAATGGCAGCTTTTAAATGTTTTTCTGTAACTCCTTGGTCTTTTAAAACTTGAGAAATATTACTTTTAGATTTAAAGATAGCTAAAATTAAATGTTCAATAGAAACATATTCATCATTCATTTTTTTAGCAATAACAGCTGCTTCTGTTAATGTTTTGCTTGCTTCTCTAGAAAGCATTAATTCTGCACCAGAAACTTTAGGTAAACTCTCTAATTGTTTATCTAAAATTTGTTCTACAACACCAATATTGATGTTTAATTTTTTCAATAAAAAAGGAAGTACATTTTCATCAACTTGCGTTAAAGCTTTAAAAATATGTTCATTTTCTATTTGATTATGACCAAAACCTTGCGCAATCTGTTGCGCCATTTGTATGGTCTCTTGCGATTTAGTTGTATAATTATTAAAATTCATCTTTTCTTTTTTTTTAGTGTTTACTTTTTCATGATGCTAATTGCAATTTTAATACCATCAATTATTTACAGTGTAAACAAGTCAAAATGTCTTGTAAAGTATTGTTTTTACTGACTTTATGGCTGATGAAAGTTTCTTATATTTGTATCGACAAAGAATAAAAACAAAGAATGGGTATATTTAATAGTATTTTTGGAGGAAAAGGAGAAGCATCAGCAAAAGATGAAAAAAAGTCATATTTAAATTGGACGCCTTTAACTTCTTTGCATCAATTAGAAGAAATTAAGCAACAATCAAAAACTGAATCAGTATTTATCTTTAAACATTCTACACGTTGTGGAATTAGTAGCATGGTTATAAAACGTTTTGAAGCGTTGTTTGGTGAAGAACACCAAAATTTGAAAGTCTATTATTTAGATTTATTAAATTATAGAGATATTTCTGATGAAGTAGGATATCAATTTCAAGTGATGCATCAATCTCCACAATTAGTAGTAATTAAAAATGAGGTTTCTGTGTTTAATGCATCACATTATGATATTTCTCAAATTAATTTAACTGTTTTTCTTTAAAATCGTCTTTAATTATAATTGTTTTGTGAATTAATGTCCCTTGATTATCAAAACCATTAATAATTAGTTTTATATTTCTTTGATTATCTTTTAAAGGAATTTTTAACAAAGTAGTATTGTCTGCTTCTAATTTAAAATCTGGAATCCAATCAATTACATTAAAAGCTTTTAAAGAATATTCATCATTAAACTCTAATTTAGGCTCTTTATATTTAAAAGCCGTTTTTTCAAAACCTTTCGAGGTATTTTTATTACCATAATTAATTCTCCTTCTTTTCTTAAAATCGTATCCTGTTTTTTGAATTAAATTTACAACACCATTAGAACCTCTTAATCCTTCTCCAGCACCACTTAGGTTCACTGTAATAATTTCAAAATCTGCTGTTAACATTCCAATAAGTGGATCTAAGTCTTCTCCTAAAGGAGTACCATTTAATTTTACATTAACTAATTGGCCACCAGTTATAGAATTTTGACCTCTGTTATTAAAGATTAAAGGTTCATTTGTAAGAGGTACATAATATAATACTAAACCTGGTATATTGTTTAAATATTCAAAGATGTCTACTCCTGCAGCTAAGTTTTCATCAGGAATATAAAAATCTGTAAAACTACCACCAATAATATTTTTGTATTTATTTTTAATTTTTTGTTCTCTATCTACAACCGTTTTTATTTCTACTTCATCAAGTTCAATAACATCTTTTTTTCTACTAATTAAGTATTCAGGATTTAATCGTTTTTTTATTTTTTCTGAAGACTTATTTTTAATACCTACTAAAGTACTATTTGGTGTATAATCATAGCTATTTCCAAAAACATAAAATTTACCATTTTTTGTTTCTGCATCACTATTAATTAGACTTAAGGTGTATTTACTTGGGTGTTTTAAATGTAATTTATCAAACTCAAATGAAGTATCTTCATTAATATCATTCACTAAAAAAAGGTTATTTTCTTTTGATGAAAGCATTATTTTATAATTATCAAAATCTTTAATATTAGAATTTACTTTTCCCTTTATAACAACACCTGTTTCATTTTTGTAAAAAATGGTATCAATTAATTTAGAAGAAGATAGGTTAGAAGCTCTATTATTTAAAAAACTATCTACTTTGTTATTTTTATTTTGTTTTTTAATTTCTTTATAATTTACATCTAAAAAAGCATCTAAAATATTGTTATCATTATAGACCAGTTCATTTTCTTCATTTAATACAGAAATACTAAGTCTAGATTTAGAATTGCTTTTAAGAAGTTTAAGGTTTAAAAAAAGACTGTCTTTTGTTACTTTATTTTTTGTAATTTCTAATTCCCCAATTTTAGAATTAAAGTTCCAGAATGGTTTTTGAGTTATAATTTTATTGTTTTTGTCAAATAAAGTAATTGTATTTACTCCATTTAAAAAAAATAGTTGATCGAATTTTATAGTATAATTTTTCTTATTTTTTATTTCTATTCCTGCACAAGATTGAATAATGTTATTTTTATGTAAAACAGCAAAAAGAGTTTTTCCTTTATATTTTTTATGAAAGTTTCTATTTATTTCAAAATTAAAGTTGGTAGAATTATATTCTCCTAAATTTCTATGAATTAACACCTCATTTTTAAGAGGATTTTGATTTTTGTTAACTAAATCAAGATTATTAACAGGCGTAATTTCTTTCTTTTCTGGAGAATTTAAATTGATTACTTCAATTTTAGAAACCGTTCCTTTTTTAAAATTCTTGTTCCAATTAGTATCTAACTCTAAATAATAATTTCCAGATGCTAGAGTTTCTAATAATTTAAACTGCCCATCTGCTTTTCCATCAACAACATGAAATAATTTTGTTCCAATAAGATTAAACTCAGAATTATATAAGTTTATGTGTAAATTTTTAGTGATTTCTGAAGGTTTTTCACTCATTTTATCTAAAATATATGCAGAAAACCAAATATCTTCTCCTGTAAAATAGACCGTTTTGTTTGTATGAAGAAAAAATAATTCTTCATGATAATCATTAAAATAAGGAGTATTTTCAAGAAAGGAAGCTACTTTTTCTTTTGTTTGAGAATTAAAACTAATAGCAAATAGTAATAAACTTAAGGTTATAATTTTTTTCATATCATTTATTTTGTTAAATATTTCACAAAAATTGTACCATATTCTTGTTAAGTTATTTTACAAAAATATACTTTTATATAGAATATTTTAATTATTTCATCAATTGCTTCAATTATTAGTAATTAAAAATGAGGTTTCTGTGTTTAATGCATCACATTATGATATTTCTCAAATAAATTTCTCAAGTTATATAGCTTAAATTTGTGATAAACCTATAATAAGTCTTATTTTTGCAACTCAAATTTATATTCCTTTGGCAGAAATTAACACTTCAGAAATTACAGCAGGTAAAGAATTATACGGATATCAAAAAGATGCACTTCAAGAAATCTTTAGAAGGTTTGAAGATGCTTCTCCTAATTATCATTTGTTATACCAATTACCAACTGGAGGTGGAAAAACTGTTATTTTTTCTGAAATTGTAAGACGATATTTAAAAACTTACAAGAAAAAGGTGTTGGTTTTAACTCACAGAATTGAGTTAAGTAAACAAACTTCTAAAATGCTTGATGAGTTTGGTGTAAATAACAAAATCATTAACAGTACTGCTAAATTAGACGATCAAGACAATTATAGTTGTTTTGTTGCCATGGTTGAAACCTTAAAAAATAGGTTGAATGACGAGAAATTAGATATTTCTGATATCGGTTTGGTTATTGTTGATGAGGCACATTACAATTCATTTACAAAAATATTTAAGTTTTTTGAAGATTCATTTATATTAGGAGTAACTGCAACACCTTTAAGTTCTAACATAAAATTACCTATGTATGAGAACTATCAAGAGTTATTTGTTGGTGAAACAATTCAGCATTTAATAGATCAAGAATATTTAGCAAGTGCAAACTTGTATTCTTATAATGTTGGTTTAACTTCTTTGGAAGTAGGAGCAAATGGAGATTATACTGTTAAATCTTCTGAAGACTTATATACAAATTCAGATATGCTTACTAAGTTAGTAAGTGCATATGAAGAAACTGCAAAAGGGAAGAAAACACTTATTTTTAATAACGGAATTAACACTTCTATACAAGTATATCATGCGTTTAAAAAAGCAGGATATCCAATTGTACATTTAGACAATACAAATACAAGAAAAGAGCGTGATTTTATTTTAAAATGGTTTAAGAAAACGCCAAATGCAATAATAACTTCTGTAAGTATCTTAACAACTGGTTTTGATGAGCCAACTATTGAAGCTATTATTTTAAATAGAGCAACAAAATCATTAACATTATACTACCAAATGATTGGTCGTGGATCTAGAATTTTAGATAATAAATCTACTTTTGATGTTGTTGATTTAGGTAATAACTTTCACAGATTTGGTGCTTGGGGAGCAGATTTAGACTGGCAGAAAATGTTTAAATCTCCAGATTATTATTTAGATACTATTCTTTCTGATGAAGATATAGAAAGTACATTTAGGTATGAATTACCAGCAGATGTTAAAAAAGAATTTGCAAAATCTAAAGACACATATTTTGATATGAAAAATGTCTATATAGATACTATCAGATCTGGAGAATCATCAAAAAAAGTATTAGAGAAATCTATAGTTCACCATGCAAAAATGTGTATAGAAAACAGTGAAGATGTTTTTGATGCTTTAATTTTAGCAAAAATGTTGGGTGAAGAGATTGATGATAGAATTAACAGATATGCAAAGTGTATTTCTAAGAGTACACACAACTTTGTTACTTGGTTAAAAGACGATTATAGGAAGAAATTAAATGCTTACCTAAGAGCAAATTTCGATGAAGACTTTGAAAAAATACATGGCTACCCACCAGAAGAGTAGTGTTTTAAAGGAAAAACTAAAAGTGAAAATAATTTCACTTTTTTTTTTGCTTTTGTTTTTTATATTGAAAAATAATTTACATTTGAATAACTTATTTAAGTGAAATGTTAAGTTTTTCTTATTTCGGAAGTAACTCTCAATCGGAGAATGATAGTTACACGGCATTTTGGAAATGCAACGAAAAAATTAAGGTATCTCCATTTTCAATTCTTCAAGAATTGCATCTTTTTTCAAAGTTGCATGTTGTTTACTTACAAATATTACAGTGATAAAAACTCTTTTCTAGAGTTATAATTTCTATCCTAAAACATTCATATTGTTTTAGTTTGGGCAGATTTATCCTATAATTAATTTAAAAATAACAGTGAACACAAAATATATAGATTTAGTCGAGCAAACGTTCGATTTTCCTCAGGAAGAATTTAAAACAGAAAATAATAAATTGTTTTGGCATGGTATCAACTTAATGGAATTAGCAGCAAAATATGGCGCTCCATTAAAATTTACCTACTTACCAAAAATATCAGAAAACATTAACAAAGCAAAAGGGTGGTTTCAAAATAGTATAGAAAAACATAATTATAAAGGAAAATACTTTTATAGCTATTGTACTAAAAGCTCTCATTTTAAACATGTATTAAATGAAGCTTTAAAAAACGATATTCATATAGAAACTTCTTCAGCTTTTGATATTGACATTGTAAATAATTTAAAAAAAGAAGGCAAAATAAAAGACAATACGTTTGTTATTTGTAACGGATTTAAACGTGATCAATACATTAAAAATATTGGAGAATTAATCAATTCTGGTCATAAAAACTGTATTCCTATTATAGATAATTATGAAGAGTTGAATCTATTATTAGATGAAACTGATAAAAAACTAAATGTTGGAATTAGAATCGCATCAGAAGAAGAACCAAAATTTGAGTTTTATACTTCTAGATTGGGAATTGGTTATAAAAATATTGTTTCTTTTTATGAACGTGAAATAGCTGATAACAAACAAGTTGATTTAAAAATGTTGCATTTTTTTATCAATACAGGTATTAAAGATAATGCCTATTATTGGAACGAATTAATGAAGTGTTTAACAGTATACATCAACCTAAAAAAAGTTTGTCCAACTTTAGATAGCTTAAATATTGGAGGCGGTTTTCCTATAAAAAATTCTTTGGCTTTTGAATACGATTATCAATATATGATTGATGAAATTGTAAATCAAATTAACGAAACATGTAAAGAGGCTGAAGTAGATGTACCAAATATTTTTACTGAATTTGGAAGTTTTACTGTAGGTGAATCTGGAGCAGCTATTTATGAAGTTCTGTATCAGAAAAAACAAAATGATAGAGAACGTTGGAATATGATAAATTCCTCATTTATAACCACTTTACCAGATTCTTGGGCAATTAACAAACGCTTTATTATGTTGCCAATTAATAAATGGAATCATAAATACGAACGTGTTTTATTAGGAGGTTTAACGTGTGATAGCGATGATTATTACAACTCAGAACAACATGTAAATGGAATCTATTTACCTGTTTATGAAAAAGAAAAACCATTATATATTGGCTTTTTTAACACAGGTGCATATCAAGAATCTATTGGAGGTTTTGGAGGATTACAACACTGTTTAATTCCACATCCAAAACATTTAATTATAGATAAAGATGATGAAGGAAATATTACCACAAGAATATTTAAAGAGCAACAAAAAAGTAGCGAATTACTTTCCATTTTAGGATATGGAGAAAGCGTTAAAGAAGAAGTAAATACAATAGCATTAACAAAACAAGAAGTACTATAATACTTCACAAAAATAAAATGACAACAAATAAAACATATGCAGGAATTCCACAAGAATATGGAAACCTACCAACATCAAAAATTGTATTAATTCCTGTTCCTTATGATGGAACAAGTACTTGGCAAAAAGGTGCAGATAAAGGGCCACAAGCTTTTTTAGAAGCATCAGAAAACATGGAGTTATATGATATTGAAACAGATTCTGAAGTATATAAAGAAGGAGTGTATTTAGCAGATGCAATTACAGAAAATTCTTCACCAGAAGCAATGGTAGAAGCTGTTCATCAAGAAACTAAAAAATATATCAATAGAAATAAGTTTGTTACTGTTTTTGGTGGCGAACATTCTGTTTCTATAGGAACTATTAGAGCATTTAATGAATGTTTTAATAATATTTCTGTGTTGCATATAGATGCGCATGCAGATTTAAGAAAAGAATATGAAGGTTCTACTTGCAATCATGCTTGTGCTGTTTATGAAGCAAATGAAAATACTAATTTAGTACAAGTTGGTATTAGAAGTATGGATGTTTCTGAGAAAAGAGTAATGAATCTTGATAAAGTATTTTTTGCACATGATATGGCTGTAAATGAAGATTGGATGGATGATGTTTTAGATCAACTTACTGGTAATGTTTTTATTACGTTTGATTTAGATGCGTTAGATCCATCAATTATGCCAAGTACAGGAACTCCAGAACCAGGAGGTTTATTGTATTATGAAACATTAGAATTCTTGAAAAAAGTGTTTACTGAGAGAAACGTAGTTGGTTTTGATATGGTTGAACTTTGCCCGAATTCACAAGAAAAATCTTCAGACTTTTTAGCAGCAAAATTATATTACAAAATGTTAAGCTATAAATTTTCTTCTAATATGGAAGATGAAGAAGATTATGATGATTCTAACTCTGCATTTAGCAAATTATCTAAGTT
>CBDUHF010000083.1:0-9506 GCA_965367085.1 uncultured Polaribacter sp.
ATCATTAAACGACAAAATCCTGCGTTTGAAATCCACATTTTTTGTCCGTTAATTTTGTAAGATTTTCCATCAGCAGTTAATTCAGCTGTAGTTTTTCCAGAGTTTGCATCAGATCCTGCACCAGGTTCTGTTAAACAATAAGACCCAAACCACTCACCAGTAGCTAATTTTGGAACGTATTTTTGTTTTTGCTCCTCTGTACCGTATAAAGTAATTGGCATAGTTCCAATACCTGTATGTGCGCCAAAAGCTGTACTAAAAGAACCTGTTCCACTAGAAATATAATCACAAGTTAATAATGTAGAAACAAATCCCATTCCTAACCCACCATAAGCTTCAGGAACTGCTACTCCTAAAAAGCCTAATTCACCAGCTTTACGCATAGTTTCTTCAGTAAGTGCAAAGTCTTTTGCTTCAAAACGAGCTTTGTAAGGAATAATTTCTCTGTCATTAAATTCCATTACGGCTTCTTTCATCATTTGTTGCTCTTCAGAAAAGTCTTCTGGAGTAAACACATCTTCACAATTCGTTTCTTTTACAAGGAATTGACCACCTCTTAATAATTCTGCCATTTTTTGATTTTTTTAATTTTGTTATTAACTTAAGAATTCGAAAACACCTGCAGCACCTTGTCCTGTACCTACACACATTGTAACCATTCCGTATTTATTTTTCATATCGCGTTTACGCATTTCATCAAATAATTGCACAGATAATTTTGCTCCTGTACAACCTAAAGGATGACCTAATGCAATGGCTCCACCATTAACATTTACAATTTCCTGATTTAAATCTAACTCTCGCATTACAGCTAAAGATTGAGATGCAAATGCTTCATTTAATTCAATTAAATCTATATCATTTTGTTTTAAACCTGCTTGTTTTAAAACTTTAGGAATTGCAGCAACAGGACCAATTCCCATAATTCTTGGTTCAACACCAGCAGCAGCATAATTTACTACTCTTGCAATTGGCTCCAGATTTAATTCTTTCACCATTTCTTCACTCATAACCATTACAAATGCTGCACCATCACTCATTTGAGATGAGTTACCTGCTGTAACACTTCCTCCAGCTGCAAAAACAGCTCGTAATTTATTTAAAACTGCTGTTGAAGTTCCTTTTCTAGGTCCTTCATCTTTAGTTAC
This sequence comes from uncultured Polaribacter sp., assembly GCA_965367085.1. Lineage (GTDB taxonomy): Bacteria > Bacteroidota > Bacteroidia > Flavobacteriales > Flavobacteriaceae > Polaribacter. The sequence continues at coordinate 1,149 of CBDUHF010000083.1, forward strand.
TGTATATTTTTTAATTACTTTTTTACCATTTGCGTCTAAGTAAGTTTGCTCTACATCAATAGGAACAATTTGATCTTGAAAGCGATTTTCAGCTTGTGCTCTTAAAGCTTTTTCGTGAGAATTAAATGCAAACAAATCTTGGTCTTCTCTAGAAATTTTAAATTGATTTGCAACTGCTTCTGCAGTATTTCCCATTCCCCAATAATAATCTGCATGACCAGCTTTAACTGTATCGTAATTTAATTCTGGTTTAAAACCAGTCATTGGAACTGAGCTCATGCTTTCTGCACCACCTGCAATAATACAATCTGCCATTCCTGCTTGTATTTTGGCTGATGCCATTGCAATTGTTTCTAATCCTGAAGAACAAAAACGATTTACAGTTACACCAGGAACATCCACAGAATTTAATCCTATTAAAGAAATAAAACGTGCCATGTTTAATCCTTGAGCGCCTTCTGGCATTGCATTTCCTACAATTACATCATCTATTCGTTTTACGTCTAGATTAGGTAATTCTTTCATCATATGTTGAATTGTTTCTGCACCCAATTCATCTGCTCTTTTAAATCTGAAAACTCCTTTTGGAGCTTTCGCTACTGCAGTTCTGTATGCTTTTACTATATATGCTGTTTTCATAATTTTAGTTTCTTAAAGGTTTACCAGTTTTTAACATATGTTGAATTCTCTCTAACGTTTTACGCTCTGTACAAAGTGATAAAAACGCTTCTCTTTCAAGATCTAATAAATACTGTTCTGAAACCATTGTAGGTTCAGATAAATCTCCACCAGCCATTACATAAGCTAACTTATTGGCTATTTTTTGATCGTGTTCTGAAATATATTTAGAATGCTCCATAGAATCTGTTCCTACTAAGAACATCCCTAATGCTTGTTTTCCTAATATTTTTACATCATTACGTTTAGCAGGTTGTGTATAGCCACTTTCTGCCATTAATTTTGCATGTGCTTTTGCAGTAGCTATTTGTCTTTCTTTGTTTACTACTACAATATCTTTTCCTTTTTGAAGTAAGCCTAAGTCAAATGCTTCGTATGCAGAAGTAGATACTTTTGCCATACCAATAGTTAAGAAGTTCTCTTGTAAAATGTTAAGCTCAACATCTCCTTTATGAAAAGTATCTGAAGCTCTTAAAGCCATTTCTTTAGAACCACCACCACCAGGAATTACACCTACTCCAAATTCTACCAATCCCATATATGTTTCTGCAGCGGCAACAACTTTGTCTGCATGTAAAGAGATTTCACATCCACCACCTAAAGCCATTCCATGTGGAGCAGAAATTGTTGGTATAGATGAATAACGCATACGCATCATAGAATCTTGGAAATATTTAATTGCCATATTTAATTCATCATATTCTTGCTCTACAGCCATCATAAAAATCATTCCAATATTAGCTCCTACAGAAAAATTAGCTGCTTGATTACCTACAACCAATCCTTGAAAATCTTTTTCAGCTAAATCTATTGCTTTGTTTAATCCTGCTAAAACATCGCCACCAATTGTATTCATTTTAGATTGGAACTCTAAGTTTAATATTCCGTCTCCAATATCTTCTATAACTACACCAGAGTTTTTCCAAACTTCGTTTGATTTTCTAATATTATCTAAAATGATAAATGAATCTTGACCTGGTTTTTTTACTTGAGATTTAGAAGGGATATCATAATAATAAGTAGCTCCATTTTTAACTGAGTAAAAAGAAGTTTCTCCTTTAGCTAACATTTCTGTTACCCAAGCAGCAGGTTCTTTACCTTCAGCTTTCATTAGTTCTACACCAGCTTCCACACCAATTTCATTCCAAATTTGAAAAGGACCATGTTCCCAACCAAATCCAGCTCTTAATCCATCATCAATTCTATATAATTCGTCAGAAATTTCTGGAATTCTATTTTGTACGTAAGCAAATAATGCTGCGAAACATTTTCTGTAGAATTCACCTGCTTTATCTTTTCCTTTAACTAAAACTTTAAAACGGTCACCAACATTATCAATCGTTTTCGTAAGTTCTAAAGTTGCAAATTTTGCACGTTTTTTAGATCTGTATTCTAAAGTGTTTAAGTCTAATGATAAAATTTCTTTTTTACCTTCTGCATTTACAACCTTCTTATAGAAACCTTGTTTTGTTTTGCTTCCTAACCATTTGTTTTCCATCATTGTATTTACAAATTCTGGAATTTCAAATTCAGCTCTCATTTCATCTTCAGGACAATTGTCTTTTACACCATTTGCAGTATGTACTAAAGTATCTAAACCAACAACATCTATAGTTCTAAAAGTTGCAGATTTTGGACGTCCAATAACAGGACCCGATAATTTGTCTACTTCTTCAATGGTTAATCCCATTTCTTGTACAATATGAAACAAGTTCATAATGCTAAAGATTCCAATTCTATTTCCAATAAATGCAGGAGTATCTTTAGCTAAAACAGATGTTTTACCTAAGAACTTATCTCCATACATCATTAAGAAATCTGTAACGTCTTGTTTACAGTTTGGTCCTGGAACAACTTCAAATAATTTTAAATATCTAGGAGGATTAAAAAAGTGAGTAACAGCAAAATGCTTTTGAAAGTCTTCACTTCTTCCTTCATTCATAAACTTAATAGGAATACCAGAAGTATTAGATGTAATTAAAGTTCCTGGAGTTCTATATTTTTCTAGTTTTTCAAAAACGATTTTTTTAATATCTAATCGTTCTACAACAACTTCCATAATCCAATCTACATCAGCAACTTTTGCAATATCATCTTCTAAATTACCAGTAGTAATTCTGTTTGCAAATTTTTGATTGTAAATTGGCGAAGGTTTTGATTTTAAAGAAGCCGTTAAAGCATCATTTACTAAACGATTACGTACAACTTTGTCTTCTAATGTTAGTCCTTTTGCTTTTTCCTTGTCGTTTAATTCTCTTGGAACAATGTCCAATAAAAGAACTTCTACGCCAATGTTGGCAAAATGACATGCAATTCCACTTCCCATTATTCCAGAACCGATAATTGCTACTTTTTTAATTCTTCTAGTCATTTGTTTGTAGTTTGATTTTTTTATACTGCTTTATTACTAACTTCTTTATAAATATCTCTGTCAGCAATTAATTTGTTAATAGTAGATGTTACCTTAAAAAAACCTTCTAAATCTTTTTCAGAAACATGATCTCTAATGGTATTATTAAATTGTATAACATGACCTTTAGAAACTTTACGCATTTCTTTTCCATATTCAGTTAACTTAATAATAACACTTCTTCCGTCATCAGGATTTTTCTCTCTACAAATAGCACCTTTATCTTCCATCGTTTTTAAAATTCGAGAAAGACTTGTAGGTTCCATTCCCATTAAAGGGCCTAAAGCTGTAGAAGGAGTTCCTTTTTGTTTATCAATATTTAATAAAACAAAAGCAGTTGCCATTGTGCTATCATGCTTTGCAGCTTGTTCATTATAAACTTTTGCAACAGCTTGCCATGTTGCTCTAAGTTCATGATCTATTGATTTTAATTTTTCCATTCCGTCAAATATATAAAAATTTATTATGCACGCATAGTAAATTGCAAAAAAGTTATGCATGCATAGTAAATTTAACATATTTTTTAATGTAACGTTTTGTTGGTTTTATATACTAATCCTTATAAAATATGTAAGTTTGTACTAATAGAAAGCTTTCTAAAAATCAATAAATATCAATGAATAATTTATTAGAAATTAATAATGTAGTAAAAAAATATGGCGATTTTACAGCATTAAATGATGTTTCCATTCACATACCTAAAGGAAGTGTCTTTGGTTTACTAGGTCCTAATGGAGCAGGTAAAACATCATTAATTAGAATTATAAATCAAATTACGATGCCAGATTCTGGTACTATTTTTTTAGACGGAGAAGCATTAGCACCTAAACACACCGCTCAGATAGGTTATTTGCCAGAAGAACGTGGTTTGTATAAAAGTATGAAGGTTGGTGAGCAAGCTTTGTATTTAGCACAATTAAAAGGTTTGTCTAAAAGTGAAGCAAAAAAGCGTTTAAAATATTGGTTTGATAAATTTGATATTTCTGCTTGGTGGGGCAAAAAAATAGAAGAACTTTCTAAAGGAATGGCGCAAAAAGTACAGTTTATTGTTACTGTAATGCACAATCCTAAATTGTTAATTTTTGATGAACCTTTTTCTGGTTTCGATCCTATAAATGCACAATTAATTGCGAAAGAAATTTTACAATTAAGAGACGAAGGAGCTACCGTCATATTTTCTACTCACAGAATGGAATCTGTTGAAGAGATGTGTGATGAAATTGCTTTGATAGATAAATCTAATAAAATATTAGATGGAAAATTAGATGATATTAAACGTCAATTTAGAACAAATACGTTTCAGGTTGGTTTAGAAACTGCAAACTCTAAAGAAGTAGAAGCAATGCTAAGAGAGCGTTTCGAGGTTTTTCCTTCAGACTTCAGAATGTTAGATGAAGGATTAAGATTAAATGTAAAGCTTACAAAAGATCAATCTTCTAATGAATTATTATCATTTTTAAGTAATCAAGGACAAGTTGAGCGTTTTGTAGAGTTAATTCCAGATGCGAATGAGATTTTTATTCAAGCAGTAAATAAAAATAGTTAAGAAAATGAGCAAGTTAAAATTAATTATCCAAAGAGAATTTATTGCAAAAGTTCGTAATAAATCATTTATAATGATGACTTTTTTAAGTCCTTTATTAATGTTTGGTATGGGAGCGTTGGTTTTTTTCTTAATGCAAAAAAACGATGAAAAAATAAAAAACATTGTTTATGTAGATAATTCTGAATTATTTACAGAAGCAGATTTTAAAGACACTAAGTCTATACATTATTCAGATTATACAGCTCTAGGTATAGAAGAAACCAAAAAGAAAGTAGAAGATGGAAGTTATTATGGAGTTTTATTTATACCTAAAAAAGACAGTTTAGAACTGCTAGCCAAGTCTATTGAATTTTATTCTAAAGATTCACCAGGAATGTCTGTAATGAACTCATTAGAAAATAAAATTGAAGCGAAACTTAGAAATGAAAAATTAAATAATTTTGGAATTGATTTAGCAAAAATAAAGGCATCTAAAATTCAATCGGATATTAAAATGTATAATTTTTCGGGAGAAGAATCTTCTAAATTAATAAATGGTTTAAAAATTGGAGTAGGAGCCATTGCAGGATATTTTTTAATGATGTTTGTAATGATTTATGGTACTTCTGTAATGCGAAGTGTTATAGAAGAAAAAACAAGTAGAATTATAGAAGTTATCGTTTCATCTGTAAAACCTTTTCAATTAATGCTTGGTAAAATTATTGGAAATGCATCTGCAGGCTTGTTGCAATTCTTTATTTGGGGAATTATATTGTTAATAATTTCTACAATAGCTTCATCTGTTTTTGGAGTAGATGTTGTAGAAATGCAAACAGCAAAGGTACCAGCAGAACAAATGGAAGCTGTAAAAGCAGCAGCTGGAGGTGATAAAATGCAAATGGTAATGTTAGAAATTTTTAAACTTCCACTACTAAAAATGTTTGTTTTATTTATTTTCTATTTCTTAGGTGGTTATATGTTGTATAGTTCTCTTTTTGCAGCAGTTGGTGCTGCTGTAGATAATGAAACAGATACACAACAATTTATGTTGCCAATTATGTTACCTTTAATTTTAGGGGTATATGTAGGGTTTGCAACAGTAATTAATGATCCTCATGGGTCAATTGCAGTTTTATTTTCTCACATTCCATTTACGAGTCCAATTGTAATGTTAATGAGAGTTCCTTTTGGGGTTTCATGGTACGAATTATCACTATCAATGGCATTATTATTGGTTACCTTTGTCTTCATGGTGTGGTTAGCTGCCAAAATTTATAGAGTTGGAATTTTAATGTATGGTAAAAAACCAACATATAAAGATTTGTATAAGTGGTTAAAATATAAAGGATAATATAGAATGAATAAATTCAAAGAATTTTTAAATTACTCTTTTAATATATCTGAAGGAATACATTTAGATGTAAAAACAATTTTGTTTGTAATTGTTGTTTTTTTCTTGACCGGATTATTTTTAAAATTGATTAAAAAAATCGTCAATAGAAAATTAGATGAAGAAGATAAAGATAAATTTAAAACAGTTTATTCTTTTATAAAATACTTTGTTTACATATTAGTATTAGTAATTGCTTTAGAATCTTCAGGCGTTAAAGTAGGTGTTTTATTAGCTGGTTCTGCTGCGTTATTAGTAGGTATTGGTTTAGGATTACAAACTTTGTTTCAAGATATTATTTCGGGTATTTTTATTTTACTAGATAAGTCTCTTCATGTAAATGATATTATAGAGTTAGAAGGAAAAGTTGGTAAAGTAGAAGAAATTAGATTAAGAACAACAAGAGCGGTTACAATTGATGATAAAGTAATAATTATTCCAAATCATAAATTTTTAACCAACAGTTTATTTAATTGGACACAAAATGGAATACAAACAACAGAGGGAGTAGAAGTTGGTGTTGCTTATGGTTCTGATGTAGAATTGGTAAAAAGTATTTTAATTGATGTTGCAAAATCACATCCAAAGGTATTAAAAGTAAAAGCACCAAGAGTTTTATTTACAGATTTTGGAGACAGCGCTTTACAATTTAAATTGCTTTTTGTAATCAATAATAGTTACGAGCACTTAAATATAAAAAGCGATTTACGTTTTGCTATCGATAAGAAGTTTAGAGAAAATAATGTTACAATCCCTTTTCCACAAAGAGATGTTCACCTTATAAAATAAAAAAAAGTATGTCAAAAATATTAATTATTGAAGACGAAGCTGCTATTAGAAGAGTTTTAAAGAAAATTATTTCAGAAGAAAATGAAGCCTATAATGTTGAAGAAGCAGAAGATGGTTTGTTAGGAATTGAAATGATAAAAAATAACGATTACGATTTGGTTTTATGTGATATTAAAATGCCAAAAATGGATGGTGTTGAGGTGTTAGAAAAAGCTAAAAAAATAAAACCAGAAATACCAATTGTAATGATTTCTGGTCATGGAGATTTAGACACAGCTGTAAATACAATGCGTTTAGGAGCTTTTGATTATATTTCTAAGCCACCAGATTTAAACAGACTTTTAAATACAGTTAGAAACGCATTAGAAAATAAAGTGTTAGTTGTAGAAAATAAAAGGTTAAAGAAAAAAGTTAGCAAAAATTATGAAATGATTGGTGATAGTGATGCTATTACTCATATAAAAGAAATTATAGAAAAAGTTGCTGCTACAGATGCAAGAGTTTTAATTACTGGGCCAAATGGAACAGGAAAAGAATTAGTTGCACATTGGTTGCATGAAAAATCAGATAGAGTAAAAGCGCCAATGATTGAAGTAAATTGTGCTGCAATTCCGTCTGAATTAATAGAAAGTGAATTATTTGGTCATGTAAAAGGTTCATTTACAGGAGCAAATAAAGACAGAGCAGGAAAGTTTGAAGCAGCCAATGGAGGAACAATTTTTTTAGATGAAATAGGAGACATGAGTTTGTCTGCTCAGGCAAAAGTTTTAAGAGCATTACAAGAAAATAAAATTCAGCGAGTTGGAAGCGATAGAGATATTAAAGTAAACGTACGAATTGTTGCAGCAACCAATAAAGATTTAAAGAAAGAAATTGCAGAAGGTAGATTTAGAGAAGATTTATATCATAGATTAGCAGTTATTTTAATTAAAGTACCTGCTTTAAATGACAGAAGAGAAGATGTTCCTTTGTTAGTAAATTTCTTTACTCAAAAAATATCTAATGAGCAGGGAACACCTAGAAAAGAGTTTTCAGCAGCAGCAATTAAACTTTTACAAGAGTATGATTGGACAGGTAATATTCGTGAACTTCGTAACGTTGTAGAACGTTTAATAATTTTAGGAGAAAAAGAAGTTTCTGCCAACGATATTAAACTATTTGCGAGCAAATAGTTTAAAACTATTCTAAATATAATTTACTATAAATAAAGTTGATGCAAATATAAAAAGTTTGCATCAACTTTTTTATTTTAATGTCTTTTATGATGATATATTTGTTGTCAGAAAACAAATATTAATTTAAATAAAAATAAAACATGGCTACATTAGTAGGAAAAAAATTCCCAAATTTAAACGTTGATGCAATGAATGAAATGGGAGACACTTTCAAAATTAACGTTCTAGAAGAAGCGAAAAACAACAACAAAAAAGTATTATTATTTTGGTATCCAAAAGATTTTACATTTGTATGTCCAACTGAATTACATGCTTTTCAAGCAGCTTTAGGAGAGTTTGAAAAAAGAAATACAATTGTAATTGGAGCTTCTTGTGATACTCCAGAAGTACA
>CBDUHF010000084.1:0-9117 GCA_965367085.1 uncultured Polaribacter sp.
TGATAATGCCGTACGTATTACTGCTTATTACGGTTATGGATACAACTACTTTAGTCAAGGTACAGATAACAAATGGAGTGCAGAATCTTTAGAAGTAAACAAAGCAAATGGATACCAAGAGTATACAAATGTATCAGGTACAACAAATGCTTCTTATTGGAATGCAACTTTAGTTGTTTCTAGCGATGGATTTATTGCTGAAGATATTATTATTGAGAATTCTTTTAACCAATACATTTCTCAAAAAGAATCTGAAGATGTATTAGTATTAGTAAGTGGAAATAAAGGTGTAAGACCAACTAATTATGGTAATACAGATGTTCAAAACCGTAGTTTCGTAGAACGTGGAGCTGCAATTGGTGTGGCAAATGGTACAGACAAGGTAATCTTAGATAAATGTTTGGTTGTAGGTAGACAAGATACTTTTTACGGAGGTTCTGATTCTCGATTAGTAGCCTACAAAGGTGCTATGATGGGTGCTGTTGATTATATTTTTGGAGGTATGACGGCAGTATTTTATAAGACTGATTTTGTTTTAAACACGAGTGATACAAGTGGTGATGCTGCTTATATTACAGCCGCACAACAAGGTAGCGGAAGAGGTTTTTTAATGTATGAATGTAATATAATATCAACAGTTCCTGGTGTAAACACAGCCTCTACACAAGGTGCTAAACCAGGCTTTTTTGGAAGACCTTGGCAACCAACAACAAGTGAAGTTGTATTTTATAATACCAACATAGATGTATCTACATACACTGGTTATGCAGGTAAATCTTTAATTGATCCTGAAGGTTGGAAAAACTCACTAGGCGGAGAATCTGCTTTTATGTACGAGTTTGGAACAATAGAAAGTTCAGGTGAAAATAATTTAGGTAATCGTGCATCTTGGTCAACAGTATTAGCTGCACCAACACTTACAGATGGTACGGAAATAACTACATTTAATTTTACAAAAGGGAATGATGATTGGGATCCAATTCCTAGCCTTATAGAAAATGAAGATTCAGACAATGACGGAATATTAGATTCAGTAGATAACTGTATTAATACTTATAATCCTGATCAAGAAGATTTTGATAATGATGGAATTGGTGATGTTTGTGATGATAGTGATTTAGATGGTTTAGTAGATAGCGAAGATAATTGTCCAAACTCTGCTGAAGGTGTTACTATTGATGTATTTGGATGTGAAGTATTTGAACTTGGAGCAGAGAGCTTTAGTTTAGTAGCTACTTCTGCTTCTTGTAATGGAGGAGGTGATGGATCAATTAATATTAATGCACTTAATACAGATTACACGTATAATGTTTCTGTTGTTGGACCTAACACTAATGAAACTGGGACTTTATCGTCTTCAAATGCATTTACTTTAGATATAACAGGTCTTAATCCTGGTACGTATGAAGTTTGTATTACAATTGAAGGGAAAGATAATTTCGAACAATGTTACAACGTAATTATTGAAGGACCAGCGCCACTTGATACATTTGCATCTATAGATAAAACGAATAAGCAAATTACTTTAAAATTAGATGGTGCTCCTCTTTATTATATTAATCATAATGGAAATTTAACAACAACTAGTAATTCAATTGTAGTAATTGATTTAGTTACTGGTAAAAATACAGTTGAGGTTACAACAGATTCATCATGTCAAGGTAAATATTTCGAAGAGATATTTGTTTCAGAAGAAGTTGTTGTATATCCAAACCCAACAAAGGGATATCTTCAAGTTTATGTTGAAGGTATAGATACTAGTGTTGATGTAATGTTATTTGACCTTAAAGGAAATCAGTATATATCAGTAACTAAAAGTGTTCCTTCTAATAGAGTAATAGAGCTTGACTTAACGAACTTAAATACTGGAGTGTATTCACTTTCGTTAAATTCAGAGACAATTCGTCAATCAATAAAAATCATTAAAGAATAATTTATTATGAAAACCATAAAATATTTATTAAACATCAAAGTTCTTCTGGTTTTTGTAGCCAGTATGCTAATATTTTCTTGCTCAGATGAGGAAGAGGGTACGCCAACTTATTTAACAACCCCAGGTCAATCTGTTTTGATTTTACCTTTAAATAATCAAGAATGTGAGCAAGGTGAAGTAGTTGATAATATGGCAGATGTAACTTTTAGTTGGGAAGAATCTGTCGACACTGAAAAGTATAATATCACAGTAGTTAATTTAATTACTAAAGATATTACACTAAATGTTGGTCTTACTTCAAATACAACAACTATTAAACTTTTAAGAGGCTACCCTTATTCTTGGGTAGTTACTTCTAGAAATTCAGGAGATGTTGTTACAACTTCTGAAGTATGGAAATTTTATGTTGCTGGAGATGGAGTAGCTAATAGTATTCCTTTTCCAGCTACTTTAGCAAGTCCACTTTCTGGAGCAACTGTAAAACCAATTGACGGAAAAGTAATTCTTGATTGGGAAAGTGAAGCAACTGACATTGATGGTGATGAACTTACTTTTACAGTTTTTGCTGATACAGTTGATGGAAAACAAGAACCAATTGAAGAATGGCAAAACTTAACAGAAACTAGCTTAGAAATTTCTGTTGAAGATGATACAATTTATTATTGGCATATTGAGGTGAGTGATGGAGTTAATACTTCAATTAGTGCTATATATACATTTAGAACTGGTGATTATGACTCATCTGCTATTGATGGTACTGTAGTAAGTACGTCCCAAGAAATTTTAGCGGCAATTGCTTCTGCTAATCCAGGTGAAAAGATTTATATTCATGGAGGCGATTATACATTTGATTCTACAATAGATTTTGATAATAGTGGAAGTTCAGGTAATGTTATTTCATTACTTGCATATCCAGATGACGAGTCTAGACCAAAGTTTAATTTTTCTTCTATGTCAGAAGATAATTCAAACCGTGGAATACAATTAAATGGATCATTTTGGTACATAAAAGGAATTGATGTATTTGGGGCTGGTGATAGTGGAATGTATATTAAAGGAAATAACAATATAATCGAATTCTGTACTTTTAGCGAAAATCATGATACTGGATTACAAATTGGGAATGGAGCAGCAAATAATACAGTTTTAAATTGTGATTCTTTTTATAATGCAGACTCTACTCTTGAAAATGCTGATGGATTTGCATGTAAACTAGATGCCGGTACAGGTAATAAATTTATTGGATGTAGAGCTTGGCAAAATCTTGATGATGGATGGGATGGTTATTTAAGAGGAGCAGATAACATTACTACTATTTATGAAAACTGTTGGGCTTTTAAAAATGGAATTTTACAAAATGGCACTGTAGGAGTTGGGGATGGTAATGGATTTAAAACGGGTGGTAGTGATAACAAAGATCTAAAACATAATGCTGTTTATAAAAACTGTATTTCTGCGGGTACTACTCATGATGGTTTTGATCATAATAGTAATAGAGGTGATGTAACAATGTACAACTGTTCAGCTTATGGTAATGGTAGAAACATTAGCTTTGGTACTGGAAATATTGCAAATTCGTTAACTATAAAAAACACTGCTAGTTTAACTGGTGGAAGTTCTGATAGTTTTGAAGCTACAACAACCGATATTACAAATAATAGTTGGCAAAATAATATTTCTATTACTTCTGATGATTTTGTAAGTTTAGATATGGATTTATTAAGTAGTCCAAGAAATGCCGATGGTAGTTTACCAAGTATAGATTTTATGAAATTGGCAACTGGTAGTGATCTTATTGATGCTGGTGTTGATGTTGGAATTGAATTTACTGGATCTGCACCAGATATAGGTGTATTTGAAAAATAAATAAACGAAAAGTAAATTCAGATTCTTGCAATTTTCAAATAATTGTGAATTATATAGAAATTAAAATGAGTTTAAAATTACACTTGATAGCATTCTTTTTTTTAATGACTGCATCAAGTGTAATATCTCAAAATACATTTAATCTTGATACCAGTTATAATGTAAAAAGTGCATTTAAAAAATCGATTAAAAAGTTTCCTCACATTGAAATTGTAAAACCTCAAACATTTAAAAATGTCATTGAAGAAAAAGAGATTATTTATAAAGAAATAGGGGAGCGGAAATTACATTTAGATGCTTTTTACAATAAAAGTGAGCAGTTAAAACCTGCAGTTGTTTTAATTCATGGCGGTGGATGGAGATCTGGTAATAAATCGCATATGAATCCATTAGCTCAAAGCTTAGCATCAAAAGGATATGCTTGTTTTACTGTTGAATACAGATTATCATTAGAAGCAAAATTTCCAGCAGGTGTTATTGATATTAAAAGAGCAATTCAATTTATAAAATCAAATGCGGATAAATTTAGTATTGATACTTCAAAAGTAGCTGTTTTAGGTTCTTCTTCAGGAGGTCAAATGGCTGCATTAATAGGAACTACAAATAACAATCCCGCTTTTGAAGATGTTGAAAATAATTATAGTCAAACTTCTAATGTACAAGCAATAATTGATTTAGACGGTATTTTGGCATTTAAACATCCAGAATCATCTGAAGGAGAAATGGCCAGATTTTGGTTAGGAGGAAACTCAACAGAAAAGCTTGAAACCTGGATGAATGCTTCTGCATTAACACATACAGATAAAAACACACCACCTATTTTGTTTATTGGGAGTCAATATCCTCGTTTTCTTGCTGGGAGAGATGATATGATTAAAATTTTAGATAAACATGGTATTTACAATCAGGTTGAATCAATAGAAAATAGCCCTCATACTTTTTGGTTATTTAAACCTTGGTTTGAAGAAACAGAAAGGTATATTTCAACATTTCTGGATAAAATATTTAAATAAAATAAAAAGTAAAATTAGTAGATATGAAATCATTAAAAATCGTGGCAATTTTGCTACTTATTAGTTTTGTTGGTTGTAAAAATCAAGAAAAAAAATCAACTACTGAAACTGTAGTTATTGAAGAAACTGAAACTTTAAAAACGTATGCGGAATTATCTATTAAAGAAGGAGGTCATTGGGAAGGTAGAGAATATATTGATGGGACTTTTAAAAATGTAACCGAACTTAAAGTGCCTGCAGAACACACAGATCATTCTTGGTTTATAAGATATGAAGGACCTGGATGGGAAAGTAGTAAAATTGGTTACAGAATGTATTTAGACTGGAGAAATGCTATTGATATTTTTGGAAAAGTAACTGACACTATGGTGCTATCAAAAATAGGATTGGATGGTTTTGATTCTTATCATGAAAAACAATCTTGGGGACAAGATATTTTAAAAGCTGGTAAAGGATTAGGAATTGGTTCTATTGGAAGATTTGTAAATAAAGAAGTATTACACTTTAACAAAGTAGATTCAACTTTTGCAAAAGTTGAAAATGAAATAGGAAAATCAACAGTTATAACCGATTATTATGGTTGGAATACGGCAAATGAAGCAATTGATTTACATCAGGTTTTATCGATAACTCCAGATGTGCGTTATTCAAAACATAGTATTACGCCTTCAAAAGAAATTGAAGGTATTTGTACTGGTATTGTAAAACACGGTGTAAATTATTTTACCAAAGAAAGTGAAAATAAAAAGTGGGGATATATTGCAACTTATGGTATACAAACATTGGCCGAAGTACCTGATAATTTAGGAATGGCAATATTTTATGAAGTGGAAACTGTTAAGGAGGTGACAGAATGGGAACACGACCATTTATTACTATTTAAACCAACAACAAATGAAATTTCATTTTACTTTTTAGGAGCCTGGGAGCAAGAAAAAGATGGAATTAAAAGTGAAGCAGATTTTTTAACTTATTTAGATGGGTTATTAAATGAATTAAATACTAATAATTCTCTAAAATAAAATAGATGAGTAAATTTAAGCTTAAAAGCGTTTTCTTGGTTTTCATAACTTGTTTGTTCGTAGTTTCGTTGCAATCAATTTCGGCTCAGGAAAGCAGTAATGATTCGATTGCAAAATTTACTATTGATAATTGTGTAAATCAATTTTCTATGGATCAAACCATTGAGACTAAAGTTGGTTATCAATATTGGTTCGCAGATAAAGAGTTTATAGATGGACGTACTTTAAAAATGAGTGTGGTTGCTCCTCATAAATCAACTCATGCGCCACATAAACATATAGAAGATGAATTCTTTTTTGTTTTAGAAGGAACTGCTGAATTCTTTTTAGATGGTAAAACTAAAACTGTTAGCGCATATACAAGTTTGTATTGTCCATCTATGGTTATGCATGGAATTAGTAATGTAGGAGATACAGAATTAAAGTATTTAGTAATAAAAAAATATCAAAAGGATTAAAAATTAATATTTATGAATAATTATAAAAAGACACTTCAAGTTTTAGTAGGGTTATTTTTTGTTTTAGTAGCTTTTTCAGGCTGTAAAGAAGAGAAAAAAGAAAATCAGGACAATCAATCTTTTAAAGAACTTGTAGTTTCAGATACGTTGAAATGGTCAGAAAGAATGATGCTTTCAGAAATACTCCGCTTCCCAAAAGCTTCTTTATTAGATTTTAGAGATAAACCAAAATGGAGTTATACAAATGGATTGGTTTTAAGTGCTGCTTCAAGAGTTTATGAACAAACTAATAATCAGAAAATTTATGATTATATATATGAATATGCTGATGAGATGATTGATAGTGTAGGAACTATAAAAACTTATAAATTATCAAATCAAAATCTGGATATGATTAAATCTGGAGATGTGCTGTTGTATTTGTATTCAAAAACAAAGGAAGAACGTTTTTTAACGGCTATTGAAACTTTAAATAGTCAAATGGAAACCCAGCCAAAAACATCAGATGGTGGATATTGGCATAAAAAAATATACCCAAACCAAATGTGGTTAGACGGATTGTATATGGCAGAGCCTTTTCATACTAAATATGCTTTAGATTTTGTTGAAAATAAAGATAATGCTCAAAAAATATTTGATGATGTTGTTCTTCAATTTGATTTAATTCAAAAGCATAGTCGTGATGAAAAATCAGGGCTTCTTTTCCACGGTTGGGATGAAAGTAAAGAGCAGAGATGGGCAAATAAAGAAACTGGAAATTCCCAACATTTTTGGTCAAGAGGAATGGGTTGGTATGGTATGGCAATGGTTGATGTTTTAGACTTTTTACCTGAAAATCACCCTGGAAGAGTAAGAATAATCAACTACTTGAACCAGTTTGCAGAAGCAATTACCGCAGTACAACATGAAACAGGTTTATGGTATCAGGTATTAGACCAAGGTAATAGAGAAGGAAATTATTTAGAAGCTACAGGAACTTCTATGTTTACTTATGCATTAGCAAAAGGTGTTAGAAAAGGCTATTTAGATAAAAAATATTTAGCAGTTGCAGAAAAAGGTTATAAAGGGCTTTTAGACAATTTAATTTCTATTGAAGATAATGGAGTTGTAAATCTTAATAAATGTTGTGGCGTTGCTGGTTTAGGAGGAAATCCATATAGAGATGGATCTTTTGAATATTATGTAAACGAAATTATTCGATCTAACGATCCAAAAGGAACAGGGCCTTTTATTATGGCTAGTCTTGAATTAAACAGATAATCTAAAATGAACAACTCTCCAATAAATACGGCTTTATGTTCTTTTGGAATGAGTGGTGTGGTTTTTCACGCTCCTTTTATTTCTGTAAATCCTAATTTCAATCTGTATGGAGTTTTAGAAAGGAAAAAAAACCTAGCGCAGGAGAAATATTCAACTATAAAAACATTTCGAACTTTAGAAGAAATGTTAGCAGACAAAAACATTGAATTGGTAGTTGTAAACACACCAAGTGTAACTCATTACGATTTTGCTAAGCAGGTTATAAATGCAGGTAAAAACTTAATTATTGAAAAACCTTTTACTGCAACTGTTAGGCAGGCAGATGAATTAATTCAACTAGCAAAAGAGAAAAATGTAATGCTTTCGGTTTATCAGAACAGAAGGTATGATAGTGATTTTTTAACAGTTAAATATATTTTGAATCAAGGGTTGCTTGGTGAAATTGTAGAAGCGGAGATGCATTATGATCGTTTTGAACCAGGTTTAAGTTACAAAGTACATAAAGAAACTCCAACTTCAGCCACAGGAAGTTTGTATGATTTAGGTTCACATCTTATTGATCAGGCTTTAGTATTGTTTGGTTTGCCTAATTCTGTTTTTGCAGATTTAGACACCTTTCGTCCAGATTCAAAAGTAGAAGATTATTTTGATGTTAAATTGATGTATAATTCACATCGTGTAATTCTTAAATCTAGTTATTTTGTGAGAGAATCGTTACCAGGGAATATTTTTCATGGAAGAAACGGTTCTTTTATAAAATCTAAAGCTGATATTCAGGAAAAGGAGTTAGAGGCAGGTAAAATACCAGGAACAAAGGATTGGGGAATGGAGCCTGAAAGTGAAAACGGAATATTGCATACAGAGAAAGATGGAGAAATGATTATGGAATTTATACCTTCTCTAAAAGGGGATTATATGGAATATTATAACGGTATTTATGAGGCAATAAGAAATGATAAATCAGTACCAGTTTCTGGAGAAGATGGTAAAAACGTTATAAAAATAATAGAAGCTGCAATTAAAAGTAATAAAGAAAAAAAGGTAATTCAACTATGAAAAAAAACATAGCAATTTTGTTTTTATTTAGTTTTGCTTGTGTGCTAGCACAACAAACGGAAACAATTTCAAAAGTTTGGGTTGCAGATAATGGAGATGGTACCTATAAAAACCCAATTTTATATTCAGATTATTCCGATCCCGATGTTGTAAGAGTTGGAGATGATTATTATATGACTGCTTCCAGTTTTAATGCGGCGCCAGGATTACCAATCTTGCATTCAAAAGATATGGTGAACTGGAAATTAATAAACCACGCATTACAAATACAAATTCCAGTTGAAACATTTAACGTACCACAACATGGAAATGGAGTTTGGGCACCAAGTATTCGTTTTCATAACAATGAAATTTATATTTATTGGGGAGATCCGGACTTTGGAATTTATATGGTAAAAACGAAAGACCCTTATGGAAAATGGGATGACCCTATTTTAGTTATGGAAGGAAAAGGATTGATAGATCCTTCTCCGCTTTGGGATGATAATGGCAAAGTATATTTAGTACAT
>CBDUHF010000085.1:0-8998 GCA_965367085.1 uncultured Polaribacter sp.
AAAAGCAATATTAATAATTTTTCAAAATCAAAATTATTATATTTAGATATAGGAGCAGGAAGGAACTATAAAGAAGGGTGGATTCATGTAGATTTTTTTAAAACAAGATTAAGAAAATTTTGGAAAAAATATTCTGGGCATCATCCAGATATTGAAACAGATTTGAGAAAACCATTGTTTTGTAATGATAATATTATTGATGGTATATACTCAGGGCATACCTTAGAGCATCTTCATTTTGATCATGCGAATAATCTTCTTGAAGAGTGTTTTAGAGTATTAAAACCAGGTTCTTGGTTAAGGATTAATGTACCTGATTTAAAGAGAGTTATAGATTTTTATAATGGTAATATTGAAATAAAACATTTTAAATTTAAGGCCGAGGCAATTGCACATTTAACACAAAACCATGGACATGTTTCTGTTTGGGATGAAGAATTACTTTCTGCAGCATTAAAATTATGTGGTTTTATTAATATTAATAAAGTTGAGTTTGGTATAGAAGGAACAAATAAGTTTTTAATAAAAGAAGAAGAATATAGAAAAGAAGAAACTTTAGTTATTGAAGCACAAAAACCGTTAGTTTAGTATTTTGAAAGTATTACAAATAATAGATAAACTTGATGTTGGAGGAGCAGAACGAGTTTTTGTAAACCTTAGTAACCTTTTATTTAATGAGGGAATTGAAGTTTCTGTTTTAACTTTTCATAATAGTGGATTATTACAAAAATCAATCAATAAAAACATTAATATTATTGATTTTCAAAGAAAATCTAAAATTAGTATTCAAAGTTCAATAAAATTAGCAGAAATAATAAAAAATTTTGACATTATACATGTACATATGCGTCATGTATATAGGTATGTTAAAATGGTTGCTATTATTTTCAATGTAAAAACAAAAGTTATACTTCATGATCATTCAAGTAATTTTAATAAAACCCCTTTTTTATTAAATTCTATTTTAAGACCAAAATATTATATTGGAGTGTCAAAAAGTTTATTAGCCTGGGCAGTTTTAAAACTTAAGGTGAAAAATAATTTTTGTTTTTTGTTGAGAAACACAGTTTTAAGTATAGATAATCTAAAAGGAAGTTCAATAAGAAAAGGCGCAGTAATTGTTGGGAATATTAAACCTGATAAAAACCAAATATTTGCAATACAATTAGTTGCAATACTAAAAACCGAGCTAACAATAATTGGTCAAATACAAGATTTAGATTATTATAATAATTTAAAAAAAGAAATAAAAAGACTAGGTTTAAAAGATAAAATTACATTTATTCATAATGAAACTAATGTTCAAAGAATCTTAAATAATTATCAATTTGCAATAAATGCATCTAAAAGAGAAAGTGGTCCATTAGTTTTGATTGAGTTTTTAGCCCAATCTTTACCTTTTTTAGCTTATAATACAGGTGAAGTGAGTTTAATTCTAAACAAAGATTTGCCTAATTTTTTTATTAATAATTTTGAGAAACAAAAATGGGTAGAAAAATTTCATAAATTAAATAAAACTGATAAAGATTTAAAATTCATTTATAATAAATATTTTTCTCCAAATTCATACGTTAAAGAATGCCTAAACATATACAAAAAAATACTAAATTATTAGTTGTATCTGACACAGGTATGCTAATTGATAACAAAGGAGATTTATATGCTTTTGGTCCAGTAGTTAAAGAATTAAATAATTTATTGCTAGAATTTGATGAAATTACTTGGATTGGTTTCAATAGGGAAAATCAAATTAATAATAAATCTTTTGTTAGAGTTGGTAATGATAGAATAAAGCCGATTTTATTAAAAGAGGTGGGAGGGAAAACGTTATTAAATAAAATAAAAATAATTTTTTCTTACCCAGAAATGTTTATTATTATTTTAAATTGTATTTTAAAACATAAATATATTCATTCAAGAGCTCCTTCAAACCCAGCAGTTATAGTTATGTTTTTATCTCTGTTCTTTTATAAAAAAACATTTTGGCATAAGTATGCTGGTAGCTGGATTGATGATGCCCCTTTTTTTTATAAGTTTCAAAGATTTTTATTATCTAAATTAAATTTGAATAGTATTGTTTCTATTAATGGAAACTTCTCAATGAAAAATAATATCTTACCATTTGAAAACCCTTGTTTAGATTTTTCTGATAGAGAGTTTGGATATAAAATATTGAAAGAAAAATGTATTGAGAGGAAAATTAATTTTTGTTTTGTAGGTGCATTAACATCTAATAAGGGTGTAGATTATATTATAAAATCTTTGCAAGAAATTAATTCAGAAAAAATAGGAGAAATACATTTTGTAGGAGACAGTATAGAAAAAGAGTATTATATAAAAAAAGCAAAGAACATAAAATATAAGATTGTTTTTCATGGATTTTTAGCCAAAGATAAAATCCGTTTTATATATGAAAAGTCACATTTTATAATATTGCCTTCAAAAAGTGAAGGTTTTCCCAAGGTTATTGGAGAAGCAATGAATTTTGGATGTATTCCAATTGTCTCAGACATTTCTTGTATTGGAGAATATATTAAAAATAAAAAAAATGGATTTTTAATTGAAAAACCAATAGCCAGAAACTTAACAAAACTAATTTTAAATTCATTAGAATTAAAAAATGAGGATTTTTTAAAATGGATAAACTATAATTACAATTTATCTATAAAATTTACATATTCATATTACAACAATAGAGTTATAAAAGAAATTTTTAAACTTAAACAAAACTAGGCTATATTTTGATAAATAAAATAATAGATAATAAACTTCCTGTTATTGGAATACATATTCTAATAGGGTATTTAGCTACTTTTTATTGGTTTCCTAAATTTTTTGGAATTTTAGTTATAGTTAGTTGTATTATTCTAACATCTAATTCTAAAAACAAGAATGAAGAAGCTTTTTTATTTGCAATGTATATAACAGGTGCAGAAGTTTTTATTAGAATGATAAAGGGGTTTTATTTATATGAAACAGGCAAATACAGTGTAATGTTGTTGCTTATTATAGGCCTTTTTGTTGGAGAATTTAAACAAAAATTTGCATTACATTATGTTTTTTATCTTTTACTTTTAGCATTGGGAATAGTATTTACTCAAGTACCAGATGGAGAATCTATAAAAAATGCAATTGTTTTTAATTTAAGTGGGCCAATTGTGTTAGGTGTTTCTGCGATTTATTTTTATAAGAGACCTATAGACATAAAAAAAGTATTAAATGCTCTTTTTCTTATGATTCTACCTATAATTTCAATGGTAACATTCCTTTATTTTAGAACACCAAATATTAAAGAAATTTTATTTGGTGGTTCAGCTAATTTTCAGGCTTCTGGAGGATTTGGACCTAACCAAGTAGCAACAGCAATTGGTTTAGGAATATTTATAATTATTGTTTTTATTTTATTAAAAGAAAAATTCACAGGTTTTCTAGCTTTAGATATTCTATTCTTAGCTTATTTTATATATAGAGGTTTACTCACGTTTTCTAGAGGAGGTATAATAACAGGTTTTGCAGCTGTAATACTTTTTTCATTTTTCTTTTTTTTATATAAAAACGGATCTTTAAAAGTTTTTTTTAAATATTCTTTATTAGGGGGGCTATTTCTAATTGTTATCTGGGGATATACTTCTAATATTACGGGAGGTATGTTAGAAAACAGATATGCTGGTAAGAATGCAAGAGGTATAGCCAAAAAAGATATAACTTCTGGTAGGTTTGATATAATAAATAGACAATTTAATAGTTTTCTTGATTATCCTTTAGGAATTGGGGTGGGTAATGGAAAGTATGAAAGGCTTAAAAGTAATGAACAAATAACCGCAGCTTCGCATAATGAAGTTGGAAGGTTGTTAGAGGAACATGGTTTTATTGGTTTTTTCTTACTTTTATTGTTAATTTTTGTTCCTTTATTTAATTTTTTTAAATCAGATTTATTAAGTAAAGCATTTTTAATATCGTTTTATATACTCTGGTTTTTAACTATTAACCACTCTGCTATGAGAATAGCGTTACCAGGCTTTATTTATGCATTGAGTTTAATAATTATTACTGATGTAGATAATCAAAAAACAGTTAATATAAAGGATGAATAAAAAAATTCTATATATAGGTAATAATTTAGTTAAATCAACAAAATATTTAACTACTATGGAAACTTTATCCCATAATTTAAATAAAGAATTTTTCATAGTATATAAATATTCCAATAAAATTAATAAAGTATCACGTTTACTTGATATGTGTTTTTCAATTATAAAACATAGAAAAAATGTTGATTATGTTTTAATTGACACTTATAGTACAATAAATTTCTATTATGCATTTTTTACTTCGCAAATTGCAAGAATTTTTAATTTAAAGTATATACCAATTTTACATGGTGGTAATTTACCTAAAAGAATAGATAAAAGTAAATACTTATCAAAATTAATATTTAAAAATTCGTATAAGAATATTGCCCCTTCAAATTATTTAAAATTTGCTTTTGAAAGTCATAACTTCATTTCAGAATTTATACCTAATTCCCTAGAAATTAAAACATATAATTATAAAAAGAGAAAAGTAATTCGACCGAAATTATTATGGGTTAGAGCTTTTAATGAAATATATAATCCTACATTAGCCATAAAAGTTTTATGTTTACTCAAAGAAGAATATCCTGAAGCCAAATTATGTATGGTTGGTCCATTTGTTGATGAATCATATCGAAAGTCAGTAGATTTGGTAAAAAAAAATAATTTAGAAAATATTGTAGAATTTACAGATGTACTTTTAAAAGAACAATGGCATAAAAAATCATTAGAGTATGATATATTTATTAACACAACAAATTATGATAATACACCAGTAAGTGTAATGGAAGCAATGGCTTTAGGGCTAACAATAGTTAGTACAAATGTAGGTGGAATTCCTTTTCTTTTGGATGATAAAATTAATAGTTTATTGGTTAGTAAAAATAACCCTGAAGAAATGACTACTAAAATTATTAGTATTTTAGATGGTAATTTTCCAGATTTAGCAACTAATGCTAGAAAAAAAGTAGAAAATTTTGATTGGGAAGTAGTGAAAAATAAATGGATTAAAATTTTAAAATGATTTATAATAAAATTTTAGAAAAATATATTTTACCAATGGGAGATTTTTTCAATAAATCTTCATATGTAAAACAATTAATCTATTGGAGAAAAGTTGATTCGTTAACAGAAAAAGAGTTAGAAGATCTTCAATTAAAAAACTTACGGAAAATTTTAAAGTATTCTGTAAAAAATGTAACTAAATACAATTCTATTAAACTAATTGGGGAAAACCCTTATTTATGGTTAGATAATTTTCCTATTCTAACTAAAGATGAATTACGTAATAATACAGATAATTTAATTTCTGAACTCTTCAATAAAAGAAAATTAATTTCTTATTCAAGTAGTGGTTCTTCAGGTATTCAAAGTACTGTTTTTATGTCCAAAGATGAACAGTCTAATATTAGAGCAATATTAACACATTGGTGGGAATGGAGTGGTTATAAAATAGGTGAACCTATAGCACAAACAGGAATAACACCTAATAGAAGTTTTTTAAAAAAAATTAAGGATATCTTATTTAAAACTATATATATAAATGCTTTTAGTCATACTGAAAATCAATTAAGAAATCTTTGTGTTAAATTAGAGAAGAAACAATATAAATACTTTATAGCAGGCTACGCATCTTCTTTAAACGTTTTAGCAGAGTATGCTATAAAAAATAATTATAATATTAAGGTTAGATCAATTATTAGTTTAGGAGATAAATTATTTGAACATTATATAAAAAATATTGAAGAAGCTTTTAAATGTAGGGTGTATGATACTTATGGTTGTAACGAAGGTTTTTTAATTGCTAGTCAAAAAGATTTAGAATATAAATATATTATGTCTCCACATGTTTTTATAGAAATATTAGATGACAATAATAACAAGGTAGTAGATGGTGAATTAGGGAATTTGGTAGTTACTAGATTAGATGGTTATTCAATGCCTCTTATACGTTATAAAATTGGTGATATTGCAATTAAATTACCAAAAGAAAAATATCCTATTAAAAGAGAATTTAATTATCCTTTATTGCAAAAAATTGTCGGAAGAGAAACAGACATAATAAAAACATCAAAAGGTATAAAATTGGTTGTACATTCATTTACGGGTGTTTTTGAATATATTCCTGAAATTAAACAATTCAAAGTTATACAAGAAAATACAAATGGAATATTAATTGAGTATATTAAAACAGAAAATTTCACTGAAAATGTTTTATTAAAAGCAACCAAGGAATTGCAGAAATTTATCTTAGATGATAGTTTTAAAATTATTTTTAAAGAAGTTAATTCAATTTCTTCAACTAAATCAGGTAAACCACAAATAATCGAGTCTAATTTGTTAAAAAAATGAAAATAACTTTAATAGCAGGTGCGAGACCTAATTTTATGAAAATTGCACCTATAATTCATCAATTAATTAAGGAAAGGGATAGAAGAGGTTCTAATATAGATTTCAGATTAATTCATACAGGTCAACATTATGATAAAAAGCTAAGTGGAACTTTTTTTGAAGAATTGAATATTCCAGAGCCAAATGTAAATTTAGGTGTAGGTTCCGGATCACAGGCAGAACAAACAGCAGGAATAATGATTGCTTTTGAGAAAGAATTAATTAATAATCCTACAGATATGGTTGTAGTAGTTGGGGATGTAACTTCTACTATGGCTTGTTCAATTGTAGCTAAAAAATTACATACTAGAGTTGCTCATGTAGAAGGTGGGATTAGATCTTTTGATCTTTCTATGCCAGAAGAAATTAATAGAATGATTACTGATTCTATAACAGATTATTTTTATGTAACTTCTGAAGTAGCAATAAAAAATTTGAAGAATATTGGAATTAAAGAAGAATGTATAGTTTTTGTAGGTAATACAATGATTGATACTTTAATTTCAAATTTTAAAAGATTTAAAAAACCTTCAATTTTTAAATCACTCTTTTTAAAGAAAAAAGAATATATAGTTTTAACGATGCATCGTCCTGCTAATGTAGACCAAGAAATTAAGCTGAAGAATTTTTTAGAAGAGATAATAACTTCATCTAAAGGTTTGCCAATAGTTTTTCCTGCGCATCCAAGGACAAATAATATTTTATCTAAATTAAGTATTAATGCAAAAAACTTACACGTAATTGATCCTTTAAGTTATCTTGAATTTAATTATTTAGTAAATAATTCTTTTTGTGTAATTACAGATTCTGGAGGTATTACTGAAGAAACTACTTATATGAAAATTCCTTGTCTTACTTTAAGAGACAATACAGAAAGACCAGAAACTATTTCTATTGGGACAAATGAATTAGTTGGAACAGACCCTAGAAACATAAAAAAAGCTTTGGATAAAATATTTTTAGGAGAATGGAAAGAAGGAGGAATTCCAAAGTTTTGGGATGGTAAAACATCTGAAAGAATAATTAATCATTTATTAACTATTTAGTTTTGACAGATAAAATTGTAATTATTTCTAATTATTATCCTCCAGAAATGGGAGCCGCTGCAAATAGGATTAAAAATTTAGCATTAGGGTTAAAAGAGAAAGGGAAAGAAGTAAGAATTATTTGTCCGTTGCCAAATTATCCAAAAGGGAAGGTTTATAAAAAGTACAGAAATAAATTTTCCTTTCTTGAGTATATTGATGGAATAAAAGTAAATAGATATTGGATATTTCCATCAAAATCTAATAACCCTATTATTAGATTATTGAGTATGTTATCATTTGCTTTTTCCTTATGGTTTTCTTTTTTTAGTTTATTAAAAAGAAAACCAGAATTAATTATAATTCAGTCACCACCATTATTAGTAGCTTTTTCAGCTTTAATTTTGAGTAAGTTTTTAGGATGTAAAAATATTTTAAATGTATCAGATATTTGGCCATTGTCAGCTCTAGAATTAGGAGTAATTAAGAAAGGATATTTTTATACATTT
This sequence comes from uncultured Polaribacter sp., assembly GCA_965367085.1. Lineage (GTDB taxonomy): Bacteria > Bacteroidota > Bacteroidia > Flavobacteriales > Flavobacteriaceae > Polaribacter. The sequence continues at coordinate 7,999 of CBDUHF010000085.1, forward strand.
TTAGAGAAAATAGAGAAAACGAACTATAAATTAGCTGATAAAATTATAGGTCAGTCAAAAGAAACAATAACTCATATTAGTAAAATAGTAAATAAAGATTTTTTGATTTACAGAAATGTGCCAAATTATGAAGAGTATAGTCCTAAGTTAAAAAGTAAAGGGAATTTAAAAATTGTTTACGCTGGTTTATTGGGATATGCACAAGGTATTTTAAAGATTTGTAAAGAAATTGACTTTAAAGAACTAGAAGTAGAATTACATATTTATGGTGCAGGTATGGAAGAAGAAGAAATAATTGCGATAGCTAATAACAAGGAGGGGAATATTTTTTTTCATGGTGTAAAAACTTCAGAAGAAATAAAAGAAGAAATAAGAAAATATGATGTTGGTTTTGTTCCTTTAAAAAATAGAATTTATGGTGCAGTCCCTTCAAAAATATTTGAACTAATGCAATTAGGAACTCCAATTTTATTTTTTGGAGATGGAGAAGGTTTTGATATTGTAAATAAAAACAATATAGGTTTTTCTTGTAATTCAAATGATATGGATAATTTAAGGGAGTGTATTGTCGAATATAAAAATTTGAAACAAGAGGTTTTTACTCAGATGAGTAAATCATCATTATTATTACATAAAGAAAATTATCATTTAAAAAATCAAATCAATAATTTGTTTAAAAACAATTTTTTGACTTAAATTTACTTAACTTCTTTTTTATAAATTTGTGAATCATTAAAATTAATTACTAGAGTTATTAAAGAATTATTTAAATCATAAATTTGGGAAATAAATCAACATATTATAATCTATCTGAAAGAAAAATTCTTTTAAGAGTTTTAGATTTAATTATCCTAACATTTAGTTTATGGACTGCTTCTTTCTACTTAAATTTTAATTATGTAGTTTTTAATAAATCATTTATAATTTATTGGTTATTTCTACTATATTTTTATTTTTTAATTTTTGGTGAAATATTTCAATTATATAATTTAACAGTATC
>CBDUHF010000086.1:0-8484 GCA_965367085.1 uncultured Polaribacter sp.
TTAAGTGATTTTACTATATTTTTTTATTATTTAATTATGTTTTATCAATTAATAATCGTCTTATTTTAGACTAATGTAATGTTATAGTTTAAAAGAGAAATTTATGCTCTAATTAACATGTAGTCCAATGGGACAAGAAAATGGAGACTTAGTTTCTAATTTATCACTTGGAGTTATGATCAAAATATAAAATCATTTTAATATCTGAACGCTCATAATGTGAGTTTTCTTCTACTGGAATTTCTATAAATCCCATTTTTTTATAGAGATTAATTGCAGGAACTAAAGATCTGTGAGAATATAAGGTAATACTTTCCCATTGAAGATTTCTTGCAAATTCAATACAGTAATGCATTAATTTCTGACCAATTTTTAATCCTTGATATTTTGGTGAAACGGCCATTTTACTCAATTCAAAAAAAGTTTTTTGATTGATAAATGATACAACTCCAACAATTTCATTGTTGTATTTTGCAAAAAATATAAATCCTCCTGGATCAATAACATATTTCAGTGGATTGCTTAAAACCTTTTTATCATAAGGTTCTACATAAAAATATTTTTCTAACCATTCTACATTTAGGTTGTAAAAGTCAGCTGCAAATTCTGGTTGATATGCTATAATTTCTAGTTTTTCTTTATCCATAGTAAATAAGTTGCATTAAGGATTGGCGTGGAAATCCTTTTTGTGAAGAATGAGCAAAAAGATTGTAACAGAAAGCCTGACTTTATTACACTAAAACTTTTTCTGTTTTAGTGTAGTAAAGAAATGCCCAATATGAATTAAATATTAGCGTTAATAATTTCCATCATTTCATTTTCTAAAACGATTGTTTTTTGATAGATATTTTCTGCTTTGGCTAAAATATCTTTTGCAAATTCTTTGTCTTTGATGTCTTTTGCATTGATACGTACATTAAAATATGCGCCAGTTACCGCAGTTTTGGCGCATAAAACACCAACTCCACCATCTGAAAGTGAATTTTGCAATCCGTTTTTCATCATTTCTAACATCACTTCAATAGAGTTATAAGCAGTTTCCATCACCTTAAAAGGGATTTCTGTTGCGTATTTTGTAGCGTCTTCTATAGCTTTTTTTCTAATTTCAATTTCTTCATTATTAGATTTTGGCATTCTAAAACCATCAATAATTCTATTGAAAGCATTAGTGTCTTCATCAACTAAAAACAGTAAATCGTTTTTGTATTTCTGACCTTTTTCTGCCCAATTAGAAAAATATTTCCATTTAGAATCCCAACCTGCTTTATGTGCTGAAAGATTTGCAACCATTGTTCCTAAAGAAATGCCTAAAGTACCAACGTAAGCAGCAATACTTCCACCTCCAGGAGCCATAGATTCTGAAGCAGTTTCTTCTGCAAAATCTTTAACAGTAAAGTCGATTAGCTTCTTCTCTGAACCAGAATTCATCACATATTCTATGATTCTTTCTTGAGGATTAAATGGTTTTAAATCATCTAAACCAAGCGATTTAATTGCGATTTTAATCTTCTCGTTATCACTAATTCCTAAAGAACGTTGTTGTTTTATTAGATAAAAATCTGCTGCATCTAACATTGCTTGCAGGGGAACTAAACCAACTAATTCTGAACCTGTAACTCTTAAACCACGTTTTGTAGCCGCTAAATCAGTTTCGTAAAAAGCTTCGTGCATAGAAGTGATTGTAATGTTTGTTAAGTTGTATGAAATTTGCGCAATTCCATATTCTTCTATATACCAACCAATTCCTTTCACCGCTTTTAGTTTACCAGGAATTCTTTCTGGTTCACCGTTTTTATCTAATACTTTTTTACCATCAACTAACTTTACTCTTCCGTTTTCACGGATATCAAAAGCAATTGCGTTTGCGCGTCTTGTTGAAGTTGAATTTAAATTTACATTGTAAGCAATTAAGAAATCACGAGCAGAAATTGCTGTAACTCCAGAAGAAACTATTTGTTTATTATATTCTGTAGGACCAAAATCGGGCTTAAAATTAGGGTTTGATAACTTTTCTTTTAATCCTTCATATTCCCCAGAACGAACTGTTGCTAGGTTTTTTCTATCACTTGAAGTTGCAGCGTTTTCATAGTAATAACCAGAAATGCCTAATTCTTCTCCAACTCTTTTTCCTAATTGATGTGCATATTTTGCAGTTTCTTCCATAGAAATATTTGCAATGGGCACAAGAGGACAAACATCTGTTGCTCCAAATCTTGGATGTTCACCAGTTTGTTTGCTCATATCAATGAGTTCTGAAGCTTTTTTAATCAATAAAAAAGCAGCTTTAATTACATTTTTTGGTTCACCAACAAATGTAATTACTGTTCTATTGGTTGCTTTACCAGGATCAATATCTAATAATTTAACACCTTCTATAGTCTTTACAACATTTGCAATTGAATTTATTTTTTGTAAATCTCTTCCTTCACTAATGTTTGGAACACATTCTATAAGTTGCTTGTTCATAATTTAGATTTTTATTCAACGTAAAAATAAGAGGATTCAACGAAAAATAATATGAATTACCTTAAAATTAAATTATATTTGTCTTTAACCATAATTATAGAAATGCAGAAAGAAAAGTGGCTTTTTGAGATCACTCCCAAAAATAATTTATTTGATTTAAACTTAAAAGAAGTTTGGCAATACAGAGATTTGTTATTTTTATTTGTAAAACGAGATGTTGTTACATTATACAAACAAACAATATTAGGTCCATTATGGTATTTAATTCAACCTTTATTTACTTCAATAATATTTACTTTAGTTTTTAATAATATAGCAGGTATTTCTACAGGATCTGTTCCTCCTTTTTTGTTTAATTTAGCTGGAGTTACAGTTTGGAATTATTTTAAAGAATGCTTAACAGCTACTTCTGATACTTTTAAAAAGAATGAAGCAATTTTTGGAAAAGTGTATTTTCCAAGAGTAATAATGCCAATGTCTATAGTAGTTTCTAATTTGTTGAAATTTGGAATTCAGATATTTATATTTATTTGTTTTTATTTATACTATTACTTAACTGGATATGAAATTACTCCGAACAAATATATTTTATTTTTTCCATTACTGATTATCGCAATGGGAATGATTGGTTTAGGTTTAGGAATGATTATTTCTTCGATGGTTACAAAATATAGAGACTTAACTTTTTTAGTAGCTTTTGGAGTTCAACTTTTGATGTATTTATCAGCAGTAATGTATCCTTTAGATTTAATGAGAGAAAAATTGATTAATATTGAAGCAGGAACAGATTATTCTTGGATAGTTGATATAAACCCTATAGCTCACTTGGTAGAATTTAGTCGATTTATTCTTTTAAATGATGGAAGTTATTCAACTTTTGGAATGTTATATACAGGGATATTTACAATTATAGTTTTCTTTTTAGGGTTATTGATTTTTAATAAAACTGAAAAAACTTTTATAGATACAATTTAGATATGAGTAAAGATGTAATTTTAAAGGTTGAAAACTTGTCTAAACAATATCGTTTAGGTACTGTAGGTACAGGAACAATTAGTCATGATTTTAATCGTTTTTTAGCAAGAATTCGTGGGAAAGAAGATCCGTATTTAAAGATTGGTGAATCGAATGACCGAGCTTCAAAAGGAGAATCAGAATATGTTTGGGCTTTAAAAGATATAAACTTTGAAGTAAAAAAAGGTGAGGTTTTAGGAATTATTGGAAAAAATGGTGCTGGAAAATCTACTCTGCTTAAAATTTTATCTAAAGTAACTGGTCCAACAGCAGGGAGTATTAAATCAAAAGGAAGAATAGCATCCTTATTAGAGGTTGGTACTGGTTTTCATCCTGAAATGACAGGGAAAGAAAATATTTTCTTAAATGGCGCAATTTTAGGAATGACTAAAAAAGAAATTTCTGATAAATTAGATGAAATTGTTTCTTTTTCTGGTTGTGAGAGATATATTGATACTCCTGTAAAACGTTACTCAAGTGGAATGAAAGTTCGTTTGGCTTTTGCCGTTGCAGCGCATTTAGAACCAGATATTTTAATTGTTGATGAAGTTTTAGCCGTTGGTGATGCAGAGTTTCAAAAGAAAGCAATTGGGAAGATGCAAGATATTTCTGGTGTAAATGGGAGAACCGTTATGTTTGTGAGTCATGATATGAATTCGATTTCTATTTTGACAAATAATGTAGTTTTATTAAAAGACGGAAAAGTTAATTTTATAGGACCAACAGATTTAGGTATAAAAAAATATTTAAGTAGTTCTAAAGAGATTAAAGTATATAAAGGTAAACCATCAATAGATTTACCTAAGTTTACAAAAATAGATGTCTTAACTAGTTTACCTAATTCTATTCATGTTTTTGGAGAAAAATTAGAAATTAATTTTGAAATTAACTTACCTTGTAAACAAGACAATTTAGCTATATCTTTTCAAATATTAGATGAATTTGAAAACCCAATAGTACATATTTGGAATATTGATTCTGAAAAGGGTATAAAAAGAGAAAAAGGTAATTATAATTTTTATTGTAAGATAAATTCTCCAAAATTATATATGGGGAATTATTCTATCAGAGCCTATTTATCTGATTCAAAACTCAAAAAAAGATATGATTATGTGGACTCTGTAAGTAGCTTTAAAATTGAAATGATGAAATTAAATAGAGGAGATTATTCTTGGCAATCAGGAAGTTGTAAATATTTAGAGGATTATTCTTGGACAATAAATAGTAATAAATGATAAAAAAAATTAAAAAAAGAATTCATAATTTATTTTTTAAGGAATTTGAAAGAAAAATTATAGTGCAATCTAATCAATCAGATTTCTCTAAGTTAGAGGAAACTATTATAGATAAAGTTTCTCCATTTACACTTACCAACCCTGAAAGATTGGTAAGTTTTATTAGAGCTGTAGATTATATAGTGAAAAATAAAATAAACGGTAGTATTGTAGAATGCGGCGTTTGGAAAGGTGGTAGTATTATGGCAAGTCTTTATAAGTTAAAAGATCTAGGCTTAGAAAATAGAGATATTTATTTATATGATACGTTTGAAGGAATGTCTGAGCCTTTGGATATTGACACTTCTATCAGAGGAGAATCAGCAACTAAAGCTTTTAAAACAAAAGATGCTGTTTGGGATAAAATTGAATGCTCATCATCATTAGATGAAGTAATTAGTAATGTTGCTACGGTTGGTTATTCTAAAGAAAAATTAAAGTTTGTAAAAGGTAAGGTTGAGGATACGATTGATAAATTGAATGCACCTGAAGAGATTGCTATTTTACGATTAGATACAGATTGGTATGAATCTACCAAACATGAGTTGGAAATGCTATTTCCTAAATTAGTTAAAGGAGGAGTTTTAATAATTGATGATTATGGTCATTGGCAAGGTTGTAAAAAAGCTGTTGATGAATATTTTTTAGAAAATAATATACAAATGCTTCTTTCTAGAGTAGATTATACTTGTAGGATTGGAATAAAATTATAGAACAAATGGCAAATGATTTTTTCTATACCAAACTTACAACTAAAAATTTAGATAATTTTTTTATTAGAGATTCAATAAAGAATGCAGTTATAAATAATATTACGTATTTTAAAGGAGATCTTTTAGATGCAGGTTGTGGTAAAATGCCATACAAACCATTCCTTCTAAAAAATAGTCAAATACTAAGTTATACAGGTTTAGATATTGAACAAGCTTTAGTTTATGATCAAAATATAAAACCAGATGTTTTTTGGGATGGTATAACAATGCCTTTCGAAGAAAACAGTTTTCATACTATTTTATCTACAGAAGTACTAGAGCATTGTTATGATTATAACAGGTATATTGAGGAATGTTTAAGAGTTTTAAAGCCAGGTGGAGTGATTTTTTTTACAGTCCCTTTTCTTTGGCCCTTGCATGAAACACCACATGACCATTATAGATTTACACCTTTTACTTTAAAAAAAGCATTTGAAAAAAATAATAAAGCAAAAGTAATAATTTATGGATTAGGTGGTTGGAACGCAAGTTTGGCTACAATGTTAGGTTTATGGAGTAGTAGACATATCAGCAAAAAAAAAGGAAGGTATTTAAAACCATTATTAAAGCCCATAATTAAATTTCTTATTAAAAAAGATAGAACTCCCACAGATTTTAAAGATAATGTAATGTATACTTCTTTGTGTGGAATTGTAACAAAAAATAATGAATAGAAAATTAAACATTGCACTTATTTCACCAAGTAAAAATTCTTATTCTGAAACTTTTATTCAGATGCATAAATCTGGTATTAAGGGAAATATAATTTATTACTATAATGGTGATATTCCAACATGTAATGATTTAGAAGGTGTTTATTTAAATAAGTTTAAAAAAAAAATATTTAAACTTAAAAAAAGAATAAACTTAACTCAACTTTCAATTAAAGAACAAGCATTATTAGCTTCCTTTAAAAAAAATAAAATAGATATTGTAGTTGCAGAATACGGTACAACTGCTGCAGCAGTTTTTAATACTTGTTCTCATAATAATATACCTTTATTACCAATATTTCATGGTTTTGATGCTAGTATCAGTGAAGTGATAGAAAATAATAAAACGAAGTACCTTAAAGTATTTGACTATTCCAAAATAATTGTTGTTGTATCAAATAAAATAGCAGAAACTATAATAAATTTGGGCTGTCCTAAGAATAAAATTGTAGTTACACCTTGTGCCCCAAATTCTAAATTTTTTAATAATAAACCAAATTATAATAAACCTGTTTTTATTACTGTAGGTAGGTTTGTAGAAAAAAAAGCACCTTATTACACCATATTATCTTTTATTAAAGTTTTAAAAAAACATCCAAATGCAGAACTTCATTTTATTGGTGATGGGCCACTTAAAAATATTTGTATTGATTTAATTAATTATTATGCTGTAAATAATAATATAAAAATTCATGGTATAATTAATTCCGACCAAATTCATACATATTTTGAAAATGCTTATGGATTTATTCAACATTCTATTATTGCTAAAAATGGAGACTCTGAAGGTACTCCAGTAAGTATACTAGAAGCTAGTGCCGCAGCATTGCCAGTTGTTTCTACAAAACATGGTGGTATTTTAGATGTAATTTTAGATAATAATACTGGCTTTTTGGTAGAAGAACATAATGTAGATTTTATGAGTGAAAAAATTTGTGAACTTTTAGAAAATAAAAACCTTGCAAAACAAATGGGAGAGAGAGGAAGAGATTATGTTTTGAAAAATTTCTCTTATGACATTCATTTAAATCTAATAAATAAAGCAATACAAGATTCTTTATGGTAAAAGGCTTGGTTTCTATAATTATACCTGTTTACAACAGGGAAAAACTTATAATTGAAACATTAGATTCAATTATAAACCAAACATTTTTAAATTGGGAATGTATTGTTGTTGATGATGGTTCTTCAGATAAGACTTTTTCTGTTCTCCAAAATTATGCAAAAAAAGACAATAGATTCAAACCATATAAAAGACCTTCTAATAAAGTTAAAGGTGCAAATTCTTGTAGAAATTTTGGTTTTGAAAAATCAAAAGGAGAATATATTCAATGGTTTGATAGTGACGACATAATGTTACCATTGATGTTAGAAAAAAAGACTCATTATATAAAAAATAAATTTGATTTTATTTTATGTAGTTGTGTTTTTTTTAATGAAGTTAATGATAACAAATGGTCAAAAAAGCTAATAGTTAAAGAATCTATAATGTTAGATTATTTTTCTAATAACATTATATTTAATACACCAACTTCATTTTGGAGAAGAAAAACAGTTGTAAATTATAGATTTAATGAACAAATTAAAAGAGCACAAGAACTAGATTTTTTCTCTAGAATTTTGCTAAATGAAGATGTAAAAGGTCGTATTATAAATGAAGAGTTGGTTTTAATTAGAGAACATAATGACTCTATTACAGCACAATTTCATTTAGGCGATGAAACTAAAATTTTTAACGACCTAAATGTTAGGTTTTCTATCTTTATTAACTTAAAAAAAAACACTCCAAAACGTAATAAAAATATAATATTTTACCTGTATTTAAAAACAATTCAAAATGCATTAAAAAATAAATTTTACATCAAAACAATCTCACATTTATTTTTTTCAATGTATAAAACTAATTGGGCTTTTAAGTTTAAAATCTTAAGAATTTTATTTTTAACTTGCGGTTATATCTCAACAGGAAAAGGGTGGGAACTTATGAAAGTATATATAAATAAACACAATATTTAATGAATAACCCTTTAGTATCTATAATAATACCCTGTTATAATACAGAAGAATTTCTTGATGAAACTCTTAATTCTGTATTAAATCAAACCTATTTAAATTGGGAAGCAATTATTGTAAATGATGGTTCACCAGATAATACTAAAGAAGTAGTAGCTAAATGGTTGGTTAAGGATAGTAGATTTCAATATTTTGAAAAAGAAAATGGAGGTTTAGCCAGTTCTAGAATATTAGGAATTAATAAATCTAACG
>CBDUHF010000087.1:0-8150 GCA_965367085.1 uncultured Polaribacter sp.
AGCAGAATTATTATCAGTTTCTACAATAGAATTATTTAAAGATGAAAGCGAAGAGGGTGAAGATGGAGAAGGAGGACAGGAAGGTGTTCAGTTTATTAAATCTATTATAAAAAACAGTAACGGTACTAAAGAGTTTGTGTTAAGTTTTTCTGGAAGACTAGCAAATAATGATGCTAATTTTGAAATAGATAGTCACTGGAATATTGATAAATATGAAGCAGGTGCTACTTATTATAACTTTCAAATATGGACAAATAGTGTAGATGATTTATTAAGTTTAGGTCAAGAAGCTATTGCTTTATTTGAAATTCAGAAACCTATTTCTACCACCAGTTTTTGTTAAAAAAGGTGCATATGTAAATGGAGCTTTAGAATTAGAGTTAATCAACGTAAGAAGAAGTAAAAGTGCTGTTATTGATGCAGGATTTAAAAGAACAGAAACTTCAGCTACAGAATATTTTAATCAAACTGTAGAATTAACAGGAAATTACATTGAAACTTTAGTAATTGAAACTGGAAATATTTTTGATATTGGTTTTAGAATAGAAAATGAATATAATTTAACTCCAGATGATTTATTTATGTCTGATGGTGTTTGGGGAAAAGATGATTCTCCAGAAGGAACAACTGTTACAGATTTTTCTATAACTCAGAATGATAATATTTACACAGGAACTGGTTATAGAGTTGAGAGAAATATTTCTTTAAAGGCTACTACTAGTGAATATGTATCTGCTTTTAGATCATTTACACCTAGATTTACTTCTGTAGATTTATCTGAATATGACGCATTAGAGTTTGATGCAAGTGGAACTGGAAGTTTAGAAATTACAATTGTAAAAGAAGGTATAGAAGCTTGGGGTAACCAATTTAGAACAACGATTACATTAAATGAAAATGAAACCCATTATACAATTCCTTTAGAACACTTTATTTCTGCATCTGAAAGTAATATAGATTTATTTGATGCTTTAAATATTGTATTTACAATGGCTTCTGATGGTGTAAACGTTGTTTCAAAAGAATTAAATATAAGTGATATTTTGTTTGCAAGACAAGTACTTAGTGTAGATTCTGAAATAATTGCAGAAAACGAAGTTTTAATTACACCTAACCCAATGTCTCATAATTCTGAAATTAGTTTTTATTCTGAGTTAAACACAAAAACAGATATTGAAATTTATAGTATTACAGGTGCATTGATTAAAAGAATAGAAGAGAATACTACAACTGGAAACAACAAGATTAATGTTTTTAGAGAAGGATTAAAATCAGGATTTTATTTTGTGAAGATTAAAAACGATTATAGAAACTATAAAACTATAAAACTGATTATAAATTAATAGAAAAATCACATTTTGTTCCCCAACATTTATATAACAATATTTCATAATTATTTAAAAATTATGAAATATTGTTATTTTTTTTTCTCATTGTCGTAAACCATGAATGCTATAAAGTATTGTCTTTTAGCTATTTTGTTTGTTTTTTGGCTGTAACAAAATATTTTATATCTCGTCTACTTTATATAATCACTAAAACTAAACACCATGAAATATTTACAAACATCAGTAATTGAAGAAAGAGGAATTTTAACTTCTAGTTATAAACAAGAGATTAAAAAGAATGTAAGATTAGAGCAATCTAAATCTTTATCAAGAATTAAATCTTTAGTTTTAAATCATCAAGGAAAAATAGAAAGTCAAACTGGAACAATCTTACAAGTTTCGTTATTTGTTTTTGCTATTATTATGTTTACTTCTTAATAGTACATTATAGATTTGAGGAATCAAAATAGTTAATAAATATGCCTGCGTGAGGGATTGAAGCATTTGTTTGAGCTCTTTTTTATGCTCAATTGGTTTCAGTTTGCTTATTTAAACTATTAATCTACTTTTAAAAATTACAGAAGCTGAAAAAAGTCAACATAAAAAAAGCGAGTGCGAAAAGCCTGACCTGAAAGGACACGCTAAAACAAAAAAATCTCACAGCAGAACTGTGAGATTTCAATATTAATTTTGTAAAAGTTTTTAGCTTAAAGCTTTTTTAATTCTCTTTATAGCTTCTCGAATTTGTAATTCTGATGCTGCATAAGATATTCTGATACAGTTTGGTGTACCAAAAGCGTCTCCTGTAACTGTTGCAACGTTTGCTTTTTCTAAGATGAATAATGAAAAATCGCTTGCGTTTTCTATTTTTACACCATCAATTGTTTTACCAAAAAATGCAGATACGTCTGGGAATACATAAAAAGCTCCTTCGGGTACATTTACGTTGAAACCATCTATTTCTCTTAATAAACCAATAATGATATCTCTACGAGTTTTAAACTCATCTACCATAAATTGAATTTTAGAAACAGGTGCTAAAACTGCTGTAATTGCTGCTCTCTGAGCAATACAGTTGGTACCAGATGTAATTTGACCTTGCATCTTTGTACATGCCTTAGCAATCCATTCTGGCGCTCCAATGTAACCAATTCTCCAACCTGTCATAGCAAATGCTTTTGCCAATCCATTTACAGTTATTGTTCTGTCGTACATGCTTTTAATGGCAGCAAAACTAAATGGTTTTGAATCGTAATTTATATGTTCATAGATTTCATCTGATAAGATATAAATCTGTGGGTGTTTTTCTAAAACTGCTGCCAATGCTCTGTATTCAGCTTCACTATAAATAGTTCCACTAGGGTTATTTGGCGAGTTAAAGAAAATCATTTTTGTTTTAGGCGTAATTACTGCTTCTAATTGTGCTGGAGTAATTTTAAAATCATTCTCAATAGAAGAAGGAATCTCTACATATTTTGCTTCACATAAAGTAGCAATAGCAGAATAACTTACCCAATAAGGTGCAGGTAATAAAACTTCGTCTCCAGGATTTAATAAAACCTGAGCAATATTTGCTATAGATTGTTTTGCTCCTGTAGAAACTACAACCTGACTTGGTTTGTAAATTAAATCATTATCTCTTTTAAACTTTGTACAAATAGCTTCTTTCAATTCTAAATATCCATCTACTGGAGAGTAAGAGTTGTAATTTTGATTGATAGCTTCAATAGCAGCGTCTTTGATAAAATCTGGTGTATTAAAGTCTGGTTCTCCCAAACTTAAACCAATAATGTCTTTTCCTTCTGCTCTTAATTCTCTTGCTTTAGCAGCCATTGCTAAAGTTTGAGATACAGGTAAACTGTTAATTCTGTCCGATAATGGATGTTTCATTTTTACTATTAATTGTTGTTGTTAGTTATGCAATTTCTGGGTTTTGCCCCAAAACTCCCAAATGTTTAAAATGTTCTATAATTGCTTTACGCATCGTTGCGTATTCGTTATAAGGTAAATTAAATTCCTTGGCAGTTTCTTTTACAATTTTAGCTAATTTCTCATAATGCACATGAGAAATGTGTGGAAAAATATGATGTTCAACTTGATGATTTAAACCTCCAGTATAGAAATTTACCAACCAGTTGCTAGGTGCAAAGTTAGATGTGGTATATAATTGGTGGACTGCCCAAGTGTGTTCTAAGTTTCCTTCTTTATCTGGAATTGGCATTTCCGTATTTGGTACTATATGTGCCAATTGAAAAACCAAACTTAAAATCATACCTGCAGTATAATGCATTACAAAAAATCCAATTAAAACTTTCCACCAAGCAACATCTAAAACTAAAATTGGTAACACTATCCAAAGTGCATAATAAGCAATTTTAGAAATAACTAATTTAGTCCATTCTGTAGCAGGACTTGGAAATTTTCCGTAAGATAATTTACGTTTCAGATATCTGTGCATTTGCTTAACATCTGTAGTAATTGCCCAGTTAATTGTTAATAATCCATATAAAAATATAGAATAAAATTTTTGAATTTTATGAATAGGAAGCCATTTAGAATGTTGAGAAAAACGAATAATTCTTCCTGCATCTATATCTTCATCATGACCTTCTACATTTGTAAAAGTATGGTGTAATACATTGTGTTGCACTTTCCAATTATAAACGTTTCCTGCAAGAATATAAATGCTACTCCCCATTAACTTATTCACCCATTTTCTTTTAGAAAAAGAATCATGATTGGCATCGTGCATTACATTCATTCCAACACCAGCCATTCCAATTCCTGTAACAACCATAAGTAAAACCATTGCCCATTGAGGCATAGACACCGTTAAAATTAAAATAAAAGGCACTAGGAATAATGAAAACATTATAACTGCTTTTGTATATAACTTCCAGTTTCCTGTTCTTTTAAGGTTATTTTCTTTAAAATATGTATTTACTCTTTTGTTTAGAGTTCTAAAGAATTTTGCTTTATCTACTCTCGAAAAGTTTATTGTTTTCATCTGTCTTGTGTCTAATCTACAAAAATAATATATTTATGATGGCTTTAGATGATAAACGTCAATTTTTGTTGCTAATTGTTTGTTAAGTATAACTATTTTTGCAGCTAATACTTTTATATGGAAATTATACATAAATATTTTAAGAATCTTACAGAGAAACAAATTGCACAGTTTTCTAAACTTCAAGAATTATATGAAGATTGGAACTTGAAAATTAATGTAGTTTCTAGAAAAGACATAGATGAATTATACTTGCGTCATGTGTTACATTCTTTAGGAATCGCAAAAATAGTTCAGTTTAAACCAGGATCTAAAGTGATGGATGTTGGAACTGGAGGAGGATTTCCTGGAATTCCGCTGGCAATTTTATTTCCTGAAACACAATTTCATTTGATAGATTCTATTGGTAAAAAGATAAAAGTTGTGGATGAAGTTGTTGCTGGCTTAGGTTTAGAAAACGTAAAAACAACAAATGGTAGAGTAGAAGAAGTAAAAGATACTTATGATTTTATAGTAAGTAGAGCAGTGGCGCAAATGGAAACTTTTGTTCGATGGAACAAAGGTAAAATTGCTAAAAAACAAAATCACGATTTAAAAAACGGAATTCTATATTTAAAAGGTGGAGATTTAACAGAAGAATTAAAATTGTATACTTCAGCTACAATTCATGACTTAACAGATTACTTTGATGAAGACTTTTTTGAAACAAAAAAAGAAGTTCATTTAGGAATGAAATTTAAGTAAGATTATGCAATTCCCTAACACGATTATCATGTTGTTTTTATAATATTATTCTGTGTTAAGAAGTTTCTTTTATAAATTATAATCTTAAAAAATAGAAGATGCTGTTTTAGTTGTAAACTCCTCTAAGAATAACATACCTTTATAAGAGTTTCCTTTTTCATTTAATTTAGGACTCCAAACAGTAATACAATATTTATCAGGATGAATAGCAATAATACCTCCACCAACGCCACTTTTACCTGGTAAGCCAACACGAAAAGCAAACTCGCCAGATTCATCATAAAAACCACAAGTAAGCATAATTGCATTAATTCTTTTTGCTTGACTCATAGTAATAATTCTGTTCCCCTTATGAGTAATGAAATTATCATCAGCAAGAAAAAGAAATATTTCTGTTAATTCTTTGCAACTCATTTCTAAAGAACAAATATGAAAATAGAAATCTAAAACTTCATCTACATTATTTTTTATGTTTCCAAAAGATTTTATAAAATTGCAAAGAGCAATATTTCTAAAGCCAGTTTTTTTTTCTGATTGTGCAACTTTTTCATTATAATTTAAAGATGCGTTGTTAGAAATCTCTTTGCAGAAACTTAAAAAGTCTTCTTTTGGGTTTTCTAAATGGCTTAATAATACATCGCAAATTACAATTGCGCCAGAATTTATAAACGGATTTCTAGGTTTACCAAAATCTGATTCTAATTGTAATAGAGAATTAAACGGATTTCCTGAAGGTTCCACATCAACTCTTTCCCATATTTTCTCTCCTTCTAATTTATAGGCTAATGTTAAAGAAAGAATTTTAGAAATACTTTGTATTGAAAACTTTTTTTCAAAATCTCCAATACCAAAGTTGTCTTTATTTATAGTTGAAATACTAATGCCAAAATTATTAGGAGAAATACAGCCTAATTCTGGAATATAATTAGCAACATTACCAGTATCATTAACACTTTTAATCTCTGAATAAATAGCGTTAATTATTTTTTGATAGTTTTCCATTGATAATCTATTGTATTAGTAAAAACAAACTTATTAAAAATTATTTGAGAAGCAATATAAAGAAGAAGTCAAATAAAAAAAAAGGACTACATTACTGTAACCCCTTAATATTAATTTAGAAATAAGCTATCTATAGTATTCAAATATTAATTTTCACTATTTACTGCTACAGCAATTTTTGAATCTGCAGTTCCATAATATAGAAACCAATTGTTTTTAAAATGCACTAATCCTTCAACAAAACAAACTTCATTTACTTCTCCTACTTTCTCATAATCTTTGTCTGGATGTATAAAATAATTGTCTTTTCTGTCTATTAATTTATAAGGTGCATTTTTATCAAATAATGCTTGACCAGCTGCATAGGTGAATTTAGATAAATTTACATCGTTAAAATTAGCAGCATTACTGGCATTATAAATAAGTAAAATTCCTCCATCCTTGTATAAAGCATAAGGGCCAGATTCAACCAATCTACTATCAAAATACCCCATTCTTGGATGTAAGACCGAAATCATTTTTTTATTCTCTTTATTTTCACAAACCTCCCAATTTATTAAATCTTCTGAGCTTGCTATAAAGATATTAGTGTCGCCAAAATACATCCAATATTTACCATCTATTTTTTTTGCAACATTTTTACCTTCTTTTAATTCAACTACAATTGCTCCTGCCTTAGACCAAAGGTCTTTATATTTTTCATCTTTAAAAGCCAAGCCATGCTTGGTCCAATTGGTTAAGTTTTTAGAAGAAGCAACACTTAATCTGGCAGTCTTTCCATCATAAGAAGTATATGTCATTATATATGTATTGTCATTTGTTTCAATAATCCTTGGGTCTTCTACACCATCAAAATAGCATGTTTTGCATTCCTCTAAAGGAGCATCACTTTTAAGCTTTTTATAATTCCATTCATATTTTTTCATGAAATCATTATCAGGATAAAAAACAGGTTTTGGAGATTTTATAAAGTTTAAACCGTCTGAACTAATTGCCAATCCAATTCTAGAAGTACCATTTATATCTTGTGCTCTGTAAAATAAATAGACTTTGTCGTCTTTTACTACAGCAGATGGGTTTAATACATTTCTTTCTTCCCAAGAAACTTCTTTTTTACTAATTGGGCATTCAAATTTTAAATTAGATTTTGGATATAAAATAGGATTTAAACTATCTATTTTTTCGAAGGAGGTAAATTCCCATTTTTTGTTTAGGTCTGCTATCTGATTGTTCTGTAAAATTGTTTCTTTACAACCTAATATTAAAAAAAAGATACCAAGAGTAATTATTTTTTTCATTTTTACTTGTTTTAAGATGTATAATTTATATTCTATTTATAAAATATTTAAATTGAATCTTAGCAAGTTATAGTTTTTAAACTTGGAATGAACTATATAGAAAATAAAAAAGGAACCACATTTCTGTAATTCCTTTTTTTAATTTTATAAATAAGATTCTGAAACAAGTTCAGAATTAGAAATTGCTATACAATTTCAACAAACAAACCTTGGTCTGTTTTAGAAACTTTGGCAACATCTTTCTTAGTTAAACCTTTTATAGTTTTATCCCATTTTTTATTAGATAAACCAGATTGTGTTTTCAATTCGTTTAAATCTATTTTTTCTGCTTTAGTAATGATTTCAAGAACTGCTTTTTCATCATCATTTAATTCTATAGAAGGTGCTTTTTTCTCTGGTCTCATTTGAGGGAAAAATAAAACTTCTTGTATAGATTGGTTATTGGTTAAGAACATAATTAAACGATCCATTCCAATTCCCATTCCAGATGTTGGAGGCATTCCATATTCTAATGCACGTAAGAAATCTTCATCTATAAATTCTGTAGCTTCATCATCACCTTTCTGAGCTAATTTTAATTGATGCTCAAAACGCTCACGTTGATCAATTGGGTCATTTAATTCAGAATATGCATTTGCAATTTCTTTACCACAAACCATTAATTCAAAACGCTCTGTTAATTCTGGATTGTCTCTATGTTCTTTACAAAGCGGAGACATTTCTTTAGGATAATCTGTAATAAAAGTTGGCTGAATGTAATTTCCTTCACAT
>CBDUHF010000088.1:0-8078 GCA_965367085.1 uncultured Polaribacter sp.
CAGGACCCTCTCCTTAAAAGGGAGATGCTCTACCAACTGAGCTACCAGGTCAATTTTTTAAATCGTGTGCAAATATAATATCAAACATTGGAATTAATGGTATAAAAATGATTTTTTTTTCTCGATATTTGCTAAAAATAAATTTCAATGAAAATAATTTTATTAGGCTATATGGCTTCAGGTAAATCGAGTATTGGTAGACGACTATCTAAAATGTTATCTATGAAGTTTTTAGACTTAGATGATTATATAATTGAAAAAGAACAGATGTCTATTTCTGAAATTTTTAAAGAGAAAGGTGAAGTATATTTTAGATTGATTGAAAATACTTATTTGAAAGAAATACTTGCAAAAGATGGTGATTTTATACTTTCTTTAGGTGGAGGAACTCCTTGTTATGCAAATAATATGGAAGAAATTAATAAAGGAGATACTTTATCAATTTATTTACAAGGAGGTGTAACTACAATGGTGAAAAGACTAATAAATAAAAAAAGTAAGCGACCTTTAATTGCCTCTTTAGATGATGATAAAATTCCAGAATTTGTAGCGAAACATCTTTTTGAAAGACGTCCTTATTATGAACAGGCTAAAATTACTGTTAAAATAGATGATAAAAAGAAAAAAGATGTTGCTAAAGAAATAGTGGAACTATTAAACTAAATATGCAATAGTTTCATTTTCATTAAATTCAACCTGAACATGTTCTTTAATAGAAGTAGATAATGAAATTCCTTTATAATCTGCCTTTACAGGGTATTTTTTATGATTTCTATTAACTAATACCGCCGTGTTAAATCTTTTTAAAGGAACAGCTAAAAAATGCTTTATACCATATATTAAGGTTGTACCAGAGTTTAAAACATCATCAACTAAAACCAAAGGTTTATTTTTATAATCTTGAACGTTTAGTGATGTGGTAACTTCATTTAAAGGATTTTTTTTATCAATTTTAACCTCACACAAAGTTACTTTTAAAGGTGAAATTTCTTGAAGTACAGCTACTAATTTTTTAGCAAAAATAAATCCGTTTCCAATAATACCAGCAATAACAACTTCTTTTTCAGAACTATTGTTTTCATAAATTTGGAAAGCAATGCGTTTAATTTTTTGTTCAATTTGTTTAGAACTTAAAATGATATTATTTGTTGTTGTCATATTTCTATAGTTGTATCTTCTTGATAATCATCAATATCTCTTCTATCTTTTTTTGTTGGCCTTCCAGTTCCTTTTTTTCTATAATAATCTTTCGAATATTTTAAAAGTTCTGTTTTTTCAAATTCTTCTTTAGGAGTAAGATCTTTTCTATAAATACTTACCAATTTTGCGCCAACTCTACTTTCTGGTAAATCTAAAACTTTTATTTGATAATTAATTTGGTTTTTTCTAACAATAATTAATTCATTACCAAAAACTTCTTTAGAAGGTTTTACATTTTTTAATTCAATTTTAACTTGTCCTTTTTTACAAGCTGTTGTTGCTAAACTTCTCGTTTTAAAAACTCGAATGCACCATAAATATTTATCTATTCTCATAAAAAAAGTTAAAATATAACGTTTGTCTTTTTACAAAGGTATAAAAATGGTAAATTGCGCGCTCAAATTTTAAGGTTAAATGAATAAAATAAAAAATATTTTTGGATTAATTGTATTGAGTATTGTGCTATATTCTTGTGGAGATAGTAATACGATTGTTGATCCTTATGCTAATTTTGATTATGAAGCACAAGCATTAATAGATAATGATTCTATAACAAGCTTTTTGAAAAATCATTATTTTGATACAAGTTTAGATTCTGTTAAGTTATTAGTCTCTGGAAAGACATCTCTTTTTGAAGATGATAAGTTAATAACTATGGATGTTACTGAAAATGAAATTGATTACAAAATGTATGTGTATGTAGATGAATTAGGAGATTCTTCACCAGATCCAGATAAAGGTAGTCCTTCAATAGTAGACTCAGTATTTGTAAAATATTACGGTCAAGCTATTTTAACTACTGAATCTTTAAGTACAGCTTTTGATTTTAATACGCAAGGTATTTGGTTTACATTAAATGGAGTAATTAAAGGTTGGAGTTATGGGTATACAAACTTAAAAGGTGGTAGCTTAAAGAAAGAGGCAAATGGAGATGTTTTTAATGGACCCATTACTTATTTAAATGGTGGAAAAGGAATTTTATTTTTACCTTCTGGTTTGGCTTATCCATCAAGTAATACAAACAATTACAGTAATAGTTTAGTTAATAGAAACTTAATGTTTTATATAGATTTGTTAGATTTTGTAAAAGATACAGATCATGACAATGATGGTACTCCTTCTATGATGGAAGATGCAGATGGAGATGGAGATCCTACAAATGATTTTAGTGATCCAGATAATCCTACTTTACCTGATTATTTAAATCCAAATATTAATTAACATTTAATATTATATAAATAAAAAAGGCTCTTCAATATGAAGAGCCTTTTTTATTTGAGATAATTATTTTTTATAATCTATAAGATAATCCAATAATTACTTGGTTAATTCTAGCGTCAAAATTTACATCCTGATTTAATGTGTTTAAGAAAGTAGATTCTATTCCAGAGAAAGCTCTTTCCCAACGAACATCAATACCTAATTTACCTAATTCTATTCCTCCACCAAATTGAACACCAACTGTAAAACCATCAGATTTAACTTCTTTTAAATCATCAAATCCAAAATCTGATTTTAATATATACTGAAAACTTGGTCCAGCATAAATGTTACCAACTCCAAAAATTTTCTTTCCTAATAAAACAGGAATATCAATTTTTTGAAAATTATGAGAAGTACTTGTTGTTTTTTGGTAAACAATCTTGTTTTCTAAGTTAGTATAAACCAACTCTGGTCTAATATAAAAACCAATAACAGGTATTTTTGCTCGTAACCAAATACCAGCATGATAACCAGTTTTACTTTTTGCTCCTTCAAAAACATTAGTACTAACTTCTTTAATAGAATTTGAGTTGTAGTTAATACCACCTTTTATACCAAATGCAACTTGAGCATTAGAAGTTTGACTAAAAGCAAAAGCCAAACACATTATTAAAATTACTTTTTTCATCATTTTTTGTTTTAATTTAATTGTAAGACGCTTTACATGAATAAAACGTTATTATTTTCTAGAAATTACTTTTTTAACAGAAGCAACAATAGAATCTGCATTCAATCCATATTTATCCATTAATTGAGCAGGTGTTCCAGATTCTCCAAAAGTATCCTTAGTTCCAACAAATTCTTGTGGAGTAGGGTTATTGGTAGATAAACATCTTGCAACACTTTCTCCTAAACCTCCTAAAATATTGTGCTCTTCAGCAGTAACTATACAACCCGTTTTTGCAACAGATTTTAAAATAATTTCTTCGTCTAAAGGTTTAATAGTATGAATATTAATTACTTCAGCAGAAATTCCTTGTTCTTTTAATTTTTCTGATGCTTGTAAAGCTTCCCAAACTAAATGTCCTGTAGCAACAATAGTTACATCTGCACCTTCTGTTAATTGAATTCCTTTACCAATTACAAATTTTTCATCTTTATAATCTGGCATAAAAATAGGAACAACTGGTCTTCCAAAACGTAAATAAACTGGTCCTTCATGTTCTGCAATTGCAATTGTTGCCGCTTTGGTTTGATTGTAATCACACGTGTTAATTACAGTCATTCCAGGTAACATTTTCATTAAACCAATATCTTCTAAAATTTGGTGTGTAGCTCCATCTTCTCCTAAAGTTAAACCTGCGTGAGATGCACAAACTTTTACATTTTTACCAGAATATGCAATAGATTGACGAATTTGGTCATACACTCTACCTGTAGAAAAGTTTGCAAATGTACCAGTAAAAGGAATTTTACCTCCAATGGTTAATCCTGCAGCAATTCCCATCATATTTGCTTCTGCAATTCCTATTTGGAAAAATCTTTCTGGGTTTTCTTTGATAAATTGATTCATTTTTAAAGAACCAATTAAATCAGCACATAAAGCAACTACATTTGGGTTTGTTCTTCCTAACTCTGTTAATCCGTCTCCAAAACCTGAACGAGTGTCTTTTTTTTCTGTGTACGTGTATTTTTTCATTGTAAATTGTTGTGTTGTAAAATTTTCGTAAAAATAAACTTTTATTTATAAATTCATCAATTCTTTATAGAGTTTATGCACAGGTAAGCCAGCAACATTAAAATAACTGCCTTCCATTTTGTTAATTGCTATAAATCCTATCCATTCTTGAATTCCATATGCACCTGCTTTATCAAAAGGATGGTAATTTTGTATATAATAATTGATTTCTTCATCAGAAATATCTTTAAAATACACAGCTGTAGTATCATTTATAATATGCTGAAAGCTTTTACTTTTAATACTTATAGATGTAATAACTTCGTGTTTGTTGCCAGATAACTCTCTTAACATAGAAAAAGCTTCTTGTGCATCTTTAGGTTTTCCTAATGCTTTATCATTAAACCAAACAATAGTATCAGATGTTATTAATAAATCATTTTCATTTAATTCTGTAAAAGGTTCTGATTTTAAATTGGCTAAAAAGTCTGTAATTTCTGTTCCTTTTAGTTCTTTTGGATAAATTTCTTCGACTTCTTTTAATTGAATCGTAAAATCTAAATCTAAATCTTTAAAAAATTGTTGTCTTCTCGGAGACTTGGAAGCTAATATTACATGATAGTTTTCTAATTTTTCTCTTAACATTTAAATAAATTTGAATAATAACATTGATAAAATACCGAATAACATAATGATTTTCATTTGGTTACTTAGCTCTGAGTAATCTTTTTTATTTCTAGAAAACCATGTTTTGTATAAAAAGTAGAGTAGCGGAAGTAGTAAAAAAACAATTCCATATCCTAAAAATAAATAGTTGTCTTGCATAGATTTTAAAACAAATATTAAGAAAATAAATAATACACTACTTAAGAAAAAAGCGACCTTAGAAGCTCTTTTTCTACCACATAAAATAGGTAATGTTTTTGCTTTTATTTTTAAATCTCCATTAACATCTTCGATATCTTTTATGATTTCTCTAATGAATGTAGTTAGAAATGCAAATAAAACATATGAAATTACAATTATCCAAACTTCTAATAATATAAAAGAAGTATTTATTTCTTTTTGAGTTAGTTGAGAATGTTCAATGTGTTTAATATCAAATAGGTAAACGATGTAAATTACGAATCCAATAAATAATGAAATTGTAAAATTACCTAATAATACTACTTTTTTTAAGAATTTTGAATACACAAAAAGACCAAGAATTGTAAAAATAAAGATGAAACTATAATCTATAAAAGATTTAATATAAGTAAGATAAACTCCTAAAATCAGCCCCGAAAAAGAAATTAAAAAATAACTTCTCCAAGCATTTTTTTTAGAAATAGTTACATCAATAAAAACTTTAGTTGGTTTGTTTACTTTATCAGTTTCAACATCAAAAATGTCATTTACTATATAGCCACCAGCAGTAATAAAAACTACTGATAAAGCTAATGTCAAAAACTCTAGATTAGATAAATAACTATTTTGAAAGTAAGAATGAATTAAAGCATATTTAGTTAAAATCATCGTTAATAAAACCATAATTAGGTTTTTGTAACGAATAAGTTTTAAGAAAGAAATCATACTATAAACTTACGAATTAAAACTCTTTTTAATTCTTGCTAAATCTCGTTTATTATCTCTGTCTTTTAAAACTTCACGCTTATCATGAGTTTGTTTTCCTTTGGCTAAAGCAATTTCTAATTTTGCAAAACCTCTATCATTTATAAACAAACGTAAAGGAACAATTGTATTTCCTTTCGCCTCAACATCTTTTCTTAAGCTTCGTAATTCGCGCTTATTTAATAATAATCTACGTTCGCTTTTTGGTTTATGATTAAAGTGATGACCAAACATATATTCTTGAATGTACATATTCACAATAAACAATTCTCCACGATCATTAAACTCGCAAAAACTTTCAGTAATTCTTGCCTGACTTAATCTAATAGACTTTATTTCTGTTCCAGTTAACTGAATTCCAGCAACAAATTTGTCTAAAATTTCAAATTCGAAACGAGCTTTTTTATTCTGTATGTTTATGTTTTTCTGAACAGCCATTGACTGATTTTAATTTAAAAATTTTCAACAAAGATACATTTTTGATTAAGATAAAGAAGTGTAATTTAGCATCGAGTTCAACGACCAAACCAAACAAAACAAAATGCGATATTTTTTATTTTTAACACTACTTATTTTTTTTTCTTGCAAACCTGCTGAAACTAAATTAACTGCACAACAAATTATAGATAAAACAATCGCTTTTTCTGGAGCAGATAAAGTTTCAAAATCTATAATTTCTTTTAATTTTAGAGACAAAGTTTATCAGGCAAAAAGAAATGATGGCTTATTTTATTTAGTAAGATATACAGATTCTATCGTAGACGTTTTAGATAATGATGGTTTTAAAAGGTTTGTAAATCAAGAAAAGGTAAATGTTGCAGATACAATAGCTTCTAAGTATGCAAATTCTATAAATTCTGTACATTATTTTTCTGTGTTGCCTTTTGGTTTAAATGACAAAGCTGTTCATAAAAAACTATTACCATCAGTAACTATTAAAGGAAAAGAATATTTTAAAGTAGAAGTTACTTTTTCAGAAAATGGAGGAGGAGAAGACTTTGAAGATGTTTTTATTTATTGGGTAGGAAAAGACGATTTTTTAATTGATTATTTGGCCTATTCTTATCATACAAATGGTGGTGGAAAACGTTTTAGAGTTTTAAAAGAACAATGTGTAAAAAACGGAATTCGATTTGTAGATTATCATAATTACAAACCCTTAAACAGCAGTACTTCGTTAGTTGATATTGATACAGATTTTAAAAAAAACGAACTTAAAAAAGTATCAGAAATTGTATTAAAAAATATAGAAGTAGCGTTTATAGATTAAGATTTTTTAAATTTTTATTTGAAGCTATTTCCTGCTTTACATTATATCTTTTTGTAAAAACAAAAAGGATGTCATTTCAATCAGGGCTATGCTTGTTTACCAACTTAATGTAATTTTAAAAAAGCATTAATTTACTTTTTCTATTTTACTTGTTTTTTTATCACCAGAAATGGTAACAATATATAAACTTGCATTGTCATGATCATCCATATTTTCATACATTTTTTCTCCTAAAATCTTATTTGCAAAAACAGGTGTTGTATTACTATGACCAACAATTAAAACAGTTTTTCCTTCTGTGGCAGATTGAAATATAGAATCATAAAGAGTTCTTGGATTATAACTTAAAACTTCTAATTTTTTACTCTCTGCCGTAGGTTTTGCAGTTTGTTTAGTTCTATTGTAATTAGTAGAATAAACAGCACCTAATTCAATATCTTTAAAATATTCGGCCCATTTTTCAGCTCTTTTTAAACCATTTTCATTTAAATTAGGATTTCTATTTGTTTTGTCTGTTCTGTCTTTTTCTGCATGTCTAATTAAATAATACGTTGTGGTTTCTTTAGAAGTACAAGAACTTAACAAACTGAAAACAAAAACAAAAAGGAATAGATATTTTTTCATAAAAATAAGTTTAAAGTACGAATATACTCAAAATAGAAAAAGTGATACTTTTTTAAGCACCACTTTTTCCAAACTAACCAAACCATATTTTGTCTGTTCGAGCGCAGTCGATTACTCATTATCCTTTCGACTGCGCTCAAGGTGATATCTTATAGCTTTTCTACAAGATCACTCTGATTTCTAAAAACCATTTTATCATCAAAAGCATCTAATAAAATAATGCTATCTGTGGTAATTTTTCCTGATAAAATTTCTTTAGAAAGCTGATTTAACACTTCTTTCTGAATGACTCTTTTTACCGGTCTTGCACCAAATTCTGGCTGATATCCTTTTTTTGCTAAATATGTAATTGCTTCATCTGTAGCATCTAAAGTGATTTCTTGTTTGCCAATCATTTTCTTTAAATAATCTATTTGAAGTTTTACAATCTTAAAAATATCCTTTTTATTTAAAGGCGTAAACATTATTACATCATCAATTCTATTTAAAAAT
>CBDUHF010000089.1:0-7904 GCA_965367085.1 uncultured Polaribacter sp.
ATTTATTGCTGAAAATAATAATATTGAAGTATTAGATTTTAAAAATAACTCTCAATTAAGAACTATAAAATTAGAGAACAATAAATTAACAAAAGTTAATTTAAATGCAGGTTTTAGTAATAGAACAGATAGTTCAGGCAATTTAATTTCTTTAAACTTAAATTTAATAAACAATCCAGATTTAACTTGTATACAGGTTGATGATGTAGATTTTGCTAAACAAAATTGGACTAATATTGATAATGTTGAATTGTATAATTTAGATTGTGGATATGAACGAGCTGAATTTATTAAAATTGCAGATTTTTATTTTGAAAATAAACTTATTAGTTTAGGTTTTGATACTAATGGGTCTACCGGAAACATTAAATTAACTGATGCTCAGGCCATAGATTCTTTAAGATTAGAGAATTCTTCGATTAGAGATTTAACGGGTTTAGAAAGTATGACAAATGTTGTGTATCTAGATTTAACTGATAATTTATTGAAAAGCACTGAATTTACTGAGCTTACAAAATTAAATTATTTAGATTTAAAAGGGAATTTAATTACTTCATTAGATGTTTCATTATTACCTGAATTACAATATTTAAATGTTTCAGAAAATAGATTAACTAATCTTAATATTATCCAAAACACAAAACTAGATAAGTTATTAGCCTCAAAAAATAATATTTCAAGTTTAGATATTTCTAAAAATTTAGCATTAACAGCAATTTATGCATCAGAAAATTTACTGCCAGAAATAAATGTTACTAAAAATACTCTTCTTAAGAAATTATGGCTAAATCAAAATAAATTAACATCTTTAGATATTTCTACTAATATAAATTTAGAAGAGTTACAATTAGATTGGAATTTTGGTTTATCATCAATAAACTTTACAAATAATTTAAAATTATGGAGAATTCATCTATGGCAAACAGCAATTACTGAAATTGATGTTACAATGTTGGCAGATCTTCAAAGATTATATGTTTCAGATTCTAAATTAACAGCACTAGATATTTCACAAAATTCTAAACTAAATGATATTAGATTAGGTGAAAATGAAATCACAGCATTAGATGTTTCTAACAATCCTTTATTAGAAAGAATAGATGCAATTGATGCAAAAATTACAACTATAGATCTTTCTAAAAATATAGCATTGAAGAGGTTAAACTTAAAGAATAATAAGCTTACAGATATAAATTTAAACAATGGGACTAATGCAAATATTACAGAAATAGATTTATCAGAAAACCCAGATTTAACATGTGTACAAGTAGATGACGTTGATTTTGCAACTAATACTTTTACTAATATTGATGATGCAGCAGTTTACAATACAGATTGTGGTTATCCAGTAAATGAAGAAATTGTTTTAATTCCAGATACTGTTTTTGAACAAAAGTTAATCGATGCAGGTTTTGATACAAATGGTTTAAATGGTAATATTTTAAAAAGTGATGCAGTTGCAATAACAGATATTAGATTTCAAAATAGTTATAATGCAGAAGAATCTCTAAGAATAAAAGATATAACAGGTATTGAAGGAATGCCAAATCTAACAAGATTACAATTAGGCAATAACTCTATTTCAACCATAGATCTTAGTAAAAATAAAGTTTTACAATATTTTTATATTAGTTTTAATAATTTAAGTTTTTTAGATGTTTCTCAAAACAATGCACTTATAACATTAGATATTTCTCAAAATAATCTAACAGGAATTAATACAGATAATCTTATAGAATTAGCATCTCTTTTAATTAATAACAATGCTATAACTTCGGTTAATTTATCAACGAATACTAAGTTAAAAGATGTAAGGATAAGCTATAATAATTTATCAACTTTAAGTTTAAGTACAAATAATCTTATAGAACAATTAGTAATATGAGGTAATAACTTAACAGTTATAGATGTTACAAATTTAGCAGATTTAAAGCAGTTTTATATTCAACAAAATCAAATTAGTGAAATTGATGTGTCTAATAATTCTAACTTGGAAATTTTAGATATTAAAAACAACGAAATTGAGGTGTTAAATGTTACAGGTAATTCGTTATTAACTACTTTATACACAGATAACAATAAATTAATAGATTTAGATTTAAGTAATAATGTTGCGTTAATTAAATTTAATTGTAGAAATAATTTATTAGAGAAAATAAATATTAAAAATAATAATAATTCAAACATTACTATTTTCGATGCACTAAATAATGCTAATTTAACTTGCGTGGAAGTAGATGATGTAACATTTGCTACTACAAATTGGACCAATATTGATGCTACTTCAGTATACAGTAGTAATTGTTATAGTTTTGTTCCGGTTGTTAATATTCCAGATTTGAATATGAAGGCTTTTTTACTTGCAAATACTCAAATAAATACAAATGGAGATGATGATATTCAGGTTACAGAAGCAGAAGCTTTTACAGGTTTTATACAGGGAAATGATTTAGAAATTTCTGATTTAACCGGGATTGAAGCATTTATAAATATTACTGGATTAAGTATTAATAATAATAATTTAACCAGTGTTGATCTATCTAAAAATACAAAACTTACTTTTTTAACCTGTATAAATAACAATTTAAAAAGTTTAGATGTAACCAACAATAGTTTACTCGAAACCTTGGGTTGTTATGACAATCAGATTAAATATTTAAATTTAAGTAATTTAAAAACGTTATATGATTTTAATGCTCAAAGAAATCAATTGGAATATTTGAATATAAAAAATGGAAATAACACTAAAATGAGTGATTTCTATGTAAAAGATAATCCAAATTTAAAATGTATTCAGGTAGATGATGAAAATTGGAGCACAAGTCATTGGGGAAGTACAATAGATGCCATTGCAAATTTTAGCAATAATTGTAACGCAATTTGGGAGGTTTATACAGAAGACACTAGTTTAGATGCAGCGTTAAATGCATTAGCTGGTTTAGATAATGATGGAGATGGCGTAATTACTTATGAAGAAGCACAAGCTTTTACTGGTGATTTAGATTTAAGCGGACAAAACATAACAACTGTAACAGGTTTAGAAGCATTTTCAAATGCAGCAAGTATTAATATTTCTGGAAATAGTATAACAGATATTAGCAGTCTATTAAATGGAAATTCAGTAATTATTTCTTCTAAAACAACTGGAGAGAAAAGAACAATTTCGAGATCTACAAATAGCTTAAAAAAGTTATATGCTGCTAATAATTTAATTGAAGAAGTAGATATTTCTAATTTAACTAGTATTACAGAACTAAATATTAGTAATAATAAATTAACGTATTTAAACCTTAACAATAATGCGAATAGTAATCTTATAGATTTAGATGTTACAGGTAATAAAGACTTAACTTGTATTCAAGTTGATAATGTTATAGATGCAAGTAATAATTCTAAATGGAAAAAAGATATAACAGCATCTTATAATACTTACTGTGCTAAAACATTATCTGTTGATGAAAATTTCTTGAAAGAAAATATTAGTATATATCCAAATCCTGCTTCATCAAATATACATATTTCAATTTCAAATGGATTAAAGTTAAAATCTATTGAAATTTATAATTTAGTAGGAAAAAAAATACTAAAAAGAAAAGAAGAAACAATTGATATTGGTAATTTATCAGATGGAATTTATATTGTAAGAATTAAAACAGATAAAGGTTTTATCAATAAAAGATTTATAAAAAGATAGTTATAAAAAAGTGTTTTATAAAAAAAAGCTTGAGTCTCCTCAAGCTTTTTTTTATAATTAAATTTTCTATGGAAATTAATTTTTTACTTCTGGAATTTTTATTCCTAACTTCATAATAACACTATTAGTAATATCAAATTTCTCATCAATATAAGCAAATTCATTTCCTGTAAGCGTTAATATTTGAGTGTACCCATTGTCTTTAGCAAAAGCATTAATAGCATCATTTAATTTTTTATATAAAGGACGCATTAATTCGTTACTTTTTAATTGCATTAATTTAGTTCCGTTTTCTCTATATTTTTTAATTTCTAATTCTAAGTCTGTAATTTCTTTTACAATTGTCTTTTTTAATAAAGGACCTAAAGTTTTTTCTTCTTTTTTAAAATCTGTAACCTTATTTTGGTATTCTTTTACTTTTATAGAAAAAGAAGAGTCTAATTTAGCTCCATATTCTTTAGACATTTTTAAAACTGTTTGTGTTTCTGGCATTAATTGAATAATGTATTCACTATCAATTGTACCAACTTTAGACTGTGCAATAGTAATTGTACTTAAAAAAGCAATACAGATAAATATAATTTTAGATTTCATGTTATAATTTTAGAATGACAAAGATATAAAAGGGAATGAGTTACAAAAACTTGAAAGCTTTAAAAATCGTTAATTTTATCAGAAATTTTTGAAATAATAGCATTTATATCAGTTTGATAATCAAACCATAAAGTTTCTTCATCTTTTTTAAACCAAGTTAATTGCCTTTTTGCAAAGCGTCTCGTATTTTTCTTTATTTCAGAAATTGCAAATTCTTTTGTAAAATCTTCATCAAAAAAAGAAAATAATTCTCTGTAACCAACTGTTTTTAATGCATTTAGTTCTTTGTGTTTATGCAGTTTTTTAGCTTCTTCTAAAAGGCCGTTTTCAATCATAATATCTACACGTTTATTAATCCTTGTGTAAATAATTTCTCTATCTGCATTCAATCCAATTTTTATTGAAGTAAAGTTACGTGGAGTTTTAGGTTTGTTTTTAAAAGTAGAGTAGGGTGTTCCGCTTCCAATACATATTTCTAAAGCTCTCGTTACTCTTTTAGGATTTTCAATTTCTATGGTATTGTAAGTTTCTATATCTAATTCTTTTAATTTCTCTTGAAGATATTTTAAGCCTTTCGTTTCTAGTTCTAGATTTAGTTCTTTTCTAATATTGGGATCAACTTCAGGAAAATAATCTAAGCCTTTTAAAACGGCATCTACATATAATCCACTTCCTCCAACCATAATCTGAATATTATTTTCAAGAAAAAGTTCATCTAATTTATGTAAAGCATCTCTTTCAAACTGACCAACATTATAATCTTCAAAAATACTTCTATTTTGAATAAAGTGATGTTTTGCAGCAGCCAATTCATCAACTTCTGGCACAGCAGTTCCAATTGTCATTTCTTTGTAAAACTGGCGAGAATCACAAGAAATAATATCAGTTTTAAAATGTTTTGCAAGTTGAATGCTTAAAGCAGTTTTACCAATTGCTGTTGGACCAACAATGGTTATTAAAAAATTTTTAGAAGTCATTTTAATTTAATTTGCTTCCACAGTTATAACAGTATTCTGAACCATCTTTATGGTTAGAAACTGCGCAGTTTTTACAAGCTTGAGTATTTGTATGTACTTTATTGTCGATGTTTTTTGTCATTTCTGAGCTTACAATTCCTGTAGGAATAGCAATTATTCCATAACCTAGAATCATAATAATACTAGCTATAAATTGGCCAAAAGGTGTGTGAGGAGCAATGTCTCCATAACCAACAGTTGTAAGAGTTACTATTGCCCAATATACACTTCTTGGAATACTAGTAAAGCCATTATCTGCACCTTCTACCATATACATTACAGTGCCAAGTATTACACATAAAATAACTACAAAAAATAAAAAAACTGAGATTTTAGCTTTGCTTGCTTTTAAAGCAACTAGTAATCTATTAGATGCACCAATATATCTTGCTAGTTTTAAAATTCTAAAAACTCGTAATAATCTTAATGCTCTTAGTGCAGCAAGGTGATGAGAACCAATAAAAAACAATGAAAGGTATTTAGGTATTGTAGATAGTAAATCTATTATACCATAAAAGCTAAAAATATATTTTAATGGTTTTTTTATAGAAATGATTCTTAAAATATATTCAATTGAAAAAAGAATTGTAATAATCCATTCAGAAATATTTAAAAAGTTATGATATTTATTATCAAAACTCTCTACACTTTCTAGCATTACTAGTAAAATACTAGCAAGAATTGCTATTAATAAAACAACATCAAAAAACTTACCAGCTCTGGTATCTGCTTCATAAATAATTTCATGAAGTTTATTGTTCCAGGATGTTTTTTCGTTTTTATTATTCAATTTTATTTATTTTAACTTTACAATACTACAAATTATTTCTTTTCTAAAATAATATATGAGTTTTCGGCAATAATAATTTGTTTATAGAATTCTTTTAAATAATAATATTCATTCACAGAATATTCTTTTCTATTAATACTATATCGAAAAAAAACAGTTATTATATTCTCATTAGCACTAGTTTTTAAAATATAATGTCCTCCTTTGTTAGGTAAAGCTATAGATAAATCTTTAGGAAGTTGTGTTATTTTATAATTTTCTGGAATCTTTAATCTTAAGTAATAATTATTTTTGCTAGGATAACCAAAATTTACAGGATAATTTCTCTCCTCTAGTTTAAAAGGATTTTCTTTTGTTCTTAAGAAAAAGAATGGATTGATTCTGGTTATATTAGTTAGTTCATCATTTAGAGATATATTAATTTTAAAATTTTCACCTAAAGATTTTTCAAGAGAATCTAAATTAATATTCTTGTATTCTTCTATTTCTATGTTTGGGTTATTGCTTTCAAACGCTTCTAAATAATCATCTTCACTTTTAGAAGTAATTATTTTTCTTTGTTCAGATCCAAAATATCCATCTCTATTTATTGTTAAGTTACCTGTAAATTCAGCATCTTCATTAAGAATTAATGATGCTCTTACACTTTTAGATGATTTAAACCTAGGTTTAAGTGTAACCCAATTACTTTCATCTTTAAAATTGATAACTCTTGCTTCTCCATTTAGAGTTTTAAAAGGTACTTGTCCAAATGGTAAAAAATGATCTGTAGCATCTAAATAGTATGATTGATTATCAATTACAGTTTTAACAATTACATAATTATAATCATAAATAACCGGAAAAATTTTTGTTGGTATTCCATTATTTCTGGTAGATAAAACAACTAAATCTGCATTTAAATTTGCCGCTTTTAAACTATTGTATAATGATATATTTATTTCTCCAACATCTCCAGTTTTGTCTTGAAATGCTTGCTTTACTTTAGCATCTTCATTTGTCCAATTTTTATTATTCCAAGTATAATGATTTTTAATAAAATCAAATACTTTTTTTGCTCTGTCTAAAGTGTTTTCTGTTGTTAAAATTTCTTCGGGAATATTCTTTTTAAAATAACTTATTTTAGAAGTCTGATTGTTAAAAAATTGCTTTTTTAAACTTTTATCTGCTTTTTCCCAAGTGGTTGTTAAATTTTTTGTGACACCTCTATAACTAGTGTGAGACTTTAAATCGAAAGTTATTTTAGAAATATAGTTCTTTTTACTTAACATATAATCTTCCTCTTTAAAAGCAGGAATATTATTCATTCCATAAGAGAAAGTAGCACAGTTTCCTTCTCCAATTCCATCTATAATAACACATCTTTTATGTATTGATGGTTCATCTTTATCTAGTTTTAAAGAACCAGTAATTTTCATGTTGTACTTGTAGTTTCCTAAAATAGAAAGATCTAATTCACTTTTTATTTTTGGAATTTCAGATTGAAAATTCCAATCTTTAATACTCAAATAAGGAGATAAAATACTGTATGTATATTCTATAACAGAACCTACTTTTATATTAGGAAGTGTAAACTTTTTTAATTTCCAATTCTCACCTTCCTTTATAGTAAATATATCTTTATCTAATAGTCGTGTTCTACTAAAAGTGCCAACATCTGTTAAGTTATATGTTATTGCTTTAATATCTTCTATTCTTTGTTTATCATATAAATTAATAGAAATATTAGCTAAATCGAAAGCAGATTTATCTAAAATTTTAATTCTATAATAGTAATCTGTTCTCGGTATTTCATCATTATTTCTAAAAT
>CBDUHF010000090.1:0-7886 GCA_965367085.1 uncultured Polaribacter sp.
TCTTGTGGTATTCAAATATCTAATAATAGTAATAAAACACCTTTTTTAAAATCTATATCAAAATCTGATTACATTTTTATCGAAGCAGAACAAACTAATTCTGATTTGCAAAAATGGAGAATTGTAAAAAAAGGAGATAAAAACTATGTAAAAGGAGCTTCTGGTAAAACTTATTTGGAATTTATGGGGAATAAACCCATAACTGGCAAACCTAATTCCCCATTACAATATGAATTTATAGCACCAAAAACTGGTAATTTTAAATTAATGCTCATGTCTAGCAAACGTTTAGAAGGGGTGAAAAGTGATTGGTGTAATGATGCTTTTGTAAAACTTTCTGGGAACTTTGAATCTGCAAATTCAATCACAAAAAAAGATTTAGAAGAAAATATAAAAATACTCCAAGATGGTAATGATGAAACTTCAGAATTAGAATGGCATTGGGCATCTACAGCCGAAAAAGATAGACATGTGTACAATGAGTTTATTTATAAACTAAAAAAGGGAGAAAAATACACACTAACTTTATCAGGCAGATCAATGCGTTTTAGTGTTGATTATTTGGTTTTTTATGATATTTCAAAATTTAGTAATGAAAGTGCTTTAGAGCTCTTTAAAAAATAATTTTGATTAAAAAGTCAAAAAACTTAATTCTAAAAAATAACAACAGAATGTTTAAATTAAAAAAGATAAGCAAATGTTTATCAATTGCAATTTCTTTATTATTAGTAAGTTGTGATGATGATTGTGGTTTTTCAGAATTAAAATATCCAGAAAATTTAAAAGCAATTCATACAAATGTTGTTAACTATCATTTAAATTTAAAACCAAACAAAAATCAAGTAAAAAAGTTGTTACAAGACTTAGAAGAAAATGGCTCTTTTAAAAGTATAGATTATACAAACAAAGTTCGTGGAAATTGGCCTGTTAAAAATCATTTAATAAACATTCAATACTTAGCAATAGAATATCACACAAATACTTCTAAGTATTATCATGATAAGAAATTATCAAAGAAAATACATACAGCTTTAAACTTTTGGTTAGATAATGATTTTTTAAGTACCAATTGGTGGGATCAGCAAATTGGAGTTCCAGAAAAATTGCTACCAATTCTTTTTTTAATGGAAAAAGAATTAAATGAAACCCAATTTAAAAAAGCGTTCATTTTATTAAATAGAGCAAAAATTAAAATGTCTGGTCAAAATAAAGTTTGGCTTTCTACTAATGTTATGTTACGTTCACTTCTTAAAAGGAATTCAGACTCAGTTGCAATTGCAAGTAATGCTATCCAAAGTGAATTAAAAATAGCTAAAAGAGTAGGGATAAAATCAGATTGGTCTTATCATGAACATGGAGCACAATTGCAATTTGGTAATTATGGATTATCTTTTTTAGAAGATATGATAAAATGTTATCAGTTTTTGCACAATACTCCTTATCAATTTAAAGATAAAAAAATAAAAATTTTACGCAATTATGTTTTGCAAGGTCAGCAATGGATTGCTTGGAATAATAAGTATGATATTAATGCAGCAGGTAGACAATTGTTTCCTAACGAATTGGTCAATAAATTTAATGTTTTAAAAGCTAGTATCGAAAAATTACAAGAACTAGATAATCAATATTATGATGCTTATGACAAAGCAAAAAACTCTAAAATATTAGAAGGAAATAAGCATTTTTATAAATCAGATTTTCAAGTTCATCGTACAAAAGATTTTTATTTTTCTGTAAAAATGAGTTCAAAACGAGTTATTGGAACAGAATCTGTAAATAAAGAAAACGTGCAAGGTTATTATATGGGTGATGGCGTTTCTTTACTTTATACAGACAAAAATCAATACAATGAAATTTTCCCTTTTTGGGATTGGAAAAAATTGCCAGGAACAACAATTATTCAAGATGATAAACCATTGCCAATTATAAAATTTAAAGATTTTAAAACCAATAGCAATTTTGTAGGAGGTGTTAGTAATGGAAAAAACGGGATAGCAGTTTTAGATTACGATAGAGATGGTTTATTGGCAAAAAAATCTTGGTTTATGTTTAATGATAAAATTGTTTGTTTGGGTACAGATATTAAAGCAAAAACAAAGTTTCCAGTGGTTACAACCTTAAATCAAGTATTTTTAAAAGGAAAGATAATTGCAGGTGTAAACAATAAAATTAATGAAGATTATAAAGGCAAAAAATCTACTAATGTAGATTGGCTTTTGCATGATGATATAGGTTATTTACTAATGAGTAATGATGGATTAAATGTTAAAAGTAGGTTTTCAGAAGGAAGTTGGAACAAGGTAGCAAAACGTTTTAGGCCTGTAATTTTAACTGAAACAATTTTAAAGATTTGGATAGATCATGGTGTAAACCCTAATAATAAATCTTATGAATATTTATTATTACCAAAAGCAACACCTCAAAAAATGATAGCACTTCATAAAGAAAAACCATTTCAAATTGTAAATACTAAAGAGCAGCAATCAGTTGTTTCTTCAGATAATTTAATAGGTGGAATTATTTTTTATTCTGCAGGATCGTCAAAGCTTTTAGGAGGTATTACTGTAGATAAACCTTGTGTTTTAATGTTTCATAAAAAAGAATCAAACATAGAAGTTTCAATAAGTGATCCTTCTCAAAAGTTAGACAAAATTCAAATTTTATTTGATGATTATAAAGTTGTTAGTAATAACATGTCTAAAAAAGGAAAAACAATAAAATTTACCCAAGGAGAAAATGCTGGTAAGTCTCAAAAATTTTATATTGAAAAATAAGTCTAAATCAGTATAGTGCAGGATACAAACCGATTCATTAAAACATAAATTAGCCTAATCATAAAATTGATTATTTTTAGTTAAAATGTTATCCAAAAAAAGGAATCTTATGAGATTCCTTTTTTTCAATTTCAATAGGGGTAATAATAATTCTCTAAACTAGATAAAGTTTAAGTTTATCATAAAAATGAAAAAATGTTAAAGATTTTAAAAGGGTATATTTTATTAATCACTTTGAGTTTATTATCTTTTTCTTGTGCAAATAATGAACAAGAGAGTTTAAATAAAGCAGAAATTTCTAAAGGAAATAGAATAAAATACAATTTTAATTTAGATTGGAAATTCATCAAAGAAAACCCAAAAAATGCACAAGAAATAAATTTTAATGATAGTTCTTGGAGCACTGTAAGTACACCTCATACTTTTAACGATATAGATACTTTTGATGACATGAGTATTGGTGGTCATAAAGGAGAAAAAAATCAATGGAGAGGTACAGTTTGGTATAGAAAGCATTTTAAATTACCAGTAGAAGATACAGGTAAAAAAGTTTTTATAGAATTCGAATCAGTACGTCAAATTGCAGATGTATATATTAACGGAATTTATTTAGGTCAAAATCAAACAGGTTTTATTCCTTTTGGATATGATATTAGTAAATATTTAAAATTTGGTAAAGAAAAAAATATCATTGCAGTAAAAGTAAATAACGACCGTAAAAGTGATAATTTTAGAGACAATGATCCTTTAGTTTGGAATCATGAACATTGGCATCCAACTCATGGAGGTATATACAGAAATGTGTTTTTACATACCATGGACCCTTTGCATATTACATTGCCACTTTACGATAATTTAAAAACTGTTGGAACTTATGTGTATGCAGAAAACATAACTGCTGAAAATGCAGATGTAACTACAAGTGCAGAAGTTCAGAATGATTATAATGTTGCAAAAAATGTAACCTATTTAGCTCAAATAGTAGATAGAGATGGATATGTAGTAGCTACTTCAACTGCAAATAAAGAATTAAGTGCTGGAGAAAAATTTACGTTTTCAGCAACTACCAGTGTTAAAAATCCAAAGCTTTGGTATACACGTAATCCTTATATGTATAAAGTATTAACATTCTTAAAAGAAGGAAATACAATTTTAGATAGTTATGAAACTCCTTTAGGAATTCGCAGTTTCGAATTTAATAAAGACTCTGGTTTTCATAATAATGGAGAGTATGCAAAATTACATGGTTGGGGACAAAAACCAACTAACGCTTGGGCAGGTTTAGGTGCTGCATTACCAGATTGGTTAAGAGAATATACGTTTCAGTTAATGGACGAAGCAGGTGGTAATTTTATAAGATGGGGGCATTGTGCAGGTTCACCAGCAGAAATTGCATTTGGAGATAAATATGGCTTTGTAACCTTAATGCCTGGGGTTTCTGGTGAATCGCAAGATGAAGGTGAAGTTTGGGATATTCGAATAAAAGCTTTTAAAGACATGATTGTGTATTACAGAAATCACCCATCAATTTTTATTTGGGAAGGTGGTAACTGGGCAGAAACAGAAGCTCATTATAAAGAGATTTTAGCAATTATCGATGAATTTGATCCAAAAGGAAAACGTTTAATGGGTAACAGAAGATCTGACACAAAAACAGAATCAGAAAAATATGTAACCATAGAAATAGGTACAGAAGGTTGGGAAAGAGAGTTTGAAAGTTTGCCAATTGTAGAAAGTGAATATATGAGAGATGAAGCTCCAAGACGTATTTGGGATAAATTTTCTCCTGACGATAATTTTTACAGTCATCCTAATTTAAATAGAAATACTTACACTTTAAGTTCAGAAGAATTTGCCATTGGGCAAGTAAGTCATTGGTGGAATAAAATGGGAAAAAAACCATTTCATGTTGGTGGTGCAAATTGGGTGTTTTCAGATGGTCCACATGGAGGAAGAAACCCTACAGAAGTTACAAGAGCAAGTGGAGAAGTAGATGGTGTTCGTTTGCCAAAAGAAGCTTTTTATACTTTAAAAGCAATGTGGAGACCAGAACCTCAAATACATGTTGTTGGTCATTGGAACTATGAACCTGGAACTAAAAAAACAATGTATGTAGTTTCTAATTGTTCTTCTGTAAAAATCTATGTAAATGGTGAATTAGTGGGTACAGATACCAAACCAAAAGATGGATATATATATGAATTTCCAAATATCGAATGGAAAGCAGGAGAAGTAAAAGTTGAAGGCTATTTAGATGATAAATTAATGGTTTCTCAAACTAAAAAAACAGTTGGAGAGCCTGTTGCCATTAAATTAACATCAATTACAGGAGCAAAAGGATGGTTGGCAGATGGTTCTGATATTGCTTTGGTTGATTTTGAAGTAGTTGATAAAAACGGAGAAAGATGTCCTTTAGATGCAGATCGTGTAGATTTTAAAATTTCAGGACCTGCAATTTGGAGAGGTGGTTACAACAGTGGAAAAGAAAATTCAACCAATAATTTATATTTAGATACAGAAGTTGGTATCAACAGAGTTGCAATTCGTTCGCTTTTAGAAGCAGGAAAGGTAACAATTACTGCCTCAAGAAAAGGATTAAAATCGGCAAGTATTACCTTAACTTCTCAACCAATTGAATTGAAAGACGGGTTAACAATACAGCAACCACAAGTATATTTTAAAGGTGTTGTAGCTGAAGAACCAATGCCTGTTCATACACCAAAAATGCCACCTTACGTACCTGGAATTAAAAATAGAAGTAAATTGTTTACTAATTTTAGTTATACAGGTGATGCAAAAGCAATGTTAAGAACTACGATGAATTGGGGTAAAAAGGCCTACACAGATGTAGATCAAAATTACACAGTTATTCCTCATTATTTGAGATTTGGAGAATATATTAGAACACCAAATTCTGATTCAAAATATTGGGCAAGAGACCAACTGCAATTTATTGCAGGTGCAGATATGCACATTTATGTTTTACATGATGATCGTGTAAAAAGACCTGCTTTTTTATTAGAAGATTATATAGATAATGGAGATAATGTAAAGGTTGGTGATGTAATAATGTCAGTTTTTAAAAGAACTGCTAAAAAAGGCGAAAGTATTATTATGGCAGGTAATAGCGATGGTGGTGTGCCTAAAGAAAGTAGAATGTATACTGTAATAGGTAAGAAAATTAAATAGTTTTAATGCTAAGGATTTTTAAATACATATTGTTTTTTGGAATTGCAAGCTTTCAGTTGATGGCTCAAAATCCCATAATTCCAAATCAAGGTTTAAATGATCCTCATGTTCATATTTTTAACGATACTGCTTATGTTTATGCTACGCATGATAAATCTTCTAAAGATAAAAAGTTTGTAATGGAAGATTGGTGGATTTGGTCTTCACCAGATTTAGTAAATTGGACAAAACGTAGCGTTTTAAATCCTAATGACACCTATTTAGGAGAAGGTTTTAAAAGCTGTTGGGCAACTGATGTAGCTTTTAGAAATGGAAAATATTATTGGTATTTTTCTGAAGGAAATCAACAAACTGGAGTTGTTGTAGGAAATTCTCCAGTTGGACCTTGGAATGATCCTTTAGGAAAACCTTTATTAACCTCAGATTTAACACCAACAGATGAATATGATATCGCTATTTTCGAAGAAAATGGAGAACATTATATCATTTTTGGTGTTTGGGATTATTACATTGCAAAACTAAATTATGACATGATTAGTTTAGCAGAAAAACCAAGAAAAATAATCATTAATAATCCAAGAGGTCCTTATAATCAGGATGGTAAAAACCAAGAAAAACCAACTGATGACAAACCTTTTGTACATAAATATAATGGAAAGTATTATTTGTCTTGGGGTTGTTTTTATGCAATGTCAGAGAATTTGTATGGTCCTTATAACTATAAAGATTCTGTAATTAAACAAGAAAGTTTTGCAGAAGGATATGATACTCCTACTTGGCCAAATGGTTTTTTACAAGGAAGACATGGTTCTTTTTTTGAATGGAACAATCAATGGTATTATGCTTATTGTGATATGAGTCAATCAGGAAGTCGTTATTTTAGGGACACTTTTATCAGTTACGTTCATTATAAAGAAAATGGTGAAATGGCAACGATTAGAATTGATGGGGTTGGAGTGGCAAATTACAATGCAAATCAAAAAATAGAAGCAGAAGATTTTTTTAAGGCAGAAGGTATTGCTAAAAAAGAAACAAAAAATGGTTTTGCAATTGTAACAACATCTAATAAAAGTTATTTAAATTATCCTAATGTAATGGAGGTAAAAAACTATTCAAAATTACATATTGATGCGTTGGCTATTAATGGAGGGAAATTTTCAATAACAATTTTTAAGGATTCTTTAGAGGGAGAAATCATAGGAACAAAAAAAGTGGAGTTAAACTCCAACTCAAAAAAAGAAATTATTATCAATTTTAAAAAAATAAAAAATAAAGAAAACCTTTATTTTTCAATAGAACAATTAACCAGCAATCAATTACAAATTAATTCATTTTCATTTTCTAAATAAATACAAACAATGAGAAAATTACTAATCTTAACGTTCACAATTTCCCTTTTTTACGCTTGTGGAGAATCATCATCAAAAAAAGATTATAAAGATGCATCTTTATCTATAGATGAAAGAGTAGAAGCTTTATTACCTTTAATGTCTACAGAAGAAAAAGTGGCGCAAATGCGAATTTTTCACGCTAATATTGGTGCTAAACCAGATGCAAATGGAAATTTAAAATTGTCTGATAGAGTTATTAAAAAATTAAAATTAGGTATTGCAGGGATTAAAAATCCAGGAGAACATATAGATCCTGTAGCTGCTGCTAAAATGAATAATGATTTGCAAAAATACATCATCGAAAATAACAGATGGGGTATTCCAGCATTATTTGTTACAGAATCTTATAATGGTGTAGATGCAGAAGGTTGTACTATTTTTGGACGACCAATGACTTCAGCAGCATCATTTAACCCTGATTTGGTTCAAAGACAATGGGATGTTGTTGGTAAAGAAGCACGTTTAAGAGGAATGCATATGTGTCATTCACCAGAAGCAGATATTGTTAGAGACCCTCGTTTTGGAAGAATGA
>CBDUHF010000091.1:0-7534 GCA_965367085.1 uncultured Polaribacter sp.
TTTTCAAAACAACGGACTCTTTAGAGGTTTCGATTACTTTTCAGAAAATAACAACAATGCATTAGCGGGTAGTATTTGTAAAAAAATTAGAGAATTTTCCAACCAAGTAAAAACAGAAAAGGTAGTCATTCATTTTTACAAAGACATGAGCGAAAAAGAGATAAAACCTATAAAAGAAGGCATGCAAAAACTAGGTCTAAACGTACCTTTATACATACTAAACATTAATAAAACAGAAGCACAAGACATTATTGCGTTTGATAATGATTGGCAAGAGTTAATGCCTAAAAGCGGTACATTCATTAGAATAGGAAATAACAAGTTTTTACTTTTCAACAATGCCAGATACAATAATGACAATAAATATCCAGCAGCAGAGGGCTATCCTTTTCCAATAAAAATTAGTATTTCAAGTCCAGACAAAGACGCATTTGAAGATGCAAACATTACTTTAGAATTACTAACACAAGTATATCAATTCAGCAGATTGTATTGGAAATCATTAAGGCAGCAAAACGTACCTATCACAATAAAATACCCAGAAATGGTGGCACAAATAGCACCTCGTTTTAAAACTTCCATCCCAGAGCACGCAAAAGATAAATTATGGTTTCTGTAAATAGTCAATTAATATTTATACTTTTATATTTCTAAAATTGCTAATTAGAATATGTCATTATACCAAACTTCAGTATTAAAAAGTTATATCAACTTACAAGAAAAAGAAGTCAGCTAAATTAAAATTGTGGAGAATTCTTAATGTCATTACCATAATGTCTGTCATTGCGAGGACATAGGACGTGGCAATCTCTTAAAAATTGAAAAAGAAAAAATGAAAACAAAAAAACGACCAAATACTAGTGTAATATATTACAAAAGTTGTACTTTTGTAGTAACAGTACACACCACGCTACCCAATAGAACAGCGTCCCAGGGTGTGTCTTTTGCTTTTTATACCTTATTGGTTTTACTACATTTAATAACTTTTCTTTATGTTTATTAAAAAACCACTAACCATACAAGAACAGATTTTACAGCTCCAAAAAAGAGGTTTAGAAACACCTAATACAGCGCTAGCCGAACGTTATTTAGCAAATATTAGCTACTATCGTTTAGGTGAGTATTGGTATGTAATGCAAGATAATAAAGAAGAACATTTTTTAAGCCTAATAGTAAGTTTGTAGATGTAATAGCACTCTATAATTTTGATGCAGAATTACGTTTGTTACTTTTTGATGTTATTGAGAAAATAGAAATTAGTCTTCGCACCAAACTAATATATCATCTTTCGCACGAAATAGACCCTTGGTGGTTTCAAAATTTTGAATTATTTTCAGATAGTATGGCATTAACAAAAACATTATCTAATCTGCAAGGGGAATTAGAACGTTCTAAAGATATTACTATTAAAAGTCATTTTAAAAATCATAAAGATGATAAGCGGTTTCCTCCAGCTTGGAAATCTCTAGAGCAAACAAGTTTTGGTGCATTGTCTAAATTATATGGTAATTTAAAACACTCTGTAGAATCTAAAGATACAATTGCAAAAGAATTCGGGGCAGTAAACCACACCTATTTACCAAGTTGGTTGCAGTCTATTGCGCAGATTAGAAACTTTTGTGCACATCATTCTAGGTTATGGAACAGAAACTTACCCAGTACTGTAAAGTTATTGCCCAAACCACCTAACCCTTGGATTACAGAAAAAGAAAATGTGCCTAAGCAATTCAATAAATTATATGTACATATGTGTTTAATGAAATATATGTTAAACACAATTCAACCAAATAACGAGTTTACCTTAAGGTTAGGTAAATTATTTACCA
This sequence comes from uncultured Polaribacter sp., assembly GCA_965367085.1. Taxonomy (GTDB): domain Bacteria; phylum Bacteroidota; class Bacteroidia; order Flavobacteriales; family Flavobacteriaceae; genus Polaribacter. The sequence continues at coordinate 1,827 of CBDUHF010000091.1, forward strand.
AGTTTCCAAATGTAGACCCCAAGGCCTTAGATATGAAACTTAATTGGCAACAAGAACCTCTTTGGAAATAAGAAAAAGAAAAGAATGAAAAGAAAAGAAAGAATTTATAATCGCCTAATTTTAGTTGGTAACGGTTTTGATTTAGCTTTAGGAATGAAAACTTCTTATAATGATTTTTTGTTCTGGTATTTAAGAAACTTATTAATAACATCAGTTAAGAAAAAGCAACGTTTTGATGAAAGAAATGTAAGTACAAAATATTTCTATTACAAAGATGAGTTAACTACTACTTATTGGAGAACTTTTAATCACCAAGAGATGTTATTAAAGTTTATAGATAGACATGATACTCTAGAAAAACTACAAAAATTATTAAAAGAAAATTCTACGGTAAATATTGAACGTAATTCTTTATTATTTAAACAGATATACGATTCATCAATAACTTCTTGGGTAGATATTGAAAGAACCTATTATCAAATATTAAAGTTAAATCTAAAAGAAAAAAAACAAGTAAAAAAACTGAATGATGATTTTAGTTTCTTAAAAAAGCAATTAGAAGTTTATTTAACCTCTTTAGATATCCCTTCTTTTGAAGATAATAGAAAAAGCACTTTATTTTCTGCACAACTTTTTGGCGGTATTAATTACGCAGAAATGATTGATGCAAGTCCAGAAGATTCCATAGGCAGAAAAGATATTCTTTTATTAAATTTTAATTACACAGATTCGTTACAACAATTATTAAAGAATGTAGAAAATAAGTATACCCCAAAAATAAACTATACGATTAATCATATTCATGGTAAACTAAACTCTACAGAGGAAAAAATGATATTCGGTTATGGTGATGAAATGGATAATAAATATGAGGAAATACAAGATTTAAATAATAATTTATATTTAGAAAATATAAAATCTTTTCAATACTTCAGAAGTCCCAATTATAGAAATTTATTAAGATTTTTAAATTCCAGAGAATACCAAGTATGCATTTATGGACATAGTTGTGGTTTATCGGATAGAGTTATGCTTAATGAAATCTTTGAAAACGAAAATTGTAAATCTATTAAAGTGTATTATTATAAAGACCAAAATGATTTCAATAATAAAACTATGGAAATTTCAAGACATTTTAAAGATAATAACTCAATGAGAAAAAAGATTGTCAACTTTAATCCCAATGATATTATACCACAATTTAATAATAGTTAATGAAAGATAATTAATCGAAAAACCTAAAACCAAACAGATAAAGAAATAAATACTTTGGTTTATGAATTATATGGATTGCTGATGAAAAAATTGTAATTGTAGTAGCTAGTTAAAAAAAACTATTGTTAACTTTAAAGCAAAAAAATATTGTTTAGCTATGGCAAAAAATACTGGAAAAGAATTTGAACTATTGACTAAAATTTTCTTTACTGATTTATTCCAAAAAATTGGCTTCACGGTTAATAAAGCTAGACTTCAAAAAAGTGGTTCTCAAGATGGTTTTGATGTTTTGTTTGTAATAAGTAAAGATTATATTGAGAGAAAAATTTTTATTGAATGTAAAGATTATTCAAGTGATTTAAGTTTTGGTAATATCTATACTAAGGCACATTTATTAGAAGTTAACTATCAATTTTCCGAAAATGATCTTGCTTTATTTGTTTCTCCAAGAGCCAATTTTGGAAATAGTAAAAGTTCTGAAAAAAATGAACCAATATTTAATTCAGGTAAATTTCCATTCAATATAAGATTACTTGAAAAAAATAATGGGATTGAAAAATTGTTTGCTACTGATAAGAAAATATATGAGAAAATATATAAAAGTGAATGTTTGTTTGATGTTGATGTAAAAAATGAATATGAAAAATTTAAAAGTATATTATTTTCTAGAGGTCCTTTAAAACAAATACAAATAGATGAAACAGATAAACAGAAATATATAATTGATATTACTAAAATAGATTATTATATAGAGAGAAATCTTATTTATCAACAATCATCATCTAAAGGGAAAAATAACTCTCCTAATCAATATGTTAATGAACTAAATCTATTTAAAGCAACACATAATATTCTTAATGCTAACAATATAGACGGTATAATATTACTAGGTAATCCAGGAAGTGGAAAATCTATTGAGCTTCAAAATTTAGCAATTAAATTATGGGAAACTAGAAAAGTTAACAAATGGATACCTTTTTACAGACCAATAAATACCTTTATAAATTCAAGTGAAATTATAGATTATTTACCGAAAGAATGGGAAAACATACCATATCTATTAATAATACTTGATGGTTTAGATGAAATATCACATAGTACTGAATTCAAAGCAAAATTAGATAAATTTCTCACTGAAAACCCTAATTCAAAAATAAAATTCATTATTAGTTGCAGAACTAACATCTATGAAAATATCATAAAAAATATTAGAGAATTTGATTGTTTTGTTTTGAAAGAAATACCTTATTATGCTGCAATTAAATTTTTAAATCAAAAATATCAATTAGATTCAGAGGATTTTTTTGAATTATATCACAATAGTGCACAGCAAGAGTTTTTGCAAACACCTTACTATTTAAATCTGTTTGGTAGGTATTATCAACAAACAAAAAAGCTACCAACAAATAAAGTTCAACTTATTGAAAGGTATATTGAAAATAGACTAGAGGATGATAACAAAATAAAATATAAGAATAAAGAATTTGAGAAATCTAGAATTAAGTTAGTTTGTAAAAAAGTTGCACTTGTAATGGAAGCAATGCAAACTAGTAAAATTTCTAACTCACATATAAATGCTCTTCTCAAAAATGATAATAAACAATTTACAAACTGTTGTTTTGTGGAACTTGTTTTTGAAGAAGAAGAATGGAAATTTGAACATAAAAATGTTCAAGAATATTTTGTGGCTAGTGTATTAAAAGACCTGGAGTTTGAACAGATATTAGAATTCATAAAAATAGATGATAAACAAAATAAAACTCACCCATCGTGGTTAAATTCAATTTCTCATCTACTCAATCTATTTGAAAAAGAAGATTCTAAGTTTAAAAAACTTTTAAAATGGTTAGTTCATAATGATTCCGAAGTATTATTTAAAGCTGATAAGAACAGAATTTCTAATAATATTAAAGTTAGAGTTTTTCAAAAATATTTTAATAAGAGGTGTGTTCAAGATACTTTATGGATTAGAAGGTATGATGCAGATGTTAAAGACATATCGAGATTTGCAAATTGTTATGAGAATGTAAACTATCTGTTTTCTGTATTTAAAAACCCTGATAATCATCCTAGAACTAGGATTTCAGCTTTAGACTTAATTTCTTTAATGGATTATAATTTTCTGAAAAACGAAATCAAATCCATTTTAATAGGATTAATTAAACAACCTATACAGAATAACGATTTTTCATTTGCGGCATTTCTAATTGATTCTTTCAGAGAGTTCAACTTTCATCTGAATGATGAAAATTCAGTTAGATCAATAATATCATTTTACAAATACATCGATCATTTAGAAATTACAAACGCTATCTTTAAATTGATTAATGAAGTAGATAGTAACTCTTATTTAAAATACATTATTGATACAGCACCTAAAACTTTAGACAATTCAAAGAGAAAGTATCAAAGAAAAGAGAATTTAAGTACCCTCGAAAATCATACTTTAAAAGAAATTTTAAAAAAACTAAATACCCCAAAAGGATGCTTGTTTGAACTAGAATACTATTTAAAAAACAAACATCATTTTGAAATTAAAAAAGAAGATATAATAGAATGTATTAAAAAGATAACAAATCTTTATAAAGCAGAAAATTTTTTATTTAGCAAGTTGGTTAAATTTTGTTTAGACAATGAAGATTTCTTATTTGATTTTGAAAAAAATTTCTTCTCTTTCTTTTACAATACATCTAATAGAGAAAAAGCATTTTTTGATATTTATAATTCAAACAACGAATTCAATAAAGTCAGAAGACTATTAACCTACCTATTTTCTGAGAAAGAGTTTAGTTTTATTCTTCAAGAGTTTATAGAAAAAAATATTGAACAAAAGGAAATATTTTATTTTAGAAATAATCTTAGTTATATAAATTTTGATTTAAGTTTAAAGTTTCAATATTTTATAATCAAAAAGACTGGCTTTAATTTCAATAATCAACTACTTAAAATTGAAACAAAAAATAGGTGGCAAGAATTTAATGAAAATAAATTGCAGAAGGAATTTGATATTTTATTTGATAAAGAAAAACTTTTATTGTTAACTGAAGAATATTTTAAGAAATATGAAAATAAAATTTTGACTAGAGATAATCAATTAGATGACAGGAAAGAATATTATAATAACATAGAGCTACAAGAAAAGTTTCCTCAAAATTTTATTCATATGATATATTCTAGTTTTCCAGATAGAGTAAACATAGTAAAAATCAATAACGTAAAACAAAAAATTAATAATGATTTGTTTCTAATTAAGAACATAAAATCTAAGCTTCAAAATGATAAAGGAAATAATATTAATGTAAATAATGTTCAGCTAAATTTTATTAAAGACTGGTGTTTTAATGAAATTAAAAATGTCGATTTTACTGAATATTCAAATCATAATAAGTTTATAAATCTTACAAAATGTGAAATACTTCTATATTTCAGAGAAAGGTTTAAATTAAAATACCCTAAGGAAGTTGTATTAGACTTTACTGAAGTTTATGATGAAGATTATTTTAATAGATATAAAGATAAATCTATGTTTTTAACTATTACAAATGAAGTTGAAAAAGGGTTAGTTATAAATAGAGTAATTGAAAACTTTGATAAACAATTCTCTAGTGATTTTGTAGTTTGGAATAACTGTTTATTTGCTTTAGAAAACGATATTTCAAGTGTGTACACTAAAATCGAAGAGTTCATAACTATAGAAGATATAAGTGAGTCAATCAGAGCTAATATTCTTGAGAAATATTTTGAAAAAACAAATAATATTAATTTGGTAATGAAAATGGTTAACTTCAAATTTGAAAATGATTTTGAAGATTTGATATCATGGACTTCTTTAAAACTTTTAATTACAATAGATGAGTTAGATTTTGTGATAAAAAAAATTCTTGAAAATCTTTCGTTAAATTTATCGGTTAAAAATAGAATTGAATGTATAAAGTATTTAATGAGATGTAATTATGTAGATGCTTTTAAACTTTTTAATTCTTGGTTAAAACTGAATATAAATCATTTTAAACAAGAAATTAACTATGGTATATCTCATAATGATTGGAGGCATTTTACAAATAAAAACTCACTTTATGATGTCATTGAGTTAATACAAATTAGTTGTGACCCAAGTTTAACTTTTAATACTTTTTCTAATCCAATAAGAATTGCCGCTGAAGTTTTAAAAAAAATTACTCAAAGTAATGAACCCGCAATATGTTTAGAGGTTATAAATTTATTGGAAGATTATAAAGTATCTATAAAGCAAAAGGATTTTGATTTTTTTTATTTTAATGATATTATTGAAAGTACTTGGAATAATTATTTAAGCCTAAAATCTAATCCTATTTTATTCAAAGATATTTCTCAAAAAATAGATGAATTAAAGTATGAGATTATATAATAAATTTATAAAAAAATGAAAAAGGAAATACAAGAATATATTTCTAAATCTATAGGCATACTTCAAGATGCTCAATTAAAATTGCTATCTTCAGAAAATAAGCAAC
>CBDUHF010000092.1:0-7464 GCA_965367085.1 uncultured Polaribacter sp.
AACTCTCAAGAAAATAAATTGTTTTATTCTATCAATTCAATTGATAACGTGAAATTTAAAAATAATACAATTCTATTTCAAGGTATTTGTTTTGAGGTGATTAGAAAGTAGTTGTAATCATAAATCATTTCCATATTTGGTGATTCTCTTTTTTTAATAATTCAAAACAATAAAATTTCAAAAAAACTTTTTTTATACCAAGCAACCTTTTTAAAACATCTGTAGTCTATATATTTGTAAGGCAGTAAAAACAGAACTAAGAGGCTTGAAAATTATCACTTTGCATAACAAACAAAAATCGCTCATTAAAAAAGCGATTGACAACAATAGGGAAGCGCAACAACAATTGTTTGAGCAGTATTCACCTAAAATGTTGGGAGTTTGTAGGCAATATGTAAAAGACCTACATCACGCAGAAGATTTAATGTTGCAAGGTTTTTTAAAGGTTTTTACTAACTTACATAAGTTTAAAAGTGAAGGAAGTTTTGAAGGTTGGATAAGAAGAATTATGGTAAACACCTGTCTTTCTTATCTCCGAAAAAAAAACTTGATTGATTTATCTGATGAAGATTATGTTTTTAATGACGCAGCCACAGAAAGTTTAGAAAACACCGCTGTAGAAGACATTCAAAAATTGATTGATAAATTGCCAGACGGTTACAAAATGGTGTTTAATTTATTCGCCATAGAAGGTTATAAACATTCAGAAATTGCAGATAAATTAGGGATTTCTGAGAGTACATCAAAATCGCAATTATTTAAAGCACGTAAATTATTGCAAGAAAATTATTACAAAATGAATACAGTAATTCATGAAAACAAATAAGTTAGACAATAACATAAAAGAGAAGTTAGAAAACAGAACTTTTAAGCCTTCAGCTTCTGCTTGGGAGCGTTTATCTATACAGTTAGATGAGCAAGAGCAGAAAAAGAAAAAAGGTTGGTTTTTTTATATAGGCTATGCAGCAAGTATTTTAATCTTAATTTCTGTTGGTTTTTGGTTTTTCTCTTCGGATGAAAATCAAGCAATTCCAGAAAATATAATTGTAGAAGCACCAATTGATACTGTTTTAATAGATAAAAAAATTAATGAGTTATTTAATGAAGTTCCTGTTGAAGAAGCAATTGTAAATAATGAGAAAGTAGAAGAAAAGCAGATAATAAATAATAAGAATGGTAATCCGACGAAAGAGGAATCTATTAAAACAAAAATCGATAATGCTGTAATTGAGGAAAAAACTGAAATCGCTATTGTAGAAAAAAACACAAATAATATACAGACAATAGAAGAACCAGAAATAAAATCAACATTTAAACAAGATTCTAATCCTAGAATTAAAATAAATAGTGACGATTTATTATATGCTGTAACACACGATAATGAAAAAGTGATGCTTACTGAAAAACCATCAGAAGAGAAAATAGAAAGCTACAAACAAGATCCAAATAGTAGTATAAAAATTAATAGCGATGACTTGTTATTCGCTGTAACACACAACAAAGAAGAAGTTAAAACATATTATGCAAAGTATAATATTAATAGAGATGATGTTTTAAAAACGATTCAAAATCAGCTGAAAGAATCGAATTTAAAAGTGAATCCTAGCACTATTCTTGCAGAAGTAGAACGCAATATAGATGAAGATGCTTTTCAGAATAATTTCATGAAATCATTAAAGAAAAGAGTTACAGATATTGCCTCTGCAATTGCAAGTAGAAACGATTAAAAAGTTAATCAAAAAATACAAATACATAAATTTTAAAACCTTAAAAATGAAAAGAATACTACTAATTTTAGTGTTGTTTAGTACAACTGTTGCCATGTCTCAAGAAAAAACATTTGAGAAAGAGGTAAGTAAAATATCAAAAAGAATAGAGCAAATTACCAAAAGTCAGAAAGATTCTTTGAAAACAAAAGTGGTAAACATCAATAAGAGATTCGAAAAAGGAGAAATTACCAAAACAACTGCAGATGCTTTAAAAAAGGAAGTTGCTGCATATCATGCAAGACAGATTGAGAAAAAGGTAGGAGAACAAGAACGTTTATTGCAATTATTAGTTCAGGATAAAACAAATGGTAAAATTGCGAGCTCAGATGAATTAACAAAAGATGATGAAGTAAATACGTTTTCTATTGGTAATAAAACCTTTAAATTCACAGTAAATGGTGAAGATCATAAATATGATGACAGTAGAAGAGAGACTAGATGGAAACGCAAAAATAAGAGAAACAGAAGTACAACAACGCAATTTATTTTTGCTGGAGGAGTTAATAATGTGCTAAATGATGGTCAAATTGAAACCTTAGAAGATTCTGAATATAAATTTTGGCAATCTCACTTTTACGAAGTTGGTTTTACATGGAAAACGCGTTTTGCAAAAGAAGCATCTCAATTGTATTATAAATACGGAGTTTCTTTCCTTTGGAATAATTTACGATTAGATAATAACCAATATCATGTTAAAAATGGAGATATAACAGAGATACAAACGTTTTCAGATCAATTATCAGAAAGTAGATTACGTCATGTACAAATGAACTTTCCAATGCATTTAGAGTGGGATTTTTCTAGAAACAGAAAATATGAAGATGGTTTTGTAAGAGACAGAACTAATGAGTCTATACGTATAGGAGTTGGTGGTTTTGTTGGTTTTAAATTGGGAACAAGACAATATTTAGAGTTTAAGAACTCTGAGGGTGTAGATGAGAAAATTGTACAGAAAGATAATTTTAATATGAACACTGTTAATTATGGTCTAAGTGCATATGTAGGATACAGATCTACTAGTTTATATGTAAAATATGATTTAAATCCGTTGTTTAAAAATACCGAAACTAGAAACCTTTCAATGGGAATTCGTCTAGATTTAGATTAAAAGTTATGGATAAATAATTTGAATTTTAAATTTTAGCTCTAAAAATTTATTTTTTAATAAAATTGGTGTTAAAAAAATAAGATTCAATGATTCAGAAATCTAAAAAATAACATATTCATAAAAATAACAATTTAAAACCTTTTTGTTTAAAATAAAACAAAAAGGTTTTAAATTTACTTGCTTATAATAACTAATTCTAAGCAAAAAATGAAAATTGGAATTCCAAAAGAAATTAAAAACAACGAAAATAGGGTAGGAATGGTTCCTGCTGGTGTTTTTGAATTAATTAAAAGAAATCATATTGTTTATATTCAGTCTACAGCTGGAGAAGGAAGTGGTTTTTTTGATGAAGATTACAGAAAAGTTGGAGCAATAATTTTAAATACAATTGAAGAAGTTTACAGTCAGAGTGAAATGATTGTGAAGGTAAAAGAACCTATTGCTTCTGAATACCCATTAATTAGAGAAAATCAAATAGTATTTACTTATTTCCATTTTGCATCTAGTGAAGCACTTACAAAGGCAATGATTGCTAGTAAATCTATTTGTATAGCTTATGAAACTGTAGAAGATGAACAAGGTACGTTACCTTTATTAACACCAATGTCTGAGGTTGCAGGTAGAATGGCAATTCAACAAGGAGCAAAATACCTAGAAAAACCAATCAAAGGAAGAGGAATTCTATTAGGTGGAGTTCCAGGAGTTGCACCAGGAAAAGTTTTAATCTTAGGAGCTGGTGTGGTTGGTGTTCAGGCTGCTAAAATGGCTGCAGGTTTAGGTGCTCATGTTACTATTATGGATGTTAATATGAAACAATTGCGTTATGTTAACGATGTATTACCAAATCATGTTGTTACAGAGTTTTCAAACGAATACAGTATTAGAAAGCATATAAAAACACACGATTTAATTGTTGGAGGAGTTTTATTAAAAGGGGCAAAGGCGCCAAAATTAATTACCAAAGACATGCTAAAAGAAATGCGTCCTGGAACTGTTGTAGTAGATGTAGCAGTAGATCAAGGAGGTTGTTTTGAAACAACAAAGGCTACTACGCATGAAGCGCCAACATATATTATAGATGATGTTGTGCATTATTGCGTTGCTAATATGCCAGGAGCTGTGCCTTACACATCTACAATGGCACTTACAAATGTTACCTTGCCATATGTTTTAAAACTTGCAGATTTAGGCTGGAAAGAAGCGTGTGCAAAAGATGAATCTTTAGAAAAAGGATTAAATATTATTAATGGTAAAATAGTTTATAAAGAAATTAGTGAGGCTTTTAACCTAGAAGCCTTTGAAGTTTAATTATCAGTTCTTTTTTTATATAGAAAAAGCGAGAAATTATTTATAATTTTTCGCTTTTTTGTGTTTATAATTTATTTTTGATATTCTGCAAAAGTACCATCATCAAAAAAGACAACAATTCTTTGTATTGTTTTTCCATCTCCAACAGTTGGACTAGAAAGTAGGGAAGGAGTTGTTGTATTATTTTCTACATTCTTAGGAAAAACTCCTTTTCCATTTAACAACCATTGTATGTCAACATCTTTAAATTCTGATGTTACTTTTAAAATAAAATCGAGGCTAGGTTTATTTCTTCCTGAGAGAATATGAGATATACTAGAACGTTGTACACCTATTTTATCTGCAAACATAGAAGCAGATATATTGTGAAAATCCATCACTTTTTTTAATCTAGAAGTAAATTCAAGTATGTTTACCATTGTAACTGTTTAGCTATATACAAATGTAAATCATCTTAAATCAATTACAAAACAATCATCAATAAAACTTAAAAACAAATATTTATTAATTAAACAATAACTTTATTTAAACACTATAAATTACTGAAATAAAGTATTTTAAATTATAATAAAACTAAAATAAAAAGAAATAAGTAATGAGTTTTTATCATTGTAAAAGATATTTGCAATTTAGTTTACAAAAGTAACAAACGTTCTCTAAATTGTGATTTACATTTGTAACATTGATTTGATTTACAATTGTAACATTTTAGTTTGTGGTCATTTTCTAATGATGTATTTTTGACATTCATAAAAGAGTAAGCGTAAAATGAATACGATAGCAATAGAATTTTTAGAGCACATTTTTAAAGCACAAAAAGAAACTTTACTTTTTGGAAAATGGATCACATATAACGACATAGAAAAACTGTTTTCTAAATATGAAACTACTTTTAAAGTTTCACAAATTGGTACATCAGAAGAAAACCGACCAATATTTCAACTAAAAATCGGAAATGGAAAAAAGAAGATTTTAATTTGGTCGCAAATGCATGGAAATGAAAGTACAGGAACTAGAGCAGTTTTCGATTTATTTAATTGCTTTTTAAATGCAACAGAAAAAGAGTTTACAGATATTTTAGAAGAATGTACATTGGTGTTTATTCCAATGTTAAATCCAGATGGAGCAGAAGCTTATACTAGAGTAAATGCGAATAATGTAGACTTAAATAGAGATGCAGTAGATAGAGTTGCAAAAGAAAGTAAGTTGCTAAGAACCATTTTAGAAGAATTTAATCCGCAGTTTTGTTTTAATCTACATGACCAAAGAACAATATTTAACGTAGAAGGAACCAAAAATCCTGCAACAATATCATTCTTAGCGCCTTCAGAAGAAGAAACCCGTAAACTTACAGAAGGCAGAAAGGAAACTATGAATGTAATTGTAGCTATAAATAAAATGTTGCAAAACATTATTCCTAATTATGTTGGTAGATATACAGATGAATTTTACCCAACAGCAACTGGAGATAATTTCCAAAAATTAGGATTTAATACCATATTAATTGAATCTGGTCATTATCCAGAAGATTACAATAGAGAAGAATCTAGAAAATATACATTCTTTTCTTTATTACAAGGAATTTATCACATTGCAAAAGCTGATGAATTTAACGAATATCAAGATTATTTTACAATTCCTAATAATGATAAAATATTCTTTGATGTTATCCATCGATTTGCAAATAGTAAAGATGATGTTGCATATCAATTTGAAGACAAAATCATTGAAAATAAATTAGTCTCAAAATTGAACAAAGTAGATGAAAATGACCTAAAAGATAAAATAGGACATAACGAAATCGTTTGCGAAAGCAAAATTAATTAGATATTTCTTAGATTTAGGCTTGTTTAGTTAAATTAAAATCATAAATTTGCATCGTAAATTGAATAATACGCAAAATATGAAAAAATATATTTTAGATGAAATCGATCATCAAATTTTAGACATCTTAATAGAAAACGCAAGAACACCTTTTACTGACATTGCAAAACAATTATTAGTATCTGCAGGTACAATTCACGTTCGTGTAAAAAAGATGGAAGATGAAGGTATTATTCAGGGTTCTACTTTAACATTGAATTACGAAAAAATGGGGTATTCTTTTATAGCTCATGTTGGTGTATTCTTAGAGAAAACATCTATGACACAAGCTGTTATAGAAAACTTAAGAAAAATTCCTAACGTAACAGTTGCTTATGTAACTGCAGGTAAATACAATATCTTCTGTAAAGTAAGAGCAAAAGGAACTAATGATGCAAAAGATATTATTTATCAAATAGATGATGTACCAGGAGTAAATAGAACAGAAACAATGATTGCTTTAGAAGAAAGTATCAACGATAAAAAGAGAATGATGCACGCTATTTTCAAAGACTTATAGCATAAAATTATTCCATATTAAAATATTAAAAACCTTATCAGTAAAATGATAAGGTTTTTTTATGCAATACACTTATTTATTATTAAGTTTGTTATTATTACGAAATTAATAATTTATGATAGGTAAAATTGAATTTAATGCAAATTCTTTAAAAAACGAGCAATTACTACATTTATACAAATGCATGTTAAAACCTCGGTTAATTGAGGAGAAAATGCTCATTTTACTTCGTCAGGGTAAAATATCTAAATGGTTTTCAGGTATTGGTCAAGAAGCCATTTCTATTGGTGTTACTGTTGCTTTGCAAAATGATGAATATATTTTGCCGATGCATAGAAATTTAGGGGTATTTACAACAAGAGAAATCCCTTTATATAGACTTTTTTCTCAATGGCAAGGTAAAATGAATGGTTTTACAAAAGGTAGAGATCGAAGTTTTCATTTTGGCACCCAAGAATACCATATTGTAGGAATGATTTCTCACTTAGGGCCACAATTAGGAATTGCAGATGGAATTGCACTAGCCAATAAACTCAAAGAAAATCATAAAGTTTGCGCTGTTTTTTCTGGTGAAGGAGGAACAAGTGAAGGAGATTTTCATGAAGCATTAAATGTTGCTGCAGTTTGGAATTTACCTGTTTTATTCTGCATAGAAAATAATGGGTATGGCTTATCAACACCAACTTCAGAACAGTTTAAATGCGAAAACATTGCAGATAAAGGAATTGGTTATGGAATGGAAAGCCACATAATAGATGGAAATAATATTCTAGAAGTCTACACAAAAGTTAATGAGATTGCAGAAAGCGTTCGCAAAAATCCAAGACCAATCTTATTAGAATTTAAAACCTTTAGAATGCGTGGTCATGAAGAAGCGAGTGGTACAAAATATGTTC
>CBDUHF010000093.1:0-7434 GCA_965367085.1 uncultured Polaribacter sp.
GTGGTGGAATTGGTAGACACGCTGGACTTAAAATCCAGTGGTCAGTAATGGCCGTGCGGGTTCAAGTCCCGCCTTCAGTACGAAAACCGTAACATTTATATGTTACGGTTTTTTTTATTTATAGAATCGAGGAGAAATTATTTCACTATAAAAGCTATTCTATAAATGATAATCACTGTAAAAACTTTTTTTTACTTATAAATACATATTTCGTACAGTTGAAAACATTTTTTAATGATTACAACTTGTTCTTTAATTTTGTTAATTATCAAACCAGGTTTTCTTTAATTTAATTAAACCTTTAACGATTTAGATAGTCTAATAAAAATGAATATCAAACTCAGTAATTATAATTTTCTAAAACTGATATCTCTTTTTTTTGTAATTCTTATTTCTTTAGAAGGTCAGGGTCAAACTAGAGGGATTAAAGGATTAATTACTGATGAGAATAAGATTCCTTTAGAAATGGTTTCTGTTGCCTTATTAAATCCAAAAGATGCTTCCTTTTTAAGTTATACAACTTCAGATTTAAAAGGTTTTTTTCATTTATCAGATATACCAAAAGATACTATTCTTATTCAGTTAAATTTATTAGGGTTTAAGCCATATTCTAAAAAACTAATTTATAAAAAGGAGTTACTAGACCTAAAAACAATAGTTTTAAAAGGAAGAAATAGATTCTTTAGATGAAATTGTGATTACTGCTGTAATTCCTATTCAGATAAAAAAAGATACTATTAGTTATAATGCTAATTCTTTTAAGGTTAATTATGATGACAATATAGAAGGATTACTAAATAAGCTTCCAGGAATAGAAATTGAAGAAGGAAAAGTTGTTGCTCAAGGTACAACTGTAACTAAAATATTTGTTGATGGAAAAGAATTCTTTGGAGGAGATCCATCTATCGTTTTAAAAAACATTTCTGCAGATGCAATTGCTAAAATAGAAGTAATTGATAAAAAAAGTGATGAAGCAGAACTAACAGGTATTAACGATGGTAATAAAGAAGTAGTAATTAACTTTACCCTAAAAAAAACTAAGAAAAATAGAGGCTTTGGAAAAGTAGCAACAGGTATTGGTTTAGATAACAGGTATTTTGGCAACTTAAATTACAATCAATTTAACTCAAAATCTCAATTATCTGTAATTGGAAAATTTAATAATATTAATGTTACAGGTTCTAATATTCAGAGTTTTTTACAAAATGCAGACGGAATTGCAGATGATTCTGACGATGATTCTGAAGACAATTTTATTAAGCCTCAAAATAACTTAAGCGGATTTCTAAAAACTGCTGTTGCTGGTATTCATTATGGTAAAGAAATCAAGAAAAAAGAATCTTTAAATGCAGATTACTTTTACAACCTATCTGAAAACAATGGGGTTTCTAAAACTAATAGAGTGTTTTTTTCTAATTCTAATAATTTTAATTACGAATCTGAAAACAATTATTTAAACACTTCAGATAATCATAATTTAAACTTTAATTATAATAATAAATCTAATAGAAAAAGTAGTTTAAGAATTAGAGGAAGATTTAATGCTGATAAAAGAACTTCTAATTTAAACAAAGAAGGATTATTCTATGATAAAAGTGATGAATTAGTAACAACGAACAATAATAATTCAGCGAATAACAACCATAAAAAATATGGCGATTTAAATCTAGATTATTATCATAAATTACCTAAAAAAGGAAGAAGTTTTAACACCCGTGTAAATATTGTTATTAATAACAATCAAAGAAATAGTAATCAGAATACATTTACAACTCGTAAAATAAATACTTTAATTCCTACAGTTACTAATTTTGAAATTTTAAGAGATGAAGACATTAATTCTGCTAATATAAATGTTAAATTTAAGTACACAGAACCTTTAGGAGGAAATCATTATTTTAACACAGAAGCTTCTTCACAAATTTTATCTGGTAAAGAAAATACAAATCAATTTAGAAAAACCACAAAAACCACTACTGTAGAAGATTTTATAGATTATAATTATAAATATTCTGAAAATAGTTTTAAAACTTTGTTCTCTTACAGTTATAATAAAGCAATCGTTAATTTTAACTCAGGAATAGAAGTACAAACCTTACGCAGAAGTTTTGGTGAAGTTGATAAAGCACAAATTACCAGAGAAGAAATTTATGCTAACCCATATTTATTTTTTCAATACAAACCTAAAAGAGGTAGAAAATTTCGTTTAACATATAAGAAAAGTATAAAAGCACCTAGAGCTAGTCAAACAAATCCTTTCTATAATGATTTAAATCCTTTTGCAATTTACACTGGAAATCCAGATTTAAAAACAGAGAAAAAAAATGCTATATCTGCACTTGTAAATATTAATGATTTTAACTCTTCTATAAGCTTTAATGCAAAATTACAATACCAAAATGCTACAGATGCAATTATTAGAAACATATCTATAGATGATGATTATATTAGAACTATCAGCTATCAAAACAGCGGCACAAAAACACGTATAAATGCATTGACTAATATTAGTAAGAAAATAAATAGCTTGGGTGTTAGGTTTAGCTTAAAAAATAAATTCTCTTATAATGCTGCAAATTCTGTTGTTAATTTTGAATTGAATAGAGTTACTTCTCAAGATTATCTTGTAAGTTTTACAGCTCAGAACAATAGTAAAAGAAGAGTAGATTTAAAAGCAGGAGCAACTTACAGAATAAACAACACTAATTTTTCTATTGAAAACAACTTAAACAGAAACTTTACGTCACAAAAATATTTTGGATTAATAGATTTTGATATTACTAAAAGATTCAACTTTAATACACAGTTTGATTATATAGTTTACACAGATAATAAATTCTCTATAAGGCAAGAAATTCCTATTTGGAATGCTTCCTTGTCGTATTCATTATCAAAGAAAAATAACATTCTGAAGTTAGTTCTAATAGATCTTTTAGATAGAAACGTTGATGTATTTAGAAGAAGTACTCAAAATTATTTTGAGGAAACAAATTTACAAAGTTTAGGGCGTTATGTTGTTATGAGCTATACTTACAAACTTAGTACTAGGAAAAATAAGAAAGTTTAGATTTTTCAAACATTTATAAAAAACAAAAAAAGCTAAATTTTCATTTAGCTTTTTTGTGATACAATCTATAAATCCCCCAACTTATGATTGTTTTCTTACTATAAATTAACTCAACTATACTATGTAATAAACTTAATTACACTACAAATAAACAAAAGATATAAACCTTTAAAAAAGGAATTCGATTATTGAGTTACATAGTTCGGTAAGCGGTTGTTTTTAAACGTTAAGTAGTTTAACAAATAAATTACAGCAAATTTAATCGCTTCATTAATTCGCTTTTATTAGATCTACTAACAGGAATAACACTTTTTTTAATAAGTACACTATTATCTTCTATATCTATAATTTCAGAAATATTAATGATATAAGATCGATGTACTTTTAAAAACAGTGAAGATGGAAGTTTATCGTCTATTTTTTTTAAGGTAGAATGAACGATGTAATTTTTTTTATCCGTTTTAATATTTATATAATCTCCTTTTGCTTCAATCAAAAAGATTTCTGGAATATTAATTTTAACCAATCTTCTATCTACATTTACGTAGATATAATTTAGATTTTCAGAAGATTTTTCTTGTTCAGAATCATTATTTTCTTCAATTTTAAAAGATTTTAATTTCTGAAGAGATTTTTCAAAACGATCTAAAGTTAAAGGCTTTACAAGATAATCTACTACACAATTATACTCAAAAGCTTCTAATGCAAAGTTTTTATCTGAAGTAGTTAAGATAATTCTTGGAGGATTTTTTAAGGATCTAATAAAATCAAAACCAGAAAAATGTGGCATGTGTATATCTAAAAATATTAGATCTACACTATTAGAATTTAAATATTTTATAGCATCTATTGCAGAAGGAAACTCTTCTATTACAGAAAGTTGCTCGGTTTTACTACATAATTTACTTATAATAAGCCTTGCAGTAGCATCATCATCTATTATAATACAATTCATAATCTTTAAAAGGGGGATTATATATTGTCTAAATATACATGAATTTTGTTTAACACATTTACAAAATCTTCATATAATTTTAAATCCCCTTTTCTCAAGTCATTTTCAAAATTAGAAGATAACTTTAGATCATTTGTTAACCCTAAAATACTTACTTTGTGTTTTAATTTATGAACATTATTAGCTGCTTCAGAAAAATTTTCATCAGCATAATTTGTATTAAATAATAAAAGTTCTTCTGGAAACTCTTTTTTTAATACATTAATTATACTTTCTTCAAAAGTAATATCTCCCTCAGAAAGTTGCTTTATATAATTTAAATTAGGTTCTTCCATTCTTATTTAGATATTAAACAAGAACTCTAAAAGGATCTTATTCTAATATTAATTCGTTTTTTACATTTAACAGTAAAAATACAAACTTTATTTAGAATTTATGTTTTTAAGAAAGTAATTCGTTTTTTTCCCAGTAATCAAGTAAAGATGTTATGTTTTTAGCATACTCTTGATATTGCAATGGTTTTATAAAATAGCCAGCAATACCAATCTCATAACATTTTTTTAAATCATCTACATTATTAGAAGTAGACATAATTATGACAGGGATATACTTTAACCTTGAATCGTTTTTAAGTCTTTTTAAAAACTCAAAACCATTCATTTTAGGCATATTAAGATCTAAAAGAATAATACTAAAATTATTTTCTCTGTTATTAAGTAGCTCTAGTGCTTTTTCACCATTTTCTGCGTCTGAAATTGTGTGTTGAAAATTATTTTTTTCACACACTTTTTTAAATTTCATTCTTTCAATTTCATCGTCTTCTATTAAAAGCAGGGAAATAGATTTCATTATTCTTAAGAATTAAGTTGTAGGGGAGCTTACAAATGTCTGCTAAAAAAAACTAAATTATAGGGTTGTTAGCTTACTTGATTAATAAGTTCGTTAAGTGGTTGACATTAATCGGTGAGTGGTTTTTTATATGTTAATTTGCCTCTCTATTTGTTGATCTAAAGAAATAAATGTTTCAGTTCTAGAAACACCTTTAATATTCTGAATATCTTTATTTAAAAGGTTCATTAAGTCTTCGTTATTCTTACACATAACTTTAATAAAAATTGCATAATTACCCGTAGTATAATGACTTTCTACTACCTCTGGAATTTCTTTTAACCTTTTTATTGCTGAAGAATAAAGGCTAGATGAATCTAAAAAAACCCCCACAAAAGCGGTAGTTGTGTATCCTAAAGATTTCGGATTAATAATCATTCTGTAACCATCTATTAATTGAGATTTTTCTAATTTTCTTAATCTTTGATGAATTGCTGCTCCAGAAATACCAACTTCTCTTGCAATACTAAGTACAGGAGTTCTAGCATCTTTTACTAGCCTTTTAATAATGATTTTATCAATTCCGTCTATTTTCATTTTAACTATATTTACTATAAAGATAAAAAAAATAGAGAATACAAACCGTATTCTCTATTTTTCATTTATTATTAAAACTAATTATGGGTGTTTTATTTCATTTCGAAATCTTCCATAAATTTAGTAGTGTAGTTTCCTGATACGTAGTCTGGGTGCTCCATTAATTCTCTGTGAAAAGGAATTGTTGTTTTAACACCTTCAATTACAAACTCATCTAATGCACGTTTCATTTTATTAATTGCTTCTTCTCTAGTTTGAGCTGTAACAATTAATTTGGCAATCATAGAATCATAATTTGGAGGAATCATATAACCTGCATAAACATGAGTATCTATTCTAACACCATGTCCTCCTGGAGCATGAAAAATTGAAATTTTTCCTGGAGCAGGTCTAAAATTATTATAAGGATCTTCTGCATTTATTCTACATTCTATAGAATGCATTTGAGGAAAGTAATTTTTTCCAGAAATTGGCACACCTGCAGCAACTAAGATTTGCTCTCTAATTAAATCATAATTAACAACTTCTTCAGTAATTGGATGTTCTACCTGAATACGTGTATTCATTTCCATAAAAAAGAAGTTTCTATGTTTATCAACTAAAAACTCGACAGTTCCTGCACCTTCGTAACCTATAAATTCTGCAGCTTTAACAGCAGCATTACCCATATTTTCTCTTAATTCATCTGTCATAAAAGGAGAAGGTGTTTCTTCTGTTAACTTTTGATGACGTCTTTGAACAGAACAATCTCTTTCAGATAAATGACATGCTTTTCCATAAGAGTCTCCAATAATTTGAATTTCTATATGTCTTGGCTCTTCAATAAGCTTTTCCATATACATATCATCATTACCAAAAGCAGCTTTACTTTCGTGTCTTGCAGAATCCCAAGCATCTCTTAAATCTTCTGGTTTCCAAACAGCACGCATTCCTTTACCTCCACCACCAGCAGAAGCTTTTAACATTACTGGGTAACCTGTTTCAACAGCCAGTTTTTCACATTCTTCAAAATCTGAAATAACACCTTCACTACCAGGTACACAAGGCACACCTGCTGCAATCATTGTAGACTTCGCATTTGCTTTGTCTCCCATTTGATCTATCATTTTACCAGTAGCTCCAATAAACTTAATATTATGCTCTTCACATAAATTAGAGAATTTAGCATTTTCTGATAAAAATCCATAACCTGGATGAATTGCATCTGCATTAGTAATTTCTGCAGCTGCAATTATATTTGGCATTTTTAAGTATGATTCTGAACTTGGAGCTGGTCCAATACAAACAGCTTCATCAGCAAACCTTACATGCAAACTTTCAGCGTCTGCAGTAGAATAAACAGCTACCGTTTTAATACCCATTTCTCTACAGGTTCTAATAACTCTTAAAGCAATTTCGCCTCTATTTGCAATTAATATTTTTTTAAACATAATCGTGTAATTTTCAACAATTCAAAAAACAAATATTGTGTAAAAACAACTATTTGGAAATTGAAAATTGGATTAATATTAAGATGGATCTACTAAAAATAGTGGCTGATCAAATTCTACAGGAGTAGAATCATCTACTAAAATTTTAACAATTTTTCCTGAAATTTCTGATTCAATTTCGTTAAAAAGTTTCATTGCTTCAATTACACAAACTGTATCTCCAACACTAATTTCTGATCCAACTTCTGCAAAATTTGGTTTATCTGGAGATGGTTTTCTATAGAAAGTTCCAATAATTGGAGACTTTATAGTAATATAATTAGCATCTTCACTTGCAACTTTTATTGGTGCAGCAGTTTCTGCAACAGGTTGAGCAGCTGGCATTGCCATTTGTGGCATATTACTCATAGGAGCCGCTTGAACTATTGTAGTTTCAGTTTTTTCTGAACCAGTTTTAATGGTAATTTTTACATCTTCCATCTCTAACTTTACCTCGCTTGCACCAGATTTAGCTACAAATTTTATAAGATTTTGAATTTCTTTAATATCCATTTTTC
>CBDUHF010000094.1:0-7388 GCA_965367085.1 uncultured Polaribacter sp.
ATAACTAACTATTAAACACTAACATAAATATTATATTTAATAAAAAATGTAAATGAAAATTATAAAATAATATTTTTAAAAAATAATTACAAAAACATAGTGTCAGTTTTTAAAATAGTACTATTTTTGCCGGCTCATAAAAATCAGATAAATAAATAGTAGTATGAATAAAGAAAGAATATCAACAGAAAGTAAAGTAGGAGTAAAAACAAAAAAATTTAGTAAATCAAATTCAGTAAACTGGAACATGAGAAGAAGATTTAAATAATCATAACTTTACATATATAATTTACAGCGAGCTTGTCTCGCATATTTTTTGCTTTTAAATTAAAAAAGTTAAAAACTATAACCACAAAAAAACTCCTTCTACAGAATTATAGAAGGAGTTTTTTTATTATTACCTTAAAATTTTATTTAAAGAAAGAATCTACAAATTCGTGTTTATTAAACACTTGTAAATCATCTATACCTTCTCCTACTCCAATATATTTTACTGGTATTTTAAACTGATCTGAAATACCAATTACAACCCCTCCTTTTGCAGTACCATCTAATTTGGTAACTGCTAAAGAAGTAACTTCTGTTGCTAAGGTAAATTGTTTGGCTTGTTCAAAAGCATTTTGCCCAGTAGAACCATCTAAAACTAGTAAAACATCATGAGGAGAATTATCTACAACTTTTTGCATTACTCGCTTAATCTTGGTTAACTCATTCATTAAATTAACTTTATTATGCAATCTACCAGCGGTATCAATAATTACTACATCTGCATTTTGTTTTACAGCAGAAGTTAGTGTATCAAACGCCACAGAAGCAGGATCTGAACCCATTTCTTGACGAATAATAGGAACATCTGTTCTATCTGCCCAAACTTGTAATTGATCTATGGCTGCTGCTCTAAAAGTATCAGCTGCTCCTAAAACAACTTTTAATCCTTGTTTCTTAAACTGAGACGCCAACTTACCAATAGTAGTTGTTTTACCAACTCCATTTACACCAACAACCATAATTACATGCGGTGTTTTACCTTCTGGAATTGTAAATTCTGTTTCATTACCAACATTAGTTTCAGAAAGTAAACCAGCAATTTCTTCTCTAAGAATTCTATTTAACTCATCTGTACCAACATATTTATCTTTAGCTACCCTTGCTTCTATTCTATCAATAATTTTAAGAGTTGTATCTACACCAACATCAGATGCAACTAACACCTCTTCTAAATTATCTAAGACATCATCATCTACTTTAGATTTACCTGCAACAGCTTTAGAAAGCTTATCAAAAAAATTAGTTTTTGTTTTCTCTAATCCTTTGTCTAAGGTTTCCTTTTTTTCTTTTGAAAATATTTTTTTAAAAAAACTCATATTTTGTATATTCTATAAACAGTTACGTTAAAAAACGTGCCATTTAGTAGGTTTGGTCAAATTGTCATTAAAATTACCTGCGTTAAGGATTGAGGCATTGTTGGAGCTCCTTAAAAAGAGCGACTGCCAAAAGCCTGACTTGGTCCTGAATTTTTTCAGGATAAAGTAACGCCCAAAAATACGTAATTCTAATGCATAAAAAAAGCTACTTTCTAAATTAGAAAGTAGCTTTAATTATTTTATAGTAGTAAATGCTTACTTTTTAGCTAAAAAGTCATTTACTTTAGAAGGATCCATAATAGATTCTACAAACATGTAAGCTCCTGTTTTTGGAGACTTTACCATTTTTATAGCTTTACTTAATCTTTTTGATCCTGTTTGTAACGATGCTACCGATTTCTTTGCCATTGTCTAAATGTTTTAAATCTATATGCTCTATTCTGAGTTCTAGATATATTTTAATTATTTAATTTCTTTGTGAACAGTCATTTTCTTTAAGATAGGATTGAATTTTTTAATTTCCATTCTATCTGGAGTGTTCTTTTTGTTCTTTGTTGTAATGTATCTAGAAGTACCTCTTTCTCCTGTAGCTTTATGCTCTGTACATTCTAAAATTACCTGAACTCTGTTTCCTTTTTTTGCCATCTGTATATAATTTTAAATCGCTTGAGCTTATTTAGTTAAAAATCCGTTAGCTCTCGCTTCTTTTAAAACTGCAGAAATTCCTTTCTTGTTAATATTTTTTAAAGCAGAAGCAGATACTTTTAAAGTAATCCATTTATCTTCTTCTGGAATGAAAAAACGCTTTACCATTAAGTTAGCGTCAAACTTTCTCTTAGTTCTATTCATTGCATGAGAAACATTGTTCCCAACCATTGCTTTTTTTCCTGTTAATTCACAAACTCTAGACATCTTTTCGACAGTATTTATAGTGTTATCTCTAAACGAGGTGCAAATCTACAAATAATTACAATATTGAACAAAACTATTTTACTAATTTTTACAATATTTCTTTCAGTAACATTTCTAATGACTTACTTACCGTTCTATTTATTACTTTTTCTCTTGGTTGCCCAAAATTAAACTCTTTTACAATCTCTTTATTATCAGCTATTAAAGCTACAAAAACAACACCAACACTCTTATCTGTGTCATCTGTTGTTGGTCCTGCATTTCCTGTTACTGCTATAGCATAATTTGTGTTTAATTTTTCTTTTGCTGCTTTTGCCATTTCTAAAGCCACTTCTTTACTAACTACTGTGAACTTTTCAATGGTTTCTTTGGCAACACCAAGCATATTTATTTTTGTTTCTGCTGAATAGGTTACAAAACTACCTTTATAATAAGAAGAAGATCCTGGTACAGAAACTAAAGTTGCTGCTATTTTTCCACCAGTTAAACTTTCTGCAGTACAAATTGTTTTATTTTTTTTCTTTAATAATTCGCCAACTTTTTTTTCTAAAGAACTATCATCCTCTATACCTGCAATAATATCTGGAATTAAGACATACAATTCTGCCAATTGCTTCTCTAAAGCTGCTACCAATATTTCTTTGTTTTCTCCTTTGGCTGATAAACGCAATCTTACTTTACCAAATGATGGTAAATATGCCAATTTAATAAAAGAAGGTAAGTTATTTTCAAAGTCTTCAATACGTTCTGCAACCATACTTTCTCCTTGTCCAAAAGTGTGTATTGTTTTATGGATGATAAAAGGCAATTTGAATTGTTTTTGAATTCTAGGAAGCACTTCATTAGTAATTAAACCTTTCATTTCATAAGGAACTCCTGGTAATGATATAAAAACAGTATCATTTTCATGAAACCACATTCCTGGAGCTGTACCAAAACTATTTTTTAAATAGGTTGCTTTAGATGGTAATTGTGCTTGGTAACGTTGTATATCTTTAAATGGGTGATTTATCTTTTTAAACAATTCTTTAATATGTGTAATAACTTCTGGGTACTCTATAAAAGTATCATCATTAAAATACGATGCAATTGTTTTTTTTGTGATATCATCTTTTGTAGGTCCTAGTCCGCCAGTTAAAATAACAATATCTGCTCTTGTTTCTGCTTCCTTTAAAGCATCTAAAATGTGTTGTTTATCATCTTGAATAGAAGTAATTTGATGAACAGAAACACCAATTTTATTTAATTCTATAGCAATCCATTGAGAATTTGTATCTACAATTTGCCCAATTAAAATTTCATCTCCTATTGTTATGATTTCTGCTTTCATTATTTTTTATTTCACTCTAATATTAAAAGCTTCTTTTCCTTCAATAATTCCTTTTAAAACATCGCTTTCTAAAACTTTACCTACTCCTTCAGGTGTACCTGTAAATATAATGTCTCCTTTTTTTATGGTAAAATATTGAGAAACGTAAGAAATTAGTTCATCTGTTTTCCACAACATGGCATTTGTATTTCCATCCTGAACAATTTCGTTATTCTTATATAATTGAAATTTTAAATTTTCTAAATCAAAATTTTCCTTCGGATAAAACTCACCAACAACTGCGCTTCCATCAAAGGCTTTTGCTTTTTCCCAAGGCAATCCTTTTTCTTTACATTTAGCTTGCACATCTCTTGCTGTAAAATCTATTCCTAAACCAATTTCATCATAATATTTATGAGCAAATTTTGCATCAATGTGCTTACCTACTTTATTAATCTTAACTAAAACCTCTACTTCATAATGAACATCATCTGAAAAAGGCGGAATAAAAAATGGATTCTTTCTTGGTAAAATTGCTGAATCTGGCTTCAAAAATACAACAGGATTTTCTGGTCTTTCATTAGCTAATTCTTCTATATGTTTTGCGTAGTTGCGCCCAATGCAAATTATTTTCATTTTTATTTATTGAAAATTAAAAGATTCAAAAATTAAAATTGATATTCTTATTTATTCTAGACTGCAAACGGCCTACTAAAAACTGCTTAGTAGTTTATTCTCCTGCTTCTGGAAAAACAATTGCTCTGTTACCAGAAACAATAATTTGGTTATTTAAATGGTTTTTTACAGCTCTTGCCAATACCAACTTCTCAATATCTGCTCCAATTCTTTTTAAAGTAGTTGGTGTACTTTCATGAGTTACTGGTTTTACATCTTGCTCAATAATTGGTCCTTCATCTAAATCTTCAGTCGCATAATGTGCAGTTGCACCAATTAACTTTACTCCTCTTTCATATGCTTTTTTATAAGGATTTGCTCCTTGAAAAGCAGGTAAAAATGAATGATGAATATTGATAATTCTTTCTGGGTAATGATTGATAAAATCTGATGATAAAATTTGCATATACCTTGCCATAATTACCAAATCAATTTCATTAACATCTAGTAATTGTTTAACTTGAGCTTCTTGTTCTTGCTTAGTTTCTTTAGTTACAGGTAAATGATAAAAAGGCACATCAAACATATCTGCAATATGTCTTAATTTATCATGATTACTAATAATCATTTTTACATTACACTCTAATCTTCCTTCTTTAGAACGCTCTAACAAATCATATAAATTATGACTTGTATGCGAAACCATTATGGCTACATTTTGCTTTTTATCTCCATAATTTACAGACCAATCAAAATTTAAAGGTGTTGCCAATTCTAAAAAGTTTTCTTCTAATTCTTCTTTAGAAATATTTGTTCCTTCTGCATTTAAACGAACTCTCATAAAATAAGTATCTTCAATTGCATTTACATATTGCTGACAACTTAAAATATTGAATCCATTATTATAAAAGAAACTAGTAATTTTTGCTACTAACCCTTTTTGATCTGGACATTTTATTAAAAAAGTTACTACTTGTGATTTCATTATTATATTATTTAGGTTTCGACTGCGCTCAACCAGACAACTGATACTTCTTACTAAAAACTGCTTACTGCAAACTCTCTATGGTATCCATTTTTTTGGAAAGTTTGGCTTTCTTTTTTCAAGAAAAGCATCTCTTCCTTCTTTAGCTTCATCTGTCATATAAGCTAAACGTGTTGCTTCACCAGCAAAAACTTGCTGACCAACCATTCCATCATCAGTTAAATTCATAGCGAATTTTAACATCTTAATTGAAGTTGGAGATTTTTCTAAAATCTCTTGCGCCCATTCATAAGCTGTATCTTCTAATTCATCATGAGGAATTACGGCATTTACCATTCCCATTTCATACGCTTCTTGAGCAGAATAATTTCTTCCTAAAAAGAAAATTTCTCTAGCTCTTTTCTGACCAACCATTTTTGCCAAATACGCAGAACCATAACCTCCATCAAAAGAAGTTACATCTGCATCTGTTTGTTTAAAAATAGCATGTTCTTTAGAAGCCAAAGTTAAATCGCAAACAACATGTAAACTATGTCCTCCTCCAACTGCCCAACCAGGAACAACAGCAATTACAGCTTTTGGCATAAAACGTATTAAACGCTGAACTTCTAAAATATTTAATCTGTGATATCCATCTTCTCCAACATAACCTTGATGTCCTCTTGCTTTTTGATCTCCTCCAGAACAGAAAGAATAAACACCGTCTTTTGTACTTGGTCCTTCGGCAGATAATAAGACAACACCAATATTTACATCTTCTCCTGCATCGTAAAAAGCATCGTATAATTCTTTGGTTGTTTTTGGTCTAAAAGCATTTCTAACATTAGGCCTATTAAATGCAATTCTTGCAACACCATTGCACTTTTTATATGTAATATCTTCGTATTCTTTAACAGTTTTCCACTCGGGTTGTATCATAATTTTGTATTTTGGACGTTCTTCTTATGGAACTAAAAATATTTTTTTACAAAAATAAACATTCAAATTTATGATAAAGAAATCTATAACACTAATATTTATCCTTTTTTGCTTCTGTGGTTTTTCACAAAAAATTATCAATAAAAAAATTAATTCTGAAATATTAGAAGCTTCTAGAAATATAAAAATTTATATTCCTGAAGGTTATGAGAAAGACGATAAAAAAAACTACCCTTTAGCTGTTGTATTAGATGCTGAATATTTATTTGATGCTTATGTAGGAAACGCTGTACTTTTTGCAGCAAAAGACAAAGCACCAAAGCAAATTATTGTGGGTGTTTCAATGAAAAATACAAGAAAAAAAGACACTTATTTTAATATAAACACGGGTAATTTAACACAATCAAATAAAGCTTTTTATCAGTTTCTTAGTGATGAAGTAATTTTCTATATGGAAAGTAATTACAGAACTTCTCCTTTTATTTCTTTAGTTGGCGAAGGAACTTCTGCTAATTTAATAACACACTATTTACAAGAACCTACTCCATATATTAACACATACATTTGTATAAATCCTACTTTTTCAGATTTTATTGGCAGCCAATTTCAATCTTATAATTTAACTAGATTTCAAAAAGAAGACAATACTTTTTATTTTTACACAAATAACTCAACTTCATTTTCTTCAAAAAAACAGACAAAAATTGGAGAACTTCAAAACGGATTATCTGGTTTAAAACTAAAAAACTTTAATGTTATTAATGATACAATAGTTACCACAAATAGTGTATCTGCTATGAGTGAAGCAATACCAAGAGCATTAACAAAAGTATTTGAAATTTATTCTGCAATTTCTAAAGAAGAATATGAAAAAAATGTAAAAGACTTATCACCTGTTGACGCCATTTCTTATTTAGAAAATAAATATTTAGAAATTGAATTTCTTTTTGGAAGCGATTTAGGAATTAGAGAACAAGATATTTATGCTATTGAAAACATTGTCATTGAAAAAGAAAATGGTGATCAATTAAGAGAATTTGGTAGAATGATTTTAAAGCTTTTTCCATCTTCTCCTTTAGGTGATTATTATATTGGAAGATATTACGAAAGTGGAAAACAGATAAAAAAAGCTCTATATCATTATAAAGTGGGTTATGGAAAAATGGATCCTTCTGACCCTAATTCAGATGCATTTTATGAAAATATATTAAGAATTGGTGGACAGTAGAAAGTTAGCAGTTAGCAGTTAGCAGTTAGCAGTTAGCAGTTAGCAGTTAGCAGTTAG
>CBDUHF010000095.1:0-6850 GCA_965367085.1 uncultured Polaribacter sp.
ATAAAAGTGAATTGAATATAAAAGAAATAAGCTTATTTCAGTTTTTAACATACACATACTTAGTTGGCACATTACCTGTAGTGATCTTTATTTTTATAAATGAAAAAAATGTTAGAGAAAAAAGAGAAAAAAGAGCTGATGAAGTTAATAATCGAAAAAAAGAACGATTAATAGAAAAGAAAAAAATATTAAAAAAAGAAGTTGTTATTTATTCTGATAATAACAAAGAACATTTGGTTTTAAATATTGATAAACTGGTATATATTACATCTCAAGGTAATTATGCAAGTTTCTTTTTACAAGGTGAAAATGGTGATTTAAAAGAAAAAATTCTTAGAGTTACTTTAACAAAAATAAACGCAGAATTTGAAGATTATAGCAATATTATACGTTGTCATAAATCTTATATTGTTAATGCTAACTATATTTCTGATATAAGTGGTAATGCTAGAGGTTATTTATTAAATTCTGATGTGATTCCTTTTGATATACCTGTTTCTAGATCTTTTAGTAAGCAATCTATTAAGAGTTTATTATATTAAATACCTTTCCTATTCATCCCAAAAAGGGCCAAAACCTTCCTTTTTAAAACAAATTTAATTTAGCTATAATATTGTTTTCTATATTTGATATTATTAAATATATTATGTTGAATTAAAAATTTTGGGGGATTTTTTTAATTTAATCAAAAAGCTCAATCTTTAATTAGATTGAGCTTTTTATATGTTTATTAAGTATGTAAAAGTGTATTACTTTTTTTCTTCTAATTTATCATCAGAATCTTCTTTAGCAGCGTTTTTAAATTCTTTAATTCCGCTTCCTAATCCTTTCATTAACTCAGGAATTTTTCTTCCTCCAAATAATAATAAAACTACCACAACAATCATAATTACTTGTGGCCCTCCAATCATTCCAAAAATTATAGCTAAACTATTCATTATTTCTTATTTTAATAAAACAAAGATACAAAAAAGGTTATTAGTGTAATACTTTGTTTTTAATTGAATTAATTTCTTTTTTGTATGATACCCCCTATTACTTTCTTGTCTTTTACAACTTCTGGATTTCCTTTATAAAAAATAGAACCTCCAAAGCTTACTTTTGCATTTAAAACTTCTCCAGCTAATACTTCTGCTTTAGCTCCTGTTCCTGCCTTTACAGTAGAATTACCAGAAACATTCATGTTATAACCATGATAAATACCATATAAATCTACATCTACATCTTGGTTTTTAGCGGTTCCAGAAAGTTTAATAATTCCACCAGAAGAAGATCTAACAGAAATATAATTTGCTGTTGTAGATAAAGTAATAAAGGCTCTTTCTTGTGCGTTTACTGCTACTTTATCTTGATTAAAATCTTTTCCAGTAATCGTTGCACCTTCATTTCCATCTATTAAAGCAATATTTTTATTGTAAAATATTTTTACAAAAATTTTACCTTCAGCTGAGTTTTCTGCCGGTTTTATAGAAAATGGTAAAGAGATTTTTAAAGTATTATTTACGTTTTTTATTTTAACAAGTTCAGATTTTTCTCCAGTAACTTCTAATTTTTGATCATTAGATTTTATCAACTCTACTTCTATTCCATTATACACCTTTAGTGTTGAATAATCTCCTAGGTTCTTTGTTATGGTGGTTTGTGCAACTGTTACGTAACTTAAAAGTATCACACAAATAAATGTTATTTTTTTCATCATTATAAGGTTTGATTGCTATAACTAACTCAATAATTATACCAACTCATTTTCTATTAAAAAAGTATTTCTATTCTGTTAAAATTTATTCAACTTTTACTGCAGTTCCTGTAATAGAAACTAATAAAGTAGTAGAATTTGCAACAGGTTCTATATCTAATTGAATTCCTACAACTGCATTTGCATCTAGTTTTTTAGCATTCTCTTTTAAATTTTGAAAAGCTTTTTCTTTTATCATTTCTAATCCAGCAGCATAAGAATCATAATATTTAGACATACTAAACATATCTTTAAAAGACATTTTTTTTCCTTTACTAGAATAACTTGAATCATAAGCAGTACCAGTTACAATACCTAAATAATCTACTATTTTAAAATTTTCAATATTATTTGTTGTGGTTAAAATCATGTTCTCTTTTTTTAATATTTAGATTTCCACTTTCTAAGGAATGACAATTATAATAAAACTTAAATAAAAATACTTAAGAAACATCTTCTATTAAATTAAAATCTAAATGTTTGCGTTCTAAATCGGCTTTTTTAACCTGAACTTTAACATCATCTCCTAATTGATAGATATTTTTTGATGATTGACCAACAATAGCATATTGCTTTTCATCAAAAACATAATAATCGCTTTTAATATCTCTAATTCTAACCATTCCTTCACATTTATTAGAAGAAATTTCAACATAAATTCCCCATTCTGTAACACCAGAAATAACACCATCAAATACTTCATCATTATGATCTTGCATGTATTTAATTTGCATGTATTTAATAGAAGCACGTTCTGCTTTACTAGCTAATTCTTCTCTATTTGAAGAATGTTTACACTTTTCTTCATATGGAGCTGCTTTTGGTGTGTCTCCTCCATCTAAATAGTGTTGAAGTAATCTATGTGTCATAACATCTGGATAACGTCTAATTGGCGATGTAAAATGACTGTAATAGTTAAAAGCCAATCCGTAATGCCCAATATTTTGAGTTGTATAGACTGCTTTAGACATTGTTCTAATAGCTAAAGTCTCAATCATGTTAGATTCTGCTTTGCCATGAACATCACTTAATAACTTATTTAAAGAGTCTGAAGTAGTTTCTTTAGTATCTGTATTAATTTTATATCCAAATTTACTAATGATGTTTTGTAATGATGCTAATTTTTCATCATCTGGTTCATCATGAACTCTATAAATAAAAGTTTTTCCTGTTGCTTTTCCTTTAGAAAAACCAATAAATTCAGCTACTTTTCTATTTGCTAACAACATAAATTCTTCAATTAATTTATTAGCATCTTTAGATTCTTTAAAGAAAACCCCAACTGGGTTTGCTTGTTCATCTAAATTAAACTTCACTTCTACTCTATCAAAAGAAATTGCTCCAGATTTCATTCTTTTTTTACGAAGAATTTTAGCTAATTTATCTAATTGTAAAGTTGCTTCTACAATTTCTGGTGTTACTGTGTATTCTTTATCAATAATTGAAATATCAAGTGGCATTACGTAAGGCTGAACATCATCAGATAAAGTTACATTTTCTATAATAGATTGTGCTTCTTCATATGCAAAACGTTGATCTGAATACGTTACTGTTCTACCAAACCATTCATTTACAATTTGTGCTTTTTCATTGATTTCAAAAACTGCCGAAAAAGTTAATTTTTCTTCATTTGGTCTTAAAGAACAAGCACCATTACTTAAAATTTCTGGTAACATTGGTACTACTCTATCTACTAAATAAACAGATGTTGCTCTTTCATAAGCTTCATCATCTAAAATAGTTTTTGGTTGTAAATAATGCGAAACATCTGCAATATGAACACCTATTTCGTAATTCCCGTTTTCTAATTTTGTAAATGATAATGCATCATCAAAATCTTTTGCATCTTTAGGATCTATGGTAAAAGTTAAATCTTTACGCATATCTCTACGCTTAGAAATTTCTTTTTCTGTAATTTCTAAAGAAACAGATTCTGCATCTTTTTCTACTTCTGGTGGAAACTCATAAGGTAAATCGTACTCTAATAAAATAGAATGCATTTCTGTGTTATGTTCTCCTGGTTTACCTAGAACTGCAGTAATTTTACCAAACGGATTTTTAGAATTTTTTGGCCAATCAGAAATTGTAGCTTGTACTTTATCTCCATCTTCTGCACCATTCATTTTATTTTCTGAAATAAAAATATCTGCGTACATTTTATGGTTATCTGGTATTACAAATCCAAAGTTTTTATTCTTATTTTTCTGTAAAACACCAACAAATTCTGTTTTTGCACGTTCTAAAATTTCAACAACTTCTGCTTCTAATTTCTTTCCACTTCGTCTTTTATAAACATATGCTTTCACTGTATCTTGATGTAAACCTTTACCGAGATTTATATTCGGAATAAAAATATCATCTTCATAATCATCACAAATAAAATATCCATTTCCTGTAGATGTAACATCTAACGTACCAACAGCATATTTTTTATCTATATTAACTTGAAACTTACCTCTATCTACTTCTTTAATCTTTTTGTCTCCTGCAAGTTCTGCTAATTTCTTTATAATCTGAGTTTTTCCATCAGTATCAACAATTTTTAACTTTGCAGCAATTTGTTTGTGGTTATAAGACTTTTCTTTGTCTTCATTTAACACTCTAAAAATATTTCTAGTTAAGTCTTTTACAACATTACCTTTCTTTTTAAATATTTTTTTTTTCTTTTTTGTCATTTATATTATTTATTAACTCGATAATGAAAGTGTTTTTTAACTTAAATTATCATCTATTGCAAAATACAATTAAATCAGGTTGATTGTATATTAAAAAATAGTTATCAATCTATTATTGTATTTTGGCTTTTCTAATTATTATTTATGTCTAAATCTTGGTTTATAATTGCAAATCCTACTTCTGGAAATCGGAACTTTTCTAAACAATGGAAGGAAATTCAACAATTATTAAACAACAAGAATATAGACTATTCTTTTGCTTTTACACAGTTTTCTAAACACGAGATTGAATTAGTACAAAACGCTATTCAAAAAGGTTTTAGAAATATTATTTCGATTGGTGGAGATGGTACACTACATAATGTAGTTAACGGAATAATGCTGCAAAGATATGTAAAAACTTCTGATATAACTATTGCAGTGATTCCACAAGGAACAGGAAACGATTGGATAAAGACTTATAACATACCAAATGATGTAGAAAAAGCGATAGAAATTATTCATCATAAAAAAACAATTTTACAAGATATTGGTGTTTTAAAAACTGAAGATAAAAAGATTTCTTACTTTAATAATGTGGCTGGTTTAGGATATGATGGTTATATTGTTAATAAACTAAAAACCTTAAAACGTTTTGGATCTGTTGCTTATTTATTAAGTGGATTGGCTGGTTTATTATTTTATAAAAAATCTACTTTTAAAATTATATTTGATGATAAAATAATAGAAACCAACTGTTTAATGACACTTTTTGGAATTTGTAAATTTTCTGGTGGTGGAATGCAGTTTACAAAAGATGTAAATACTGCAGATGGTTTATTTGACATTACAATAGCTAAAAACTTAACTATTTTCGATTTAGTTTTTAATATTAAGAAACTTTACAACGGTACTATTGTACATCATAAAAAAGTAGAAACGTATAAAACAAAAGAAATAATTGTAATTCCACAAACTACAAAACCTTTTATTCAAGCTGATGGTGAATTAATTGGAACCGGAGAAGTATCTGTTAAAATTATAGAAAAAGCTGTGAATTTTGTGGTGAATTCAACTTTCTAAAATCAGATTCTGAATCAATTTCATAACAAAAGTTAAAAAAATCTTAATTTTTGTGTAACGTTTTCTAAAATAATGCGTCTTTATAATAGGAACACCTAATTATTAAGATGAAAAATCTACGTAAAGTTATTATTTTATTCGCTTTTATATTTATTACAGGTATAGTTATTACTGTAATGAGTGTAAATTCTTCTTTGAATAAAATTGAAACTACAGATAAAACAGTAGATATTCAAAAAGATACTTTATATCTTTTAAAAGCTGAAAAGAAAACTGTTTAGTTATTCTATCATTATTTTTTTTATTGATTTTCCTTTATTTGTAATGATTTCTACATTATAAATACCTGATTTTAAATTTTCTATATTAATAACTTTAGAGGTTTCAGTTTTTACTAACTGACTTAAAATATTGTAAATATTTACTTTTTCTAAAATATAATTTTTTAATTGAATCTTTAAAATGTTAGAAGTTGGATTTGGATATAATTGAACCTTTATATTATTTTCAAAATCTTCATTTTTTAATGTAGAAATTGAACCAAAATCTTCCCATATAATAGCATTATTATAAAGTGTTTCTGTATTTTTAGGTACTATTAATGGTATATTATTTATCGTTACATTTTTAAAAACAGTTGTATTAATAACTAAAGGTATTTTTAAATTTACAACAACAGTTTTTAAACTAGTACAATTATAAAAAGCATAATCTCCAATGTTTTCTACTTTAGATGGAATAGTTATACTTTCTAAACTTATACATTCACTAAAACAAGAACTTTCAATATGTTCTATATTATTTGGTATTATTATATTTTTTAAACTTGTACAACCACTAAAAGTATTATAGGTAAGGTTAGTTAAAGAAGTTGATATAGAAATATTTTCTAGACTTGTACAACCACTAAAAGTGTTACTTCCTATACTTTTAATACTATTAGCAAGTATAATATATTTTAAATTTTTACAAGAAGAAAAAGTCCCATATCCTATATTTATTATACTATTTGGTAATGTAATATTTGTTAAACCAGTATTTCTAAAAGAATTATTCCCTAAATCTATTATACTTTCTGGAAAGATAACATTAATTAAATTAATACAATTTTCAAAAGCATTATCAGCTACACCTATAATTATATAAGTTTTTGAATTATAATATATGGTTTTAGGAATAGTTAAAGTTCCAGTTGGGCAATTATTATATTTTTTAATTCTAACTTCATAATTATCTGTAGAATATGGTTCTTCAATAATATATTCAAAAGAATCTATATTAAATTCTGTTTTTATTTGAGCTTGAATTAAATTAAAACCTAATAATAATAACAAGGAAGTTAAAAACCTATTCATTTTTTATTTTTAAAATTCAAATT
>CBDUHF010000096.1:0-6743 GCA_965367085.1 uncultured Polaribacter sp.
ATAGTAAATGCAAATTCTAATCATTATTTTTTAGATTAATTAAAAAAATTTTAATTAAAAAATTTCTCTTTTTAATTTTAACTTCTGTATTTCTAAAAACCCTTTTAAATAGGTTTTCATAAAAAACCGAAAAGGTTTACTTTCCCATTCGCCCCAAAAAAGGGCTTAAACCTCCTATTTAAACCATTTTTTAATCAACTTTAACTTAATTATATAGTTTCGCAATTATTAAAAATTACAAGTTACTTCATTAAAAATTTAAATCCCTATTAAACAAATTTTCGAAAATTAAACATTATGATTACAAAATTAAACACCCTATTTGTTGCCTTATTAATTACGGCAAGCACTTTAGCGCAAACACCAGATAAATTAAACTACCAAGGGGTAATAAGAAACAGTAGTAATGCACTTGTTACTAATACTGCCATAGGTATGCAAATAAGCATTATAAAGGCAGGTACACCAGATACTTCTGTTTATGTAGAAACCCAAACACCAACCACAAATGGAAACGGTTTGGTTTCTTTTAAAATAGGAGAAGGAAGTGTTGTAAGTGGCGATATTACTACCATAGATTGGTCTAACGGTACGTATTCTATAAAAACAGAAACAGATCTAACAGGAGGTAGTACATACACTATAACTGGTACCAGTTCATTATCTAGTGTGCCATATGCATTGCAAGCTAAAACAGCAAGCAGTTTATCTGGCAGTGGTGCTGCAAATCTTAACCCTAATAAATGTAATTGTAGTTCTTATATTATACCTTATATGCCATATAGTGCTTCTTCAAGTCAAATTATTTATGTTGCTAATAATCCTGCGAGTTGGTTTGGTGGTAGCGCAGTTGCTGCATCTAACGTTAATGTAGAAGCAATAGATGACAGTGGTACATCCTATAATTTAGGAGTTGTAACTACAGCACCTGTAGGACAAGTTACAAAACTGTCTACTCTAATTTTACAGGGGTTAGCTAATGCAGGTTTTACCAATAATAGTCCACTTTCACTTCGAATCACTTTAACAAATCCAGAATATGCCTTTGTTTATGCTAATTATGATGTAGCTGGAGTTAGAGAGTTTGTAGAAGTAGAATGTGTACGTTTTTAACCAATGAATTTTATGAAAAAAGCAATTTTAGTTGCGTTTCTTTTTTTTGCTACGCATCTCTTGTATTCTCAAGAAAGCATTGCATCAGCATCGGGCAAAGCAACAGGTACTGGTGGTAGCGTAAGTTATACAGTAGGTCAAGTATTTAATGCAAATGTAACAGGTAGTAATAGTAATACTATCTCTGAAGGTGTGCAACAACAACACGAAAAAATAACCTATACTTATAATACATCTTGGTTGCCAAATGACCCAAGTGGTATATCCTTTGCAGAAGATGATATTTTAGTAAATACTGGTAATGCAATTATATCTAATACCACATTTTGTAATACTTTAACTGTTAATCCTGGTGCTGCAGTAACAGTAAATACTAGTTTTACAATAGCACCAAATACAACTACATTAAATTCTACCTCACAATTATTTTCTAGTTTAATTGTAAAAGGTACAATTAATGGAACCGTAAATTATAACAGGTATACTGCATTAGTTGCACCAACAGGAACCAACGATTTAATTTCTGCACCAGTTGTAGATCAAACCTTTGGAAGTTTTGCTACTGAAAATACAAATTTAGCAGCATCTGGTGTCTTAAGAGCTTTTGCACCTTATAATACATCTTCTGGAGCTTATGTAAATTATAATACTACAGACAACGCAGCAACAACACTTGTTGCAGGTAAAGGGTTTAGAGCTGCAACAACAGACGGTAGTACTTTAAAATTTACAGGAACTGTAAGAACAAACGAAGTAGATATTTCAATTTCTGATGCAGTAGCAGGAAATGCTTGGAACCTTATTGGAAATCCTTATCCATCGTATATAGATTTTGAAGCTTTTTTTAACGAAAATAAAACACAGTTTAATAGTAATAGTGCTTATCAAGCACTATATGGTTATGATGGAGATGCTTCTAATGGTTGGATTGTTTGGAATTTAGCAACGATAATAGATACAGACATTTCAGAGTTAATTGCACCAGGGCAAGCATTTTTTGTAAAAGCTAAATCTGGTGGAGGTTCTGTAAAATTTACACCAGCAATGCGAACTACAGGAAGTTCTGATGATTTTATTCTTGGAAAACAAAAAAAAGTAGATAATGCATTAAGTAAGATTCTTTTATCGAGTGCAAATCAATCTGCTACAACATCTATATATTTTATAGAAGGCACCACCCAAGGTTTAGATGTTGGTTATGATGCAGGTACGTATTCTGATAATTCTGCAGGTTTTTCAATTTTTTCTAATTTCGTTGCAGATAATTCTGGATTAAACTTAGCCATACAGAGTTTACCTTATACTGATTTTAATGATGTAATTGTTCCTTTAGGTATAAATGCAACAGCAGAAGAATTAACAATTGGTATAGACGATAGCAGTTCAACATTACCAGAAAATATAAGTGTGTATTTAGAAGATAAGTTACATAATACTTTAACTTTATTAAATACAAAAGCATATACATTTACTCCTTCAGAGATTTTAAACGGAACAGGACGTTTCTATATTAGATATTCATCTAAAGTTTTATCTCTAGAAACAAATACATTAGATTTATTACAGATATATAGTGCAACTTCTAAACAAGAAATTGTTGTAAAAGGAAAACTAGATTCTAAATCTACTGCAGAATTATATAATGTTCAGGGGAGATTGGTTTTAAGTAAAAACTTAGAACACTCAAGTATATCTAATACCATAAATACATCTACACTTAGTGCTGGTACATACATTTTAAAGGTTTTTAATAGAAACCAAGTAAAAACTAAAAAATTAGTTATTAAGTAACAAATTAAAAGAAATAAGATTTAAAAAGTAGATACATGAAAGAAAGCATAAAAGAGGGAGAGATATCTCGTACAGAAGCCATAAAAAAAATGGGAAAATACGCTGCTTTAACAGCAATGGGTACTTTTTTAATATTGAACCCAAAAAAAGCGCAAGCAGAATCTATGCCACCAGATGCAGGTGAGCCGCCTTTTTAATTAAGGTAAAGTACTATAGAAAAAGAAAAAGGGGGAAACTAAGGAAAAGAGGCGAGCAGAAATGTTCGTCTTTTTTATTATACTCTTATTTCCTGTTAATTTTATGATACATAAAAGTTATTCTTTTTTTTCTTAACAATTACTAATACCAGCTAATTTAGTTTTTACATCTATTTGCATTTATTTTACGTTTTTTTGACACTTTTTCTTCAATTCTAACCTAGTTTTACAGAAAGAGAAAAACCAGTATAACAGAAAAATCTCCTTCAGGTTCTGTTGTATTTAAAGTCTTATTATATCTATAATTATGAAAAAACTATTATTTATTATCACAATATTATTTCCTGTTTTTACTTTCGGTCAAAAAAATGAATTCAATTTAATAAAATTAGACTCTACTTGGGGACAAGAAGTATTAAGATTTCCTGCAAGAGACATGGAATATATTGGAGTTGGAGATATACGTTTTCCGCCAAAAGGTTGGATACATCCAGAACATACTTTTTTTTGGTCTTATACCTATGCTTGGAGTATTGATGTAAACAGAAAAATTGAATCTAAAGAATTAGAAATAGATTTGATAAAATATTTTAATAGTTTAAATAGAGTTGATGTAAATGATGCAACAGATAAACGAAAAGCAACGGCTATTGTAACTAAAACCAAGAGGAAAAGAAAAACTACTTTTTTTGAAGGAAAAGTACATACATATGATCGCTTTGCAACCAATAAACAATTTACATTAAACGTAAAAATTGAAAGTCATTTTTGTAAAAAGGAACAAAAAACAGTTTTGCTATTTAAATTTTCTCCTAAAGAATACTCACATGAAGTTTGGGAAACTTTAAATGAAATTAAGTTGCTCAATGAGTTTTGCGTAAATTAATTTCAAGATTAAATAGCATAGGCATTTTGTTGCGCTGTGTGATCTATTGTACAAGCTTACTCAAACCGAACTGTGCTTACTGAAAAAGTGTCTTTAAAAGAATGTTTTGTAATGCTTTGAACTGCCAATGTTGTATTTGTTTTGTCTGTTGGTCGCAAAAGTAAGTTGAAACTATACGTTTAGTTTAGTTTAGTTTGTTTCTAAATTTATTTTCGGATAACTTCGCTAACTACGAATATAAAACATTGAAACATTACATATTCGTGTTAACGTTAACGAATCTTCTTCAAATTCAACCCAACAAAAACCAATAAAGCTGGCATTACCCAACCCAAACTAGAATTTGCTAACGGAATTATATTTTTAATTCCTACTAGGTTTTCTCTCGGAATTATAAAACCTAAAAAGTCTGTAATACTAAAGATAAAAGTTACTAAAACTACGCCTCTAAAAACCAATTTTGAAGCATATTTATTGGGGACAATATTTAGTAAAATCAACACAATTGTAATTGGATATAAAAACATTAATGCTGGTACCGCTAATGTAATGATAAAATCTACTTGATAACTTCCTACAATAATTCCTATAAGACAAGCAATTGCCGCTGTAATAATAAATGCAGTTTTAGAATCTTTGCAAATTCCTTTTATATAATCTGCTGTTCCTGTTACAATACCAACTGCTGTTGTAAAACACGCTAAAGCCACCAAAACACTTAAAAAGGTAGTTCCTAAGTTTCCTAACGTTTGTGTACTTAAACTAGATAAAACTTCTGTTCTTGATGCATTTTCTACAAATGTTGAAGAGAATAAAGAACCGCTTAAAATTAACCCTCCATAAATTAATAATAAACCAGCACCAGCAATAATTCCTGCTTTTGTTATTAGTTTTTTTCTAGCTTCAAAAGAGTCATTTCCTTTTAAATTTAAAGAGATAATAATTACTGCTCCAACAACTACACCTCCAATAGCATCAAAGGTTTGATATCCTTCTAAAATTCCGTCTACAAAAGGAGTTTTAAAAGTTGATGGATTTACAGTTCCTGAAGATGTAAAAATAGCAATTGCAATTATTATCAAAAGGATTAAAACAATAATTGGCGTTAAAAACTTACCAATTAAACTGATAATTTTATTACGATTTACAGCAAATACAAAAACTAGTGCAAAATAAATAATACTGGTTAAAATTGCTGGTGTTTCAAAAAATGGTTGAATTGCCATTTCATGTGTTACTGCTGCTGTTCTTGGAGATGGAATTGCAATGGCAATTGCATAAATAAGCATACAATAAGTTGTGCTAAAAATTGGTGAAACTTTTTTACCAAAGTCATATAAAGTTCCTTGTAATTTTGCGTGCGCAAAAATTGCTAAAATTGGTATTGTTACTGCGGTTAGTACAAAACCCAATACTACAATCCACCAATCTGCACCAGATTTAGCACCTAAACTTGGAGGTAAAATTAAATTTCCTGCTCCAAAAAAAAGTGAAAAAAGTGCAAAACCTGCAATCCAAATGTCTTTTGTTTTAATCAAAATTACTATTGTTTTTTAAGGTTTAAATCGCCAAAATCGAAACTAAAATCTGTTATTGGTGCAATATATTTCATGGTTGCGCCTGTTGCATTTCCTTTTTCATCAAAAGTAAAATTTACAAAAACATCTGCATCAAAACTTCTATTGTCCCATTTTGCAACGTATGTTGTTTGATTGTAAGGCAACAATTGTCCAACTAATTTAGGTGAACGCTCACATTTTATACTGTAAGAATTTCCATCATTAGAAATGATAATATTTCCAAACCAATTGTCTTTATAAGTTCCAACAATTTGATTTGGTTTTGATAAATTCTTATTTTTTTTAGCTAGCTCAACTTTATTATAAATAGCAACTTTTAAACTATCATTATACTTTAAATAATTGGCATTATTTGTTCCATATCTTTTTAGCCAATTTCTATCTTCATAGCCTAAATAACTATCTTTTATCGTATTTGTAATGGTGCTAAAAGCACTTCCATTCATTTGATTAGTCAAAACCACAATTGCCAAATCTAAATCTGGAATCATTGTAAACTGTGTTACTGTACCTAATAAACCACCTGTGTGATATACTTGTTTGTAACCTCCTTTTACATCTGTTAAAAACCAACCCAAACCATAACCTCTAAAATTAGAGTTATAACTATCATTTTTTCTAACTTTTAAAGGTGTTTGTAATTGCCAAAGCTCATGAAATTGTTGTTCGCTTAACAAACGTTTTCCTTCTATGTTAACAGCATCATTCATTAAAAAAGTTGCCCAAGTTAGCATGTCATTTACATTACTCATAATTCCCCCTGCAGGATTTGCTGTTTCGCTCCAATCATGAGGAATTTGAATTACTTTACCTTCTGCTCTTGTATGTGCATCAATAATATTTTTGTGGTTTGTAACTCTGTTGTAAGATGCTTTACTGTTATTCATTCCAACAGGTTTTAGAATTTTAGTTTCAATAAATTCTTCCCAAGAAAGACCACTTACACGTTTTAAAACCTCTCCTGCAATAATAAACATGTTATTGTTATATGCAAATTTACTTCTGAAAGATGTTTCTGGTTTTAAGTGTTTTACGTTGTTGATAACGTCAGAAACCTGAAAATCATTTCCTTCAGGAAAAAACATTAAATCTCCTGCGCCTAAACCCATTCCGCTTCGGTGAGTTACCAAATCTCTCACTGTAAATTCTTGGGTTACCCAAGCATCATATAATTGA
>CBDUHF010000097.1:0-6721 GCA_965367085.1 uncultured Polaribacter sp.
GTAAGACCTCTAAAGTAGAAAATACGAGCTCTACGTACTTTACCTCTTTTGTTTACTTCAATTTTTTGAATAGAAGGTAAGTTCACAGGGAAAATACGTTCTACACCTACAGTACCAGACATTTTTCTGATTGTAAAAGTTTCTGAAGTTCCTGTTCATTTTCTTTGTATAACAACTCCTCTAAAAAACTGAGTTCTTACTTTTTCTCCCTCTTTAATTTCGTAGTATACAGTAATTGTATCTCCGGCAGCAAATTCTGCAAATTCTTTTTTTGTTACAAATTCGTCTTGTACAAATTTTAATAAAGCTTCCATATTATAATATGTTTATGTTTTTGGCAAAACCAACTTTCACGATTTCTTCGTCAGAGGTTAATTTAGCGGTTGCAAAAGTAATCATTATTTTTTGTTGATAAAACAAAATTTAATTATTTTTTGGCTTGATAATTACTACAATAGAAAATCCAGAACTTTCTTTCTTCTTTATTATTAATTTTTATAATAATGGGTTTCAATTCTCTAACCTCTGTAAAGTAATTTTGTAATACAGGGTTTATTTCTTCTTTTTTGTTTTTGTTTTTAAAACGCTTGTCAGAATCAATAAATATGGCATTTTTATTATTTAAAGTTGATAAATCATCATCTAAATAATCAAAATGTAATGCGTGCTTTCCTATAATGTTTTGTGCATAGATTTTATCATCCATAAAAAAGTTTAAACAAGCAGATGTTTTATAATTATCATCAGAAAACACAAAAGTATTTGGGTATTCTTCTTGTAAAAGTTCTATTTCACCTGCTAATTCTTCCCAACCTACCCAAGTATCATCACTTTTAATTGGAGCAACAAAAAATAATATTTGAATACTTACCAAAACATGAAACACAATAGAAAATATAATTTGAGTTTTTAATAATTTTTTATTGATAAACATTCCTGCCAAAATAATACCTGTAATATAAGAAGGCATCATCCAGTTTAATTTTACCCAATAAATAGGAGTGATGGCAAAAAAACCAACAAAAGTAGGAATGAAAAAAGCTAGTAAAAACAAGGTTTTAGCTTGTGGAATTTTAAATTTTAATAAAGCTCTTTTTACATATTTGTAAGTAAAAGTGATAAATATTATAAATAAAACTGGCAATAATAAGAACATTTGATGTCCTATTGCTCCAAAGAAATTTTTTGGTGAAATTTCAAATTTAGTTATGGAACTTGTTCTTTCTGATGACTGAAAAGCAAACGATGCAAATTCATTTTGGTAGTTCCAATACCAAACTGGGAATGTTACTGCCACAGAAATAATTAAAGAAATCCATAACCAAGGAGATAAAAATAACTTTCTGTATTTATTAGAAAATAGGAGGAAAGCAAGTAAACCAAATTGTAATAGGAGTGATGTGTATTTACTGTTAAAAGCTAATCCCATTGCAATTCCACCAAGAATCCAATACCATTTTTTATCTTCAAAAATAGCTTTGTATAAACAAATTAAACTCAGTGTCCAGAATAATAATAAAGGTACATCTGGCGTAGAGTTAAAGGATAAAATGGAAATAAATATGGTAGAAGCTATTAAAATGAAGGCTCTTTCTAATTTTTGTTTTGATAAAAAGTAAGATGCCAATTTATAAAAACTGAAGATTGTTAAAGATGTAATTACAAAATCAGCAAATTTTACAGCAAAAATTGAATGCCCAAAAACATCTGTAAAAATCCTTAAAATGTAGCCAATCATTCCAGGA
Source organism: uncultured Polaribacter sp. (assembly GCA_965367085.1). Lineage (GTDB taxonomy): Bacteria > Bacteroidota > Bacteroidia > Flavobacteriales > Flavobacteriaceae > Polaribacter. Next base: position 1,746 of record CBDUHF010000097.1, read on the forward strand.
TGATCAAAATAAGATAATGATAAATTCTGACCGTATAAATAATAGTATGCATCTTGAGGCATTAAGCCCATAAAAGGCAATAAAAGCAACCTGAAAAGTTGGAATCCTAAGACCCAAGAAATGGCTTTGTTATTTTTTATGAAAGTTTTTATTGTATTCAAAGTGTTGCGTTCAAAAATTCATGCTTAAAAACCTTTATGAGTTTTCATTATTTAGTAAATCAGGTCTAATTTGTTCAGTACGTTCATATGCTTTTTCACTTCTCCAATCGTCAATTTTTGGAAAATTACCAGATAATAATATATCAGGTACTTTATTTCCTTCAAAATCTGCTGGTCTTGTGTACACAGGAGGAGATAATAAATTATCTTGAAAAGAATCTGTTAAAGCAGATTGTTCATCACCTATAACACCAGGAATTAATCTAATAACAGCATCACATAAAACAGCAGCAGCTAATTCGCCACCAGTTAAAACGTAATCTCCAATAGATATTTCTTTTGTAATAAATAAATCTCTAATTCTTTGGTCTACACCTTTGTAATGCCCTGTTAAAATTAAAATATTTTCTTTTAAAGAAAGTGTATTAGCAGTAGATTGATTTAGTGTTTTTGCATCTGGAGTCATATAAATAATTTCATCATAATCACGTTCTGATTGCAATTTTTTAATACAATTAGCAATAGGTTCTATCATTAAAACCATTCCTGCTCCACCACCAAACTGTGTGTCGTCTATCTGGCGATAGTTACCTAAACCATATTCACGTAAATCATGTAAATGGATTTCAGCCAAACCTTTGTCTTGTGCACGTTTAATAATAGAATGATTAAAAGGGCTTTTTAATAATTCTGGAGATACTGTTATGATGTCTATTCGCATATTTGCAAATGTACCAATTTTGTGGGTTTTGAAAATGAGAATCCTAAAAGTTTATTCTTCAATACTAATATGAAACAAAGCTTCACCTTTATTTACAATGGGTGTTTTATTGATACAAAAAATATATCCATCAAAAGGAGCATAAATTTTCTTTTTAAAATCTCCAAAAGGATCTTGAATAATACCTAAAACGTCTTTCTTTTTAACTAAAGTTCCATTTGTGGCTGTGATTTTAAACATACCAGAATGAGAGGCTCTTAACCATTTAGCTTTATGAATAAAAATAGGAGTTTCTTTTACTGTTAATTCGCCCTCAATTAAACCTAACCGAATTAAAACATTTTTAGTTCCATTTACACCTTCGTTAATAATCGTAGGATTTAACTCAATTGATTTTCCACCTTCAAACAATAAAATAGTTTTACCCATTTTATGTAAAGTTTCTCTTAAAGACTTTGTAATGTTTTCTGAAAAAACAATCATTGGTGGATTGAATACTTTGGCTAATTCTAGCGCTTTTTCATCGTCTTTATTACATCTAATTTGAGCAATATTATCTCGTTTTCCTCCTCCAGTATGAAAATCGATTACATAATCTACATGTGGAGCAATTTCTTTTGTAAATTGATTAGCAAATTGACTGGCAAGAGAACCATTTGCAGAACCTGGAAACATTCTATTTAAGTCTCTTCCGTCTGGAAATTCTCTAGTATGAATTAAATACCCAAAAATATTAAAAACCGGAATACAAATAATAGTTCCACTAATGGGCTTGTTAATTTTCTGACTTATAATTTCTCTTATAATTCCAACTCCGTTTGTTTCATCACCATGAATACCAGCTAATAATAAAACAACTGGTCCAGGTTTTTTAGAACGTTCTATTATAACAGGAACTTTTACGGTTGTTCTTGTGTGTAATTTTGCTACTTCTAAATCTAATACGGTACGTTTTCCTTCAGGAATTTCTTTTCCTAAAATGATAAAAGGTTTACTCGACATGAATTTCTAAATATCTAATAATTTCTTTGGCAATATTTTTTCCTGTTGCAACTTCAATTCCTTCTAAACCAGGAGATGAATTTACTTCTAATACTAAAGGGCCTTTAGAAGATTGTAGCATATCTACACCAGCAACTCCTAAACCTAATGCTTTAGTTGCTTTTAAAGCAGTTTTTTCTTCTTCGTCTGTTAATTCTATTACTGTTGCGTTTCCTCCTCTATGTAAATTAGAACGGAATTCACCTTCTTTCCCTTGGCGTTTCATTGCACCAATAACTTTACCATCTACAACAAAAGCTCTAATATCTGCACCACCAGCTTCTTTAATAAATTCCTGTGCAATTACTCTTGCGCCTAAACCATTAAATGCTTCTAAAACAGAAGTTGCAGCATTTTTAGTTTCTGCTAAAACAACTCCTAAACCTTGTGTACCTTCTAATAATTTTAAGATTAAAGGAGCTCCACCAACAGATTCTACAACATGCTCAACATCTTTTGTGTAGTTTGTAAAAACCGTTTTAGGTAAGCCTACACCAGCTCTTGCTAAAATTTGTAAACTACTTAATTTATCTCTAGATTTTACTAATGCTTGCGATGTAACTGCAGTAAAAACTTTCATCATTTCAAATTGTCTAATTACAGCTGTACCATAAAAAGTTACAGATGCTCCAATTCTTGGAATAATAGCATCTATGTTTGAAATATATTCTCCTTTATAAAATATTTTTGGTGATTTTTTTTCTATTTCGATGTTGCATTTTAAATGGTCAACAACCATAACTTCGTGTCCTCTTTTTTCAGCAGCTTCAACTAATCTACTTGTAGAGTATAGTTTGGGGTTTCTTGATAAAATTACAATGCGCATTATTTTTTATATTTTAATTTGTGAGATAAATTCTTTTTTGCAGTATCTATGATAAATTTTTTATTTAAAAATTTTCTACCTAATAATATAGGAGATTTCATATCTTTTCTTTCAGTTAAAGTTAAATGAATTGGGAAGATTTGATTAAAAATAAAAATTTCTGTTTCTATTAAAAATCGTATTTCTGAAATTCCATTTGAACTTTTTACAGCTTTAGATGTATATTTTTTGAAAGTAAACTCTTTATTATTATAGAATGCATGTTCTGGATCTAATAATGTAAATTTAATTAATTTATCATTATTAATTGTAACTTCTTCAATATTTGAACAATGAATAGAAGATGTGTAAGCGCCAGAATCTACTTTTAAATCGATATCTGCGAGTGATAATTCTGGAAAATCAGCTTTATCTATACGCCCAATAGTTATTTTCATTTTTTTATTATAAGAATGTAAAATTACAGATACTAATTGATTTTATCTGATTTTTTTTATGAATACTATTTTAGAGTAGAAATGGCAGCTTCTGCACATCGTTCTCCATCCATTGCAGCAGAAACAATTCCTCCAGCATAACCACCACCTTCACCACAAGGAAACAAGCCTTCTATTTCTGGATGCTCTAAATTATCTTTTCTTGGAATATTTACAGGAGATGAAGTTCTAGATTCTACACCAACAATATTCGCTTCATTTGTATGATATCCATGCATTTTCTGTCCAAAAGCTGCAAATCCTTTTCGCAATCTTCCTCCAATTATTTTGGGCAAAAGAGAGTGTAGTGGAGCAGATTTTAAACCTGGTTGATAAGAAGTGTCATTTAAATCTGGCGATAATTTTCCATCAACAAAATCTACCAATCTTTGTGCTGGTGCTGTTTGTGTTCTTCCACCTGCAAAAAATGCTATTTTTTCTAAATCTTTTTGAAATTCTAATCCTTTTAATGGACCAAATTTTTCATATTTTTTAAAATCTTTATCAATATCTAATTCAACTACAATTCCTGAATTAGCAAACTTATTATTTCTACGAGAAGGAGACATTCCGTTTACAACAACTTCGCCATTTGCAGTTGCAGCAGGCACAATAAAACCGCCAGGACACATACAAAATGAATATACACCTCTGTTATTTACTTGATGTACTAAGCTATAAGCCGCAGCTGGTAAAAGTTCATCTCTTTGACCAGAGCAATGATATTGAATTTGATCTATAATTTCTTGTGGATGTTCTACACGAACGCCCATTGCAAAAGACTTTGCTTTTAAGGCAATTTCTTTTTTATGTAGCAGTTCATAAATATCTCTAGCTGAATGACCCGTTGCTAAAATAACAGAATTCACTTTCATTTCTTCACCATTTAAAAGTTGAATAGCTTCTAGCTTATTGTTTTTAACGGTAAAATCTGTGACTCTAGTTTCAAAATGAATTTCACCGCCAAATTTTAAGATATTTTCTCTTATATTTTGAATGATTTTCGGTAATTTATTAGTTCCAATATGAGGGTGAGCATCAACAAGAATTTGTTCTGTTGCTCCATGAAAAACGAGGTTTTCAAAAATTCGTCTTACATCTCCACGTTTTAAACTTCTTGTATACAGTTTACCATCAGAATAAGTACCTGCTCCACCTTCACCAAAACAATAATTAGAATCTTCATTTACAAAATGATCTTGATTTATTGCTTTTAAATCTCTTCTTCTGTCTTGTACATTCTTACCACGTTCTAAAACTACAGGCTTGTATCCTAATTCTATACAACGCAATGCTGCATACATTCCTGCAGGTCCAAAACCTATAATATGAATTTCTTTTGCTTTTGAAACATCTTTATATTCAAAGATATAATCAGATTTTTCTGGTACTTGCTCATTGATATAAACAGCAACTTTATAATTAAAGATGATATCTTTTTTACGAGCATCAATAGATTTACGTAACACTTTTACTGCAGAAATTTCACTTTTATCTACGCCTAAAAATTTAGATGCTTTGTACAAAAGTGTATTTTCTTTACGTTCTTCTATTAAATTTACTCTAAGTTGAATTTCTTTAATCATACTGCAAAAATACTTAAATAGTATGTTATAAATTCATTTCATAAAAAATAAAACAGGCTAAGAATTTTCTTAGCCTGTTTTTGGTTTTAATAAACCCCCTACAGTTTATTAAAAAGTTTAAAAGAATAGATTTTAATGTCTATTAGATCTTTCAATAAGTACTCT
>CBDUHF010000098.1:0-6544 GCA_965367085.1 uncultured Polaribacter sp.
AACATTTCTTTTAAACTACCGCTTTGTGCAGCAGCAATTACTTCCGAAACAGAAATTTTTCTAACTTCAACATCAATATTCAAATCTTCTGCAATCTGAATAATACTTTTACGTGTAATTCCGTCTAAGATTCTATCACTAGTAGGACTCGTAATTAAAGTATCATTGATACGGATAAAAATATTCATAGCACCAGCTTCTTCAATGTACTCATGTGCATTGTCATCTGTCCAAATTACTTGATTATATCCTTTATCTATAGCTAATTGAGTTGGATAAAACTGAGCAGCATAATTACCACCAGCTTTTGCAAAACCAACACCACCATTAGCAGCACGAGCATATTTTTCTTCGATTAAAACTTTTACTTTACCCGCAAAGTAGGCACCAGAAGGCGCAGTACAAATTATAAATTTATACCCATCTGCAGGTGAAGCATGAAATCCATTACCAGAAGCAAACATAAAAGGCCTTATATATAAAGAGCTTCCTTCATTTGTAGGAATCCAAGCATTGTCAACTTCTAACAATTTTGTCAATCCATCCATAAAGATATCTTCAGGAATCTGAGGAATAACCAAACGTTCAGCAGATTTGTTTAATCTTTTGCAATTGTCTAAAGGTCTAAATAACATGGTGTTATCATCAGCGTCTTTATACGCTTTCATCCCTTCAAAAATAGATTGTCCGTAATGGAAAATTTTAGCAGAAGGATCTAAGCAAATTTGGCTATAAGGTTTAATGACAGGAGTTTGCCATTCACCATTTTTAAAATCACATTCTAACATGTGATCAGAAAATACACTACCAAAAGGTAAGTTGTTAAAATCTACAGAATCGATCTTCGATTTTTCTATACGTTGAATTTCTATATTAGATTTCATATCGTTTGATTGTTTTAAGACAACAAATGTACATAAATTATTCATCTGAGAGAACAAGAAATTATTGGTTTTGCTCTTTGAATTGTGTACTTTTGTGAGAAACACACGAAAACCATAAAATATGAAATATATAGCGCAGTTTTGTTTGATAACTTTATTTGTTTTTACAGCATGTAAAGAAGAGAAAAAAGCAAATAAAGAAGTAGAAACACCAAAACAAGAAATTACTTATGCTTCTTTTGGAGATAAAATTTCGAGCGAAAAGGCATTGACTTCTGAAGAAATGCTGGCCAAGTTTAATACATTAAAAGCAGGAGACACTGTAAATGTAAAATTTGCCTCTAATATTAAGGAAGTATGTACAAAAAAAGGATGTTGGATGAAACTTCCTTTAGGAACAGAAAAAGAAACCATGGTGCGTTTTAAAGATTACGGATTCTTTATGCCTTTAGATTCTAAAGACAGCGAAGTAATTGTTGAAGGAAAAGCCTATGTTACAGAAACATCTGTAAATGATTTGCGTCATTATGCAGAAGATGCAGGAAAAACTAAAGAAGAAATAGCGCTTATTACAGAATCTAAAAGAGAGTTTGCTTTTGAAGCTCATGGAGTTTTAATGAAAGAATAATGAGAAAAGTACTCATTCTTATTTCTCTTTTTTTTGTTTTTGGATGTACCGCTAAGAAAGAAGAAAAAGCAGCAGAGAAACCAAAACATAAGATGTATAAACCGTCAGAAATGGCAGATTTAATGCTTCAAATGTATGCGAAAAGCGCCGATAATAAAAGATTGGTTTTAGAAGGAAAAACACCCAAAGATTTTCCGGAAGAATTTTTAAAAATTCATACTGCACAATTAACAGATCCTTCAGATAGAACTGCAGACTTTAATACGTTTTCAGATTTTTATTTATTGAGTTATCAAGAAGTTTTTAAAGCTTCTAAAGATTCTTTGGTAGCAAAACATAACACTGCAATTAACAGTTGTATAGCCTGTCATAAAACCACCTGTGTTGGGCCCATACCAAAGATTAAAAAATTACTAATTCAATAAATTTGAAAAGAGAAATATTAATAACTTCAGATGGTTCTTCTACCATCCATTTACCAGATTGGGATGAGCAATATCATTCTAAAAATGGATCGATTAATGAAACCTATCATGTTTTTATTAATAGCGGATTAAAATTAGTTACAGCCGATAAAGTTTCCATATTAGAAATAGGTTTTGGTACTGGTTTAAATTGTTTTATTACCTATTTAGAAAGTAAAAGAGAGATTGATTATGTTGGGGTAGAAGCCTATCCTGTTACTGCAGAAGAGGTAGATAAAATGAATTTTATTGCTGTATTAGATGCAGAAAAAGAGCGAGCAGCTTTTAATAAAATACATACAGTTTCTTGGGATGAAAAACACCAAATTACCGATGCCTTTTCACTTACAAAAAGAAAACAATTCTTTGAAGATATAGAAGATGAAGACGCTTTTAACTTAATCTATTTTGATGCTTTTGGTGCTCGTGTTCAACCTCAATTATGGACAGAAGACATTTTTCAAAAAATGTACAATGCATTACAAAAAGACGGAATTTTAGTTACCTATTCTGCTAAAGGAAGCGTAAGAAGAGCTATGCAAGCCGTTGGTTTTGTTGTAGAACGTTTGCCTGGACCTCCAGGGAAAAGAGAAATGTTAAGGGCTATTAAAAAGTAGGTAGTTCTCAGTTATCAGTTGAAGTTTGAAGTTTGAAGTTTGAAGGTTGAAAAAATTATAGAGAATAAAAAAAACACCAACAACTTTTATTAAATTTACATTCTAAATAAAAAGAACAATCATTAAGATGGAATTCAAAAGAAAATTTGGCAGAAAAAAACAAGCAAAACCTACAAAAGGACTTCTTTTCGTTATTTTATTAGCAGCTGCAATAATACTATGGTATAAGGCAGAAGATATAATGAATGCTTTAATTCCTTAACACCTTATTTTTAAAATCGAATTGCTAGTTTTTTTAGCAAACGTAAAACTTCTACATACAACCAAATTAGGGTGATTAAAAATCCCCAAGTGGCCAACCATTCCTTTTCTCTAGGAGCGCGTCCAACTTGTCTGTCGATATAATCAAAATCTAAAAGTAAACTTAAAGAAGCAACAATGGCAGCAATAATATTAAAGCCAATTGCGGTCCAAGAAGTTCCCCAAACAAAAGGAGCTCTAATTCCAAAAAAAGACAAAATCCAAGAAATGATATAAATAGTAAAAATACTAATGGAAGCCGTAATTATAACGGCTCTAAACTTCCTAGTTACCTTAATTATCTTCGTTTTAAATAAGAATAACATCACCAAAAAAGTTAATAATGTAATTGCAATTGCTTGTATGGGCAAACCCGGAAAACGTTTGTGAGCATAAGCACTTATTCCGCCTAAAAAAAAACCTTTTGCCAACGCATAAATGGGTAACAAATATTTTGCTAAATGTTGCATAAAAGAGATAAACAAACTCGCTACAATAGCAACAAACATTCCGATAGTTGTATACCATTTAATATCTACGCCTTTAAAGAAAATTGTCCACGTATATGCAGCTGTAATAGCTACTAAAAGCAACATGAAAACCGATTTTAGGATAATGCCACTTAAAGACATTTTTGCACTAGAAACGCGCTTGTTGTTATTCCAGAAATATCCAGAAAACGCTGGATTAGATGTTTGCAAACCAAATACACTCATATGTCAAATATAGTTTTTTTTTCAGAAGCTATTTCCTGCTTTTCGCACTCGCTTTTTTTAGTTTTGTTCTCGATACAAATTTGCAAAAAAGCAAATTCACTCGAACTGACAACTAAAAAAGAGCTCAAACAAATGCTGCAATCAGGGCTATACTTGTTTACCTACTTTTTAAAACGTCTCCCTTTCCAGTTATATTTAAAAAAGACTGATTTAAAAATCACAAAAACAGAAAAGAAAGGATACATCAAACTTGCAAGAACATACCATTTAAAAAATGAACTTCTGTGGTTGTAAAAATGAATAGTTGGTAAGAATAAAAACAAATCAATACTCATTTTTAAAATAAAAGGAATAAAAAGTAATTCTATAGATTCAAACCCTAAATAATAAATTACTAAGAAGTTTGTAAGTAGTATTAACACCCCAATCAATTTTACTTTTGTCGATTTAAAATTACCGGTTTTAGATGCCCATCTTACACGTTGGTGTATTAAATCTGTCCAACTATCTACTGGAAAAGTAGTAACAATTGCTTCTTTAGATTTTAAAAACTGAACACTCTTTTTATCCTTTTCTAAGAATTTTTCAAACAGAAAAATATCATCTCCACTAGCCATTGTATTATTACCATCAAAACCATTATTCAATATAAATTCATCTTTTTTATATGCTAAATTTGCACCATTGCACATAAAAGGAAAATCGATTCCAAAACCACCAATGGTAGTTCCTTGCATACTCATAAAATCTAGTAATTGAAACTGTTCTAAAAAAGTATCTTTTACGTTATAATTTACAGGAGCAACAACCATTTTTGGGTTTTGTTGTTGAATAAAACGATCAAAAGAATGCAACCAATTTTCAGGTAACATACAATCTGCATCTGTAGTTAGTATCCAATTATTTTTTGCAAGATCAATTGCAGTTGAAATGGCATCTTTTTTAGGTGAATTAGAAGTTCTTACGTTTTTGAAGATGCGAATGTCTTTGCGAACAACGTAGAGAGGTTTTAGGTTTCTACTGCGCTCAACCTGACTAGCAATAAACTCTTCAATAATTTGAACAGAATGGTCAGTAGAATCATCATCAATAAAAAGAAATTCCATCAATTCTTTTGGATACTTTATATCTGAAATGGATTGTAATAATAAAGGTAAATTATCAGCTTCATTTCTAAACGGAATAATTACAGAGAATGAAGTTTTAGCTTCAAGATTTTCTGGAATAAATTCATCAACTTTTTTGAATCCTATTGCCAAAGAGACAATTAGAATTGTATAGCAAACGAAGATGAAAACGAAGAACCAAATCATTTTGTAAAATTAGGTTTAAAAGTCAACACAAAATAACTTCCAATAATTGCAGGAATTACAAAATTGAAGATCCACATGATGGTAGTAATAGATAGAATTGTAAGTGCATTCACATTCAAGTACGTGAAAACCCAAACCGCAACAGTTCCTTTTAAAACAACATCAAATAAAGATAACATGGGCACAATGGAGGCTACAAAATAGACAGAAGTTATAGCAGATATTGCTTCGTAATAAGAAATGTCAACTTTAAAAATTAGCAATAAAAAGTAAAATTGATGAGAGAAAATTGCAAATCGTAAAAATGATAAAAGCCCTACTTTTAGATTTAAAGAAAAAGGGATGCTGTTTATATAATTTCTAGCTTTTTCAAAAGAATAGCCTTTGTAGTTAAAATGTTTTGCGCCAAAAAAGAAAGCAGAAACTACGATTATTGCTAATAATAGAAATCTAAAAATTCTATAAAAATCAATTTCTACATTATGCTGAATTACAAAATAAGTAAAACCCAAAATCCCAAAAAATAGCGTAGCTAGCATTTGATAAAAATTACACACTAAGTTTAAGCCCACAATTTGTTTTCTCAATGGTTTTTTAAAATACAATGCTTTTGCGCCATATTCTCCAATTCTATTTGGCGTTATTAAAGATGCAGTTAAAGAAGCTAAACTTTGAATTATAGCATTTTTAAACGAATAATTACGAATAAAAGAAGTTAATAAATGCCATTTAGAGATTTCTAAAAACCAGTTAAAAAAGGTGAAAACAGCTAATAAAACAATGTTTTTTGCTGAAAAAAGTTCTTTTTCAATCAAATTCTGATAAAATTCAACAAAATTGATTTGCTCGTTTTCTACTAGTTTTGTGTAAATAAAATACCCACACCCAATTACAATAGATAGTTTTATCAACAACCAAAAGAATTGCTTAGTTTTGTATGAAAGCGAGTTGTACATTGTTCGCAAAGTAATAAATAATCATCATTTAAGTTGATGATATATTCAAAAACAATCTAAGATTCTGAAAACAGAAAAAATTATTTTAGGAATTGATCCAGGAACTTCAATTATGGGTTTTGGTTTGATAAAAGTGGTTGGTAAAAAGATGGAATTTCTTCAAATGAATGAATTAATGCTTTCTAAATATGATGATCATTATCTAAAATTAAAATTAATTTTTGAACGTACCATTGAATTGATTGATACGTATCATCCAGATGAAATAGCCTTAGAAGCGCCATTTTTTGGTAAGAATGTACAATCTATGTTAAAGTTAGGAAGAGCACAAGGAGTTGCTATGGCAGCTGGTTTGTCTCGTGAAATTCCGGTTACAGAATATGCACCAAGAAAAATTAAAATGGCAATTACAGGTAAAGGAACAGCTAGTAAAGAGCAAGTTGCTTTAATGTTAAAATCGCTATTAAATTTAAAAACATTACCAAAAAATTTAGATGCTACAGATGGTTTAGCAGCAGCTGTTTGTCATTTTTATAATTCAGGAAAAGTTGTTGGTGGTAAAAATTATACTGGTTGGGCGAGTTTTGTAAAGCAGAACGAAAAACGCGTTAAAAAGTAATATCCTTAGGATAAAATTTTAGTTTTCAGTAGCAGTAGCAGTAGCAG
>CBDUHF010000099.1:0-5805 GCA_965367085.1 uncultured Polaribacter sp.
TAGTAGGATTATCAGTTATAATTATGTTGTTTTCTTTAAGTATTTCAGCACAAAGACAAGGACAAAGACAAAATAAAAATGCTGACTTTACACCAGAGCAAATAGCTATTTTACAAACAAAAAAAATGGCCTTGCGTTTAGATTTAGATGACAAACAACAAAAAGAAGTTCAAAAAATGATGTTGAAATCTGCAGAAGAACGTCAAAAATTTAGAGCTGAAAATCAAAAAAATAAACAAGATGGTACTGGTTTAACCAATGATGAACGTTTTGAACGTGCAAACATGCGATTAACGAAACAACAAGCTCATAAAGCTGAAATGAAAAAGATTCTTACAAAAGAACAGTTTGAAAAATGGGAAAACTCCAATCGAAAAGCTATGAAAAAGGGCAAAATGAAGAAAGGAAAAAAGCAAGGATCTAGAGAAGGTAATGGTTCTAAAAAACAGTTTAATAATAGAGGTTAGTTTTTATATTTGATTGATGTTAAAAGCGTTGCAATTTGTAACGCTTTTTTTATTTTGACACAATTAATATTTGCCCAACACTTATAGTATTAGAATCTAAACTATTAATTTTTTTAAGATCTGCAACCGTTAAACCGTATTTTCTAGAAAGTGAATATAGCGTATCTCCTTTCGTTACAATATGATTTTTTAAATCATTATTTTTAGGGTATTCAAAAGACTTCCCTAAAACTTCAGTATCGTATTTGTGCAAGTCATATTTTTCTATTATTGCAATTAATTTTGCTGGATAACGTCTGTCTGTAGCATAACCAGCTTTACTCAAGCCTTTTGCCCATTTAACATAATCGCCCTGTTTTATTTTAAATAAATCTGAATATCTAGACCTACTTGTTAAAAATAAGGAATGATCTTTATAAGAATTTGCAGGATCTTTATACACTCTAAAACATTCTCCCTTTTCATCATCATCGTGATAGGTCTTATCTCCTTCCCAACCTTTATGACATTTTATTCCAAAGTGATTATTAGATCTTTTTGTTAATTGACTATTACCGCTTGATGATTCTAAAATACCTTGCGCTAACTTAATACTCGCTGGAATATTATAATTCCGCATGTCTCTCATAGCCGCATCTTTAAACTGTTCAATATAATCTAACGTTGAATTTCTTATAGCTGAATTCGTAGTCGATTTTGCAACAACTCTTTTAGAATCAGTATCGTTTGTAGATTTAATAACCATCTCTTTACGTGAAGTTGAGGTCTTTTTAGTGAGTTTCTTTTTAGATTTACAACTTACTAATAAACTCATTGTTAAAACTGCTATTAAAAAAAACTTCATCCTCATAACTATACTATTTCTACTAAATTTTTATTTTTCAAATATACATTCATTCCATCAATTCCTTGCAAACCTCCTGTATGAATTGCTAAGATGCTAGTTCCTTTTTCAAAATAATCTTTTTTTATTAAATCTACAATTCCGAATAGCATTTTACCTGTATAAACCGGATCTAAAGGAATCCCAGTTTCTTGCTTAAATTTATTAATAAAATTGATTAAAGTTTCTGAAACTTTTGCATAACCTCCAAAATGATAATCAGTATTTAAACTCCAATTTTTGTTAGTTAGTACATATTTTTTAATTTCATTCTGAAGAAAATCACCTTTTAAAGCAGGAAAACCAATAGTTTTCTGATGCTTTTTTGTTGAATTTATAATTCCTGAAATTGTTCCTCCAGTTCCTACAGATGAACAAATTACATTATAAACAGCATCTTTTTCGGTTAAAATTTCTTCACATCCTTTAACTGCCAATGTGTTTGTTCCACCTTCTGGAACTAAATAAAAATCCCCAAATTGTTCTTTTAAATTATCAATAAATTCTTTGGAAGTTTTTTCTCTGTATGCACTTCTAGAAACAAAATGAAATTGCATATTATGTTTTGAAGCAAACTTTAAAGTTGGGTTTTGTTGAAGGACTTCTTCCAAATTATCTGCTAATTCTTCACCTCTAATTACTCCAATAGTTTTAAAACCAAACTCCGAACCAGCAGCTGCAGCTGCCGCAATATGATTAGAATATGCTCCTCCAAAAGTAATAAGTGTAGTTTTTTCTTGTTTTTTAGATTCTACTAGGTTGTATTTTAACTTTCTATATTTATTCCCAGAAATAAACGGATGCAATTTATCTTCTCGTTTTATACATAAAGAAACCCCTGAATCTGCAATTTCAGAGAAATAGACTTGCTCTATATCACTTATTTTAGTTTCTAAGAACACACTTCAATTTTTTCTTCTAGCTCAGTCCAAGCTTCCATCAAAAGTTCTATTTGATGTTTTTTTGCTTTATAGTTTTCGAAAAAATCTGGCTCAGCAACGGTTGATTCATAATCTTTAGCAAGTGCTTCATCTAATTCTAAAATTTCTTTTTCCAGAACATCTATTTCAACCTCTATTTTACTCAATTTATTTTTTAACTTTTTCAGTTCTTTTTCTGCTTCTCTAGATAATTGAATAGTTTCTTTTTTAGTGATATCTGGTTTCTTTTCAACAACCGTTCTTTTTTCTGCTTCTCTTAAATTTTCAATTTGATGTTGTTCCAAGAAAAAGTCAATATCACCTAAATATTCTTTAATAACCTTATCTTTAAATCCATAAACTGTTGATGTTAAGCCTTGTAAAAAATCCCTGTCATGGGAGACTACAATTAATGTTCCATCAAAATTTTGAAGTGCCTGTTTTAATACATTTTTTGAAGCAATATCTAAATGGTTTGTAGGTTCATCCATTATTAAGACATTGAATGGGGAAAGCAATAATTTACAAAGTGCCAATCTATTTCTTTCGCCTCCAGAAAGCATTTTTGCTTTTTTATCAACAGCTTCTCCACTAAACAAAAACGAACCTAACATATCTCTAACTCTCGCTCTATTTGTATCGGTTGCTGCATCTTCCATAATTTCTAGCACAGATTTTTCTGGCTCTAAATATTCAGATTGATTTTGAGCAAAATAACCAATTTCAACATTGTGCCCCAACTTTAAATGTCCGCCGTGTGCAATTTCACCAACCAAAATTTTTGCCAAAGTAGATTTCCCTTGACCGTTCTGACCAACAAATGCAATTTTACTATTTCTTTCGATTAATAAGTCCACATTTTCTAAAACATGTTTACTTCCGTAACTTTTAGATAAATCTTCTGCTTCAACAACAATTTTCCCGGGTTCTTTTGAAATTTGGAAGCGTACATTCATAACTGCATTGTCATCACTATCCACCTCAATACGCTCAACTTTATCCAGTTTTTTTATTAAAGATTGTGCCATTGTAGCTTTGTTTGCTTTGGCTCTAAATTTATCTATTAATAATTGTGTTGCTTTTATTTCTTTCTCTTGATTTTTTTGAGCTTGCAGTTGCTTTTCTTTTATTTCTCCACGCAATAGTAAGAACTGAGAATAAGGTTTCTTATAATCGTAAATTTTTCCTAAAGAAATTTCAATAGTTCTATTTGTTACATTATCTAAAAACATTTTATCGTGCGAAACCAGTACAATTGCACCTGTATAATTTTTTAAGAAATTTTCTAACCAAATTATAGATTCAATATCTAAATGGTTGGTTGGCTCATCCAATAATAATATATCATTATTTTGCAATAGTAATTTTGCCAATTCAATACGCATTCTCCATCCTCCCGAAAATGTATCGGTTAATTTGTCAAAATCTTCTCTTTGAAAACCTAAACCTTGTAGTATTTTTTCGGTATTTCCTTTATAATTATAACCACCTAACAATTCGTACCGATGTGTATATTCGTTTACTCCAACCATTAAATCGTGGTAGTAATCGCTTTCATAGTCAGTTCTTTCCGCTAATTCAAGATTAATTTGCTCTAGTTTGACTTCAATTTGTTTTATTTCTACAAAAGCTTGGTAGGCTTCTTCTAAAATAGTTCTTCCCTCTTCAAAATCAATATCCTGACGTAAAAATCCGATACGAATATCTTTATCAAAAGCCATGGTTCCTCCAGAACTTTCCATATCTTGAGAAATTACTCTTAATAAGGTCGATTTTCCTGCTCCATTTTTCCCAATTAATCCAACTCTATCTCCCTTATTTAACTTAAAAGTTATTTCGGAAAATAAATCAGTACCAGCAAAAGAAACCGATAAATTATGTACGTTAAGCATTGATATTTTATAATTTAATGTATAATTTTGTGTTTTCTATAAAACCTTGCAAACTTACTATAAAAATTTTTGGCACTCAATTAAAGTTTTTATTTTATTAACTACAAAATATACAAAAAATGTTTAAAAAAGGATCGAAACTTTATAGTATCTTCTTTAATAAATGCCCAAGATGTCATGAAGGAAATTTTATGGAAGAGAAAAATATTTTAAATTTTAAGAAAGCATTTAAGATGCATAAAAACTGTTCTAAATGTAATTTAAAATATATGATGGAGCCTTCATTTTATTATGGAGCTATGTATGTAACATATGCGCTTACCGTTGGTGTTTCAATAATTACCTTTATTATTGCTACGCTACTTTTTAAACTCAGTTTATTAGAGAGTTTTATACCAATTGTAGTTGTTTTAATTTTAACAGCACCTTTCTCTTTGCGTTTTTCTAGAATAATTTGGATTAATATTTTTGTCCATTTTGACAAAAATATTACAAAAAACGAGTAATAGAAATTTCCATTTCTAGCGCTTCTCCTAATTCTAAATGATTATAAAGTAAATTGGCTGCTTTTGGGGCTATCATTACACCACGGGTTCCCAAACCATTTAAAATTGCCATATTTGAGTGCTTTGGATGCTTTCCAACTAAAGGTCGTCTATCTTTTACTGTGGGTCTTATTCCGGCAACATGGTCAACAACTTTAAAAGGAACTGAAATACACGTTTTTAGTTTTGTAAGTAATTCTTGCTTACCTTCTTCTGTGGGAATTTTGGTAGTGTCTTTCCAGTTAAAAGTAGCGCCTACTTTATAATAGTTATTTCCTAATGGAAGTATAAAAACTGCCGCTTTCACTAAAAAATCTATAGTTAAATCGGGTGCATGTATTATTAGTAACTCACCTTTAACTTCTTGCATTGGTAAATAATTAAAATAAGGGTTCTCTTTTAATCCGAAGCCTTCACAACATACAATTTTTGATGCTTTTATACCGTTGTATTTCACATGAGTATCATTAATTTCCAAATTACTGTATTCAAAACTTTCTTTTATAAGCAGCTCTTTATCTACTAAATAATTTCTATAATCTTCTAATAACAATTTTGTGTCAATTCTACCTGTATTATTTAATTTTCCGTATCCAAAATCGGCAATAACTCCAATATGTTTTTTATGAATAATTTCAGCATCCATAAAATCTGAAAGTAACGGTTTATCACAAGCAATAAACCAATTATTTTGTTCTTCTACAGATTTAAATATCCGATAAATATCAACTGAATAATGGTATTTTGAATTGAATTCTATTTCTAAACTGTCATAAAAAGGAATTGCAATTTTAAGTTGATTTACAGCATCCCAAACAGGTGTAAAGCGTTTTAAAATTACTGGATTGTACATCCCTCCTGCAACTATAGATGAATTTTGAGAGTTGTCTTCAAAAATTACAAAAGATTTATTATTTTTTTCTAACTCTTTAGAAAAAGCTAATCCTGCTAAACCCAGACCAACAATTATATAATCTACTTGCATTTTATAAGGTTATATTAAACGAAAAAAAGCTGTTTAGAAAGTTTCAAAACTTTTTAAACAGCTTTATATTTTTTTATAAAGGTTTTAATAATTCCACATGTCTAACTCTTTAT
>CBDUHF010000100.1:0-5398 GCA_965367085.1 uncultured Polaribacter sp.
TATAAGCACTTGTACCAGAACCAGAATGAATAGACCAAGGTGGAGAAATTACTGCCTGATCATTTGCCATCCAAATATGTCGTGTTTCTGTTGGCTCTCCCATAAAATGACAAACTGCCTGATCTTCTGGAACTTCAAAATAGAAATACACTTCCATTCTTCTATCGTGAACATGCGCTGGCATCGTATTCCAAGAACTACCAGGTTTAATCGTTGTCATACCCATTTGTAATTGACAAACATCAACTACACTATTAACGATGTATTTTCTTAGTGTTCTTGCATTTGCAGTTTCTGCAGCACCTAATTCAATAACCTCAACATCATATTTACCAATTTTTTTTGTTGGAAAAGCTTTGTGAGCTGGTGTAGAGTTTATATAAAATTTTGCAGGATTATTATTTGAATCACTTGCAAAAACAACATCTTTATTTCCTTGACCTATATATAAAGCCTCTTTATTGTCTATTGTATAAACTACTCCATCTACAGATATAGTTCCAGCACCACCTATATTAATAACTCCTAATTCTCTTCTTTCTAAAAAGTAAGATGCTTTTATAGGATCTATTGTTTCTAGCTTAATTTTATTGTGTATCGGAACAACTCCAGAAACCATATATCTATCATAATGAGTATACACCCAAAATAATTCATCTTTTTTAAACAAATCTTTAATTAAAAACTCTTCTCTTAATTCTGATGTATCATATTTTTTTACTGCACTTGGGCCAGAAGCATATCTTGTCTCGTAATTTTTCATAAAATTATATTTATTGTAATCGATTACACAAATATAAAATAAAATTTTAAATAACTAATATTTTATTATTTTAAATTAAAATGAAAATAAATATTCAGCATTTGAATAGAAGTAAAAAACCCCACAATAAACTGATTTGCAACAACTAAAATCATAATCTATAAAAATCAAAAAATTATTAAGAAATTGCACCAAATTAAGAAAATCTAAAAATTAACTTAATTTTCTTTACATTATAATCATGTTACACAATTATTACAAAAAAATTCTAAACAGCTTATAAAAAACATTATTGTCTATAAAAACAAAAATCCCAAGCAAATTGCTTGGGATTGTAAATATTTATAAGTCTAATACTTCAATTACATTTCTAATGCTTTTGCAGGATTATTATCCATTAACAATTCTACTGGATTTTCTAAAGCCTCTTTAACAGCCACTAAGAAACCTACAGATTCTCTACCATCTACAATTCTATGATCGTAAGATAAAGCAACATACATTATTGGCTGAATTACAACTTCACCATTTACTGCCATTGGTCTGTTTACAATGTTGTGCATTCCTAAAATTCCACTCTGAGGAGGGTTTAAAATAGGTGTAGATAACATAGAACCAAAAACTCCACCATTTGTAATCGTAAAAGTTCCACCAGTCATTTCATCAATAGTAATTTGACCGTCTCTTGCTCTAATTGCTAAACGTTTTACTTCAGATTCTACACCTCTAAAAGATAAATCTTCAGCATTTCTAATTACAGGAACCATTAAACCTTTTGGTCCAGAAACAGCAATAGAAATAT
The DNA here is from genome assembly GCA_965367085.1 of uncultured Polaribacter sp. Taxonomy (GTDB): domain Bacteria; phylum Bacteroidota; class Bacteroidia; order Flavobacteriales; family Flavobacteriaceae; genus Polaribacter. The sequence continues at coordinate 1,566 of CBDUHF010000100.1, forward strand.
CTTGAAATTCATTCTTGATTTGGAAATCTCCATCTATCATAGAATTCACATCAGGATATAATTTTAAAGCTCTTACAACAGCTAAAGTAAAGAAAGACATAAATCCTAAACCTACACCGTGTTTCTCTTTAAAAGGCACTTTAAATTGGGTACGTAAATCGAAAATTGGTTGCATATTAACCTCGTTAAACGTAGTTAACATTGCTGTTTCGCTTTTTACAGCTACTAAACGTTCTGCAACTTTTCTACGTAACATAGACATTTTCTTACGAGATGTTCCTCTAGAACCATTTGCAGGTTGAGTTCCCATAGAAGGCACTGCTTTTACAGCATCATCTTTGGTTATTCTGCCGTCTTTTCCTGTTCCTTTAATAGTAGAACCATCCATTCCTTTTTCTGCTAATACTTTTTTAGCAGCAGGAGAAGCAGTTCCGGTTGCGTAAGTTGCTGCTTTTGGAGCCGCTTTTACTTCAACTTTCTTTTCTTCTTTTGGAGCTTCTGTTGTTGCAGCATCGCCTTCTGGTTTTGCAGCGCTAGTATCAATTAAACAAACAACTGCACCCACTGCAACTGCATCGCCTTCTTCTGCTTTTAAAGTAATAATTCCAGCTTCTTCAGCAGGTAATTCTAATGTTGCTTTATCAGAATCTACTTCTGCAATAGGTTGATCTTTTTCAACATAATCTCCATCTTCAACTAACCACGTTGCAATTTCTACTTCTGTAATCGATTCTCCCGGAGAAGGAACTTTCATTTCTAAAATCATCAGTTCTTGTTTTGCTTTTTGCTGAACTTATTTCAGCTTTTAATTTAATTTCTTTTTTATTCTTTTGTTCGTTTTAACAGGCTTTCCGCTATATCTTTTTATGCTAAACTTGTTTCGGTATCTTTTAATTTAAGATACGTTTAGCATAAAAAGGATGTCGCTTCAATCCTTAACGCGCTTACTCGTTATTAAAAACGCTGTCGATAACTTCTTTATGACGTTTCTTAAATCGTGTGCTAGAACCTGCAGCAGGAACAGCATAATATCTACGAGAACGCACATTTAACCTTACTAATTCAAAACGTTCTAACATAAAACTCCAAGCTCCCATATTTCTAGGTTCTTCTTGAGCCCAAATATATTCTTCAATATTTGGATACCTATCTATTACTTTCTGAATTTTATCTAAATGTAATGGAAACAATTGTTCTATTCTAATCAATGCAACATCATCTCTTTCTAAGTTTTCTCTTTCCTCTAGTAAATCATAATAAAATTTACCCATACAGAAAACTAGTTTCTTAACATTTGTAGGGTTTAAAGTATCATCTATAACTTCTTGGAATTCTCCACCTGCTAAATCTTCAATTGAATTTACAGCTTTTGGATGACGCAATAAACTCTTAGGTGTAAATACAATTAATGGTTTTCTATAATTACGCTTCATTTGTCTACGTAATAAATGATAAAAGTTTGCAGGTGTTGTACAATTCGCAACTGTCATATTATCTACTGCACATAATTGTAAATAACGTTCTATTCTTGCAGATGAGTGCTCAGAACCTTGTCCTTCATAACCATGAGGTAATAAAACCACAATTCCGTTTTGCATTTTCCATTTGTCTTCTGCAGCAGAAATATATTGGTCAAACATAATTTGAGCACCGTTAGAGAAATCTCCAAACTGAGCTTCCCAAATAGTTAATGTATTAGGGTTAGCCATGGCATAACCATAATCGAAACCTAAAACACCATATTCAGACAATAACGAATTATAAATTGTCATTTGTCCTTTACTTTTCGGATTTGTATTTAATAAATTGATACGCTCTTCAGAAAGTTCATCTCTTAAAATAGCATGTCTATGAGAAAAAGTTCCTCTTTCTACATCCTGACCAGAAATTCTTACATTAAATCCTTCTTCCATTAAAGAACCATAAGCAAGATTCTCTGCCATTCCCCAATCTAACTTATTGGTTTCAAAAGCCATTTTTGCTCTTCCTTGTAAAATACGTTCTGCTTTTCTAACAAACTTTACATTTTCAGGAACAGTAGATACTACTTTAGCAATGTTCTTTAAGTCATTAGCAGCATATTTTGTATCTACATCTTGCAACATAGATGCCAATTTCTGGCGCTCAAACCCTTTCCAAGTAGACTCCATAAACTCTCTAACTTTAGAAGTTTCTACTTTTTTTGCTTCTTCAAACTCTCTTTCTAACATCAACTTAAACTCAGATGTTATTTCATTTAAGTAAGAGTTATTAATAGAACCTTCTGCTAACAGTTGTTCTGCATAAATATCTTTTGGATTTTTATGTTTTGAAATTGCTTTGTATAATTTTGGTTGCGTAAAACGAGGTTCATCACCTTCATTATGGCCATACTTTCTATAACCTAATAAATCGATAAAAATATCCGTTTTAAACTTCATTCTATATTCTAAAGCCATTTCCATTGCATGACAAACAGCTTCTGTATCATCTGCATTTACATGTAAAACTGGCGATAAAGTTACTTTTGCAACATCTGTACAATACGTACTAGAACGTGCATCTAAATAGTTTGTAGTAAAACCTATTTGGTTATTCACAACAATATGAATAGTACCACCAGTCTTATAACCATTTAATTTTGCCATTTGAGTTACCTCATAAGCAATTCCTTGACCTGCTATTGCTGCATCTCCATGAATTATAATTGGTAATATTTTACTTTCATCACCTTTATATTTTCTATCTATTTTAGCTCTTGTAAGTCCTTCTGCAACAGCGGCAACTGTTTCTAAGTGAGATGGATTTGGAACTAAGTTCATTTTAATTACGTTTCCGTCTCTATAAGTTTTACTTAAAGTTAAACCTAAATGATACTTTACATCTCCATCTATATCTTGATCTTCAAAATCTTTTCCTTCAAATTCACTAAATAAATCTCTTACAGGTTTTTTGAAAATATTTACTAACGTATTTAAACGACCTCTATGAGCCATTCCTAAAACACATTCTTTAACTCCATAAATTTCGGCTGCATCTCTTAAGATAACACTCATTCCAGGAATTAAAGTTTCTCCTCCTTCTAGAGAGAAACGTTTTTGACCTACATATTTAGTTTGTAAAAAACTCTCAAAAGTAACTGCCTGATTTAATTTTCCTAAGATATATTTTTTAGCATCTGAAGTATAATTAGGATGGTTGTCATTCGAATTTAAACGTGTTTGCCACCATTTTAATTTCTCCGGATTACGCATGTACATATATTCTACACCAATAGAATCACAATAAATACGTCGTAACTTTTCTATAATTGTAGAAAGTTTAGTTTTTCCTAATCCTAAAACTTCACCAGCAGAAAATTCTCTATCTAAATCGTTTTCGGACAAGCCAAAATTTTCGATATCTAAATTAGGTTCATATTGTCTTCTTTCTCTAACAGGATTTGTTTTTGTAAATAAATGACCACGTGTTCTATATCCGTTGATTAAATCTACTACTAAAAATTCTTTTCGAACTTCTTGAGGTATCTCAACAGAAGTATCTTCATCTGTTAGGCTATAATTTTCATTTGCTAAATCATATCCTTGAAAAAAACTTCTCCAACTAGGTTCTACTGAATCGGGGTTAATTAAATACTGATCATATAAGTCGGCTATAAAGCCAGTATGCGCTGCGTTTAAAAACGAAAATTTATCCATATAATGGTTTGTGCTTTTATATTTAAGCTATTACTTAAGCAAAAATACACTTTTTGTTAAAACGATAAATAAATTTACACTTTAAATAAAAAAAAATAAAATAAATTAAAAAAGTATTTGGCGGTGTATAAAAAAGATATATATTTGCACTCGCTA
>CBDUHF010000101.1:0-5378 GCA_965367085.1 uncultured Polaribacter sp.
AGTTACCCGTCGACAGATTAGCAATCTGCTCCATTACCACTCTGGCACCTCTCCGGTTTTGAACTTAATTGCATTTGTTTAAAAATGCGAGTGCAAATGTAATATTAGAATTACAAACAAACAAGCCATTTTTAAATTATTTACACTTTTTTTTTCTACTCCGGATATTCAACTCTTAAATGATAAATATTCATCAGTTTTTTCTTGATTACTTTTTTAATAACCTCAATCTCCCTAAAGGTTATATCAGAATTTAGAAACTGATTATCAGCCATTTGTTTGTTAATGATTTTATCTATTAAATCACTGATTCTTTGAGCCGTTGGTTTCTGTATACTTTTTGATGCAGCTTCAGCAGAATCACACATCATTAAAATTGCTGTCTCTTTAGAAAAAGGAATTGGTCCTTGGTACTGAAATTTCTTAATATCTACCTCTACATCTGGATTCGATTCTTTTTCTTTCATATAGAAATAATAAGTAAGACTTGTTCCATGATGAGTTCTTATAAAATCTATGATTCTATCTGGTAACTTATATTTTTTTGCTAACTCTACTCCTTTTATAACATGATCTGTAATTATTTTAGAACTATCCATTGGAGACAAATCGTTATGAGGATTAACTCCTGTAGATTGGTTCTCTGTAAAATACATTGGATTTAACATTTTTCCTATATCATGATACAATGCTCCTGTTCTAACTAACATAGAGTTTGCTCCTATTTCATTTGCTGCAGCTTCAGCTAAATTAGCTACTTGCATAGAGTGTTGAAAAGTTCCTGGAGCTTTCTCATTTAATTCTCTTAATAGTTTTGTATTTGTATTAGATAATTCTAATAAGGTAACGTCAGAAACTAAACCAAATACTTTTTCATATATATAAATTATAATAATCGATAAAAATGATAATAATCCATTGGCAGAGAATAGCATAAAATAATCCCAATTTATTTGCGATGCATTTCCTTCTTTAATAATAGAAAAAGCAAAATAAGTAATCATATATATTAAAGTAATCTGTGCAACAGAAATAAATAAAGTTGCTCTTTTATATAATTCTGAAACTGTAAGAATAGTAACAATCCCTGCTATAATATGTAGGTAAATAAACTCGAAACTATTAGGAACAATATACCCTAAAAGCAACACTGTTAATACATGAGTAAATAACCCCAAACGTGCATCAAAAAAAGCTTTTAAAACAATTGGAAGAATACTTAAAGGTACAACATATAAATAATCTGAATTATATTTTACAACCAATGTTTGAATGAAAATCATTGAAAAAACATTGAAAAATATAAAGGTTACTTTATTGTTGTTATTGTAAATTTCTATTCTGTACTTGTGAAGAAACAAAAGCAACATTAATAAAGCTAAAGCAACCAAAATTGTATAGCCCAAAATAATCCAATTATAATTAGAATCTGTCCAAACTTTAGATTCCGACTCACTTTTTAATGAATTCAATATTGCTAATTTCTTACCTTCAACAATATCACCTTTTAAAATAATTAGTCCACCAGAAGATATTTTCCCTTTTGTATAAGAGATGTTTTTAATTTCTGTATCAATTACTCTCGTAGTATATTCTTCATCATATGATACATTTGGTTTTATAATTTCTGTTAGAATATTTAACATTCTTTTTTTACCAAAAGTATATGTATCATTTCCTAAACTATTCTTTATAATTGCCAATACATGTTTAGAATTCAACAACTGTTTATATAAAACATCTTGTACTTCATTTTCTTTTCGTAAGGCAATTAATTCATTCTTATTAGAAACTCTTCCTTGGCTTACAACATCTAAAAAACCAGAATTATAAACTTTACTAATTACATTTTCTCCTATTTTCTCTAAGCTTTTAATCTCTTTTAAGGTTAACGAATCTGAAGGAATAAAAGCAGAAATTCTTTTTTTGAATGCTGAATTTACTTCAGGAAAAACTGAAGAATCGTATAAGAAATATTGTTTTGCATTTACATCTATTTCCTTCTTTTCAATTTTTATCTCTTCTTCAGATTTTTGAACAGCAAAATCAAATGGTGCATATAAATTATCATATTTCCAAAGCTGGCCATTGCTAAAATCATATTTAAACTGCCCTCCTTTTGGAAATAAATATACAATAGCTGTTGTAGTAATTAAAAACAGCATTACTTTAAAAATAATGGTGTTGTTTTGATATAATTTATTAACTATTTTACTCATGTTATCTGTCTTCTAACAACAAACTTACAGTAAAATTTTTAAGGTTAGAAATTCAAATGGCTTTATAAAACACAAATTGATTAAAAATGGTTATTTTTGCTAGATAATACGTATATCATTTAAAATTTAAATTTATCTTAAAAGAAAGTTTGTTTTATTACATTAAATTTAAACTTTTAAGGCATAAATAAAAATATAGACTCAAAACAATATATGAAAGAAGTAGTAATTGTATCAGTAGCTAGAACTCCAATTGGGAGTTTTATGGGTAGTTTATCTAGTATTCCTGCACCAAAATTGGGCGCAATTGCCATTAAAGGAGCTTTAGAAAAAATTAATCTAAACCCAGAATTGGTTGAAGAAGTTTATATGGGAAATGTAGTTTCTGCTGGTTTAGGTCAAGCCCCAGCTAGACAAGCTGCAATTTTTGCTGGTATACCAAATACTGTTCCTTGTACAACTGTTAATAAGGTTTGTTCTTCTGGAATGAAATCTATTATGTTGGCTGCACAGACAATTGCTTTAGGCGATGCTGATGTTGTTATTGCTGGAGGAATGGAAAACATGAGTTCAATTCCACATTACCAACATGCAAGAAAAGGCTCTAAATTTGGGCCAATTACTATGGAAGATGGTATGCAAAAAGATGGATTAGTTGATGCCTACGAAAAAGTTGCAATGGGTGTTTGTGCAGATGAATGTGCAACTGAATATAACTTCTCTAGAGAAGATCAAGATAATTTTGCTATAGAATCTTATACTCGTTCTGCGCAAGCTTGGAGTGAAGGAAAATTTGCAGATGAAATTGTACCTGTTGAAATTCCTCAAAGAAGAGGCGAACCAGTTATCTTTTCTGAAGATGAAGAATATAAAAATGTAAAAATGGAGAAAATTCCAGCTTTACGTGCTGCTTTTACAAAAGACGGAACTGTTACAGCTGCAAATGCATCAACAATTAATGATGGTGGAGCTGCTTTAGTACTGATGTCTGCTGATAAAGCAAAAGAATTAAACATTACACCAATTGCAAAAATAAGAAGTTATGCAGATGCTGCTCACGAACCAAAATGGTTTACAACTGCACCTGCTAAAGCTTTACCTAAAGCTTTAGCTAAAGCAAATATTTCTATTAATGATGTAGATTATTTTGAACTAAATGAAGCCTTTGCTGTAGTTGGTTTAGCTAATATGAAAATTTTAAATTTATCTCCAGATAAAGTAAATGTAAATGGTGGTGCCGTTTCTTTAGGTCATCCTTTAGGTGTATCAGGAGCAAGAATTATTATTGCATTAACTTCAATCTTGAAGCAAAACAATGCTAAAATAGGTGCAGCAGGAATATGTAATGGTGGTGGTGGCGCTAGTGCAATGGTAATAGAAAGAATTTAATTTTAGAATAAAATATGCTCTACGGCATTTGTAATTTAAGTATTGTTCCATTGAGATCGAATGAATCTAACACATCAGAAATGATAAGTCAGGTTCTATTTGGCGAACATTTTGAAGTTATCGAAAAACTAAAAAATTGGAGCAAAATTCGATTAGCTTTTGATAACTATGAAGGTTATATTGATAATAAACAATACGAAGAAATATCAGAAGAATATTTTATAGCACTATCTAACGAAACACCTATATATTCGAGTGAAATAGTAGATTTTATAACTAATAACAAAAATGAATTAACAACAATTCCTCTTGGTGTAAATTTACCTTTTTATAAAGATGAAAAACTTCAAATAAATAACAAGCCTTATTTTTACGAAGGCACTATTTTATCAGGAAAAACGGATAAACAAGAAATTCTAAAAAAAGCATTTACCTATTTAAATTCTCCTTTCTTATGGGGAGGAAAGACACCTTTTGGTATAGATTGCTCTGGTTTTACACAAATGGTATATAAACTTTGTGGTTATTCTTTACTAAGAGATGCTAAAAACCAAGCAACTCAAGGAGAGGTTTTAAGTTTTATTGAAGAGAGTGAACCAGGAGACTTAGCTTTTTTTGATGATGATGAAGGAATAATTACTCATGTTGGAATTATTTTAAATGACTACAATATAATTCATGTTCATGGCAAAGTAAGAATAGACACTTTAGATCATAGTGGTATTTTTAATACTGATTTACAAAAACACACGCACAAATTAAGAGTTATTAAAAAAATTATTTAACAAGCTAGATTTAAAGTACCTCAAAATAATCAATTCGGTTATACTTTAAAAACAGGTTCTTCCATTTAATTACATATCTCAAAAATTATCATTTTATTAAGATTGATATTCTGCAATATTTTGTTTCTTGCCAAAAATTCAGAGAATCAATTAGCGTTATAACTTTTATAATGTACTAATAAAAAAAAATAATGGTACAACATTTGATTAAAGCTAACTGAATTACATAAAATTAAAAAAACAAACATGGATATATTAGAAAAAGCACTAGAATTTGAAACTAGAAAAATGAGGTTCATTACTACTAGCGATAGAATTTTAGCAGCAAGAGAAGCTAAAGAAGTAATATTAAGTCTTAACGAGTTATATAAAGAAAATAAAGATCCAGAAATAATGGAACAAATGAAGAGATTAACCGTAATTAAGCAAAGAATAGAGAAAAGGTTAAAAGGAAAACCATTAACTGCATAATAAATTCATATTTATCTTGCTTTTCTAACTTTTATTTTTATATTCGAAAATTAGAAAAAAGAAAACATAAAGAATGGATTTAATTGAAAGAGCAACAGAGTTCGAAAATAGAAAAATGAGATTTATCACTACTAGTGATAGAATCATTGCTTCAAGAGAAGTAAAAGCATTAATTTTAGAACTTAATGAAGTTTATAAAGAAAGTAAAGATCCAGAATTAATGGATCAAATGAAACGTTTAACAGCAGTTAAACAAAAGATTGAAAAGCGTTTGAAAGGTAGACCTTAATTAATAAATCTTATAAAATAGATTTAATAATGTAATTATATAGCATACTTAAAACTAAATTAATTAGTACAATAAACTAAAATTTTACACGTTTTAAGATAAAGTTTAGAAAATTTTCTATCCTTTTAACAAATTATTTTTCTTGATAAAAAGCTTCATTTAATTTTGAAGCTTTTTTTATGCAAAAAAGTAAACTTTTGTTTGGTAGATATCTATTTTTATATT
>CBDUHF010000102.1:0-5131 GCA_965367085.1 uncultured Polaribacter sp.
AGCTCATTTTACAAAACGCTATAAGTCTTGGCTAAAAAAATGTGGTATAATTGAAAACTCAACAAAAGTAGAATTAACAGAATTTGGAAGGGTTATATTTAAAAAAGATTCCAAACTTAAAAAAGTACAGACTTTATGGTATATGCATTCGTATTTAACCAGTAGCGAAGATATTGCTGAGGCCTGGAATTATTTTCACCATACCTACCTACCAAAAAACAAGAGTTTTACAAAAGCGGAAGTATCGGAGGCACTTTCCATGAAATTAATGTCTCATCACCCTAGTCATTTTGGCAAAAACGCTCCGATGATTAAAGTTATAACAAAAGTTTTAATTGATAGCTATATTTCTGAAAAGGCATTTGGACCATTAGGTATTGTTGAATTGAAAAGTGGCGTTTTCCATAGAGGTATAACAAAAATGCCATTTATATGGAATACTGTAGAAGATTTCGTCAGGTTGTATTAGCTTATATATGGCTAAATAAATAATAACTATGACGATGATTAAACTATTTACTTTTTAATTTTTCAATACTTTTTTTGGCATAAAAATAAGCATTACCCCTTTTTTCATACTCCAGCTTTCCCTGAAGTCTGTAATGCATTAAATCACATCCCTTAATTTTCGATATTGACATAACTTCTTTACTTGAAAGCCATTTTTTATTAACATTTTTATCGGTCATTACTAATTTATTTTATGTTTGTTTTTACTTAAAATCTTTACTAAATTACACAATAATAATTGGTTCGTTTTGTTAACATTTTTTGAGTAAAAAACTGAGAATTGATTCCCTACCTAAATAGATTGAATTAGCTTTATCGCTGTTTAAAATTAATATGATAAGAATTAAAAGTAAAAAAATTGAAGGTATAATTTCTGAAATTATTGATCAGTATAATTATGCAGACACCTCCGAAAGACCTTGGATAATTGGATTTAGTGGAGGAAAAGATTCTACTGTTTTATTAATGCTTGTTTGGATTGCTCTGAAAAGAATAAGAGATGAATTTCCATATCCTTATCAATTGAAAAGGAACGTTTATGTGGTTTGCAACGACACAATGGTTGAGAATCCCATAATATCAAATTATGTTGACGATGTTTTATCGAAAATAAGCGAAGAAGCAAGAAATCAAGACTTACCCATTTTAGTAAAAAAAACGACCCCAAAACTGGAAGAAAGCTTTTGGGTAAATGTTATAGGTAAGGGATATCCAGTTCCAAATAATGCATTTAGATGGTGTACGGATAAACTGAAAATAAGACCTACTTCAAATTTTTTATTAGAACAAATAGATGAAAAAGGAGAAGCAATTGTTTTATTAGGTACTAGATATGAAGAAAGCGTGACTAGAGAACGTTCAATGAGAAAACATGAGGTTACAGGAAGTAGATTATCTAGACACCAAACAACAACTAACACATATGTATATTCTCCTATAAAAGATTTACTATTAGAAGAGGTGTGGTATATTATTAATACGGTAAAATCTCCTTGGGGATTTGATAATTCAATTTTGTTTAAAATTTATTCAGATGCAAGTGCAGATGATTATGAATGCCCAACTGTTGTTGTAAACAAAGAGCATAATTCATGTGGACAAAGTAGGTTTGGATGTTGGACTTGTACTGTTGTGAAAAAAGACAAATCTATGTCTGGACTAATCGAAAATGGTCAAAAATGGATGTTACCGTTACTAGAATTTAGAAATAGATTAGTTGAAAACAGAAACGTATCTGAAAACCGATTAGATAAGCGGAGAAATGGACAAGAAGCAGTAAGAGAAGATGGCTCATTTAATGGTAGTTACAATCATGGTTATAGATATATTATTTTAAACGATTTACTGTTAATTCAAAAAGAAATTCAGAAAGAAAAACCACATATTACATTAATCAATAATCAAGAATTAATAGCTATTCAAGTAATATGGAATAGAGATGGGTATTTTGATAAAACTGTTGGAAAATTATACAAAGAGATCTATAATAAAGAAATAAGTACCAACAATATTAAATCTCTTGATGACACGGAAAGAAGAATATTAAGAGAAGTTTGTGAAGATGATAATGAATATTATCATTTAATTGACAATTTAATTGCCTTGCAAGAAACCAAAACTTTGATGCTTTCAAAATATGGTCTTCACAATGACGTAGAAAAAAGGATAGAATCTTTTGTAAATGAAAATGAGGTATGAAAATAAATAAAATAAGATTTAAAAATTTTAGAATTTATAAAGGAATTAACGAAGTTGTTTTTAATTCAAATTCTTCCAAGAATATAAGCATTATTGCTGGTAAAAATGGGTTTGGGAAAACTACTTTTTTAACTTCATTGATTTGGGTGTTTTATGGAAGGATGATGGGTGAAGTAGAAGATAAATATCGAAAAGATATAAAGAATGCTGGTGGTTATGAAAAGTTCCTTAAAACATTATTAAACCTCGATGTAAAGTCAAATTTTGATATCGATCAAAATAATTCTTCTAAATTATTTGTAGAAATTGAACTAACAGATATATTAATACCTTCAATACCATGTAAATCAGTTTTGTTAAAAAGGTCATATGATATTAATACTGAGAAAGAGGACTTAAAAATATTTATTGATGGCCTTGAAAATGAATTAACGAAAGAAGTTGGATATGAAGTATTTATTAATGATTTTATTTTACCAAGAGAAATTGCAAAATTCTTCTTTTTTGATGCTGAAAAGATAGTTTCTCTTGCAGAAGCTAAATCTAAAGCAGAATTAAAAAATTTAAGCAAAGCATATTCTGAAGTTTTAGGAATTAAAAAATATGAAGATTTAAAAAAGAATTTAGCAACACTTTTAACAAAATTAAGAAGAAGTGGCGCTTCTCCTTCACAGCAAACCAAATTAACTTCATTAGTTGATAATGAGAAGGAATTAAATGGATTAATAGAAATTAATCAGGATAAACGATTTAATATAGAAAAAGAACTTTTAAATCATAAAACAAATAGTGATAGCCTTCAAGAAAAGCTAATACGAGAAGGAAATGGAATTACTTTAGAAGAACTTCAGGAAATGAAGAAAGAGCGTGATGTTTTGAAGCATAAATTAATTGAAATTAAAAATAAACTTAAAAAATTATTGGGTATTGCTCCATTAGTTATTGCAGGAAAAAAGTTAGCTACTTTAAATGAACAAATGATTTATGAACATAAAATGCATTCTAAAACAATTGATAGACATATGCTAGTTGAAGAGTTAGAGGTTTTTTCAAAATCAATTATAAAAAAATTGGATGTTTTAAAATTAGACTTAGATGTAAAATCTAAAGTTGAAGAGGTTTTGAAAGATTCTTTATATGAAAAGGAAAATGAAGTTGAAAATTTAAGTGGAGGAAAAATATTACTGGATTATACCAATGAACAATTCAGGGGTTTTGAAGCTATTTATAGTAATATAAAAGGTGCATTTTCAAACCAACTTAATAAAGTGATTCAAGAAGTAAAGAATAATCGAATTTTATTATCTCGAGTCCAACAAAGCATAAGACAAGCCGAGGCAAGAAAAGACAACCATTTAGCCTATAAATTACGAGAGGAAAAAGTTGCAGTTGAAACTAAAATTAGAATTTTAAATGAAGATAAAAATAAACTAATTGAGGAGTATGGTGGGTTAAAAATAAGGTTAAATTCAAATACTAAAGTTTTAAGAGAATATGAGAAAAACTTTAAATTGATTAAAACCGATCAAAAGAAATATGAAGTAACTGAAATATTATTAGAAAAAATCAATGCAATAATTAAAAAGATTAAGGAGGATAAAAAATATTCATTGCAAAAATCTATTTTGCTTGGTTTAAATAAAATCATGCACAAAGAAGATTTTATTTATAATGTTCGTGTTAATGTTTTAGATGATGTGATGGATATTGATTTATTAGACAAAAATGGGGATGTCATGGATAAAAATTCCTTATCGAAAGGAGAACAGCAATTGTACGCAACAGCATTATTAAAAGCACTGGTAGACGAATCTGGAATAAAATTCCCCGTATTTATTGATAGTCCATTACAAAAGTTTGACAAATACCATTCAAAAAATATAATTAAAGAGTTCTATCCTGCAATTTCAGACCAAGTTGTGCTATTTCCATTATTAGAAAAAGAATTGTCTGAATTAGAATATGAGTATTTAAAACCAAATGTGAATAATGTTTTTGTAATAGAAAATATTAATAATTGCTCTAGTTTTAAATCGTTCAAAGTAAATAAATTATTTCATCATTTAAAACAGGAAGTTGATGTTTACTCAAATTAGAACAAGTAAAGAAAATAAGGAAATTGTTACCCAGTTAACAAGAGTTTTAGGATTAGGGGCTGAGAATGTAATTGCTAGAATTGCTTTAACCTATTCTTTGTCAAAAGATAAAATATTAGAGTTAAATGATATAAGCAACTCAAGTGGTAAAACATATTCTAAGTCAGTGCTATTTGGTGAATATTATAATTATTATTTAGGCTTGGTTTGTGTACATTATAATTTATATAAAACAGATAAAGACCTCCCGAAATATATTAAAATGCATATTGATGATGGGCTTCAATTACTAAATGAAGAAATAAACCAAAGGAAAAACATTGATGGTTTTGATTTTTTAGTTGAGAAGATAGAAAGAAGTATTCTTGAACTTATCTAGATGACTATGAAGGCACTCTCATTAGAGGAATTAAATGAAATTAATCCAGAAAAAATTTATAAGCTACCTTTAATATTAAATACAAATCTATGGGTTACAATTAATTTACCTTTTACTATGCCAAACCCTGTCAAAATAGAGTTTGATGATAGGATTAGGGATAATATGCCGTCAAGTGTTAAGAATAAAAAAGGTGTTTACATTTTTTTAGTTGAACCCAAACTCCCTTTTCAACCAGACATAAAATATCTTATCTATATAGGTAGGGTAATGAAAGGGAATACTTTTTTTAAACGATTTTATGAATATGTTGATGCAATAGGAAATATTAATGCGAAGAGAAACAGGCAACTTATGGCTAATGCATGGCCAAAAAAAACTCAGGTCTATTTTTATCCTATGACAAATAACAAGCATATAGAGTTTATAGAAGAAGAACTTGTCGATA
>CBDUHF010000103.1:0-4903 GCA_965367085.1 uncultured Polaribacter sp.
CTCAGGATATTATTATAAAAAAAAGTGGAGAAAGATTAGAAGTGATAATAAAAAAAGTAACAAAAAATAATATTAAATATATTATTTATAATGATCCAAATAAAGTGACATTCACAATAGATAAAATACTTATAAAAGAAGTGAAATTTGAATATGGAAAAAATTTAGATGTTAAAAACCCAGAAAAAGACTCTTTCTACTTTACAGAAGACAAGATAAATAATGTAATGTTAAATTTCTCTGCTTTTGCAAATAACACTCTTGGATTTGCTTATGAAAAATCTTTAAAATTAGGCCATTCTGTAATGGGGGAAGTAAAGGTGTATGGACTTGGAAGTAAGCCTGAATATGAAAAAAGTAGAAATGGTTTTGCTCTAGATTTTTATTATCGTTTAAAAACACAATCTTTATTTAATAAAGGAGCATATAGACCAAATCATATATTAAGTGGACCATATTTCTCTCCAGTTGTAGGGTTTAGTACAGGTGTTTTATTTTTAGAAGATGATAGATATTTAGATAAAGTATCACACACTTTAATGCATTTTGGAATTCAATATGGTAATCAATGGATAATACAAAGAAAAATATCTGTAGACACCTCTTTTGGATTTCACTATTATATAGGAAGTTCAACAGGTGATGAATTTGATGAACCTTTAAAACTAGGGAATATGTTAGGTGAAAACAATAAGCTTTTCAGTTTTAATTTAAGAGTAGGATTTTTAGTAGGTAAGAAAACACATATAAAGAAAAGTGAAAAAGGAGAATTAGAAAGTAAGTAAAGTGGATATTTTGGTAAAACCAAAGTATCTCACTTTCTTATAAAAAAATCAAAAAAATGAAAATAAAAAAAAAGCTACTTGTATTAACTTTAATAGGAATATTATTTAATTCTTGTAATACAGAAGAACCAAAACTTAATCTTGATTTAAACTTAAACACAATAGAAGGGAAATGGTTTATAAACAATTCTGCAGAATATGATTTTATAGAATTCACAAATGAGGGTATATTCTTTATAAACAAAAAAGAAGTTACTAATGACCCTGATTTTTCTAATTTTAGTATTTATGAAATTGTAAATGATAACATTATAGGAATCGCAAATTTGGGAGCAATATTTGTTAACAATCTTACAGAATCTAAGATGGATTTTATTCTTGAATTATCAGACAATAGCCAGATTAATTTAACTGCAATTAAAGGTTCGAAAATATCTGAATCAGAAAAAACAAAATTAATTTCAAAAACTTGGATTATAGAATCAATTAATGGAGCTAATACTGAAAATGGTTTTGCTATATTTTCTGAGAATGGCACCTTCTATGAAATAAAATTTAATACTGGTATCAAATTCGGAGAATGGAATTGGTGTAATAATGAAGAAACAAAGGTTTCAATTACCACAAACAGTTCTAGTTTAGATTGTACAAATAATCAAGTAATTGAAAATATAATCTTAACTGAAAATTCTTTTACAGGAATTGATAAAAGAAATGGACAATCTGATAATTTAAAAATGATTTCAGAATAAAAAAAAGCAATGAAAATAAAACTAATCTCCAATTTTAAACCCTGGCTTTATATATCCTTTAGGCACATTTTCTGGCGGAACAGTTAAAACATTTCCATCTCTAACTGCATTGTAATGTGGAGATAAAATTTCTATACCAGCATTGTGTAATTCATTTTTAATGCTTTCATGTAAATAAGAATAAATTAGTGCTGCTTTTTCTGGGTTTTTAGTATGACAATTAATTTCATAATTTATATAAAAATCATCAAGACTTTTTACCAAAACAAAAGGTTCTGGTTTCTCTAAAATCATTTGAGTATTTTTTGCTCCTGTAACCAAAGCCTGAATAACTTGTCTACTTGGCACATCATAACCAATAGTTACAGAAGTGTGCAAAATTACACCAACTTCTTCTTTTGCATTTTTACTGAAATTGATAATATGATTTCCTAAAATTGACGAATTAGGAATGGTAACATCTATATTTTTAATAGTTCTTACACGAGTTACTAATAAACTTCTTTCTGTTATATCTCCAATAGTTTCTCCTATTTCTACAAAATCACCAACCTTAAAAGGTCTCATATAGGTTATAACAATTTCTGCAACAATGTTAGAAATTGCTGCTGTAGATCCTAATGAAAACAGTACACCAAAAAAGATGGAAACTCCTTTAAAAGCATCAGAATCTGAACCAGGAATATATGGAAAACAGATAATTACAGCAAAAACTATAATTACAACTCTAATGTGTTAATTGCTATTTTTTTATTTATTAGGAAAAGCTGTAATTTCTATTGCTGCCGAGGCAACTTCAATTCTTCCATTAGAATCTTTAATTGCTGATAGAATTTTGTCAAATAATATAGATTTAGTTCCTCTTCTATATTTATAATCTACCACATACCTTAAAGTGAAAGTAATCCAATTTTCATCAAAAACCATTGTAATCATAGGTTTCACCCTTGCATTTTCTATGCTATAAGTACCAATCATTTTATTCCAAGAATCTTGAGAAGAATTGGCAAAATCGCCCACTTCTTCTTCTAAAACTTTTGTAAAAAGTTCTTTAGCATATTTATAATCACCATTTGTCTTTATCGGAATTGTAATTTCATCCCACAGAAATGGAAAATCACCTGAGTAATTATAAACTGGTTCTTTAAAAACAAAACTATTGGCAACTCTAACCATTTTTCCGTTATACAAATCTCCATTTACCCAATCTCCAATTTCCATTAAAGTAGTTCTTAAGATACCAATATCAATAACATCTCCTTTAATTCCACCAAGTTTTACACGATCTCCTACTCTATAAAAGTGACTACTAAAAATAGCAATGTAACCTGCAATACTTACAATTATTTCTTGTAATGCAAAAGCAATTCCTGCTCCCGCTACACCAATTGCAGTTCCAAATCCAGAAAGTTTAGAGTTATAAATAAACATAACTCCAACAACAAAAATCAAATAGCCGAAAAAATTAATAAGCTTTCTAACTTTATATTTAGAACTGTTCTCGCTTATTAATCTTGTTGCTGATTTTTGAATAATTTTAACTAAAACATAAACAATAAGGAAAAGTATAAATACTGATGCTACATTAACAAAAGTTGGATTATCTAATAATGATTTAATGTCCATTTTTCTATTGAATTAAAAGCATTAAAATAATTAATTACTAAAGTAAAAGTAATTAAATAATTAGTATCAAATGAGAAAAAATATTCTAAAATTAGGTTCTAATTTTTCTAATAAGATCTTCTAAACCATTTAATTGTAGTTCATAAACCAACTCCATTTGTTTGCCTAATTTTCCATTAGGAAAGCCTTTAGTTCTATACCAAACAATATAATGTTCTGGTAAATCTATTAAATAAGTACCTTTATATTTTCCAAAAGGCATTCTCATTTTTGATAAATCAATAAGAAATTGTTGATTATCTGTCATCTATTCTTTACCATCAACATAATCTTGCAAATACGAAAAACGTGGAGTTAATTTTCCATTCTCAGTCATTTTTGCACGTTCTAAGATTCCGTCTTTATCATTATTGAAAAAAGCAGGAATAACATTTTCTAAAAACATTTCTCCAAAACCTTCACTAGCATCTTTTGGCAATTCACAAGGTAAATTATCTACTGCCATCACAACAATAGCTTTTTCATCTTTAAAATCAATTTCTGTTTCTGTCTCAGGATTGTAACCATAAATTGGATCTGCAATTGTAGAAGCTTTTATAGTTGATGCTACTGGGCCATCCACATCACAAGAAATATCTGCCACAAATTTTATATTAAAATTTGATTGTTTTGCATCTTCTCTAGTAAATAAATAAGGAGCGCCATTACCATAAAAATGACCAGCAATAAAGAAGTCTGTCACTTCAGCAAAACGCATAAAATCTGATTCGTATTTTTCTGGATAATCGTAAAAATCGAAATTGTCTATTACTTTTCCGTCTTTACGTTTATTGTAATCTAAAACATCTGCTAAACAATAAACAGGTTCATTAAAAGTAGATGATATATAATCTTCTACAGAAACTTGTTTTATGTTCATTGCATCTAACATTTCTTTAGAACCATAAGCAACTTTACCATTTCCTGTTAAAAGGATTTTTAAGTTTGGCAACTTAATTTTATTTAATTCAGAAATTAATTCTTGCTGACTTTCTAAATTTTCAACTTTAGGTAAATTAAAAACTCCATTCTTTAAGCCAATAGCTCTAAAACCATTATAAGCACCAACAATACCTGCATAACGTCCAAAGCCAATTAACCTTGCTCCGTTTTCTTTTATGATAGTTTCATGATCGAATAACTCAATATTTTTATCTAAAACCGCCAATAATAACTTTCTATTGTAAGGCTGCTTTTTTATAGTATGACTAAAAAAGAAGTATTTTTTATTAGGAATTAAAGCATCAATTGGCACTTCTTTTACACCTAATAATACATCACAATCATCCATATTTTCTGTAACTTCTAAACCGGCATTTTTATAAGCTTTATCAGAAAAAACTCTAATTGCAGAATGCTCTACTATAACAGAAGATTCTGGGAATTTAGATGTAAACTCTTTCAGTTTTTCTGGTGAAAAAACTACTCTTCTATCTGGTGGATTTTTACGTTCTTTTATAATGCCAAACTTCATAATATATTGTGGTATAATATTTGTTCGAAGATATTAGAATTAAAAGAGATTAGCAACTGTATTTTTTATACTTTTGTATTCCTTTAAGAAAAACTGGGGACGACTGGTTTTGACAGCGAGGACAGTGAATTTGTAAGCATACCAAGGAATGAAATTATTCTTGTAAAACTTATTTCAACTTTTTAAACGGCGAAGATAACTACGCTTTAGCTGCTTAATCCGAATTA
>CBDUHF010000104.1:0-4615 GCA_965367085.1 uncultured Polaribacter sp.
GAGCAGCTGATTTGTAATCAGCAGGTCGTGGGTTCGAGTCCCTCCATTGGCTCAATTTTTAAAAGTCTCATTTTTATGAGACTTTTTTTTGTGCTCATATTTTTGAAAATAAAAGAACTTATTAATAGAATATCTTAATTTAAATAGTGGTTTTAAAAAGAACCTTTATTAAATATATAATTTAGATATTTATAATATCTTTACTTTTTTAGAAAAACAAAAATCAAAATAATACTATTATATGCTAATTATAGGAATTGCTGGTGGAACTGGAAGTGGAAAAACAACTGTTGTTAACCAAATAATAAATCAACTTCCTGAGGATGAAGTTTGTGTAATTTCACAAGATTCTTACTATAAACAGACTAACAATCTTTCTTATGATGAAAGAAAAAAAATAAATTTTGATCATCCTAGAGCAATAGACTTCGATTTAATTGTAGAACATTTAAAACAATTAAAATTAGGAAATACAATAGATCAACCTGTATATTCTTTTGTTACTCACAATAGAACTGAAGATACGGTAAAAACACATCCAAGAAAAGTAGTTATAGTAGAAGGAATTTTAATTTTTAACAGCGAAGAATTACGAAATCTTTTTGATATTAAAATCTTTGTTCATGCTGATACAGATGAACGCTTAATAAGAAGAGTTAAAAGAGATATTACAGAAAGAGGAAGAGATATTAACGAGGTTTTAAATCGTTATCAAGACACTTTAAAACCAATGCATCAACAGTTTATAGAACCAACAAAAAACTTTGCAGACATCATTATACCAAATGATAGATACAATACTGTTGCCATAGATATTGTTAGAACTGTTATTAATGAGCGTTTATAAATTCTATGACATTACGAAACTTAAAAAATAATAAGGTTGTAAAAATTTTAACAAATGTTTTTGTTTTAATCTTTATTCCATTTCTTATTTGGATGTTATTTTTTGATGAAAATTCGTATTTAATTCATAGAAAATTTGACAAAGAGATTGATGATTTAGAAAATACGATCTCTTTTTATAAAACAAAAATTGAAGAAGATAAAGCTACTATAAAAAAGCTACAAGACTCTCTTCAATTAGAACGTTTTGCTAGAGAAAAGTATTTAATGAAAAAAGAAAACGAAGATATCTATATTATAGAATTTGATACTATTAAAAACTAATGAGTAAATTTCTATTTGATGAATTTAACGGAACTTCACCTTCTGCCTGGAAACAAAAAATCCAAGTAGATTTAAAAGGTGAAGACTATAACAACACGCTTCTTTGGAAAACAAATGAAAACATTGTTGTAAAACCTTTTTATACATCAGAAGGTAGAAACCATAAAGAAATAAACTTACCTAAAAAAGGATTTAATATTTGTCAAACTATTTTTATTGATAATGAGAAAATAGCAAATTCTTTAGCTATAGATTCATTAAAAAGAGGCGCAAATTCAATTCAGTTTAAAGCAAACTCAAGTTTCGATTATAAACTATTACTTCAAAATATAGATACTAAGTCTATACTTATCTATTTTGATTTTAATTTTTTGAATGATGAATTTCAAATTAAATTATCAGAATTCATCAATTCAAATAACGTTTATTTTCAAACAGATATTATTGGCAATTTAGCTGAAACTGGCAATTGGTTTATTAGTTTAAAAGAAGATCATTCTAAACTAACAACAATTGTTAAAAACACAAGTAATTCTATTTCAGTTTCTTCAGATTTGTATCAAAACGCGGGAGCAAATATTACACAACAACTTGCATATACTTTAGCACATGCAAATGAATATTTAAATCATTTTGGAAGTGAAATAGCATCTAAAATTCATTTTACTTTCTCAGTTGGAAGTAATTATTTTTTCGAAATTGCCAAATTAAGAGCATTTAGAATTTTATGGTCTGCCTTATTAGAAGAATATAATGTTGAAAATAAAGAAGCCCATTTATTTGTTCAACCAAGTTTACGTAATAAAACATTGTATGATTATAATGTGAATTTATTAAGAACAACAACTGAATGCATGAGTGCTATTTTAGGTGGCGCCAACACAATTTCTAATGTTTCATATGATAGTATTTATCATAAATCAAATGAATTTGGAGAAAGAATAGCAAGAAATCAGTTATTAGTCTTACAACAAGAAAGTTATTTAAAAGAAGCACAAAACTTTGCAGACGGATCTTATTATATAGATTCTTTAACACATCAATTGGCAGAAAAATCATTGACTCTTTTTAAACAAATTGAAAAAGGTGGTGGTTTTTTAAATCAACTAAAAGATGGTATCATTCACAAAAAAATAAAAGAAAGTTCTAATAAAGAAATTGAATTATTTAATGAAAATAAAATAGTTCTTTTAGGAACAAATTATCAGCAAAACAAACAAGATAAAATGAAAAACAATATAGAATTATATCCTTTTGTGAAGCAAAGAAACATAAAAACATTATTTCCCCCATTAAATAGAAATCGAATTTCAGAAGCTTTAGAAAAACTAAAACTTGAGCTAGAAGAAAATTAAAAACTAATTGCATGGAGAATAAAAATAAGCTAATTGCAGAGTATCAAAACAGACAAACTGTTTTAAAAAATGAAATCAATGGTATTAAAAAAAAGTTACCAACACTCATTATTGGTTTTGCTTTTTTCACATTTGTTTCATTGTATTTTTTAGAAGATAAATTTTATAAATTTTTTGGAAATGGAGTAAATTATATTATTTCTGGAGTAATATTTATTGGAATCGTATGCTTATTTTTTGTTTACCATAGTTTTAATTCAATAAGAAAAAAAGAAAAAGAAAAAGATACATTAAGTTCTAAATTATATAACTTAATGAAGTTAGATGAAGCTACCAATGAGTAGAAAAAGTGTACAACATATAAAATTAAAATCAACTCCTTTAAAACCTAAAGCAGCTTATAAACACGAAAAATTTGTTGCAGGTATTGCACCCTTTTTACGTGGTCCATATTCTACAATGTACGTTAGAAGACCTTGGACAATTAGACAATATGCAGGTTTTTCTACAGCTGAAGAAAGC
This sequence comes from uncultured Polaribacter sp., assembly GCA_965367085.1. Classification (GTDB taxonomy): domain Bacteria; phylum Bacteroidota; class Bacteroidia; order Flavobacteriales; family Flavobacteriaceae; genus Polaribacter. The sequence goes on from CBDUHF010000104.1 coordinate 3,048, forward strand.
AATGCTTTTTACAGAAGAAATTTAGAAGCAGGACAAAAAGGTTTATCTGTTGCATTTGATTTAGCAACACACAGGGGTTACGATTCTGATCATGAACGTGTTCAAGGTGATGTTGGAAAAGCAGGCGTAGCAATTGATTCTGTTGAAGATATGAAGATTTTATTTGACCAAATTCCGTTAGATAAAATGTCTGTTTCAATGACAATGAATGGAGCTGTTTTACCCATTTTAGCATTTTATATTGTTGCTGCAGAAGAACAAGGAATTTCTCCTGAACAACTTTCTGGTACGATTCAAAATGATATTTTAAAGGAATTTATGGTGCGTAACACCTATATTTATCCTCCAAGTCCTTCCATGAAAATTATTGCAGATATATTTCAATATACAAGTAATAATATGCCAAAATATAATTCTATTTCTATTTCTGGTTATCATATGCAAGAAGCTGGTGCAACAGCAGAAATTGAACTTGCTTATACGTTAGCAGATGGATTAGAATACATTAAAAAAGGTTTAGAAGCAGGAATGGATATAGACACATTTGCACCACGTTTATCATTTTTCTGGGCTATTGGAATGGATCATTTTAATGAAATTGCAAAACTACGAGCTGGTAGAATGTTATGGGCAAAAATTGTAAAACAATTCAATCCAAAAAACCAAAAATCTCTAGCATTAAGAACTCATTGCCAAACAAGTGGATGGAGTTTAACAGAACAAGATCCTTTTAATAATGTTGCTAGAACAACTATTGAAGCAATGGCTGCAGTATTTGGAGGAACACAAAGTTTACATACAAATGCGTTAGATGAAGCTATTGCTTTACCAACTGATTTTTCTGCAAGAATTGCCAGAAATACTCAAATATATTTACAACAAGAAACTCACATTACAAAAACAGTAGATCCTTGGGCTGGAAGCTACCATGTTGAAAAACTTACGGAAGAGATTGCAAATAAAGCTTGGAATCTTATTAAAGAAGTTGATGAACTTGGAGGAATGACGAAAGCAATTGAAAAAGGTATTCCTAAAATGCGTATTGAAGAAGCTGCAGCAAAAAAACAAGCTAGAATTGATAGCGGAACAGACACTATTGTTGGAGTTAACAAATATCAACTTAATGAAGAAGATCCTTTACATATTTTAGAAGTTGATAATGAAGCTGTTCGACTTTCTCAAATCGAAAGACTGAATGCTATTAAATTAAAAAGAAATTCTAAAAATGTTTCTAAAACTCTAGCTGATTTAACTGAAGCTGCAAAAACAGGTAAAGGAAATTTATTAGATTTAGCCGTTAAAGCTGCAAGAGAAAGAGCTACTTTAGGAGAAATTTCTGATGCTTTAGAAACTGTATTTGGCAGACATAAAGCAATTCATAAAACAATTTCGGGTGTGTATAGTAAAGAAATAAAAGACGATAAACTATTTAAAGAAGCTACAAAATTAGCTGATAAATTTACAGAACTAGAAGGTAGAAGACCTAGAATTATGATTGCAAAATTAGGACAAGATGGTCATGATCGTGGAGCAAAAGTTGTTGCTACAGGTTATGCTGATCTTGGTTT
>CBDUHF010000105.1:0-4563 GCA_965367085.1 uncultured Polaribacter sp.
GTTGTTATTTTCTGAAAAGTAATCGAAACCTCTAAAGAGTCCGTTGTTTTGAAAACTAAAAGCACTTGCAATGTATCTTCTTTTTTCTTCTTGAAACATAAATGCACCTACACCAATTACTAGTTCTTTTTTTTCTGTTACTGCTAATTTCCAGGGGATACCTCCTAATTTTGCATGTATTGCTAAAGATATGTTGTGCAATGTATATTGATAGCTCTTTGGTTTATTTACATCATTTTGCATTTTATTGTAATCAATAGTTTGGGTAACAATACCCTCGTTGAGTAAAAGCTCTTTTACTTTTACATACACCAATCTATCTTCTTTGTTGGGTGTAAATTTGTTAAAAGGACTAATGTAAAATGCAGCATACCTTACATTATCGTGATTGAAGTTTAGGTTATCTAATTGGGCACAAATTTCTGGAATAGGATTTGAACTGTTTTCATATTCTATAAAATGCTCATTAGACAGTTTTACTTTTATATTGATGTAATTTTCTAATCCTTGGTAGTAGGTATCTTTACCAGTGCCATTTGTTAGGTAGGAGTAGAGTGTTTTAATTTTTGCTTGATGATTTTTATGATAAATGAAAAAGAATTTGATATTTGGGTTTTCGGGTCTGCGATAAGGTTTGAATTTACCTAACTCTTTTTTAGGAAATAACCCTTTGTTTTTATTGGCATATTCTAATTCTCCTTTTTTTGCGTTTATACGATTTAAAAGTTTTATTGGTACTTTTAAAAAGTTATTGCCATGTACAGGAATTATTTTTTTAAATTCTTCTGTTAACAGATATGTTTTAGTAAAGGAAGCAATGTTGTTTACATATTTACGATATTTATTGTTACGATTTGGTATAGACTCTGGTATTTTATATGCATTTGCTAAAGCTCTTGTTAATAAAGGAAATACTTTGTTAAACTCTAAGCTGTTGTAAAAGTCTTGTTTGTTTGGATCCTTTAATTTTTGGTAATTGAAAACGGTATTTTTATAAACAGTTCTTTTTACCAATGTGGTGTCTTCTATTTCTGAAATTGGCATGTTTAATACTTTAGCCATACCATCAAAAGAAACCACCAATTCTGGATGCTCAGAAACTTGTGCAAATTGTATTTTTAAAGAGAATTTATAGTATTGTTGGTATAAAGGATGAATTGTTTTTTTTAAAGGTAACCATACTTGTATATCTCTAATAAAGTTTTTAGTTACTATAAATCCTTTTTCTTTGAAATGATTGCGAATTTGGTGTTTTAGAAACTGTTTATAGATTAAAAGCTCTTTATTATACATTTCTATTTCTATAGGAATAGCACCTTCTGTTTGTGTAGTAAAGGTTGTATAAATATGCTCTATTTCTGTATTTTTTAATTCAGGAAATGCATTTAAAATATTTGAAGACCATTTGTATTTATGAATAGGATGGCTGTATTGCGTTTCTTGTACTGTAAAATAGAAGATAGGTTGTTTTTTAGGCCAATTGAAAGATAAGATATTAAAGGATAGATTTTTTGACATGTTGTATTTTTTTTCTTGTTCATTTATTTTTTAGTTAGGGTATAGCAGCCCTTTTTTATTATATGTACTTGTACACTTTTAAGAAGAATAACTTATTTATTATTTTAACAAAAAAAGTCTTGTAGATTTTAGTTGCTTATCTATAAAAAAATAAGAAAGTTTAGTTGAATAAACTTGTTTCAAATATACTTACTTCTTGCCTATAACTAGCTAAAAAAATAATTTAAAGTACTATAAACGTTATACTTAACACTTATCTTTAAATACAGTCACTTATTACTTAGTGAAGTAAAGCAGTTCTTTTTTACTGTTTATTTGTGTTGTTAAACAAATATAAAAGACACAAAAAAATGAAAAAAATTACAATTTTATGTTGTTTTATAACGCTATTCTGTATAGCGCAAAGTAAAGCACAAAATGAGAATAAATGGCTGTTTAAAGTAGGTGCAAATATTGTAGATAATTCTGGAGACACCAATCCTTTTAATGGATTGGCTTTAAAAAAAATGGGATTTACTAACAATATAGCTGCAGGTGTAGATTATCAATTTCATGAGCATTGGTCTGTAGGTTTACTTATAAGTAACAATAAGTTTAAAGCGCCAGATGCAGAATTGGATGGAGAGTTTATTACTGAAAACATGAATTATTTTGCTGCAGACTTTAATTTAAAATATTATTTATTGGGTAAGCAGGAGAATTCTATTGTAAGTAAACGTTTTAATATGTACTTATCTGGAGGTTTAGGAGCTTTTAAAATTAAAAATAACACCCTTTCCTTAAATTTTGGAGGTGGATTGATTTATTGGCTAAATGATTCTTTTGGTGTGAACCTTGAAAGTGTTGCAAAATGGACAACAGAGAGTGGCTTGAAATATGATTCTAATCACTTTCAACATTTTGCAGGTATTACATTTAGACCCCAAAAAAAAGATAGTGATAAAGATGGAGTAGTAGACGCTGAAGATGTTTGCCCCAATACTTTTGGATTGGCAGCATTTAATGGTTGCCCAGATACAGATAATGATGGGATTGTAGATGCTGAAGATGGTTGCCCTAAAGTTGCTGGTTTACAAGAAAATAATGGTTGCCCAGATACAGATAAAGATGGTGTTGTAGATTCTTTAGATAGTTGTAAAAACACCTTTGGGCCAAAAGCGAATAATGGCTGCCCTTATAAAGATACAGATAAAGATGGTGTTTTAGATAAAGATGATGCTTGCCCAAATGTAAAAGGTATAATGCAAAATAAAGGTTGCCCAAAGGTTGAAGTAAAAGTAATAGAAACACCACAGGTAATTAAAAAAAATATAAACAGTATTTTAAAAGGTTATGCTACCTCTATTTATTTTAATAGTGGTACACATAGTTTTAAAGACAATGCTTATATAGTTTTGCAAGAAATTGCTGATAAATTAAAACAATTTCCTAATTCTAAAATTTTAATTGAAGGGCATACTGATAGTATTGGAAATTCTAATTTAAATCAAATATTATCACAAAACAGAGCCAATGAAGTAAAAAGGTATTTAATAGAATATGGAGGTTTGCAAAATGTTACTATAGAAGCAGTAGGTTATGGAGAAAGTAAGCCTATAGCAACAAATACTACAGAAAAAGGAAGGGTTTTAAATAGAAGAGTAGTGTTGAAAGTACTTAATTAAGACAATTACCCAATAAGATATTTATTTTAAAAGCACATGGCAATATTGGTTTTTGTATTTCTATTTATATGGGACAAATTTATAAATGCATTGCTGATGTTGCCTGTTTTATTGCTTTTTTTTAAGGATTATTAACTAAAAATGTATAAATATAATGCCTATAAAATTTAAAACATTAATAGTTGAAGATGATGAGATTAATGTAAGGCTGCTTACCCTTTTATTAGCTAAATATTTTGAAAATATTGAAGTTGTAGGAGTTGCTAAAAATTCTTTAGAATTTACAGATAAATATCTGGCCTTAAAGCCAGATATTTTATTGTTAGATATAGATTTGGGAGAACAGAAAAATACTTTAGAGATTCTTCATGACATTGGAGATTTTGATTGTGAAATTGTGATTACCAGCTCTCATAAAAATTATGCTATAAAAGCCATAAACGAATACCATGTATCTAGTTATATTGTTAAGCCTATAACAATTAATAGCTTAAATAAAGCTATTAAAACCTGTGAAAAAAAACTGTTCGAAAAAAGAATTTTACAAAATACAACTACAGAAACTAATTTTGCAACAGATATTATTGGTGTACCTACACCAACTAGTATAGATATTATAGAAATAAAAGATATTTTGTATTTAGAAGCAGACGGAAAGTATACCGTTTTTCATTTGTTAGATGGGCACTCTAAAGTTGGTTCTAAAAACATTGGGTATTATGAGAATTTTTTACCTCAAAATCTTTTTTTTAGAATTCATCATAAGTTTATTGTAAATATTAAAGCTATTACAAAAATAATTAGATCTGATGGTAATTATTGTTTGCTGAAAAACGGGAAGTCTTTGTCTGTGGCTAATAGAAGAATAGAGAATCTTAGAAAATTTTTACAATTAAAATAGACTATTGAATTAGAAATTACCCATTATTCTTCTGAGTACTACTTACTTGATATTTAAAACGTTTATTTCTAAAAAAGCACATTTATCCTTTTAAATTAATTCTTTTATCTGTTTTAATAATCACTTGTACCTAATATAAACCACTTATTTATTACCGCAATACTAAACCCTTTAATAGTGTCAAATTTGCACTATTATTAATTAAAAATTATAAAGTATGATTAAAAAAATGTTTTTTATGTTTTGTGTTACCATTATAAGTGTTGGATGGTCACAAGGGCTTCATGTCTCCTCTAGTGGTACATTTTATGTGTCGCCAAAAGCACATGTATATGTTGTAAACGATTTAGATGTTAATGCAACAGGAGATTTAACTGTAGCTTCAGATGCAAGCAATAGTGGGGTTTTAATTGTAAAAGGAGATGCTGGAAGCAGTAATATTACCTATGTAAGGAGTATAGCAGATGCCAACTGGCATTT
>CBDUHF010000106.1:0-4339 GCA_965367085.1 uncultured Polaribacter sp.
TTGTAAATATTCTATTAAAAGTGCTGCAGGTTTCCATTCTTTTTCAGTGGCATTGTCTAAGTTTTTATGCTTACCATTTTCTATATGATCTGTTTTAAAAAATGGTGGAAATTCATCTTTTAAACCCTGTTCCCAATTAAAAGGAAGCTGTTTTAAATATTTATTTGGATTTTGATAAAACTGATTTACTTGAAAATCCGTTCTGATTTTTAAATCTGAAAAGATATCTTTTGCCCAACTTTTTGTTTCTATTTTCTGTAAAATATTATTTCTTTCTGAAGACTTTATTAAAATAAAAGGACGTTCTAATTCTTGACTAATTACATTTAAAGTAATTGTAATTAGTAAAATTAAAAGCAAAAAGGATTTATTTTTAAGAAGCATCATTTAGCAATCTCTTTATTCTAATTATAACTTTTTGCTTGTTCTAGTTTTACTTTTAATGCATTACGCATATCTTGAAGCACTTTTTTATACTTTACATCTGCAACTACATTCTTATTTTCTGCTGGATCTAATTTTCGATTATATAACATTTCTTCCCCATTTTCAAACAGAGAATAAGTGAAATCATCTGTTACAATAGCATCCGATTTTTTAAAACGTGCATATGCATTTTCTCTAAACGATTTCTTAGTATTATTAATTACGGATGTAAAACTTTTTCCCATGATATATTCAGGTGTTTTTAAGTTGGCTAAATCACAAAGTGTTGGATAAATATCTACACTTTCTACTAAAGCATCCGTTTGTTTTCCTTTTGATTTTCCAGGTACTTTTACAATCAAAGGCACTTGCAGTGCATTATGTAATGTGTTGTGTTTACCCCAAAATTCATGCTCTCCTAAATGCCAACCATGATCTCCCCAAATTACAACAATGGTATTCTCTGCCAAACCAAGTGTTTCAAGTTCACTTAACACTTCACCTACTAGCTGATCAACATAACTAACGCAAGCATAATATCCATGGCGCATCATTTTGTGAAATTCTTCAGTATTGGGTTTATAATCGCCAAAACTATAGCTTTTAAATTCTCCACTTCCTCTTAAAGATTTTGGAGCATTTTCAGGTAAATGACGATTGTCTGCTATTTCTATGGAATCTCTATCATATAAATCCCAATATTTTTTTGGTGCATAAAAAGGCATGTGAGGTCTAAAAAACCCGCAAGCCATAAAAAAAGGCTCCCCAGATTTCTTAAATCTACGTAAATCTTTAATCGTTTTTTGGGCGATTTTATAATCTGGATAAGCACTATCCTCAACTTCTGGTGCTTCATATACACGACCATTACCAGATTTCATAATCACGTTGTTGGTTGTAGAGTCATAACTTACTCTATGTCCGCCTTTTGGCATCCAAGGGTTTTCGCTCCAACTTGCTTCTTGAACATCTTTATTATAATGAAAAATCTTTCCATTAGAAATTGAAGTATAACCTGCATCTTTAAAAATACTTGGTAATGTTTTTGCATTTGGCACATCTTCTTCTGCCTTTGCTCTATAATCTATAAAACGGGTTTTTGTTGGTAGAATACTGGTTAGTAAACTAGCTCTGGAAGCTCCACAAACAGGCACGTTACAATATGCACGATTAAAAACAGTAGCTTCTTTTGCAAATTGATCTATGTTTGGAGATTTTACGTGTTTTGCCCCATAAATATTTAGCTCTGGACGTAAATCATCAATAGCAATAAACAGCACGTTCATTGGTTTTTGATTTTTATCTTGATTTAGATTAGCTTCAGTTTTCTCTTTTGAGGATTTACAGGAAACTAAAAGAATGGACAAAACAAATACGTAAGTAAAAAGTTTTTTTATCATCATCATATTACCAATGTTTTATTACGATATAATCGTCTTTTGTGAGTGAGTTTTTTATAGAATCAGGAATTTTTCTTCTTGGTGTATCTTGATCTAACTTGAATCCTTTTTTACCTTTTGGAGTTATGATAGGCATATTACCAATGCTTTCATCTAAAATATCTCCTTGAGCTTTCATCCAAGAAAACATATCTTTTGCCAATTTTTCTTTCATCAATTTAAATTCAGGATTTTGTGCCAAATTATTTTTTTCAAAAGGATCTTTTTCTAAATCGTATAATTCTTCAAAAGGTTCATTTTTAAATTTGTTTGCCCCTCTTTTTATAAAGTAATCTACGTTTGATTTTCCTGTTAAATTTTGTTCAACAACTTCTAATGAATTAAAATTTCTGATGTATTTGTATCGTTTATCACGAATCATTCTTGATGGAAAAATCTCTGAATTCAAAATATTCTGATTGGTTCTAACGCCATATACATATTTATTAACTGCAATATCATTTCCTTTTAAGATTGGCAAGAAACTTTTACCATCGACATTTTCGGGTACTTTACCTCCTGCAACATCCATAAATGTTGGTAACACATCTGTATAATGAATCAACTGATTTGATGTTGTTCCTGCTTTAATCACTTTAGGCCAACGTACTACAAAAGGAACTTTTAAACCAATGTCTTTAACTGTAAATTTTCCAGAAACTCCATGATCTGCACTATAAATAAACAAAGTGTTTTCATCTAAATGAGCATCAACAAATTCCAATACTTTTTCAATCTGTGTATTGTCTTCTTCAATACTTCTATAATAACCTGCTCTACTTTTTATGTATACTTTATTATTCTTTTTATCTTCATTAAAAGGATAAAACTTTAGGTTATTTACATCAGGGTTTTTAACATCAAAATATTTTCCGTGCGGATATTTTGAGGTGATGAACATACAAAAAGGCTTTTTTGCAGTTTTTATATAATTTTCAATACTGTCCAAAGGAATGTAATCTCTTGGCACATCTTTTTTAGGAACAGGTTCCCATTCTTTATCCCATTGATATACAGTTGCAGGTTTTACGTGACTTTTTCCTGCCAGAACAACTTCATAACCTAGATTTTTCATTCTAGAAGTTACACTTTCAATATTGGGTCTTGTTGCTGTATGATTGGCAAAACAACCATTTTTAACAGGATAATTTCCTGTGAAAATTTGAGATCTACTTGGTGCACAAATGGCTTGCGCTGTAAATGCATTGGTAAATAACATTCCTTCTTTTGCCAACCTATCTACTGCTGCTGTATTTACTTTCTCATTACCATAACAACCATAATCGTACACATCTTGATCGTCTGCTAAATAAAATATGATGTTTGGTTTTTCATTCTGATGTGCATCAACTTTAGTAACATTCTTAGACTTATTGTTACTAAAACATCCTGTAAATGCTAAACTTATCACTACCAAAAAAGGTAAAATCAAGGACTTTTTACTCATTTCTTAAATTTAATTATTGATACTTTTTTACCCCTTCTACTTTAGGACAAGGCACTTTTTCATTGTTTTTCCCCCAAGTTCCTGTTGGTGCATTATTAGTTTTTAACCAAGCTAACATATCTGCATTCATTTGCAATGCAATTTCCATTTCTTTGGATGTAGGATTGTTTAAAATATTTCTTTTTTCTGAAATGTCTTTGGTGATGTTATACATTTCAAATTCTTCAGTTTCATAAAAATAAAACAACTTATAATATTCTTCTCCTACTCTTGTTTGAATTAATGTGGTGGGCGAAAAACGCTCATCCATATAACCTGGTAGATGCCAAAACAAATTATTTCTTGAGATTCTTTTTGCTTCTCCTGTTAAAACTTTTGCAAAAGAAGTTCCATCATACTTAGGCTTGCTTCCATCTTTCTTTTTTAATGTAGTAACATCTACTCCAGTTAAATCTGCTAAAGTTGGCAAAAAATCGATACAATGAACTGCTTGATTAGTAATCGAATTTTCTTTTATCACATTTGGATATCTAAAAATTAATGGAACTCTAAGACCTCCTTCTGTTAAATTTCCTTTTTTCCCTTTCAGTGGATTATTTTCTCTTAAGCCTCCATTATCAGAATAAAAAATGAAAATGGTATTGTTGGTGATATCATCAGAAAAATCGCCATCACCATTTGGATCATTTAAGGCATCATTTATTTTTCCAACATTTTGATCTAACAACTCAATCATAGATGCATATTCTGCTGCTCTTGGATTCAATCCTCTTTTTACATATTTTTCAGTTAAATCTTTTCTTCCTGTAACATCAGAATGAACTGCGTGAAAAGGCACATACAAAAAGAATGGATTTTCATCATTTGCCTTTTCTTTGATATAATCTACAGAAAAATCGCCAATAGCATCTGTAAGATGTTTTGGTGTTCCTTTTAAAAGTTCTAAATTTCCTTGAGATTGATAAGGCTTTAAAGTTGTATTGATGTATTTATCATCATAAGGATTTGCATATTTATCTACAAACTC
>CBDUHF010000107.1:0-3460 GCA_965367085.1 uncultured Polaribacter sp.
AATGCTTCGATTCCGAAAACATCTACAATCATACCACCTCTAGTTCTACATTTAACAAAACCGTTAACTACTTCACCTGTTTCATGAGCATTGTTAACACGTTCCCATGCTTTAATTACTCTTGCTTTTTTATGAGATAATACTAATTGACCAGAAGAATCTTCTCTTTTGTCTACTAATACTTCTACTTTATCTCCAACAGCTAAACTAGGGTTGTAACGAAATTCGTTTAAAGAAATAACTCCTTCAGATTTAGAATTGATATCGATGATAGCATCTCTATCAGTAACTCTGATTACAGTTCCTTCAATAACATCACGTTCGTTTACGAAACCTACAGTTCCTTCTAACGCTTTTTCGAATTCTACTAATTTAGTTTCATCAACAGCATCGATACCTTCTTCGTATCTGTGCCAGTTAAAATCAGCTAAAAATTGTTCTGGATTTACAGTTTCTACAACTGTTTCTTGTACTTCAGTAGCAACTACTTGCTCTTCAGTGTTTTTTGTTTCTTCAGACATTTCTGAAAATAATTTTGTATCTTATTGTTTTACAGATTTTTAACGACTAAAACGCAAAGAGTTGTTTTTATAAATTGTTTTATCTAATTCCTTTTACAAACCTGTTATCGTAAAAAGGAGTGCAAATTTACAAAAATCATTTGATTTTTAAGTAATTAGAATTAATTTATTATTCTTTTTATAGTTGATTTACAAAAAACTACCTTTGCACTCCAAAATTTCTATGGGTAGATAATATAAAGATGGATAGTAAAACAAAAAGTTTAGTAGATAAAGGTATTATGCTTCCTTTAATGGAAGAGTTTTATACAATTCAAGGAGAAGGATCTCATACAGGTACTGCTGCCTACTTTATTAGAGTTGGTGGTTGTGATGTTGGTTGCCATTGGTGTGATGTTAAAGAAAGTTGGAATGCAGAATTACATCCTCCTACTTTAGCAGATACTATTGTAGAAAACGTTACAAAACATGCTAAAACTGTTGTAATTACTGGTGGTGAACCTTTAATGTGGTCAATGGATTATATAACAAACTTGTTGCAAAAAAACAATATAAAAACACATATAGAAACTTCTGGAGCGTATTCTTTTTCTGGAAAATGGGATTGGTTTTGTTTATCTCCAAAGAAAACAAAATTACCTTTAGAAGAGTGTTATCCAGAAGCAGATGAGCTTAAAATGATTATTCACAATATAAATGATTTTACTTTTGCTGAAGAACAAGCGGCTAAAGTATCAGAAAAATGTCAACTTTTTTTACAACCAGAATGGAGTAAAAAAGAAAAGATGACTCCACAAATTGTAGATTATGTAATGAAAAATCCTAAATGGAAAATTTCTTTACAAACACATAAGTATCTGAATATTCCTTAATATTCAGATATTACATTTTTTTTGAAGCTATTTCCTGCTTTCAATCCTCGCTTTTTTCTTGTGCTGAATTCATTTCAGCATATGTCACCTTTAAGAGTAACTTCATTATTGTAATTTATATATAATCAAGTTTAGTAGAAAAAAAAATCTCTAACAAACCGTTTCAAATGCGGAGCATTCGAAGACTCATAAGAAATTAAAGCGAAGTTAATTAGGTCAAACTTATTTATAGCTATTGTATATTTACTAAAGCTCTATCTACCAAAGAACATATACGTTCAAATTGTTCTGTGATTCCCATGTCAGAATTATCAAATTCAATAGCATCTTTTGCTTTTAATAGAGGAGAATCTTCTCTTGTAGAATCAATTCTATCTCTTTCTTCAACATTAAAAAGAATTTCAGCAAAATTTACATCATCTCCTCTATCAATCAGTTCTTTGTAACGTCTAGTAGCTCTTTTATCTGCAGAAGCAGTCATAAATAATTTTAAATCAGCTTCAGGAAAAACTACAGTACCAATATCTCTACCATCCATTACAATTCCTCCTTCAACACCCATTATTTGCTGTTCGGCAACTAATTTTCTTCTAACTTCAGAGATCGTAGAAACTTTACTTACTAATTTAGAAACATCAAGAGTTCTAATTTTTTTTTCTACATTAATATTATTCAAAAACATTTCTGCAAAACCTAATTCATTATTAAATTTAAAGGAAAGAGAAATATCTTTTAATTGTAAAACTAACTTTTCTTTATCTAAAAAATCTTCTCCAACAAGGCCGTTATTCATAGCAAATAAAGTTACAGCTCTATACATTGCTCCAGTATCTACATAAATATAATTATATTTATTAGCCAATAATTTAGCTATTGTACTTTTCCCTGTTGATGAAAATCCATCAATTGCAATAATTATCTTTTTACTCATTATTTTGTTATCTTCTATCTAAATCTATTTGTAAACTAAAAGTACTTGTATTTGCAGCAGAATGAAATTTCGAGTACGCATAATTAAACTTAAAGTTATTCATTTTTAATCCAAATCCAAAAGAAATTCCACTAAAAGTTCTTGCATTCTGTAATTTTAATTCGGCTGATCTTCTAAAATTATATCCTAACCTTAAATTGATAGCACTCTCTGGAAATAACTCTGCCCCAACAATAAAATGTCGAAAAGCATTTTTTATAAAACCAATACTTTCTTCTGTAACATTACCTTCTAAATCTGTGGTTTGTTCAGACGGATTAGAAACAGAAACATTCCATTGTTGTAAATTATCTAAAGTTAAATACCATTTTAGAGGAACATGATCTAATTGATAAGAAGCCCCCATTGCCAATTTAAATGGTAACTTTTCAATTTCACCATTAAAAGGTTTTATTTGAGTACCAACATTTCTAGCTACCAAAGTAAAAGAAAATGTTTTATAAGGATTATAATATAAAACACCAATATCAGAAGCAATACCTATAGAAGAATAATTACTAATATTTGAATTTATTAACTTGACATTAGTACCCATATATAAGTTTTTCCACGGTAGACTAAAAGAATAACCAACAGAAATAGCAATATCATTTGCTCCAAAATTACCTGTTTCAATTCCTTGTTCATCTGCACCAATTATAGATCCATAATCGAGATATTTAATACTACCATGTATTGTACCAAATCTTCTTGTTAAATGTTTTGCAAAAGAAACAGACCCCACATTAATACCACCTAAGTAACTCGCATAATTAACAGATAATTTATTATCTATATCCTGATTAATTGTTGCAGGGTTCCAAATTGGTTGATTAACATCATCCATTAGAGTTAATACTTCACCTCCTAAAGCTATTTGTCTAGCAGAAGTAGAAAGATTTAAAAATTGGTATACACTTTCACCACCAACTTGAGCATTACCAAAAATTGAGAACATAGAAAAAGCAAAAAACCAATATATTTTTTTCATAATAAATACAAATAAACGATGTATAACTGAATAACGAAAATTATTAATATTATTTCATAGTTACTAGGTTATATTTAAACCTTGTTCCATAAAAAAACCTCATATC